>NZ_JBHVZO010000006.1:0-348688 GCF_042879855.1 Streptomyces sp. NPDC058326 | reverse complement strand
ACCCGCTACGACAAACGAGCCACCCATTACCAAGCCATGGTCACCCTCGCCTGCCTCCGACTCTGGCTCCCATGACTTTCCGGACACCCCCTAGGACGCGACCGCTGCCTGAGGCCGGGGACGTACGGGGGCAGGGCGACGGCCGGGGGCACCGGTGCGTAAAGTCGACCCTCGTACCCCTGTCGGCGGGCTGCCCCGGTACCCCTCGGTACCCGCCGCGTGTCCGCCGCCGACCGAACCCGACGAGGAGACCTCCGTGACCGACCCGGCGTCCACCGCCCTCCAGCAGCAGATCGCCCGGGATCTCCAGGTCTCCGAGACCTTCGATCCGCGGACGGAGATCGAGCGCCGGGTGGCCTTCCTCACCGAGCGGCTCACCTCCACCGGTCTGCGTTCCCTCGTGCTCGGCATCAGCGGCGGCGTCGACTCCACGACCGCCGGCCGGCTCTGCCAGCTCGCCGTGGAGCGGGCCCGCGCCGCCGGCCACGACGCCACCTTCTACGCGATGCGCCTGCCGTACGGCGTCCAGGCCGACGAGCAGGACGCGCAGACCGCCCTCGGCTTCATCCGCGCCGACCGGGTCCTCACCGTCGACGTCAAGGCGGCGAGCGACGCGGCCCTCGCGGCCTGTGTCGCCGGCGGGGTCACCTTCCGCGACGCCCACCACCAGGACTTCGTGCAGGGCAACATCAAGGCGCGCCAGCGCATGATCGCGCAGTACGCGGTCGCCGGCGCGCACGACGGTCTCGTGGTCGGTACCGACCACGCCGCCGAGGCCGTCTCCGGCTTCTTCACCAAGTTCGGCGACGGTGCCGCCGACGTCGTCCCGCTCACCGGCCTCACCAAGCGGCGTGTCCGCGCGGTCGCCGCCGAGCTCGGCGCCCCGGGCGACCTGGTGTGGAAGGTCCCCACGGCCGACCTGGAGACCCTGGACCCGGGCAAGCCCGACGAGGACGCGCTCGGCGTCACGTACGACGACATCGACGACTTCCTGGAGGGCAAGCCGGTCGGAGAGGCCGCCTTCGCCTCGATCGTGCGCCGCTACGAGCTCACCGAGCACAAGCGACAGCTGCCGCTCGCCCCCTGAGCGGTCCGGGACGGGAGCGGGACGGGCGGCGGATTCCGGACGGTCGGCGGATCCTGGAAGGGGTGCCTGGGAGCAGGCCCCCGGAAGGGAGCACGTCATGTTCGGCGAAACCTCGGCATTCAGCGGCTTCTCGGTCGACGACCTCGACGCCGCCCGGCGCTTCTACGGAGAGACCCTCGGCCTGCGGGTGGAAGAGGAGGGGGAGGGGGACATGCGGATGCTCCTCCTCACCCTGGCCGGCGGGGCCCGGATCTTCGTGTACCCCAAGGAGAACCACACCCCCGCCACCTTCACGATCCTCAACTTCGAGGTCGACGACATCGACGGGGCCGTCGACGAGCTGACCGGACGCGGTGTGACCCTGGAGCGTTACCCCGAGTTCGAGGCCGACGAGAAGGGCATCACGCGGGCCGAGGGCGGACCGGCCATCGCCTGGTTCACGGACCCGGCGGGCAACGTCCTCTCGGTACTCCAGGAGCAGGGCTGACCGAGTGGACCGGTCCGGGGCCAGGGCTGACCGAGTGGACCGGTCCGGGGCCAGGGCCGACTGAGCGGACCGGGGCCGGGGGCAGAGCCGACCTGGCGGCAGGTCCAGGATCAGGGCCGACCGCGCGGCCGGCGCCCGGGACCAGGTCCGACCGACCCGAGCGGGCCGCTCCAAGCCCGGCCTGACCAGGCTGGCCGCTCCTGGGCGGGCCCGACCGACCCGAACGGACCGGTCCGGGTGCGCCGCGGCCCCGTACCCCCTCGAATGGGAGGGTGATCGCGCCGCCCGACGACTGCCTCGCCCGCAACGAGTGGATCTGCGGCGCCTATCTCTCCTCGCGGCGCGAGATCCTCGGCGACGCCGTCGCGCAGCACCTCCAACTGACCGGCGTCTCCGTGGTCCTCGGCCTGCTGATCGCCCTGCCGCTCGCCGTCGCCGCCCGCCGCTGGCGCTGGGCGGCGGGTCCGGTCCTCGGGATCACCACGCTCCTGTACACGATTCCGGCCCTGGCGATGTTCTCGCTGCTCCTCCCCGTGTACGGACTGTCCGCCGCCCTGGTCGTCGCCGGTCTCGTCCTGTACTCCCTGACCCTCCTCGTGCGGAACATCCTCGCCGGGCTCCGGGCCGTCCCCGAGGAGACCCGGCAGGCGGCGCGCGGCCTCGGATACGGGCCGGTCCGCCTCCTTCTCGCCGTCGAACTGCCGCTCGCGCTGCCCGCAGCCATGGCCGGGCTGAGGATCGCCACGGTCTCCGCCGTCTCCCTGGTCACCATCGGCGCGATCGTCGGCCACGGCGGCCTGGGGAACCTCATCTACGCCGGGATGAACACCTACTTCAAGGCCCAGGTCCTCACCGCCTCCGTGCTCTGCGTCCTCATCGCCGTCGCCGCCGACCTGCTCCTCCTCGGCGTCCAGCGCCTGCTCACCCCCTGGACCCGGGGCCGGGCCGCGTGACCACCGTCGCCGACGCGTGGTCCTGGCTGACGACCTCCGCGCACTGGTCCGGCGAGAACGGCGTCTGGCACCGGCTCGGCGAGCACCTGTTCCTCACGGTCGTCTGCCTCGTCATCAGCTGCGCGATCGCCCTGCCGGTCGCCCTCGTCCTCGGCCACCTCGGCAGGGGCGGCGCGCTCGCCGTGAACCTCGCCAACGCGGGCCGGGCCGTCCCCACCTTCGCGGTCCTGGTCCTGCTCCTGCTGAGCCCGATCGGCACGTACGGCCAGTGGCCGACGATCATCGCCCTGGTGCTGTTCGCCGTGCCTCCGCTGCTGACGAACGCGTACGTGGGCATGCGGGGCGTGGACGCCGACGTCGTACGGGCCGCCCGGGGCATGGGCATGACGGGCGGTCAGACCCTGACCCGCGTCGAACTGCCGCTCGCGCTGCCGCTGGTCCTCACCGGCGTACGGATCGCCGCCGTCCAGCTCGTCGCCACCGCGACCGTGGCCGCCCTCGCGGGCGGGGGAGGGCTCGGCCGGATCATCACCGCCGGGTTCAACCTGGCCTCCACCCCGCAGGTCGTCGCCGGTGCCTGTCTCGTCGCGGTGCTCGCGCTCCTCGTGGAGGGAGTCTTCGAGGGCGTCCAGCGCCTCACGCCCGCCGGGGCGCGGCGGAGCAGCGTGTGAGACCGCCGCGCGTCCCCCTGGTGGCCCTCTGTCTGCTCCTCGGAGCCGCAGGCTGTGCCACGGGCCCGTCCCTGGAGGACCGGGGCGCGGTCACGGCCGCGCCGGGCGACAGCCGCCGGCTGACCGTCGGCTCGGCCGGGTTCACCGAGAGCGACCTCCTCGCCCAGATGTACGCCCTGCTGCTCGAAGAGGCCGGATACCGGACGAAGATCCTCAGCGTCACCAACCGCGAACTGTACGAACCCGCCCTGGAGCGCGGCCAGATCGACGTCGTGCCGGAGTACGCGGCGACCTTCGCCGACTGGCTGAACGCCAAGGTCAACGGGGCGGACGCGCCGACCGTCGGCTCGCCCGACCTGGCGGCGACCATGACCGCGCTCCGCGCGCTCGCGGGTCCGCGCGGCCTGACCGTCCTCGACGCGGGCCGGGCCGTCGACCAGAACGCCTTCGCCGTGACCGCGGCCTTCGCCGCCGAGCACCGTCTGAAGACCCTCAGCGACCTCGGCGCGACCGGCCTCCCCGTACGGCTCGCGGCCGGTGACGAATGCGTCCGGAGGCCGTACTGCGCGCCCGGTCTGCGGAAGGTCTACGGCATCGACGTGACGGCCGTCGACCCCAAGGGCGTCGGCACCACCCCGGCCAAGCAGGCCGTCCAGAACGGCGAGGACCAGCTGGTGCTCACCACGACCACCGACGCCACGCTCGACGAGTTCGGGCTCGTCCTGCTCGCCGACGACAGGCGGCTGCAGAACGCCGACCACGTCGTCCCCGTCGTGAACCGTGCCCGCGCCGGGAGCGCGGGCGTCACCGGGGCGCTCGCCCGCCTCAACACGGTCCTGACCACGGCCGATCTGGCCCATCTGAACGAACAGGTGGACAGCTGGCGGCGGCTCCCGGAGGACGTCGCACGGAACTACCTCGCGGACAGAGGCCTCGTACGACCCCAGGACGCGTCAGCCCGCTGAACAGCGTCTCCTGTCATGACCCTTGCGAGCTGCTTCCCGTCCCTGCTATTCATCCGTTAGGAAAGTTTCCTTCCATTCCTGCGGGACTTCCGCAGCCCTCGTTCGTCGTACCGTGGAGACCCCCATGACTTCGGCACGATCCGCACGATTCGTCCAACCCCCCACCCGCCTCCGCCGTCTCGGGATGGCGGGAACCGCCCTCGGCGCCCTCCTCCTCGGCCTCGCCGCGGCACCGCCCACCGCCAGCGCCGGCCCCGTCGCCGGCACCGTCAAGGCCGTCGCCACCCCCGCCGCGGTCAACGGGCAGCTCACCGTCTGCGGCACCAAGCTGTGCAACCGCCACGGGAAGCCGATCCAGCTGCGCGGTATGTCCAGCCACGGCATCCAGTGGTACGGCAAGTGCCTGACCTCCGGCTCGCTCGACGCCCTCGCCAAGGACTGGAACGCCGACGTCCTGCGCGTCTCCACGTATGTCCAGGAGGGGGGTTACGAGACCGACCCCCGGAAGTACACCGACCTCGCCCACTCCCTCATCGAGCAGGCCACCGCACGCGGGATGTACGTGATCGTCGACTGGCACATGCTCGACCCCGGCGACCCTCACCACAACCTCGCCCGCGCCAAGACCTTCTTCACCGAGATCGCGCAGCGCCACGGCGCCAAGACCAACCTGCTCTACGAGATCGCCAACGAGCCCAGCGGTGTCTCCTGGTCCCGGATCAAGAGCTACGCCGAGCAGCTCATCCCGGTCATCCGCGCCAAGGACGCCGAGACCCCGGTCCTCGTCGGCACGCGCGCGTGGTCCTCGTTCGGCGTCTCCGAGGGCGCGAACGAGTCCGAGGTCGTGTCCAACCCCGTGAACGCCCGCAACATCATGTACACCTTCCACTTCTACGCGTACTCGCACCGGGACGAGTACCTGAGGACCCTCTCCCGCGCCGCCGACAGACTGCCCGTCTTCGTCACCGAGTTCGGCACCCAGAACTACGCCGGAGAGGGCACGAACGACTTCGCCATGACACAGAAGTACCTCGACCTCATGGCCGCCAAGAAGATCAGCTGGGTCAACTGGAACTACTCCGACGACCACCGCAGCGGCGCCGTCTTCAGGACGGGCACCTGCGGCGCCGGCGGCCCCTGGGCGGGCACGACCTCCCTGAAGCCCGCCGGCGTCTGGATCCGTGACCGCATCAGGACGGCCGACGATTTCCCGACCTCCTGAGGCCCCCGATCTCCTGACGTCCCCGGCCCGCTGACACTCCGGGTCCCTTGGGGACCGCCGCCTCCGGTACGCCCCCGCCATGTGATCCACTGTCCTCGCGGGGGCGTACCGAACAGGAGCAGGAACAGCGTGACCACCTACCGGCAGCCGGGACTCGTCCTCACCGACCACCGCTTCCCCGTCCCCCTCGACCACGCCCGCCCCGACGGCGAGCGGATCGAGGTCTTCGGCCGCGAGGTCGTCGCGAGCGGGAAGGCCGGAGCGGACCGGGAACGGCTCCCCTGGCTGGTCTACCTGGAAGGCGGGCCCGGCTTCGGCGCCCGCCGCTTCGTCGGCCCGCAGGCCTGGCTCGGCCGGGCCGTCAAGGAGTTCCGCGTCCTCCTGCTCGACCAGCGGGGCACCGGCCGCTCCACCCCCGCCAACCGCCAGACCCTGCCGCTCCGCGGCACCCCGGCCGAGCAGGCCGACTACCTCGCCCACTTCCGCGCCGACTCCATCGTCGCGGACTGCGAGCTGATCCGCCGCCGGCTCACCGGCGGCGCCCCCTGGACCGTCCTCGGCCAGAGCTTCGGCGGGTTCTGCGCCACCCACTACCTCTCCACCGCCCCCGAAGGTCTGGAACGGGTCCTCGTCACCGGCGGTCTGCCGTCCCTCCACGCCACCGCCGACGAGGTCTACCGCGCCGCCTACCCCCGTATCCGGCGCAAGAACGAAGCCCACTTCGCCCGCTACCCGCAGGACGCCGAACGGGCCCGCGCCATCGCCGCCCACCTCGTCGACCACGAGGTCACCCTCCCCGGCGGCGGCCTGCTCACCCCCGAGGCCTTCCAGTCCCTCGGCATCCTCCTCGGCTCCGGCGAGGGCACCCACCAGCTCCACCTCCTCCTGGAGGGCGCCTTCGTCCCCACCCCCGGCGGACCCGCGCTCGCCGACGCCTTCCTCGAACAGGTCCAGGGCCACGTGTCGTACGCCGGACACCCGCTGTACGCCGTGCTCCACGAGGCCATCTACGCCCAGGGCCAGGGGCCCACCGACTGGGCCGCCGAACGCGTCCGCGAGGAGTACCCCGAGTTCGACGCCCGCGCCGCCCTCGCCGAAGGCCGCCCGTTCCTCTTCACCGGCGAGACCGTCCACCCCTGGCACTTCACCACCGACCCCGCCCTCCGCCCGCTCCGCGAGACCGCGGAACTGCTCGCCGCCCGCACCGACTGGACCCCGCTCTACGACCCCGAGCGCCTGGCCGCCAACCGGGTCCCGGTCGCCGCGGCCGTCTACCACGACGACATGTACGTGGACACCGCCCACTCCCTGGACACCGCGCGCACCGTCCGAGGGCTGCGGACCTGGGTGACCGACGAGTTCGAGCACGACGGGGTACGGGCGGGCGGGCCGCGGGTCCTCGACCGGCTGCTTGCCCTCAGCCGGGACGAGATCTGACCGCCCCGGGACGAGATCTGACTGCCCCGGGGCGGCCCGTGACCGCTCCCGCATAGGATGCGGCGCGCCAGGGAGGAGCGGACGAGGGGGCCCGGATGAAGGGACGCGAGACTCCGGCGTCCGGCCGTGAGCTGAAGTTCCGGGCCCTTATGGCCGAGCTGCGGCGCGGCATTCTCGACGGCACCTGGCCACCCGGCAGCAAACTGCCCACGGAACGCGCCCTCGCCACCGAGACGGGCCTGTCGGTGACGACCGTCCGCCGCGCCTACGAGGACCTCGTCGCCCTCGGACTCGTCGAACGCCGCCAGGGCGCGGGCACCTTCGCCGCTTACCGGCCCGAACGCGACGCCGGCGGACAGCGGATCGTCGGCGTCCTCGTCCCCGACACCACGTTCTACTATCCGCGCGTCCTCCAGGGCATCGAGAAGGAACTCGCGACGGCCGGCGCCCGGCTCGTCCTCGCCTGCTCCCACTACGATCCCGCCGAGGAGGACGCCGCCGTCGCACGCCTCCTCTCGGCCGGCGTCCACGGCCTCCTCCTCGTCCCCAGCCTGCACACCGCCACCGACCCGGGGCGGCGGGCCGAGGAACTCCTCGCCCTGCCCGTCCCCGCCGTCCTCGTCGAGCGCCGGCTCACCGCCCACGGCCCCGGCGACCCCACCGAGCACGTCTGCACCGACCACGAGGGCGGCGCCTACGACGCCGTACGCCATCTGCGCGCCCTCGGCCACGAACGCCTCGGGCTCGTCGCCCGCACCGACGCGCCCACCACCGCGCCCATCGAGTCCGGCTTCGCCCGCGCACTCACCGACCTCGGGCTGCCCGCCGCCCCGGCGTACGAGCGGGACGTGATGGCATGCTGGGACCCGGCCCGCGCCGACCGGGCCCTCGCCGCACTGCGGGACGCCGGAGTCACCGCCGCGCTCTGCTTCGGCGACCGTGAGGCCGCGCTGATTCTCGGAGCGGCCCGCCGCGCCGGGCTCCGGGTCCCGGACGACCTCGCCCTGATCAGCTACGACAACGAGTTCGCCGACGTCGCGGAGACCCCGCTGACGGCCGTCTCGCCGCCCAAGTACCAGCTGGGCAGGCTCGCCGCGCAGATCCTGCTCCGTCGCCTCGCCGAGGGCGAGGCCGCCCCCCTGCACCAGGTGCAGCTGCGCCCCCGGCTCGTCGTCCGGGCCTCGTGCGGCGGTGGAGGCGTCACCGGGGGCACGCGCAAGGCCCGGGGGTGAGCCGTCCTCAGTGCGAACGGCTGTGTTCCGCCCCTCAGTTGAGCCCCCGGCAGCGCTGGGTCGTGTGATCCTTTCCGGAGCGTTCCGCCCGGCGGCCCGGGCGCCGGCCCGTATCCTGCGATCATGAACGGAACCGATGTCACGGACCTCGCGGAGATGCCGGACGACTGGCAGCGCGCGCTCGCCGTCGTCGCCCACCCCGACGACCTGGAATACGGCTGCGCGGCCGCCGTCGCCGCCTGGACGGACGCCGGGAAGGAGGTCGTCTACGTCCTCGCCACCCGGGGCGAAGCCGGTATCGACACCCTGGCCCCGGACGTCTGCGGTCCGCTGCGCGAGCGGGAACAGCGGGACAGCGCCGCCGTCGTCGGTGTGGAGACGGTCGAGTTCCTCGACCACCGCGACGGCGTGGTCGAGTACGGGCTCAGGCTCCGGCGTGACATCGCGGCCGCGATCCGCCGCCACCGCCCGGAACTCGTCGTCACCCTCAACCACCGCGACACCTGGGGCGGCGGCCCCGGCGCCCCCTGGAACACCCCCGACCACCTGGCCGTCGGCCGCGCCACGCTCGACGCGGCGGCCGACGCGGGGAACCGCTGGATCTTCCCCGAGCTCGCCGACCAGGGCCTGGAGCCCTGGAACGGCGTCCGCTGGGTCGCGGTGGCGGCCTCCAGCACTCCCACCCACGCGATCGACGCGACCCCGGGCCTGGACCGCGCGATCCGCTCGCTCCTCTGCCACCGCGCCTACATCGAGGCCCTGACGGACGAGGACCCGGAGTCGTACGTCCGCGACTTCCTCACGACGACGACGGACCGCGCCTCCGCGCGCTTCGGCGACCGCCCGGCGGTGACGTTCGAACTCTTCGCCCGCTGACGGCGTACGCCCCGCCGCCGCGCGCCCGGCCGTCACCCCCCCCCGCCGCGCGCCCGGTCGTCACCCCGGCGACGCGGGCCTGGCCGTCACCCCGGCGACGCGGGCTTCGCGCCGGGCCGGTCAGCCCATCGGCGCGGGCTTCAGCACCGCGAAGGTGGCGCCGAAGGGGTCGGTGAGCCAGGCGATGCGGCCGACGTCCGGGATGTCGGCCGGGGGCATCAGGACCGAGCCGCCGTTGCCCTGGGTGGACATGGTGATCGCGTCGGGGTCCTCGACCTCGAAGTACGGGATCCAGCGCGGGGTCTCGCTCGCGTCCTGGAGTTCCGCGGCGCCGCCGAAGGAGGCGTCCTCCTGGTCGCCCTCCGCGGTGGAGACCACCCGGTACGTCATGCCCGGAGCCTCCATCTCCGCCCACCGCCAGTCGAACAGGGCCCGGTAGAACCCGAGGACGGCCTCCGGGTCGGCGACGTGCAACTCGGCCCAGACGAGGGTGTTGGTGGACGAGGTCCGCTGCAGGCCCTCGATGGTGCCCGGCTGCCAGACCGAGAACTGGGCGCCGCCCGGGTCGGTGAGGGCGGCCATCCGGCCCGCGTCCATGACGTCGAAGGCCGGGAGGCGCACGGTGCCGCCCGCGGCCTCCGCGGCCTTGACGGTGGCGTCCGCGTCCGGTGTCCGGAAGTACACCGTCCAGGCGCTGCGCGCGCCCTCCTCGGTGAGCGGGCCCAGCGCGGCGACCGTGCGCCCGTCCTGCTGGAAGAAGCCGTAGCCCCCGGCGCCGGGTCCCGCCGAGCGGAACTCCCAGCCGAACACGGCGCCGTAGAACGCGGCCGCCGCCTCGGTGTCGGGACTGCCGAGGTCGAGCCAGTTGGGAGAACCCTTGGTGAACTGCGTACCGAGCATGAGAGGTGTCCTGTCCTTCCGTCGTCCGTCGATGTGGGCCGCCGTCCGGTTCCGTCGGCCTCCGGAGCCGCCGGACCCCACGGCATCAGGCCACCATGACCGATGCTCGTCCCTGGCTTCCCGCGGCGCAGCCCCATCCGCCGGGGTTCATCCGACCGGCCGACCGGCCGCCTTCGCCTCCAGGTCCGCGAACACCAGCTCGCCGTTGATCGCGACACCGGCCCGGTAGCCCCGGCTCACCGCGTTGACCACCTGTTCCTGCGGCCCGGTCACGTTCCCGGCCGCCCACACCCCGGGCACGCTCGTCCGGCCCGTCTCGTCCACCACCACGAACTCGCCGAAGGGGGTGGGACGGAGCTCCGCGCCGAGCTGCCGCAGCACCCCGTCGCGGGCCACGAGCCGCGAGGCCCCGGCGAAGAGGATCGAGCGGGCCACGGTCCGGCCGTCGGCGAGCCGCACCCCCGTCAGCCGGTCGTCCTCCACGAGAAGCCCCGCCACCTCGCCCCTCTCGACACGGACGCCCGCCGCGTCGAGGAGGGCCGCGTCGTGCTCCGACAACTCGCCGGCGGTGTGGAGGAACAGGGTCACGTCCTTGGACCAGTGGGCGACCATGAGCGCCTGGTGCGCGGGCATCGCCGGATGGGCGATCACCCCGAACGCCTCGTCGCGGACCTCCCAGCCGTGGCAGTACGGGCAGTGCAGCACGTCCCGTCCCCAGCGCTCGGCGAGCCCGCCGATCGCGGGGAGTTCGTCGACGAGCCCGGTGGTGACGACGAGCCGCCGCGCGCCGACGGTGTCCCCGTCCGCCAGGGCGAGGGTGAAACCGCCCCGGCCGTCGGGGGCCGCGCCCGTCACCTCACCGGCCCGCGTGTGGACTCCGTACCGGGCGATCTCGGCCCGCCCGGCCGCCAGGTATTCCGCCGGGCTCATGCCGTCCCTGCTCAGGACGCCCTGCATGTGCGCGGCGGGGGCGTTGCGCGGCTCGCCGGCGTCGACGACCAGGGTGCGGCGCAGTGACCGGCCCAGGACCAGGGCGGCGCTGAGCCCGGCCGCGCCCCCGCCGACCACCACTGCCTCGTACGCGTACGTGTCGTTGTTCCTCTGTGCGTTCATGGGCCGAGCGTCGCCCGGATCCAGTGATCCGGCAAACAGTCTTGCCGTTTCTGCAACACTGGACGCATGACCGAAGACGATCGCATCGACGCCGTCCTCCACGAGGTCGGCCCCCGGCTCCGCAGGGTGCGCCGCGACCGCGGGGTGACCCTGGCCGAGCTCTCCGCCGCCACCGGCATCTCCGTGAGCACGCTCTCCCGCCTGGAGTCGGGGCAGCGCAAGCCCAGCCTCGAACTGCTCCTGCCGCTCGCCCGCGCCCACCAGGTCCCGCTCGACGAGCTGGTCGGCGCACCGCCGACGGGCGACCCCCGGGTCCGGGCGAAGCCGATCGTGCGCCACGGCCGCACGATGTTCCCGCTGACCCGGCAGCCCGGCGGCCTCCAGGCGTACAAGGTGATCCAGGAGAAGCCGGCGGAGCGTCCCGAGCCGCGCGTCCACGAGGGCTACGAGTGGCTGTACGTCCTCTCGGGGAGACTCCGGCTCGTCCTCGGCGAGCACGACGTGATCCTCACGGCCGGGGAGGCGGCCGAGTTCGACACCCGCGTCCCGCACTGGTTCGGGCCGACGGACGACGGCCCGGTGGAGTTCCTGAGCCTCTTCGGCCCGCAGGGCGAGCGGATGCACGTCAGGGCCCGCCCGAAGAAGCCGGAGCGGTAGCCGGTATTCCCGTCGCGCCGAGCCGTTCCCAACAGAGCAAGCGACCGCTTAGTATGCAACCGACCGCTCGGTACGGAGGAGGCTTCCGGATGCAGGCATGGCGTGTGTACGAGAACGGGGAACCGGGCGCGGTGATGCGCCGCGAGGAGGTGACACCGCCCACGCCCGGCGACGGCCAGGTCCTGCTCAAGGTCCGCGCCGCGAACGTCAACTTCCCCGACGCGCTGCTCTGCCGCGGCCACTACCAGGTGCGCCCGCCGCTGCCCTTCACCCCCGGCGTGGAGGTCTGCGCCGAGACCGGGGACGGCCGCAGGGTCATCACCACCGCGGCCCTCCCGCACGGCGGCTTCGCGGAGTACGTGCTCGCCGACGCCGCCGGGCTGCTCCCCGCCCCCGAGTCGCTCGACGACGCGGAGGCCGCCGCCCTGCACATCGGTTACCAGACCGGCTGGTTCGGCCTGCACCGCCGCGCCGCCCTCCAGGAGGGCGAGACCCTGCTCGTCCACGCGGCGGCCGGCGGCGTCGGCAGCGCGGCCGTCCAGCTCGGCAAGGCGGCCGGCGCCACCGTCATCGGGGTCGTCGGCGGACCGGAGAAGGCCGCCGTCGCCTGCGCGCTCGGCTGTGACGTGGTGATCGACCGGCGCTCCGAGGACGTCGTCGCCGCCGTCAAGGCCGCGACGGGCGGCCGCGGCGCGGACGTGATCTACGACCCGGTCGGCGGGGACGCCTACCAGCAGTCCGCGAAGTGCGTCGCCTTCGAGGGGCGGATCGTGATCGTCGGCTTCGCGAGCGGCACCGTCCCCGCCCCCGCCCTCAACCACGCCCTGGTGAAGAACTACTCCGTCCTCGGCCTCCACTGGGGCCTGTACGCGGTGAAGGACCCGGCCTCCGTCGGGCGCTGCCACGAGGCCCTCACGGCCTACGCGGCGAAGGGCCTCATCAAGCCGCTCATCGGCGAACGCGTTCCCTTCGCCGAGGCCGCGGACGCCGTCCAGCGGGTCGCAGACGGCACCACCACCGGCCGGCTCGTCGTCCTCCCGGAAGGGGTCCGCGCATGACCGACGCCGAGGAACTCCGTGCGCTCACCAGGAAGTTGCTGGAAGAGCACCCGCCCGCCACCACCGACCGCACCGACTTCCTGCGCGCCCGCTTCGACGCCGGACTCGCCTGGGTGCACTACCCGGCCGGTCTCGGCGGACTCGACGCCCCGCGCGCGCTCCAGGCGGTCGTCGACGCCGAACTCGCCGCCGCGGGCGCCCCCGACAACGACCCGCGCAAGATCGGCATCGGCCTCGGCATGGCCGCCCCCACCGTCCTCGCCCACGGCTCCGAGGAGGTCAGGCAGCGCTTCCTCCGGCCGCTCTGGGTCGGTGAGGAGGTCTGGTGCCAGCTCTTCAGCGAGCCCGGCGCCGGCTCCGACCTCGCCGCGCTCGCCACCCGGGCCGTCAGGGACGACGCGGGGGACTGGATCGTGGACGGGCAGAAGGTGTGGACCTCCAGCGCCCACACCGCCCGCTGGGCCATCCTCATCGCCCGCACCGACCCGGACGCCCCCAAGCACCGGGGCATCACCTACTTCGTCTGTGACATGACCGACCCCGGCGTGGAGGTCAGGCCGCTGCGCCAGATCACCGGCGAGGCCGAGTTCAACGAGGTCTTCCTCACGGGCGTCCGCATCCCCGACGCCCACCGCCTCGGCGAGGTCGGCGACGGCTGGCGGGTCGCCCAGACCACCCTCATGAACGAGCGGGTCTCGATCGGCGGAGCCCGCATCCCCCGCGAGGGCGGCATGATCGGGAAGCTCGCCACGACCTGGCGCGAGCGGCCCGAGCTGCGCACCCACGACCTGCACCGCCGTCTCCTCGACCACTGGGTCGACGCCGAAGTGGCCAGGCTCGCCGGGGAACGGCTCCGACAGCAGCTCGTCGCGGGCCGCCCGGGACCCGAGGGCAGTGCCATGAAGCTGGCCTTCGCCCGCCTCAACCAGGCCATCAGCGGTCTTGAGGTGGAACTCCTCGGTGACGAGGGCCTGTTGTACGGGGAGTGGGAGATGCGCCGCCCCGAACTCGTGGACTTCACCGGCCGGGACGCCGGCTACCGCTATCTGCGGTCCAAGGGCAACTCGATCGAGGGCGGCACCAGCGAGGTGCTGCTCAACATCGTCGCCGAGCGGGTCCTCGGCCTGCCGCCCGAGCCCCGCAACGACAAGGACGTCGCCTGGAAGGACCTGGCCCGATGACAGACGTGACGGAACCGGCGGAGCCGACGACCGAGCTCGACCTGCTCTACTCCGAGACCGAGGACGACCTGCGGGCGGCCGTCCGCGCCCTGCTCACCGACCGGGCGGGACACCAGACCCTCCTGAGCCGGATCGAGACGGACAGCCCGTACGTCCCCGGTCTGTGGAAGTCCCTCGCCACCGACATCGGCGCCGCCGGCCTCCTCGTACCCGAGAAGCTCGGTGGCCAGGGCGCGAGCCACCGTGAGGCCGCCGTCGTCCTGGAGGAGCTCGGCCGCGCGGTGACCCCGCTGCCGTACCTCGCCAGTGCGGTGGTGGCCACCGAGACCCTGCTCGCCCTCGCGGGGGAGAGCGGCGCGGCGGCCGGGCTGCTCGCCGACCTCGCGGGCGGGGGCACGGTCGCGGTCCTCGCCGTCCCGTTCTCCACCGCGCCCGACGCGGAGCCCTCGTCCTCCTCCTCGGCGGCCGGGGTCGCCGACGCGGGCGCGGCCGACGTGTTCCTCGTCCCGCGCGCCGACGGTCTGTACGCCGTACCGGCCGGAGAGGCGACGGTCGAGGCGCAGACCCCGCTCGACCTCACCCGACCGCTCGCCCGGGTCACCACCCCGGACGGCAGCGGCACCCGGCTGGCGGGACCGGAGGCGGCCCGCGCGGCGGTCCGGCGCGGACTCCTGGCGGGGGCCGGGCTCCTCGCCTCCGAGCAGCTCGGCCTCGCCGAGTGGTGCCTGGAGGAGACCGTCAGGCACACCCGCGAGCGCCACCAGTTCAATCGGCCGGTCGGCTCCTTCCAGGCCCTCAAGCACCGCATGGCCCAGCTCTGGCTGGACCTCGTCGGGGCCAGGGCGGCGGCCCGCGCCGCCGCCGACGCGCTCGCCGCCGACAGCGCGGACGCCCCGCTGCTCGTGGCCGTCGCGCAGGCGTACTGCTCCAAGGCGGCCGTCCGGGCCGCCGAGGAGTGCGTCCAGCTGCACGGCGGGATCGGGATGACCTGGGAACACCCCGCGCACCTGGCGCTGAAGCGGGCCAAGTCCGACCAGATCGCCCTCGGATCGGCGGGCCGGCACCAGGACACGATCGCCGCCCTGGTGGGCCTGGAGCCGCCGCTGTAAGGGGCCCCTGTGTCCACACCCCTTTACATACTGTTTAATTGCGAGCTGTTCGCAATAACAGTTGATCTTCGAAGAGGTGTGGACACGATGACCGCCCGATTCCTCCGCGGCACGGCCGCCGCGACACTCGCGGGGGCCGTGGCCCTCACCGCCGCGGCCTGCACGAACCCCGGCCCCGCCGCCGGGGGCTCCGGCGGACCCAAGGATTCCGCGGTCGTCGGCATCGCCTACGAGCCCGAGACCCTCAGCCCCCTCCTCGGCTACGGCAAGGACGGCAACTCCAAGATCTTCGACGGGCTCCTCGCCTTCGACGCCGACATGAAGCTGCGGCCCGCCCTCGCCGCCGAACTGCCCCACGTCAGCGACGGCGGCCTCACCTACACGTACACCCTCCGCGAAGGGGTCACCTTCAGCGACGGTGTCCCCTTCACCTCGAAGGACGTCGTCTTCACCTACCGGACGATCCTCGACCCGAAGACGAACAACGCCTCCCGCACCGAGCTCGACGCCCTCAAGAGCGTCGAGGCGGTCGGCGACGACACCGTCGTCTTCCGCCTCAAGTACCCGTACGCCCCCTTCGCCGAGCGCACCGTCCAGGCCATCGCCCCGGAACACGTGGCCGCCAAGCAGGACGTCAACACCGGCGCGTTCACCACCAAGCCGATAGGCACCGGCCCGTTCGTCCTCACCGGCTGGTCCAAGGGCGAGAAGCTCTCCTTCAAGGCCAACCCGTCCTACTGGAACGGCGCACCCGCGGTGAAGAAGTTCACCATGGCGATCATCAAGGACGACGACGTCCGCGCCACCCGGCTGCGCGCCGGCGATCTCGACGGTGCCATCCTGCCGCCGAACCTCGCCGCCGGCTTCAAGGACGACAGGACGAAGAAGACCTGGACGGCCAGGACCTACGACTACCGCACCGTCACCCTCCCCACCCACCACCCCGTCACCGGCGACACCGCCGTCCGCCGCGCCCTCGACATCGCCGTCGACCGGCAGACCATGGTCGACAAGATCCTCGAAGGAGCCGGGAAGCCCGCCTACGGGCCCGTCCCCACCGACAGCCCCTGGTTCACCAAGGGCACCGAGCGCCGCCACGACCTCGCGGGCGCCCAGAAGATCCTCGACGAGGCCGGCTGGAAGCCCGGCCCCGACGGCGTCCGCGTCAGGAACGGTGTCCGCGCCGCCTTCCCGCTCTGGTACCTCTCCGGCGACAAGCTCCGCCAGGACCACGCCCTCGCCTATGTCTCCGACGCCAAGAAGGCCGGCATCGACATCACCGCCCAGGCCGGCACCTGGGAGGTCATCGAGCCCCGGATGAAGACCGACGCCGTCCTCGCCGGCGGCGGCTCGCCCGGCGACCCCGACTTCGACCAGTACCTGCTCCTGCAGTCCGGCCTCGCCGGCGACGGCTTCAACAACATGGCCTGGTACGACAACAAGACCGTCGACCGCGCCCTGGAGGACGGCCGCCGCACGAACGACCCCGCCGAGCGCCGCGCCGCGTACGACACCGTCCAGCGGGAACTGGTGAAGAACCCCGGCTACACCTTCCTCACCCACATCGACCACCTCTACGTCGTCGCCGACAACTGGGAGGGGCTGAGCACCCAGGTCGAACCGCACGACCACGGTCTCGCCTCCGGCCCCTGGTGGAACGTCCAGAGCTGGAAGCCCAAGGACAGCGGAGCGAAGCAGAAGTGAAGCGCCGCCTCCCCTGGGGGGCCATGGCGCGGATGACGGGACGGCGGATCCTGGCCGCCGTCCCCGTCCTCCTCGCGGTCACCTTCGCGGTGTTCGCCGTCGCCGAAGCCTCCCCCTTCGACCCCGTCAAGGCCTACGCGGGCACCGCGGGCCTCACCGCCTCGCAGGAGAACCTCGACCAGCTCCGCGCCAACCTCGGCGTCGACCGGCCCCTCCTCACCCGCTGGTGGGAGTGGCTCACCTCCGCCCTCACCGGCGACCTCGGCGACTCCTCCGTCATGCGCCGCCCGGTCGCCGACGTCATCGGCGAACGCCTCGGCTGGTCCGTGCTCCTCGCCGTCACCGCCTTTCTCGTCGCCATCGCCCTCGGCACGCTCCTCGGCGTCCTCGCCGGACGCCGCCGCGGCGGTCTCGTCGACCGGGCCGTCAGCTCCGCCGCCTACACCCTGGAAGCCGCCCCCGCGTTCTGGCTCGGCCTCCTCGCCATCTGGTTCTTCGCCCTGAAGCTCGGCGTCCTGCCGGCCGGCGGACTCACCGACACCGCGAGCGACACCGTGACCGCCGACCAGGTCGCCCGCCACCTCGTGCTGCCGGCGCTCGTCCTCGGCATCTCCCAGCTGCCCTGGTTCTTCCTGTACGTCCGCCAGGGCGTCGGCGACGCCCTCGACGAGGACCCCGTGCGCGGCGCCCGCGCCCGCGGCCTCGGCGAACGCACTGTCCTCACCGGCCACGCCCTCCGCTCCGGAATGCTGCCCATGCTCACCCTCATCGGGTCCCGCGTCCCCGAACTCATCACCGGCGCGCTGCTCGTGGAGACCGTCTTCAGCTGGCCCGGTATCGCCGCCGCCACCGTCCAGGCCGCCACCTCCGTCGACTTCCCGCTGCTCGCCGCGCTCACCGTCCTCGCCACCGCCGCCGTCCTCCTCGGCAACCTCCTCTCGGACCTGCTGTACGGACTCGCCGACCCGAGGGTGGGATTCGATGGCTGACCCGCGCACCCACCGCCTGCGGCTCTGGAGCTCCGCCCTGATCGTCGGCGCCGTCCTCCTCGCCGTCCTGCTCGTGCCCCCGCTCGTCCAGCTCGACGAACAGGCCGTCGACCTCTCCCGCAAGCTCCTGCCACCCTCCTGGACACACCCCTTCGGCACCGACGACCTCGGCCGCGACCTCCTCCTCCGCTGCGTCTACGGCCTGCGGATCTCGCTCCTCGTCGGACTCGTCGCCGCGCTCGTCGCCACCGTCGTGGGTACCGCCGTCGGAGCCGCCGCCGGCGCGCTCGGCGGCTGGACCGACCGCACCCTCATGCGGCTCGTCGACACCTTCTCCTCCGTACCGCACCTGCTGCTCGGCATCTTCGTCGTCGCCCTCTTCCGGCCCGGCGTCTGGCCCGTCATCGTCTCCGTCGCCGTCACCCACTGGCTCTCCACCGCCCGGATCGTGCGCTCCGAGGTCCTCTCCCTGCGCACCCGCCCCTTCGTCGACGCCGCCGTCTCCGGCGGCGCCTCGCGGTGGCGGGTCGCGGTCCGCCACCTGCTGCCCGCCGTGCTGCCGCAGGCCGGCCTCGCCGCCGTCCTGATGGTCCCGCACGCCATGTGGCACGAGTCCGCGCTGTCCTTCCTCGGCCTCGGACTCCCCAGCCACCAGGCCAGCCTCGGCAACCTCGTACAGAACGCGCGCTCCTCGCTGCTCGCGGGGGACTGGTGGCCCACCCTCTTCCCCGGCCTCCTCCTCATCGTCCCCACCCTCGCCATCGCGGGCCTCGCGGGCGTGTGGCGGGACCGCCTCAACCCGCGCCGCCGATCGGAGCTGATGCTGTGAGCGCCCCCAACGCCTCAGGAGACCGACTCCTCCGCGCACTCGACGCCGTCACCGCAGAACGGGCCGAGGACGCCGTCCTCAGTGTCCGCGACCTCACCGTCCGCTTCCGGCTGCGCGGCGGCCGGACCGTCGCCGCCGTCACCGACGCGGGCTTCGACCTCGCGGCGGGCGAGTGCCTCGCCCTCGTCGGCGAGAGCGGCTGCGGCAAGTCCGTCCTCGCCTCCGCCCTCCTCGGTCTGCTCCCCGGCAACGCCGAGACGTCCGGCACCGCGTCGACCGACGGAATCGACCTGCTCGCAGCCGACGAGAAGACCCTCGCCCGCACCGTACGGGGCCGCCGCGTCGGCCTCGTACCGCAGAGCCCCGCCGCCCACCTCACCCCCGTCCGCACCGTACGGTCCCAGTTGGAGGAGACCGTCCGCGCCCTCACTGGCACCTCCCGCCGCGCCCGGCGGAAGGCCGCGGAGGACGCGGCCGAACGGGCCGCCTTCCCCGCCGGGCACCTCGACCGCTATCCGCACGAACTCTCCGGCGGCCTCGCCCAGCGCGCCGCCACCGCCCTCGCCCTCATCGGCGACGCCCGGCTGCTGCTCGCCGACGAACCGACCACCGGACTCGACCGCGACCTCGTCGACCGCACCGTCGACGAACTGCGCCGTCACACCGACGACGGCCGCGCCCTGCTGCTCATCACCCATGACCTGGCCGCCGCCGAGCGCATCGCCGACCGTGTCGCCGTCATGTACGCGGGCCGCATCATCGAGATCGCCCCCGCGCACCGCTTCTTCGGCCCCACCGGCCCCCGCCACCCCTACGCCCGGGGGCTCCTCGACGCGCTCCCCGAGCGGGCCTTCACCCCGATCCCCGGCATGCCGCCGGAGCTGTCCGCGCTGCCCGAGGGCTGCGCCTTCGCCCCGCGCTGCCCCCGCGCCACCGAACTCTGCGCCACCCGCCCCGCGTTCCACGCCGGAGTGGCCTGCCACCACCCGGAGCGGCCCCGTGCTTGAACTCGACACCGTCACCGCCGGATACGACCGCCGCGCCCCCGTCTTCCGAGGTGCCTCGCTGACCGTCGCCCCCGGCGAGTCCGTCGGACTCCTCGGCCCCAGCGGCTGCGGCAAGTCCACCCTCGCCCGGGTCGCCGCCCTCCTGCACCGTCCCGAGGCGGGTCGCCTCGTCCTCGACGGCGCCGAGGTCCGGGCCTGGCGCCACCGCGCCCCGCGCGCACTCCGCACCGCCGTCGGCGTGGTCTTCCAGCAGCCCCGTACCGCCGCCGACCCCCGGCTCACCCTCACCGACCTGATCGCCGAACCCCTGCGCGCCACCGGCCGCCGCGCCGAGGCGGCCGACCGGGTCGCCGCACTCGCCCCCGCCGTCGGACTCACCGCCGACCTGCTCGGCCGCCGCCCCCACGAGGTCAGCGACGGTCAGCTCCAACGGGCCTGCCTGGCACGCGCGTTGACGCTGCGGCCGCGCTGGCTGATCTGCGACGAGATGACCGCGATGCTCGACGCCTCCACCACGGCCGCCCTGGTCGCCGCCGTCGAGAGCTACCGGGCCGAGACCGGCGCCGGCCTCCTCGCCGTCGGCCACGACCGCGTCCTCCTGAACCGCTGGTGCGACCGTACGGTGGAGTGGAAGGACTGCCTGTCCGCCGCGGCCTGACCACATCTCACCCGTATGGCCGCCCCGCCATACGCCCGGACGGACCGCCCATTCCGCCACACTGTCGGCCGAACGCCGCAATTCCCATGCGGCGCAAGGAGGACGTGAGAGCGATGGCCGTTTCCATTTCTGTCGTGGTGCTGCTGCTGGTCCTGGCCGTGATCTTCCTGCGGAGCGGCGGACTCAAGGTCACCCACGCGCTCGTCTGCGCCCTGCTGGGCTTCTTCCTCGCCGGCACGAGCATGGCGCCCACCATCCACAACGGCGTCGCCGCCACCGCCAACGTCGTCTCCAGCCTCAAGCCGTGAGCACCGCACGGCAAGGGACGCGCGAAAGCCGCCGCGGGAAGCAGGTCCCCGGGCGGCTTCCCGTACCGGTCAGACCATCTCGGGCACCTCGCCGACGGTCGTCTTGACGTCGATCACGGCGAACGCGGCACCCTGCGGGTCCAGGATCGCCGCGAACCGGCCGAAGGGGCTGTCCATCGGCCCGAACACCTTGCGCCCGTCGAGACGTTCGGCCGCCTCGACGGCCTTGTCGCAGTTGTCCACGGCGAAGTACACCTGGATGTACGAGGGGACCTCCGGCGGGAACTCCTCCGTCATCACCATCCGGCCGAGCACCGGATCGGCACCGAGGTCGAAGACCCGGTAGTCCATCTCCCCGTCCTGCATCGTCTTGGACCGGTAGCCGAAGACCGAGCTGAAGAAGTCGTCCGCCTTCGCCGGCTCCCGGGTGAAGACCTCGGCCCAGACGTACGAGCCGCTCTCGCCCTCCAGCTCGAAGCCCTCGTGCGTGCCCGGCTGCCAGACACCGAAGACGGCGCCCGACGGCTCCCGCGCGATGCACATCGAGCCGAACTCGCCGACCTGCATCGGCTCCATCAGAACGGTGCCGCCCGCGCCGCGGATCTTCTCCGCCGTGGCCGAGACGTCCGGCGAGGAGAAGTACAGACACCAGGCCGACTGCGGCTCCCCGTCCTGCCCCGGCATCGGCGGGACCACGGCCGCGACCGCCTTGCCGTTCTTGTACGCCTGTGTGTAGTTGCCGAATTCCGTTGAGGACTCGCCGAAGGTCCAGCCGAGCACGTCGCCGTAGAACGTCTTGGCGCCCTCGACGTCGGTGAACATCGCGTCGGTCCAGACCGGCGTGCCTTCAGGTCGTGCGGCCATGACGGTGACTCCCACTTCCGATTCGATGACGTGTTCCTGTGGGCCACGCTAGTCACGCTCGCTCCGCGCCGCTCGGTGACGCGGTCCGACCGGATCCGAAGACCGCACCCTCGGCGTCGACGACGTGGGCCGCCGCCTCGCCCGCACGCTGCCGCGCCGAGCGGGCGGCGCGTCAGTCCGGCAGCCGGCCCATCGCGTAGCGGTGGAACGGACCGCCCGGCAGCGGAAGGCCGGGCCGCCACATCCGCAGCACCTGCGCCGACGGCACGAACAGCGCCTCCGGCAGGCGGTCCGGGTCCGTCCACTCCCAGCGCTCGATCTTGTCCGGCTCGGCCACGGTCGGCACCCCGCGGAAGCTCCGCAGCACCGTGGCCGCCGTCATCCGGGTCAGCAGCGAGGAGGTGACGGAGTCCAGGACAAGACCGACGACCTCCACGTCGGCCGCGTCCGCGACGAGCGTCGTCTCCTCGGCCAGCTCGCGGACCGCCGCCTCCTCGACGGACTCACCCGGCTCGACCATCCCGCCCGGCAGCTCCCACACCCCGGAGCGGTGCAGCCCGAGGAGCACCCGCCCGGCCTCGTCCGTCACCACCACCCCCGCGCCGAGAGAGGCCTGGGCGACCGGCGGCCGGACATTGCGGTGGGCGGCGGCGGCCGCCTCGGCGGTGTTCATGATCCTCTTCTACCAGCCGTGCTCCCCGCGCCGCCACAGAGCTACCGGGCCACCGGGGGAACCACGGCCACCGGGCAGTGCGCGTGGTGCAGCACCGCGTGCGCGACCGAACCGACGAGCAGCGACCCGAAGCGGTGCCGGTGGTGACGGCCCACGACAAGGAGACCGGCGTCCCGCGAGCCCTCCACGAGCAGACCCGCCGCGTCCCCCGGCATCACCACGGGAACGAGATCGACCTCCGGCCGGCGCGCGGCGAAGGGCCGCAGCCGCTCCTCCTGCTCCCGTCGGCCCTCCCGTACCAGCGAGTCCTCCATGTCGTCCGCGAGGGGCAGCGGGGGAGGCACCTGGAGCGCCGGGGACGGAGCGACGACCAGGGCGCCCGGCTGCGGAGGCAGCCGGAACGCCGTCACGACCTCCAGCGGTACGCCACGGTGGTGCGCCGCCTCGAAGGCGAAGGCCACCACCTCGTCCGGGGTCTCCTCCGTGTGCAGTCCGAGCAGGACCCTGCCGGCCCTCGCGCCGCTCTCCAGGGCGGCCGTGCGCGCCTCGTGCGGAACGACGACGAGCGGACAGGGGGCCGTCGCGGCGAGCGCCCGGCTGGTCGAACCGAGCAGCAGGCTCGCGAAGCCGCCGTGCCCGCGGGAACCGGTGACCAGGAGCCGCGCGCCCCGCGCGGCGGCCGGCAGCGCGTCGGTCACGGACCCGTCGAGGGACTCGTACCGCACGGGAAGGGTGTGCCCGTGCTCCTCGACCACGGTCCGTACGGCCGTGACGACCGTGTCGGGAAGCTCGGGGGAGGGGCCGAGGGAGGCGATCCGGGCAGCGCCGAGCTGGAGGGCGTCGGACCGCACATGGGCCACGACCAGCGGTGCCCCCAGGAGCTCGGCCGCGCCGATGGCCCACTCCAGGGCCCGGAGACTGTGCTCGGATCCGTCCACGCCCACGACGACCGGCGGCTCGGACGCGCTGCTCAGGTCGCCCATGGGGGACCTACTCATGTCGGAAGCACTCATGAGGGAATGACTCCCGTGCCCGGCGCCGCGCCACACCCGTCCGGGCGTGGCACGGCGGGACGGTCAGGCGTTCTCGTCGCGGCGCGCCCGCTCCGCGTCGCGCTCCTTGATGCGGACGGTCTCCTTGCGGACCTCCGCCTGGGTGGCCCGCTCCTTCTGGAGCCACTCGGGGAGCTCCTGCTTGAGCACGTCGATCTGCTCGGTGGTGAGCGGATCGGTGATACCACCGCGCGCGAGACCGGCGATGGAGATGCCGAGCTTCTGCGCGACCACCGGGCGGGGGTGCGGGCCGTTCTTCCGGAGCTCCTGGAGCCAGGCGGGCGGGTTCGCCTGGAGCTCGTTCAGCTCGGTGCGCGAGACGACACCCTCCTGGAAGTCTGCGGGGGTGGCCTCGAGGTACACACCCAGCTTCTTCGCCGCGGTGGCGGGCTTCATCGTCTGGGTGTTCTGGTGCGACGTCATGGTGTCAAGGGTATCGAGCGTGCGGGCGAGTTCCGACCACGGCAGCTACCGGTAACCTGGCGGAGTGACAGGCTCGGACGCTTCCCCCTCGGACACCCCGGCGGATTCCCCCGCGGTCTCCCCCTCTGCCCCCTCCTCCGGCACCCCCGCCTTCCGGCTGGCGTACGTGCCCGGAGTGACGCCCTCGAAGTGGGTGCGGGTCTGGAACGAGCGCCTGCCCGACGTGCCCCTCGCCCTCCTCGCCGTGACACCCGCCGAGGCCTTCGGCGCGCTCCGGGAGGGCGCGGCCGACGCCGGCCTGGTCCGGCTGCCCGTCGACCGGGACGACCTCAGCGCCATCCCGCTCTACACGGAGACGACCGTCGTCGTCATCCCCAAGGACCACCTGCTCGCGGCGGCCGAGGAGGTGACGGCCGAGGACCTCGCCGAGGAGCTCGTGCTGCACCCTCTCGACGACACCCTCGGCTGGGAGCGGCCGCCCGGCCGCCCGGCGAACGAGCGCCCGGAGACGACGGCCGACGCGATCGAGCTGGTCGCGGCGGGCGTCGGCCTGCTCGCCGTGCCCCAGTCACTGGCCCGGCTCCACCACCGCAAGGACCTCACCTACCGGACGCTGACCGAGGTCCCGCAGTCGCGGGTCGCCCTCTCGTGGGCGGCCGCCGACGAGGCCCCGGACCTGGTGGAGGAGTTCATCGGCATCGTGCGCGGCCGCACGGTCAACAGCACGCGGGGCCGCCGCGCCGAGGCCCAGAAGGGCCAGAAGCAGCCGAAGAAGGAGCAGAAGCCCACCAGGTCCGGGAAGCCGGGCGCGGGCTCGCGCACCGGTGGCAGGCCGGCGGCGGCCCGCAAGGGCGGCGGCAAGGGCGGCGGCTCCGGCCGCGGCAAGGGCGGGAAGCCCCGCGGCCGGTCCTGATCCACTCGGTGCTGTCCGTACGGCGGACGGCACACGACGGGGCGGACACCCCTCGGCATACTGACCCCTCCTGATCATCGAGATCACGCAGGAGGAGCTTTGGCCGCCAGTTTCAGGACCGTCGTCGAGGTGGGACCGGACCATCTCGAACGGGCCCGGTCCATCGACCGGGTGTTCCAGGAGGCGATCGCGCCCGCGACCGTCAACTTCGACTTCGAGGCGATACGGGCGGCTGCCGCGGCCGTCCCCGACACCACCGTCGTACGGATGGTCCGGGGCTGGGGGCTCCAGGAGCACGCCCCCGTCCTGGTCATGGTGCTCTCGCTGAAGGAGGCCGTCCGGCAGGCCCTTCCCCCGGAGTACGCGGAAGCGGGGTTCTGGGGGACCGTCGAGCGGGAGCTCGTCGAGGCCTTCACCCACCTCGCCGGGCAGGAGGGGCGGCCCGGACTCTCCTTCTACGAGGAGTCCGAGCACCGCACCCGCTTCTACCGGGACCTCTTCTTCGCCCTCCAGGACGAGGCGACCGGACAGGACGTCTACGCCCTCGCCTTCTGCGTCGACGTGACCGTCGAACTGCCGAAGGCGGAGACCGTCGCCCTGGAACTGACGGACGTCGTCCCCTTCGCCGTCCGGCTCAACGCGATCGTGGTCCGCCAGACGGCGGCCGCGGACGCCACCGTCTGAGCCGCACCGGCCCGCCGTCCCGGGCCGGAACACACTCGGGCCATCAACCCCGGCGGCCAACCCCGGCGGTCAGTCCTGGCGCCGCCACCGTCCGCCACGCGCCGCCGCGACGAGCTCCGGCACCGTCGCCAGTTTCACCAGCGGACGCCCGGCCTCCCGGCCCCTGGCCCGCTCCGTCCTGTCGATGGCCGCGAGACCGCGTGCGTCGACGAGGTGCCGGCTGCGGCTCCTGGCCAGCCTGCGGAACTCCTTGGCCGTGCCCTTCGGCGCCGGCAGCGCACCGGCGACCGCGTCCGCGAGCAGCGTCCCGACCGTCTCCTCGGCACAGGCCCGGTTGGCGCCGATACCCCCGGTGGGCCCGCGCTTGATCCAGCCGACGACGTACCCGCCGGGCAGCCCCGCCACCCGCCCGGCCTCGTGCGGCACCGTGCCGGTCGCCTCGTCGAAGGGCAGCCCGGGCAGCGGGACACCCCGGTAGCCGATCGCCCGTACGAGGAGCTCCGCCCCGATCTCCGTACCGGAGGGTGATCCCTCCTCCGTCACCCGGACCGCCCGCACGGCGTCGGTTCCCAGCGCCTCGACGGGCGCGGAGTGGAAGCGGAGCACGATCCGGCGCCGGTCCCGCGCGGGCCCCCGCGTCCAGTCCACCGTCTCCCGGGCCACGTCCCGCAGCAGCGCCGCCTTCTCCCCGGCCGCCGCCGCGTCGACGGCCGCGCCGGTGCGCGGGTCCCGGTCGTCGAGGACCAGGTCCACGCCCGGCAGGTGCTTGAGGGCGAGCAGTTCGGACGCTGTGTACGCCGCGTGCTCGGGTCCACGGCGGCCGAGCAGCACCACCTCGCGGACCCGGTTCTCCCGCAGTGCCGCGAGGGCGTGGTCGGCGATGTCCGTTCCGGCGAGGCCGTCCGGGTCCATGACGAGGACGCGGGCGACGTCGAGCGCGACGTTGCCGTTGCCGACGACGACGACCCGCCCGGCGGAGAGCCGGACGGCGTCCGCGCCGGTCTCGGGATGCGCGTTGTACCAGGAGACGACGGAGCTCGCCGGGACGCTGCCGGGCAGATCCTCGCCGGGGATGCCGAGCCGCCGGTCGGCGGGCGCGCCCACGGCGTAGATCACCGCGTCGTGGTGCGCGGCGAGTTCCTCGACGGTGACGTCCTTGCCGATCTCCACGCCGAGCCGCATCCGCACCCGGGGGTGGGAGTGGAAGCGGCCGAGGGTCTCGCCCGCGCCCTTGGTCGCCGGGTGGTCCGGCGCCACTCCGTACCGGAGGAGTCCGCCGGCCACCGGCAGCCGGTCGATCAGGGTCACCTCCGCGGCGGTGTGCAGGAGGAGGTCCTCGGCGGCGTACATGCCCGCGGGCCCGGTGCCGACGACCGCGATCCGCAGCGGCGCGAAGTCGGCGGGCAGCGAGCGGGGGAACGAGGGCGCGCCCCAGGTGTGGAAGGTGGGCGAGGCCAGGGCCGGGGCGGGCGTCCGGTCCGCGTAGTACTCGGCGTTGATCGCCTCGTACTCCCGCAGCCGTCCGGTGAGACGGTCGGCCGGGAAGACCGCGTCGACGGGGCAGGCATCGGCGCAGGCACCGCAGTCGATGCAGGCCTTGGGGTCGATGTACAGCATCTCCGTGGTCCCGAAGTCCGGCTCCTCGGGCGTCGGGTGGATGCAGTTGACCGGGCAGACGGCGACGCAGGTGGCGTCGTTGCAGCAGGTCTGGGTGATCGCGTAGGTCATGTCGTCGGCTCTGCTCTGCTCGGCTCGGAGGGGTCAGACGAGGTGGGCGCGCTGGTAGAAGAAGAGCGCGGGCCGGGTCAGCATCCCGACGTCGGCCAGGAACTCCATCAGGCCGGAGCAACTGGCGCGCAGCTGCGCCTTGTAGTGCTCGTTGGCGGCCGCCTCGCGGCGGGCCCGCTCGGGGTCGAGTCCGGCCCGCACGTACACCTCGGGGCTCACCAGGCTGGTGATGATGTAGTACGCGGCGATGGCGACCACGAGGGCCTGGAAGTGACGGCGCGTCCTGCTCGCGCGGGCGAGGTGGCGGCGCGTCTCGTCCCGGGCGAACTTCATGTGCCGGGACTCCTCGACGACATGGATGTTGCTGATGGTGCGGACGAAGGGGACGACCCGCTCGTCGCGCATCCAGTCGCGCTGCATGACGTCGAGGACCTCCTCGGCGACGAGGATGCCCGCGTACGCGGCTTCGCCGAAGCCGACGGTCTTCATCAAGCGCCCGAGTTCGAGGACGGCCCGCTTGGGCCGGTACGCGGGGGCGCCGAGCTTCTGGGAGCCACGGGCGAACATGATCGAGTGCCGGCACTCGTCGGCGATCTCGGTGAGGGCCCACTGGAACCGGGGATCGGTGTGGTCCATGCGGTAGATGTCGCGGAGCACCATCTGCTGGAGGATCATCTCGAACCAGATGCCGGTGCTGGCGACCGAGGCGGTCTCCTGCCGGGTCAGCTCCTTGCGCTGTTCCTCGGTCATCTCGTTCCAGTACGCGGTGCCGTAGAGGGAGTTCCACTCGGGGCTCTGCCCGTGGAAGTCCTTGTCGAGGGGGGAGTCCCAGTCGACTTCGACGGCGGGGTCGTACGAGAGCTTCGCGGCCGATCGGAGCAGCCGCTCGGCGACGTCCGAGTCGGTGACGTGCGGGTGGTCCGGGCGAGCGGTGCTGCTGGCCATGGTGCGGCTCCTTGGGTCGCGCGATCGGCTCGGGGAGCTTGTTAGACGCTGCGTCTAGCAAGCTTGTTAGACGGAACGTATAGCAAGGGGGGTGCCCGGGCCTACCCCTCGGTACGTACTTTCTTCCCCGGCCCTTACCCCGGGTACGCGAACGGGGCCGGAGCCATGGCGGCTCCGGCCCCGTCCCGGGGTGGCGCGATGTCAGAAGGTCAGGTTCCAGGCGTCGATCCGGCCCGTGTCCTGGTTCGCGTTGTCGTTCACGCGAAGCTTCCAGACGCCGTTCGCGACCTCCGCCGAGGCGTTGACCGTGAACGTCTGGACGATGTTGTCCGTGCCGCTGCCGGAGCGGTTGTGCACCGTGTAGACGGTGCCGTCCGGGGCCACCAGGTCGACCTTGAGGTCACCGATGTAGGTGTGCTTGATGTCCACACCCACCTTCAGCGTGGCCGGGGCGTTGCCCGTCACGCCGCTGACCGTGATGGGGCTCTCGACCGTCGCGTTGTCGGCGATCGCCACATCGGTCAGGTTCTCGAAGTACGCGCCGGGCGGCGGGGTGGTGCCCCCGACGGCCTTCAGGGCGTCGACCGCGCCCTCACCGAAGAAGCCGTTCTTGGTCGTGGTGCCCGTGCAGCGGGTGTCCGAGGGGCATGCCCTGTCCGTGGCCTGGACGCCGAGCTGGTCGCGGATCTGCGCCGGGGTGAAGGTCGGGTTCACGCTCGCGATCAGCGCCGCGACGCCGGCCACGTGCGGAGAGGCCATCGACGTGCCGTTCATGTTGCCGTACTTGCCACCCGGGAGCGTCGAGTAGACACCGGAGGCGCCGTCGCCGCCGGGGGCGGCGATGTCGATGACGCCGTTGCCGAAGTTCGAGTACGAGGCCTTGGCTCCGCCGTTGCCCTGCGCGGCGACCGTCACGACGCCCGGAAGCTCCGTCGGGATGTCGATGCAGGCGTTGGTGATCGTACGGGTGACCGGGGTCGAGTCGTTGGGGCTCTCGGAGTCGGTCGTCTTGTTCGCCAGGTCGTAGTTGGAGTTGCCGGCGGCGGCGACCTGGAGCGAACCCTTGTTCTCCGCGTACGCCTGGGCCCGACGGACGCCCTCGATGATGGCGGCCTGGTCCACGTTGTCCGGGCAGTTGAACTGCCACGGGTCCGTGTAGTAGCTGTTGTTGGTGACCTTGAAGCCGTGGTCACCGGCCCACATGAAGCCGCAGATCGTGTTCTCCGCGAAGAACAGGCTGCTGGTCGGCTCCGCGATGCGGACGGAGGATATCGTCACGCCCGGCGCGACACCGATGACGCCCTTGCCGTTCTTGGCGGCCGCGATCGTGCCCGCGACATGCGTGCCGTGGGTGCCGACGTCACGCCAGGCGCCCGCGCGGGTGTCCGCCTTGCCGTAGGCGCAGGAGGCCGAGTCGGCGGCGTTGAAGTTGGGCGCGATGTCCTGGTGCCGGTCGTCCACGCCGGTGTCGAGGACGCCGACCTTGACCGACGCCGAACCGGTGGTGACCGCCCAGGCCTGGTCGGCCTTGATCTGCGTCATGTCCCAGCGGTTCGACTCCGTCAGCGTCGTGGTCGACTGCGACGGGTTCGCGGGGAGCGCCGGGTTGTAGGCGTCGGCGGGGACGTCGGAGGTACGGGTCGCCCCGACCTGCTGGACGCCGCCGACCGTGCGCATCGCCGAGGCGAACGACGCGGACGTCGAGTGCGCCACGATCACGCCGATGGCGTCGTAGGTCGCGAAGACCGAACCGCCGTTGCTCGCCACGGCGCCGCTCACGGCCGCCGTGCCGCCGGGAGCCGTGATCACCAGGTACGCGCGGGTGCCGGCGGCCCAGGCCGCCGGTGCCGCCGCCGTCGTGGTGGCCGTCGTCGCCCCCGCCGAACGGGCCGCGACGGGCGCGGTGTCCGACGGTGCTGCGTGGGCGAATCCGGCGAGCGCCACGGTCGTTCCGAGCGCCGCGACGGCGATGGCCGACGTTCTCAACCGGCTGGATATCTGGGAAAACAATGCGTCCTCCGATGACCCGGTGGCGCGGGTGGCGCCGGCCGGGCCCTGTGATGTGTGGGGTGGACGCAAGATCCCAGACTCGTCCCCCGGAGGGAAGCCTTCTGTCCGAGAAGCCTGTTCGTGTTACGCACTGTTGACCGAACAGTGCCCGGAGGGGCAGGGTTTCCAGCGCCCTGCCCCCTTTGTTACGACTACTTCAGGTACGGACCAGCGGAACCGATCTTTCCGGGGCCGTTCAGGACGTACACCCGCAGATTGCCCTTACCGGGCGCGGCGACCGAGAGGGTGCCGTGGGTGACGGTCCGGACGTCGCCGGTGACGGCGTCGGTGTACGTGCCGTTCGGGACGCCCGAGTAGGTGGCGCCGCCCGAGATCGTGACCAGGGCGAAGCTGTCCGTCCCCCCGCTGGTGTACCGGCGCTTGAACGCCATGCCGCCGGAGATGCCCTCGGTGGAGTACTGGCCCATCTGGAGCGCGGGGATTGCGCGGCGGATCTGGTTGAGCCGCTGCACGTGCTGTACCAGGGGCTGCTGGAGCGTGGTGGCGACCGCCCCGGAGGCCGCGGAGACCCGGGAGAAGTCGGAGGCCGTGACGGACCCGGCGACGTGGTCGCCGAAGTAGGCGCGGCCGGTCGTGGCGAGCGGGCAGGTCGGCCCGCAGTCGATCTTCTGCCCCTTCTGGAACTCGATCTCGGAGCCGTAGTACAGGGTCGGGATGCCGCGGAACGTCCACATCAGGGACATGTTCTCGGCCCAGGCGTCCGTCCCGCCGGTGTACCGCTCGCTCGACTTGTTGGGGCCGTAGTCGTGGCTGTCGACGTAGACGACGTTGTACGTGGCGTCGTTGTAGCTGTCGTCCGAGTCCTTGCCGTTGGAGAAGGCGTTGTACGCGTCACCGAAGTTCATGTGCATGCGCATGTCGATGACGTTCATGCCGGAGAAGCGGCTGTGGTCGGGGGTGTGGTAGCTGTTCCCGTTCAGGAAGGCGTTGCTGGAGGTGGGCTGGCTCCCGGTGCCCTGCTGCTGCTCGTAGTCGTACATCTCCAGGGCGGCCTTGGCGTCGTCGGCGTCGTACTCCTTGCGCTCCTTCCAGGTGAAGAACTGCGCCGAGTGGTTCACCGAGCCGCGGTTCCACTTGTCGTTCACGAAGGCGGCGACCTCGCCGAAGACGAAGAAGTTCTTCGCCGCCTCGGCGCCGTGGCTCCGGGTCACCCGCTCCTGGATGGCGGGCAGGAAGCGACGGTTCCAGGTGGTGCGCGGGATGTGCACGGCCGTGTCGACGCGGAAGCCGTCGACGCCCATGTCGATGTACTTGTTGTAGGCGCCGATCAGGTAGTTCTGCACGGCCGGGTTCTCGGTGTTGAAGTCGGCCAGGTCCTCGTGCAGCCAGCAGGAACGCGAGTCCTCGCCCTCCCAGTTGCCGATCCAGCACTGGTGGAAGAGCGCCTTCGGGAACATGCCGGACGTGGGGCTCGGCCACTGGCAGTTGTAGACGGTGTAGCCCTCGGCGCTCTTGCCGCCGGTCGGCCTGCCCCAGTTGAGACAGGTGTTGCCGGTCGGTTCGGCCGTCGACCAGAGGTCGCCGTTGTAGTACGACTTCCCGGTCTTCGGGTCGATCGTCAGGCCGTCGTACTCGAAACCGGGCTGCTTCTCGTCGTAGTACCAGCTCCACTGGCTGTCCCGCACCCCGTACACGGTGGGCGTGAACAGGCCCTTGGCGCCCCAGCGGGAGGAGTGGTTGTAGACGACGTCCTGGTAGATCTTCATGCCCTTGGCGTGGGCGGCGTCGATCAGGTCCTGGTAGGAGGCGCCGGCCGACTCCAGGCGCGGGTCGACCTTGTAGAAGTCCCAGCCGTGGTAGCCGTGGTGGTCGTAGTCGGACCGGTTGAGGACCACGGGCGTGACCCATATCGCCGAGAAGCCGAGGCCCTTGACGTAGTCCAGCTTCTGGATGAGGCCCTTGAAGTCGCCCCGGAACATGGGGTCGTCGTTGGCCGCGTTGCCGGACTTGACGTGCTGGCTGCCGCCCCGGTTGTTCGACGGGTCCCCGTCGTTGAAGCGGGCGGTGAGGACGAAGTAGATCGGGTCCTTGCGGGGGTCGGTGCCGAGCGGCCTGCCCGTGCCGGGGTTCGCCGGCCTGTCCCCGGTGGTGGCGCTCGCGGGGGCCGAGGCGGCGGAGACGTTGCCCGCCGCGTCCACGGCCTTCACCGTGTAGGTGTAGGCGGTCCGTTCGGCGAGACCGGTGTCGGAGTACACGGTGGAGCCGACGTCGGTGACGACCGTGCCGCCGCTGCCGCCGGTACGGGTGACCTGGTACTTCGTCACGCCCCTGTCGTCCGTGGCCGGGTCCCAGGTGAGCAGCACCGAGACGCCGTCGGCGGCGGCGGTGAGCCGGCCGGGGGCGGTCGGCGCCCGGGTGTCGGGGGTCGCGGCGGCGCAGGGGTCGGTCGCGTTCGCCGTCACCACGTTGTTCCGCACGGTGCTGACGCCGGCTCCGAGAGGGTAGTCGGAGCCGCCGTTGTTGTCCCACGTGCCGTTGCCGTTGTTGAACGCGGCCTTGAAGGAGGTGGCCGTCCCGAGGTCGATGTCCCGCTTCCACCAGCCGGCGCAGGCGGCCTGCATGCCGAGGCCGGGAACGGTCGTCCAGGCACCGCCGGCCGGCTGGTAGTGGATGTTGGTGGTGGACCAGCCGAGTGACTCGGTGGAGTAGTACACCGTGGCCTTGGTGGTGGGGGTGGGCGTGGTGCCCGTGCACGGGTCGGAGTGGGCGACGACCCCGTCCTTGACGGTGAGGGTGCCGGTGCCCAGGGCGTAGTTCTTGCCGCCGTTGTTGTCCCAGGTGCCGGTGCCGTTGTTGAAGGTCGCCCGGAGTCCGGTGGCGGTGCCGAGGGTGACGGTCCTCTTCACCCAGTCCGTGCAGGCGGGCTCCATGCCGACGCCCGGGACGGTGGTCCAGGCGCCGCCGTCGGGGGCGTAATGCAGGTTGTACGCGGCCCAGTTCTTCGTTTTGGTCCAGTAGAAGACCGTCGCCGTGTTCTCCGCGGCGGCCGCGACCGGGGCGGTCCTGGGTGAGGGGATGTCGGGTGGGGCGGCGAGCAGGCCGAGGAGGCCGACGGCGACGGCCAGGACGGCCACCGGGCGTCCGGGCAGCCGCGTGGGGGTGCGGGTCATCTGATTCTCCAGGCAGGGGCGTGCTCCGTACGGGCCGGCGGGGAGCGGGGATCGGCACCGTTGGAAACGCGGTCGGAAAGTTTCAGAAACTTCTTGCGTGGCGGGAAGTTACCGCCGGTGCGGCCTGGGGGTAAAGACTTCTGCCCGAAGTGGCCTCCGGGCGGGGGCCGTTCGGAGCGGACCGGGGGGGCGACGGGCGGACATGCCGAACCGCCGCGCGGCGCGTCGGCCGGGCGGCGGAGGGGGTGGTGGGAGGGGGTGGGGAGTGGTGGGGGGGTGTGCGGGCAGGGCTCAGGGGCGCGGCCAGGGGCGCCCCTCCAGGCGCTCGATGTCGCGGTTGAAGCGCTCGAGGAAGGCGGCGAAGCGGGAGACGTCCTCGGGTGACCAGTGCTCCATGACCCGCTCCAGGCCCTCGATGTTCGAGGTCCGGTCGGCCTCCAGGCGGCGCTCGCCCTCCTCGGTGATGCGGAACTTGCGGGCGATGCCGCCCTCGGGGTCGGGGATGCGCTCCACGACTCCGGCGCGCAGCATCGCCGCCGTCTGCCGGTTGAGGGTGGAGGCGTCGAGGCCGAAGGCCTCGCTGAGCTGTCCGATGGACATCGGCCCGTGCATGTTGATCCGGCTCAGCAGGACGTACGCGCTGCGGTCGAGGTGACCGCCGGCGGCGCGGGAGCGGGGCGCGTACAGGAGGGCGTGCCGTCCGAGCAGCATGGTCTCGAACTCGACCAGACGGGTGGGCTTGTCCACGGGCTTGTCCATGGCTCCATTCTCTCCCGCGGCGATGCGTTGTGCAGCATGCATATGTTGTGTATTCCACAATCAATGTGCATGATGCATAAAGCTGCGCATGGCGAACCATGACGCACCCCGTACCCCATGTACGACCGAGGGAGAACCCGTGGACGGCTCCAAGCCCGACGCCCGACCCGGAGGCGTCGTCGGCGTCCTCGCGCTCGCCGGCATCGTGGCCGCACTCATGCAGACCCTGGTGGTGCCGCTCATCGGCGACCTCCCCAGGCTGCTCGACACCACCGCGTCCAACGCCTCCTGGGTGATCACCGCCACCCTGCTCGCGGGTGCCGTCGCCACCCCCGTGGCCGGCCGGCTCGGCGACACCCTCGGCAAGCGGAGAGTCCTCCTCGCCTCCGTGATCCCCCTGATCGCGGGATCCGTGGTCTGCGCGCTCGCCTCCTCGGTCGTTCCCATGATCGTCGGGCGCGGCCTCCAGGGCCTCGGCATGGGCGTCGTACCGCTCGGCATCAGCCTGCTCCGCGACATCCTCCCGCCCGAGCGGCTCGGCGGTTCCATCGCCCTGATGAGCGCCTCCATGGGCGTCGGCGGCGCCCTCGGCCTGCCGTTCTCCGCCGCCGTCGCCGAGAACGCCAGCTGGCGCGTGCTCTTCTGGGTCGCCGCCGGAACGAGCGTCCTGGTGGGCGTCCTCATCTGGCGCTTCGTCCCCGCGGGCCGCCGCACCCCCGCCGCCGGCCGCTTCGACGTTCCCGGAGCGCTCGGCCTTGGCGTCGGGCTCGTCGCGCTGCTGCTCGCCGTCTCCAAGGGCGCGACCTGGGGCTGGGGAAGCGGCACCACCCTCGGCCTCCTCGCCCTCGCCGCCGTCGTCCTGCTCGGCTGGGGCGCCTGGGAGCTGCGTACCCCCGAACCCCTCGTCGACCTGCGGGTCACCGCCCGCCCGGTCGTCCTGCTGACCAACACGGCGTCGGTCCTCGTCGGATTCGCCATGTACGCGCAGTCCCTCGTCGTCCCCCAGCTGTTCCAGCTGCCGGAGGCCACCGGCTACGGACTCGGCCAGTCGATGATGGCCATGGGCCTGTGGATGGCCCCCGCGGGCCTGATGATGATGCTCCTCGCGCCGCTCGGCGCGAAGCTCTCGGCCGCCCGCGGCCCCAAGGTCACGCTCTCCGTCGGCGCCCTGGTCATCGCCGCCGGCTACGGCTCCTCGCTCGCCCTGATGGGCTCCACCGGCGGCCTGCTCGTCGTCACGCTCATCTGCAACACCGGCGTCGGCCTCGCCTACGGCGCCATGCCGGCGCTCATCATGGGCGCGGTCCCGCAGGAGGAGACCGCGTCGGCCAACAGCTTCAACACCCTGATGCGCTCCATCGGCACCTCCGTCTCGGCCGCCGTGATCGGCGTCGTCCTCGCCCAGATGACCACGACCCTGGGCGGCCACGCCCTGCCGTCCGAGGACGGCTTCCGCGTCGCCATGCTCATCGGCTGTGGGGTCGGTCTGGTCGCCGTGCTCGTCGCCGCCGTCATCCCCGCCAGGGCCGCCACCGCCCCGTCGGACCCGGCGGACACGGAACACGGCACCGCCCCGCGCACACCCTCCGAGGCCACCGCCTGACCAGGCGGGGGACGGGGGCCTCTGACCGACCGTCGGCCGGTGCGGGCGCGGGGGAGACGCACCAGGGCCCGCACCGGACACCACTCAGGCCTTGCCGTCCTCAGCCGGTGCGGGCATGGGGGACACGCGCCCTGGCCCACACCGGACACCGCTCGGGCCTTGCCGTCCTCGGCCGGTGCGGGCGCGGGGGAGACGCGCCAGGGCCCGCACCGGACACCACTCAGGCCTTGCCGTCCTCGGCCGCCTCCAGCGTGAAGAGCGCCCCGTCCGGATCCCGCACCACCACCGTCCGGCGCCCCTCGGCCTCGTCCGGACCGCGTACGCCACCCCAGTCGTCGCCCGGCACCACCGACCCGCCGTGCGCGACGACCGCCTCCGTCGCCGACTCCGGATCGGGCACCCGGAACCGCACCAGCCAGCGCGGCCGCAACTGCGGCCGGGGCGAGCCGGACTCGACGGGACCGCTGTTCAGCCGGGCGACGGCCTCGCCGTCCCGCCGCAGCACCACCTTGTCCTGCTCGTACGACACCTCGAAGCGGCCAGGACCCTCGTCCGCCCAGTGGAGCACCTCGCCGTAGAACACGGCCGCCTCGAAGGCGTCCCGTGTGTGCAGCTCCAGCCAGGCCGGCGCCGAGTGCTCGCCGATGTGCCAGTGGGACTCCGTCCGTCCCTGCCACACACCGAACGCCGCGCCCTCCCGGTCGGTCGCGAGCGCCGCACGCCCCCGGGGCGGATAGGCGACAGGCCCCACGCCGACGGTGCCGCCGCGCTCCCGGATCCGAGACACGGCCGCGTCGGCGTCGTCCACGGCGAAGAACGCCGTCCAGGACACGGGTACGGAGAGCTCGGCCGCGACGGCCGCGATCCCGGCGACGGGCACCCCGTCCAGCTCACCGACCGCGTATTCCCGCTCCCCGCTGCCCCGCCGGAACGTCCAGCCCAGCACGGCCCCGTAGAAGCGCTCGGCCGCGTCCAGATCGTGCGCGTTCAGACTCAGCCAGCACGGTGCTCCCACCTCCTCTCCGGTCGTCGGCCCCGACACCGGCACCACCTCCTCGTCGTCCTGTCACGCTGCGTGCATCGTGCGCCCCTTCCCCGTCCCGCCGCCCTCCATGCGCGCGTTCACCCACGTGCCGCCGATGACCACCCGCCCGGGTGCGCCGACCACCGGCCGGGCGGATGTCCCGGCGGATCGGCATGCCGCCCGACCGCACACGCCGGGCGCCGCCGCGCCGGGGCCCGTCAGCCGGCCTGCTCCCCGGCCTGTCGGCGGAGGGCGACGGAGAGGTGGTGGTGAAGGGCGCCGAGGACCGGCTCGTCGGGGCCGAACAGACCGGTGGCGAGCTTCCAGTAACGGCGGATCAGGGGCCCGTCGCCCCGGGCGAGCAGCGGGACGAGCCCCCGCCGGAAGTCCGGGGAGTCCGCCGCCCCCAGCGCCCGGGCATAGGCCTCGACGAAACAGTCCAGGGCCCCGCCGTCCTGCGGGGCGCGGCCGGCCCGTACCTCGGCGAACGCCAGCCCGTACGCCTCCGCAAGGCCCTCGTACAGCACCGCGGGACGGTACTCCCCGTCCGGCAGCGGCGGCGCCGGACGGTCGAGGCGCGGGTCGGACACGAGCGCGTGGAGCCGCGCGAAGTCCAGCACCTGCCCGGAGGTCGGCTCCGCCGGCACCCCCGGTACCACCGAGTCGAGAACCAGGGACACCACCCGCCGCGGCAGCCGGACCGGCAGGATCCGGCGCCAGAACCGGGCGAGCGCCGCCGTGTCGGGCGGCACGGACACCGCACCGATCAGCCGCAGCCGGTCGGCGCGCTCACCGGCCGGGCACTCCTGGACCAGCCGCAGCGAGGCCTCGCGCCAGCGCAGCGCGGCCAGCCGGGAACCCACCTCCCGCAGCTGCGCCGAGACGGCCTCCTCCAGGGCCTCGTCCCTTTCCAGGGCCCGCTCCACCTCCGCGACGGGCAGGTCGAGGGCGCGCAGGGACCGGATCAGCCGCAGCCGCTCAAGGGCCTGCGGCCCGTACCGGCGATGACCGCCGGAACTGCGGCCCGCCGCGGGGAGCAGACCCCGGTCGGAGTAGTAGCGCACCGTCTTCACGGTGACACCCGCCCGCTCGGCGAGCTCCCCGATGCTCCACAGCCCGTCGGACACCACGACGCGATCCTCCCCATGGTCGGCTCCAGTCTGGAGCACGGCCGCTCCCGTGCGCCCTCCGGGTACGCCGGTGACGTGTCGCCGCCCTTGAACCTCCCGCAGGGGGAGTTCCTACCGTGCCGGCGAGAGATTCCCGGAAGTGGCGAGGAGACGATCATGACGGCGTATGTGCTGGTGCCGGGTGCCTTCACCGGTGGCTGGGTGTGGGAGCAGGTGGCCGCACGGCTGCGGGAGGCGGGAGCGGAGGCGTACCCCGTGACCCTGACCGGCATGGGGGAGCGACGGGACGAGGCCGGGCCCGGCACCGGTCCTGAGACCCATGCCGAGGACCTGCTGCGGGTCATCGACGCCATCGCGGACCCCCGGATCGTCCTCGTCGGGCACGGCTACGGGCTCCACCCCGTGCTCGCCGCCGCCGACCGGCGCCCCGGACGCGTCGCCCGGATCGTCTCCGTGGACACGGCCCTGCCGCAGGACGACGAGGCCGCCGAACGCTCCCTGCCCGACCCCGAGGCGCGGGAGCGACTCGCGGACGGAGCCGGCGACGGCGGCTGGCTCTCGCCACCGGAGCCGGGCGGCTGGCCCCGCTGGGGCAGCACCGAAGGCGTTCCCGCCGGATCCCTCGAACGCCTGGAGCGCCTCGCCGTACCCCAGCCGGCGCGCACCCTCACACAGCCGCTCCGGCTGACCGGACCGGCCGCCGCCCTGCCGACCACCGGCGTCCTGTGCACCGCCAACGGCTCGTCCATCGACCTGGTGGAGATGCTCGTGGAATCGGGGCCACCGCAGTTCCGGGCGCTCGCCGACGAACGGATGCGCTTCTTCGAACTCGGCACCGGGCACTGGCCGATGCTGTCCGCACCCGAGGAGCTGGCCGAGGTGCTGCGCGCGGCGGCGGCGGGGGAGGGCCACCGGGTGGCTGCCCCCGGACGTGCCCCGGGACCCGAGCGGCCGGCGCACCTCCTGCCGTTCCTCCTCGACGTACCCGAGGTGCCGCGCGAGCGACACGGACGGATCGACCTCCACCTGCCGGACACCGAACGGCCCCGGCCCGCCGTCGTGTTCGTCCACGGCGGCCCCGTCGCCCCCGACCAGCGGCCCACCCCGCGGGACACGCCGTTCCTCCTCGGGTACGGCCGCTACGCGGCGGCCCTCGGCGCGGTCGGCGTGACCCTGGACCACCGGATGCACGGCCTCGCGGACTACCCGCGTGCCGCCGAGGACCTCGCCGAGGCCGTCGCGCTCGTCCGCGCCCACCCACGCGTCGACGGGGAGCGGATCGCGCTCTGGTTCTTCTCCACCGGCGGACTGCTCACGGCGGACTGGCTCGCCGCGCCCCCGCCCTGGCTGCGATGCCTGGCCGCGAGCTACCCCGCTCTGGCGCCGCTGCCCGGCTGGGCGGGGGTGGAGCCCCGCTTCCGTCCCGTGGACGCCGTCGGCACGGCCGGGGGACCCCCGGTCGTGCTGATCCGGGCAGGCCGCGAGCACCCCGCCTTCGCGGCGACGGTCGAGGAGTTCCTGACCGCCGCCGGGACGAAGGGGGCCGCCGTCGAGGTCGTCGACGTTCCGCACGGCCACCACAGCTTCGAACTGGTCGACCCCACCGACGAGTCCCGCGCCGCCGTGGAACGGGCGATGCGCTCCGTCCTCACCCACCTGGGGAACGCGGCGAGCCCGGACGGAGACCGCTGAATGGCGGGGCACAGGCGGCGACGGGCCGACGGCGTCGATCAGGCGGCGAGGACCGTCCGCGCGCGGACCGTTTACACATCAAAGGTGTTGACGTAAGGTCCCGGCCATGTCCGAACGCGTGGTCCCCGAAGGCAGCCGGCAGCGCCGCCGCCCCACCAAGCAGGGCGCCGTCCTCTCGGAGCAGCTGATCGTCGACACGGCGCTCCGCCTGGTCGCCCGGCACGGCGCGGAGGCGCTCTCGGTACGGCGACTGGGCGCAGCGCTCGGCGCCGACCCGAGCGCCCTGTACCGCTACTTCCGCAACACCGACGCCCTGCTCCTGGCCCTCGCGGACGAACTCGTCGGCCGGGCGCAGGAGGGCTGGACGGCGACGGGGGACTGGCGCGAGGACCTCCGCTCCATGGGCCTGCGGATCCACGCCTGCTACCTGTCGCACCCGCAGGCCGCCGTCCTCGCCGCGTACCGCACCACCGGCCGCCCCCACGAGACCCGCGCCGTCGAGCGGATCCTCGGCATCCTCCGCACGGCGGGCTTCCCGGACCCGCTCGCGGTGCGCGCCTACCACGCCTTCGTCGACCAGGCCCTCGCCTTCGCCGCACAGGACGCCGCCGCGCTCGCCCTCCCGCAGGCGGCCCGGGAGGCGGACGAGGCGGTCTGGCACGCGGTGTACGGAAGGCTGCCCGCCGAGAGCCACCCGCACATCGCCGCGACCTTCCCGCTCCTCGCCGCCGACATGAGCGGCAGCGGCTACCCCTTCGCCCTGGAACTCCTGCTCGCCGCGCTGACGGCACAACACCCGGAGACGACGGGCGGCACGGGCCCGACCTGATCGGCAAGATCCCCTCGGGCCTGTCCGGTCAGGCTCCTAGGGATGCGAGAACACCCCGACCATCCGGGTGTCCGGGTTGCTGCTCATGCCGACGATCGCGCCGCCGTCGGCGCGGTTGGCGCGGGCGTGGGCGCCCGCGTAGCCCTCGTCCGTGAGGAAGATGCCCAGGGCCGCCACCCAGTCGTCGACGGTGCCGGTCGCCGGGTCGTACACCGGCTCGGGCCGGGGCACCACACGTTCCTGCACCACGTACCCGCCGCGCTCGGCGGCGAAGGCCAGCGCCTCGTCCCATTCGCTGTCGGTGCGCTCCCAGCCGACGAAGGTGTCCAGACCGCCGTAACCGGCGCCCGGCTTGAGGATCAGCCGTTCCCTGAGCTCCCGGCAGAGGTCGATGACAGCGGCGGGAGGCCGCCCACCTCGCTGCCGAGGTTGAACTCCAGGAGCCTGAACGACGTGCCGTCGTGGTACGTGTCCGCGCGGCCCATCCTGGCGGGGACGCCCGACCCGCCCCGGCGCAGCAGCGCCGCGAACGCGGGCCCGATCCCGAGGGCCGCCGCGTACCGCTCGCGGTCACCGCCGAAGAGCCGCAGCGGGAGCGACACGAGGAGGTCGAACAGCCCCTCCAGGTCCCGGGCGAAGGCGGCGGTCTCCGAAGCCCGTACGAACCAGGGCCGGGGCAGCAGGTGCGCCCGCCAGGCCTCCTCGAAGGCCGGCGGAAGCGCGGTCCGCGCCACGGCCCCCGCGCGCCCGCCGTTCCCGCTCAGGCACTCGTCCACGTACGTGCGGCCCAGCTCGGTCATCGCCTCGCTCGCTTCACTGAAGAGATGCGGATACGCGTGCGGAACGGCGAGCACACTACCGCGAGGCCGCCGAACGCGCCGGAGAAAGGAGAACCGCACCCGGCACGGGGCCACGCGGTGCCGGACCAACGCCACCGGGGCCGTGATGCGCCGCCGCGTTAGCGGAACGTCAGTGAGACGTGAGTGACGCGAGGGAAAATGGTGCCCGTCCGCAGGGGGAGCCGGCTGGTACCCGCCGCAACAGACGGACGACCAGCCGACACCGGTCGGCACAGACCGGATTCGGGGCGGGCCGTGGGGGCCCGCCCCGGATCCACGGCCGTCCGGCACGGGCCGACCGAGGCCCACCCCCGGGACGCGCCCGCGTGGCGGGCGCCCCGGACGCCGCCCGGCAGAGACGCCGAACGCCACGTGTCCGCGTTCAGCTGGTGACCGTCACCAGCGTCGCTGCCGTGACCGCGACCATCGCCGCCTGCATGTCGCGGATCGCCCGCCGCACGCCCTCCGCCGCCCACTCGCCGGCCGTCAGCTTCTCGAGGCGCGGCGCGATCTCCTTGCGCGGTACGTCGGGGAAGGCGAGGCGGTGCAGCTTCGCCCCGTGGATCAGGGCGAGGAGGCCCGTGGTGCGGGCACTGTGGGTGGTGCCTTCGAGGAGGACCGCGCCGAGCCTGCCCCGCAGTTCGCGCTCGACGGCGCCGTCCGCCTCCGGGTAGCGGGTGACGGGGAAGAGCCCGAGCACCCGGTGCTGCTCCTCGCGCACCAGACCACGCTCGCGCAGGCTCTCGACGGTGGCCTTCACGGCCTTGCCGTGGTCCTTCGTCAGCCACTCGGTGACCTTCGGAGCCCGGCTCTTCCTGCCGCACCAGTCGGTGAGCCGCCGCAGCCGCTCGTCGAGGAGCGGCACCTCGGTGGGCGTCGTGTCCGTCACCCTCACACGGCCGTCGTCGACCGACACGCGTCCGGCCAGCACGAGATCGAGCAGGATGCCTCCCGCGACGGCCCAGGCGGCGGACTGCCGTTCCTTCGCCGCCCCGGACTCGTCGTCCAGCGACAGCAGCATGATCTCCTCCGCGAGCGTGACCGCCACCCGATACCCCCGACCTTCCGCATGTGCCCGTCCTCGGTGCCCTGCATCCGCCGGCACCCTTGCCCCAGAGGACGGCCGAAGCGGGCCGTTGGTTCCCGGAGCCGGACCGGCGACCCGTGTGACCTGCGCCGTCCCGACAGGCCGCGGGCCGCGACCGACACGGGACGGCTTTGGTCTGGACCGCAGAGAGCGGGGGCGTCAAGCTCTCGGTATGGACTTGGAGTTGCGGCACCTCAAGACGATCCGGGCCATCGCGGACGCGGGGAGCCTCACGCGTGCCGCGACCGCGCTCGGACTCGCGCAGCCCGCGCTCAGCGCCCAGCTCAAACGGATCGAACGGGCCCTGGGAGGACTGCTGTTCGAGCGGGGACGGGAAGGGGTGCGGGCCACGGCGCTCGGGGACCTGGTCCTCGAACGCGCCCGCGTGGTCCTGCCCGCTGTCTGCGAACTGCAGGAGGAAGCGGTGCGCTTCGCACGCGAGGGCGCGGCGGGCTACCGGCTCGGCGGTACCCACGGGCCGCTGCTCGGAGGCCTCGTCGACCGGATCGCGCGCACCGACCCCGGGGCGCCGGTCACCACGTACACCTCCTGGTCGGAGCGTGAGATCGCCGGCGGGGTCGCCTGCGGCCGGCTCGACTTCGCCCTCGTCGGCGTCTGCGGGGAGAGCGGTCCGCCCGAGGCGGGACGCCTCGCGTGGACGGAGGTCGCCCGCGACCCGGTGTACGTGATGCTGGCCGCCGACCACCCGCTCGCGCCCCGCACCGAGATCGACCTGGCCGAACTCGCGGCGGAGGCCTGGACCGACGTACCCGGCGACGGCTGCTTCGGCGACTGCTTCGCGGCCGCCTGCGTCCGGGCCGGGTTCACCCCGGCCTGCGTGTACGAGACGGACACCGCCTCCTGTGTGCATCTGGTGCGGGTCGGCCGGGCCGTGGGCCTCTGCCGGGCCACCTTCCCCGTCACCCCGGGTCTCGTCACCCGCCCCCTCGCCGGTACCCCGCTCGTCTGGCGGCACCTGCTGGGCTGGCATCCCGAGGGACGAGCTGCCGGGCGCGCCGCCACCGTGCTCGGGCACATCCGGGCCGCGCACGCCGAGGCGCTGGCCACCAGCGCCGGCCGGACGCCCGCACCCGTGCGGGAGAGCGGCCCGCGGTGACCCCCAGCCGCTCCCGACCGCCGGGGACGCCCCCGGCGTGACGCCATGGCAGGGACGTGAGCACCCCCGGCATGACGCCACGGCAGTGACGTGAGCACCCCGGCGTGACGCCACGGCAGGGACGTGAAGACCCCCGGCATAACGCGATGGCAGGGGCCGAGCGGCAACTGCCGCACGCTCCTCGGTCTCCCTACGGTTCCACCAGACCCCCACCGAGAACCGAGCACCGAGGAGACACCCCATGCTCCGACGACACGCCCGCACGGCGTGTACCGCCCTCGTCGCCGCCGGAATGGCGCTGACCGGACTCCAGGCCGGCTCCGCCGCCGCTGCCCCGGACGGCCAGGGCCCGCACCGCACCGCGACCGTCAGGACCGCCGCCCAGACCCTCGGCGCCGATGCCGCCCGGCCCGAACTGCTCGATGCCATGCGGCGCGACCTGGGACTCACCCACTCCCAGGCCCTGACCCGCCTCGCCAACGAGGCCGAGGCCGGCGCCACCGCCGCCCGGCTCAGCCAGGGTCTGGGCGGCGCCTTCGCGGGCGCGTGGCTGGACGGCGCGGAGGCCGGCACCCTGACCGTGGCCACCACCCGCGCCGCCGACGCGGCCGCGATACGTGCCTCGGGCGCCCGCGCCCGGCTCGTGACGCACAGTCTGACCGCCTTGGAAAGGGCGAAGGAGGCCCTGGACCGGTCCGCCACCGCCGACGCGCCCGTCCGCTACGTCGACGTACGCGCCAACGTCCTGGTCGTCGAGGAGACCAGAGCGGGGGCGGGCGAGCGGCTCGTCGGGAGCGCCGGGGTTCCCCGTGACCTCGTCCGCGTCGTCCGCACCGCAGAGGCGCCCCGCCCGCTGTACGACATCAGGGGCGGCGACGCGTACTACATGGGAGGCGGCGGCCGCTGCTCGGTCGGCTTCGCCGTCACACGGGGCACCACCCAGGGCTTCGCCACCGCCGGCCACTGCGGCCGCGCCGGCACCACCACCAGCGGGTTCAACCAGGTGGCCCAGGGCAGCTTCCAGGGCTCGGTCTTCCCCGGCAAGGACATGGCCTGGGTCGCGGCCAACACCAGCTGGACCTCCACCCCGTACGTGAAGGGCGCGGGCGGCGCGAACGTCCAGGTGACCGGCTCGGTCCTGCAGCCCGTCGGCTCGTCCGTCTGCCGCTCGGGGTCGACCACCGGCTGGCACTGCGGCACCGTGCAGCAGCACAACACGAGCGTCACCTACCCCGAGGGCACCATCTCCGGCGTCACCCGCACGACGGTCTGCGCCGAGCCCGGCGACTCCGGCGGCTCGTACATCTCCGGCAGCCAGGCCCAGGGCGTCACCTCCGGCGGTTCGGGCAACTGCTCCAGCGGCGGCACCACCTACTTCCAGCCGCTGAACCCGCTGCTGCAGAACTACGGCCTGACCCTCAGGACCACCGGCGTCGACCCGGGCCCCGGGCCCGGCGAACCGGAGCCGGGCGGCACCTGGGCGGCCGGCAAGGTCTACGCGGCAGGTGACGTCGTCACGTACGGCGGCGCGAGCTACCGCTGCCTCCAGGGCCACCAGGCCCAGACCGGCTGGGAGCCGCCCCACGTGCCGGCGCTCTGGCAGCGCCTGTGAGCCGGACCGGCCGCTGACCGGGGGCGCCGCGAACCCGTGGGGGGTGTCGCGGCGCCCCCCACGGGCTCCCCGTGCGGTCCCCGCGGTCAGGCCTCCCCGAGGCCTCCCCGCGCGATGACCTCCGCGTACCAGCGGGCGCTGTCCTTGAGCGTCCTGCGCTGCGACGGGAAGTCCACGTGCACGATGCCGAACCGCTTGCTGTAGCCGTACGCCCACTCGAAGTTGTCCAGGAGCGACCACAGGAAGTACCCCCGGACGTCCGCGCCGTCCGCGAGGGCGCGGTGCACCGCCGTCAGATGCCCGTGGAGGTACGCCACCCGCTCCGGGTCCTTCACCTGGCCCGAGGGGTCGGCGTAGTCCTCGTACGCCGCGCCGTTCTCCGTGATCACCAGCGGTACGCCCGGCAGTTCGTCCCGCAGCCGGATCAGCAGCTCGTGCAGACCGCCGGCGTCCACCGGCCAGTCCATCGCGGTGCGCGGACCGGGCGCGGGCTCGAACCGGACGTGCCGCTCCGCTCCGGCCCACGGCGACGGCGACTCGGAGGTGCCCGCCGCGACGACGGACGGCGAGTAGTAGTTGATGCCGAGCGAGTCGAGCGGCGCGGCCGCCGTCGCCAGGTCGCCGTCCCGCACGAAGGACCAGTCCGTCACCGCGGCCGTGTCGCGGACCAGATCCTCGGGGAGCCGGCCGTGGAAGACGGGGTCGAGGAAGATCCGGTTGCCGACCGCGTCGATCCGGCGGGCCGCGTCCACGTCCTCGGGGGCCGCCGACAGGGCCCGTACGGCATGGAGGTTGAGGGTCAGGGACACCTCCGCCGAGCCGGGCAGCGCCCCCCGCAGCGCACGCGCCCCGAGCCCGTGCGCCAGGTTGAGGTGGTGGGCGGCGCGCAGCGCGGCGAGGTCGCTGGTGCGGCCCGGGGCGTGCACGCCGTTGCCGTAGCCGAGGAAGGCCGCGCACCAGGGCTCGTTGAGCGTGGTCCAGGTCGCGACCCGGTCGCCCAGGGCGTCCGCCATGATGCCCGCGTATTCGGCGAACCGGTACGCGGTCTCCCGGTGCGGCCAGCCGCCCGCGTCCTCCAGTTCCTGCGGCAGGTCCCAGTGGTAGAGCGTCGCCACCGGCCGGATCCCGGCGTCCAGGAGCCGGTCGACGAGGCGACCGTAGAAGTCCAGGCCCTTGCGGACGGCGGGGCCCCGCCCGGTGGGCTGGACCCGGGGCCAGGCGACCGAGAAGCGGTAGTCGGTGACGCCGAGCCGCTTCATCAGCGCGACGTCCTCGTCGACCCGGTGGTAGTGGTCGGCGGCGATGTCACCGGTGTCGCCGTTGCGCACCTTGCCTGGCGTACGGCTGAAGGTGTCCCAGATGGAGGGGGTGCGGCCGTCCTCTCCCGCCGCGCCCTCGATCTGGTACGCGGCTGTGGCGGTGCCCCAGCGGAAACCCTCGGGGAAGCGGAGGACGGTCGTCGTGCCGGTGCGGGCGTCGAGCGCGGTCATGGGGTGGGAACTCCCTGGAGTGAGACGTCTTGGGGGATACGGCGGGCGGCGCGTCGGTCAGCCCTTGACGGCGCCCTGCATGATTCCGCCGACGATCTGACGGCCGAGGAGGCCGAAGACCAGCAGGACCGGCAGGGTGCCGAGCAGCGTGCCCGCCATGATCACGGACTGGTCGTGGACGTAGCCGCCGCCGAGCTGGCGCAGGGCGACCTGGACGGTGGGCTCGGACGAGGTGAGGGCGACGACCGGCCAGAAGAAGTCGTTCCACGCGGCCATGAAGGTGAGGAGGCCGAGCACGGCCATGCCGGGCCGCGCGATCGGCACCACGATCGACCAGAAGATCCGGGCGGTGGAGGCGCCGTCGACCCGGGCGGCCTCGATCAGTTCGTCGGGCAGCGCCTGTACGAGGTACTGGCGCATGAAGAACACCCCGAAGGCGGACACCAGGCCGGGCAGGATCACCGCCTGGAGCTGGTTCACCCAGCCGAGCTCGGCGATCAGCATGAACAGCGGGATCACCCCCAGCTGCGGCGGGATCATCATGGTGCCGACGGTGACCGCGAGCAGCGCGCCCCGGCCCCGGAACCGGAGCTTGGCGAAGGCGAACCCGGCGAGCGTGCAGCACAGCACGGTGCCGAGGGTGATCGACCCGGAGACGATCAGCGAGTTGAGCAGTGCCTTGCCGATGTCCGCCTCTTCGAGGACCGCCTCGAAGTTCTTGATCAGGTTCGGTCCTGGCAGCAGGGCCGGCGGGACCTTCGCCAGGTCGGCGTTGGAGCGGCTCGCGGCGACGATCGTCCAGTAGAACGGGAAGGCGGAGAAGAGCACGGCGACGACCAGGATCGCGTAGGCGAGCGGACCGGCGTGCAGGGTCCGGCCCGCCCGGGAGGCCCCGCGCCGGGGCCCACGCGCGCGTACGGTGGCCGGGGGAGCGGTCGTCGGCTCGGCGGGGCCCTGCGGCGAGGGGACCGGGGCCGGGGCGATCGGCGCGGTCATCGGCCGGCCTCCTTGCGGGAACGGCGGCGCGCGATCAGGGCGTTGACCCCGACGAGCACCACGATGAGCAGGAACATCACCCAGGCGATGGCGGCGGCCCGCCCCAGATGGAAGAAGCCCCAGCCCTGCTCGTACATGTACAGGCCGAGGGTCTGGTACTGGTGCGAGATGCCGCCCGAGATGGACCCTTCGAGCAGCAGCGGCTCACCGAACAGCTGGGTCGCGCCGATCGTCGACACGATGACGGTGAACAGGATCGTGGGCCGCAGGCCCGGCAGTGTGACGTGGAAGAACTGGCGCCACCGTGAGGCGCCGTCCATCGCGGCCGCCTCGTACAGCTCGTTCGGGATGGACTGCATGCCGGCCAGGTAGATCAGCGCGTTGTATCCGGTCCAGCGCCAGATGACGACCGTGGAGACGGCGATCTGCGAGGCGACCGTGCCGTTCTGCCAGTCGACGGGGTCGATGCCGACCAGGCCGAGCGCGTAGTTGATCAGGCCGAAGTCGCGGCCGAAGAGCTGGGCGAAGACGAGGGTGGCGGCGGCCACCGAGGTCGCGTACGGCAGGAGGACGGCGGTCCGCAGGAAGGTGCGGCCGCGCATGCGGTAGTTCAGGAGGTGCGCGAGCCCGAGCGCCATGACCAGCTGCGGAACGGTGGAGAGCACACCGATGGTGAAGGTGTTGCGCAGCGAGATCCAGAAGTACTCGTCGCCGAAGAGCGCGGTGTAGTTGCCGAGTCCGCGCCACTCCATGTCGCCGGGCGTCTGGAGCTCCACCCGGTACAGCGAGACGAAGGCCGTGTAGATCAGCGGGAAGAGACCGAAGGCGGCGAACAGGGTGAAGAACGGGGCGAGGTAGGCGTACGGCGAGAACGTCTGCCAGGCCCGCCGGACGGACCCCCGCCGCGTGGGCGGCGGGACCGGCTTCGGCGGCGCCGGGGTCTCGGATGCGGTGAGGGTCACGGTGCGGCCCTTCGGAGGGTACGGGGGAGGGGGCGGGGGGCGCCCGGCGCGGGGGTCGCGGGGCGGGCGCCCGTGGGAGCACGGCCGACGGCGGTGGCGTCAGCCGATCGTGTTCTCGACGCCCTTCTTGGCGTTCGACCAGGCCTTCTCGGGCGAGGTGCCCTTCCGCTCGACCTCGCTCAGCGCGTTCGTGATCTGCTGCGCGATGTTCTGGTCGTGCACACCCAGCACCTGGACCGGGGCCGCCTTCGCCGCCTCGCCGAAGATCTGGCCGATCGGGGCGTCCGAGAAGAACGGGTCCTTCGCGCCGGCGACCTTCGCGATCGCGCCGGTGGCAGAGGGGAAGTTGCCCTGCTTCTCGAAGAGCCTGGTCTGCTGCTCGGGCGCGGTCAGCCACTTGACGAGCTCGTACGCCTCCTTCTTGTGCTTCGCCGCCTTCGGCACGGCCAGGTAGGAGCCGCCCCAGTTGCCGGCGCCGCCGGGCAGTGCGGCGACGTCCCACTTGCCCTTGCCGGCCTCCCCGGTCTGGCCCTTGATGTAGCCGAGCATCCACGCGGGGCAGGGGATGGTGGCGAAGGAGCCGGCCGCGAACGCCTGGTTCCACTGCGGGGACCACTGGTCGAGCTTGGCGCTCAGACCGTCCTGGGCGGCCTGGACGGAGTGGTCCCAGGCGGTGCGCAGGGCGGGGTTGTCCTCCCATATCAGCTTTCCGGAGGCGTCGTAGTACCGCTCCTTCTCCTGCCCGATCATGATCGAGTAGAGGCTGCCGACGCTGTCGAGCCAGGCGCTCTTCCCGGGGGCCTTCGCCTTGTACTGCTTTCCGAGCGCCAGGTAGCCGTCCCAGGTGGCCCACTTCTTCGCGAGCTCCTCGCGGTCGGTCGGCAGTCCGGCCTGCTCGAAGAGGTCGGTGCGGTAGCACATCGCCTCCGGGCCCACGTCCGTGCCGAGTCCGAGGACCTCGCCGCCCTTGCCGGTGGCGGCCGCCCACTTGGCGGGGGCGAACTGGTCCTTGAGCGCGTCCGCGCCGTACTTCCGCAGGTCCTCGAACCGATCGGCCTGCTGCTGGGTGACGGAGGCGATCCGGCCGACCTCGATGCCCTGGACGTCGGCGAGGCCGGCGCCACCGGCCAGGCGGGTCTGGAGGGACTTCCAGTAGTCGGCCTCGTCCTCCGTGTCCGTCTGCTTGATGGTGACGCCGGGGTGGAGCTTCTCGTACTCGGCGTACAGCCCGGCCTCCTTGTACCCGAAGGAGCCGAAGAGGTCGACGGTGACCGTGACCTTCCCTCCCGCGCTGTCCGAGGACGAGTCGTCCGTCGATCCGCCGCAGGCGGCGAGCAGGGCCCCGGCGAGCGTGACCGCACCCAGGCGGGCGACGGCTCTCTTGGCGGCTCGGGCGATGGGCATGGGAAGCCTCCCTTGGCTCCGGAACGAGCGAGAACAGCTGAGAGCGCTCTCAAGCGTGCGGGGGGAGCGTGCCTGTGGAGAAGGTCATCCGTCAAGGCTCGAAGGCGTAACGGACGAGAAGGGGCGGCAACTCCTCGCTGTGTTCAACCTCTTGACACACATGTTTCGGCGGTTCTACGTTTCCGGCGATCTGAGAGCGCTCTCTGGGTCTCTCCGATGCTCGTCGTCCCTCCCCGCACGGTCCTCCGTGCCCCCACTCGTCGCGACGACATGAGGTGCCGTTCATGCCAGCCCCCCGCACCAGGCCGGCCGCCGCGCTGGTCCTGGTCTCCGCCCTCGCCGCCCTGGGACTCGGCCCCGCCGCCGCCCCCGCGGCCGCCGCCCCCGTCCCCACGGGCGCCGGAAGCTACTCCGACACCCGCCCCGCCGGAACCTCCGGCCCCACCACCAACACCGGCGCACCGGTCACCCCCAAGGTCACCCCCGCCGCCCAGGGCAAGCCGGTCCCCACCAACGACTGGTGGTCCTCCCTCGCCTTCCAGCGGTACGGCGACAACCCGTACTCCACCCCCATGTACGGGCACCCGCTCACTTACCAGGCCGTCGCCGGCGGCCTCGAACTCGGCTACCCGACCAGCCCCGCGATCGTCGGCGACGGACGGCAGTACGAGTTCGCCCACAAGCGGGACCTCACCCTCGGCCTCACCGGTCTCAACTCCCCCGACGCGAAGGCCGACGCCTGGTCCGACTGGACCGTCACCCCCTACTGGTCCGACGGAGCACGCACGCTGCGGACCACCATCGGCCACGGCATGCCCTTCGTGTACGCCAAGGGCACCGGCGGCGACGCCCGCGTCACCACCGCCACCGCGCCCACCGTCTTCGCGGACCAGGGCAACGTCCTCGGCATCACCGTCGCCGGTCACCACTACGCCCTCTTCGCGCCCACCGGCACCGACTGGAACGTCTCCGGCTCCACCCTCACCGCGGGCCTCGGCGGCAAGGACTACTTCTCCGTCGCCATCCTCCCCTCCACCGGCGCGCTCGCGACCTACCGGAAGTACGCCTACAGCTTCGTCACCGGCTCCACCGTGAACTGGAGCTACGACGCCGGCACCGTCCGCGCCTCCTACACCCTCACCACCGAGGCCAAGGAAGGCACCGAGCGCGGCACCCTCCAGGCGCTCTACCGGCACCAGTGGCTGCACACCGCGGACCCGCTCACCCCGTACACGTACGTCTCGCCGCGCGGCACCATGAAGGTCCGCGAGGCGGCGAGCTTCACCACCACCCAGAAGGCCGCCGCCACCCTGCCCGGCCTGCCGGGCGGCACCGGCGCGGACACCGCCCGGCTGCGCGGCTACCTGAACGAGGTCGCGAACTCCGCCGACCCCTTCTCCGGCGCCGTCGACACCTACTGGACCGGCAAGGCGCTCGGCAAGCTTGCCCAGCTGGTGCCGCTCGCCGACCAGATCGGCGAGACCGCGCTCCGTGACAAGCTCCTCGGCCAGATCAAGGGCCGCCTCCAGGACTGGTTCACGGCCGGAGGAGCGAGCGAGTTCTCCTACGACGCGGCCTGGAAGACCCTCACCGGCTACCCGGCCTCGTACGGCAGCGACACCGAACTCAACGACCACCACTTCCACTACGGCTACTACGTGTACGCCGCCGCGATCGTCGCCCAGTACGACGCGGCCTGGGCGGCCGACTCCGCCTGGGGCGCCATGGTGAAGACCCTGGTCCGCGACACCGCCAACCCCAGCCGTACCGACGCCGCCTACCCCTTCCTCCGCGGCTTCGACGTCTACGCCGGACACAGCTGGGCCAGCGGCCACCAGGGCTTCGCCGCCGGCAACAACCAGGAGTCGTCCTCCGAGTCGACCAACCTCAGCGCCGCCCTCGTCCTCTGGGGCTCGGCCACCGGCAACACCCAGCTCCGCGACCTCGGCACCTATCTGCTGACCACCGAGGGCGAGGCCATCGCCCAGTACTGGTTCGACGCCGACCAGCAGGTGTTCCCCGGGGCCTTCCAGCACGACACCGTGGGCATGGTGTGGGGCAGCGGCGGCGCCTACGCCACCTGGTGGACCGCCAACCCCGAGGAGATCCACGGCATCAACGTCCTTCCGGTGACCGGAGGTTCACTGCACCTCGGCGGCCACAAGGACGCCGTCCGGCGCAACATCGCCGAGATGGAACGCGAGAACGGCGGACCCGCCGTCGAATGGCGCGACATCCTCTGGGAGTTCCAGTCCTTCGCCGACCCCGGCGCCGCCAAGGCCAAGTGGGACGCCGGCCACGCCGGGTACACCCCGGAGGCGGGCGAGTCCAAGGCCCACACCTACCACTGGCTCACCGCGCTCGACACCCTCGGCGCGCCCGACGCCACGGTCACCGGATCCATCCCCACCTCGGCCGTCTTCGCCAAGGGCACCACCCGCACGTACGTGGCCCACAACCACGGGTCGACCGCCCGCACCGTCACCTTCTCGGACGGCAAGTCCCTCTCCGTACCGGCGCGTTCCACCGCCAAGGGCACGGGAACCGGCGGCCCCGGCCCCGACCCGGACCCGGAGCCGGGCACCGGCAACACCTTCCAGCTGCGCACCGGCGGCGCGCTCACCACGGCCACCGGCGCAACGGCGGGCAGCGACACCATCGCCTCGGCCCAGGGCGGCAACCACGACGGGACGCCGAACCGGCCGCTCGTCTACGAGGCCAGGGGAGTCAACGGCACACTCAGGGCGGGCGGCTCCACCGCCTTCCGTCTCCAGGTCGACGCCGGCACGACCGTCGGACTCGGCCAGCAGGCCCGGATCAGCTACGACCTCACCGGCGACGGCACCTTCGAACGGACGGAGACGTACCACTACTTCGCCACCGACCCGGTCACCGGCTGGGAGGAGTACGCCCAGTCCCGCGGTCTGAAGTCCGCCACCGGAACGCTCGGCAACCTGAACGGCGGCACGGTCCGCCTTGAGGTCTGGAGCGCCATCGGCAACGGCGACGCGCGGCTCCAGACCGGCACCGACCGGTCGGTGGTGGTCATCCCGTACGACTGACCGGTGTACGGCGGCGGGTCCGGGATCCTCCTCACCCGGGCCCGCCGCCTCGCGTCCGCGGTCAGGCCGAGTCGCGGCGGACCAGCGAGGTCGGGGTGATCACGGAGCCCGGGATCTCGGGCCCCGTCCCGTCGAGCCGCCGCATGAGCAGCTTCACCATGAGCCGGCCCATCCCCTCGATGTCCTGGTGCACGGTGGTCAGGGCGGGAGAGGTACCGCCGACCACCGAGGCCATGTCGTCGAAGCCCACGACCGCCACGTCCTCGGGCACCCGTACGCCCCGCCCCCGCAGGGTCCGCAGCGCACCCGAGGCCATCAGGTCGTTGGCGACGAACACCCCGTCGACGTCCGGCCGCCGGTCGAGGAGCTCCGCCATGGCGCGCGCGCCGCTCTCCTCCGTGAAGTCGCCCGGGCACAGCAACGCCGGATCCGCGTCCATGAGGACGTCCCGGTAGCCGTGCAGCCGGTCGATCGCCGAGGTCTGGTCGGCGGGACCGGAGATGTGGGCGATGCTCCGGCACCCACGGTCCACCAGGTGCCGCACCGCCTCGCGGGCCCCGCCGCGGTTGTCGCAGTCGACGAACGGCACGGCCGGATCGATACCGGGGGCGGGCCGCCCGCCCAGGACCACCGGGATCCGCGCCCCCTCGATCACCGCCGGCAGCGCGTCGTCGCTGTGCAGCGAGAACGCGAGCGCGCCGTCGACATGCCCCCCGCCGAGATAGCGGGCGATCCGCTCGTGGTCCCCGGGTCCCTCCACCCACAGCAGCACCAGCTGGGCGTCGTGCACCGTCAGCTCCCGGCTGATGCCCCGTACCTGCTGCTCGAAGAACGGGTCGGAGAAGATCCGGAACTCGGGCTCGGCGATGATCACGGCCACCGCGCCGTTCCGCCGGGTGACCAGCGTACGAGCGGCGTGGTTGGGCACGTAACCGAGCTCGTCGACGGCCCTGCGCACCTTCTCGACCAGCGGAGGACGCACGCCCGCACCCCCGTTGACGACCCGGGAGGCCGTGGCGCGGGACACGCCGGCGCGAGCGGCGACGGCTTCCAGCGTGGGGCGGGGCCCCGTGGTCTGCTCGGGCAAGGCGGGCGCTCCTCGGCTGTGCGGCACGGTCTGCGGTCTGGGTCTGCGGGGTGTGGTCGGTTCTGTGGGTTCTCGTGGCTCAGGATCAGGATATCCGCAGCCCCGGACTTCTGAGAGCGCTCCCAAGCGTCTGGGCCCAGGGGCTCGACCGCCACCTCCCGGCAGCGGTGTCAGTAGGGCGTGCGACGATCCGAAGCATGATCACCTCGCTCGAATCCCTGTTGCCCACCGACGGTACGCACACCTCGACCGCGTACGCCGACTGGGTCGCCGCCCACGACCCGGACGCGGCCGCGACGGCGCGCGGGCTGGTCGAGGACATGGGTGCCGAGCTCAACCGGTCCTGGCAGAAGCCCGGCGCGTTCGTCGACGCGATGGCGTGGCACGCGCGGCGGCTGCCGCCGGCGCACCTGCCGTGGTTCTGGGACACCGTGGGCCACCGGCTGATCGGTTACGGGAGCCGGCCGGGCGGCCGGGCGTACGTGGCGGCTCGGGCGGCCGAGGCCCAGCACGGCCTGCCGGTGGACCCCGCCTACCGACGGGCCAACGGGCTGCTGTTCGCCAAGGGCGGGGCCATGCCGGCCAAGGAGTTCGGGGCTCACCAGAAGTTCCTCGCCGAGACCCTGGAGCCCGCCGAGGCGTACGCGGCCCTGGGCGAGTTCCTGACCGCGTGGGCGGCCTCGAAGGCGGACCTGCCGGCGGATCTCGTGCGCCGGGTGCGGGCCTCCGCCAAGGCAGCCGGGCACGGGGAGGACGAGGTCGCGCGGGTCGTCGGCGCCATCGTGTCGGTGTCCCGGAAGAAGTCCGTGCCGGACGCGCTTCTGACCGCCGCCGAGCCGGTCCTGACGGCCCATCCGCCGACGGACGAGGTCGCCGCCGGTCTCGTCGAGGTCTTCCCGGAGAGCGTCACCGACGGCGGGGCGTGGCTGCGGATGCTGATCGGCTGCGGCGCGACGGAGGCGATGGAAGCCGGACGGGTCGTACCGGAGGGCGGACTGCACCGCTGGGTCGGGCACTTCGTCCACATGTACCAGTACGCCAGGCAGCCCCGGGGCGGTGTCGGACGGCAGCAGCTGCCGCCGGAGTTCCTCGACCTGGTGGGCCGGCTGGGGCCGCGTCTGCGGGCGGCCGGCCACGCCGTGACCGTGCACACGACCCGGCACCACTACAAGGGCTTCGACGCGGACGTCCTCGACGCCTGCCTGGCGGCCGGGGTCACGGTCGTCGACCCGGGCCCGGAGACGCGGATGCGCTTCTGGGGCGAACGGTCCCGGCGTGATCTCGTCGCGCTCGCGGCCGACCCGGTGTTCGGCCGCCGTCTCGAAGGAACCGTGCACGCGGGTCTGCTGCCCGACGGGTTCGGGGTGCGCGGGCGCAAGCCCGGCAGCGCGGTGACGCTGCTCCCGGGTAACGAGGGGATCGCCCACGAGGTGGCGGGGCGGGTCGGCAAGCTCGTCGACACCGTCGGGGGCGGCGGCATGGCGGGGGCCGAGGAGGCCGTGACCGAGCTGGAGACGCTGCTCGACCGGCCGACGGTGACGGCGCTCGGCGGAATCGCCGACGCCCTCGCGGACGCCTCCGCCGGAGGCGCCCTGCGGCGCTCGCTCGCGGCCGGACTCCCGGAGGAACTGGCCTGGCCGGCCCTGGAGTCGGTGTACGCGCGGTTCGCGGAGGACGCGGCTCGCGAGGCGGCGGCCGGCGGGGCGGCCGACGGACCGGTGGTCGACGGCTCGGCGTCGGGCGCGGCGGCCGGGACGGCGCTCCCCGGCGCGACGCGAGCGCCGGAGGCGTCGGAAGGAGGCTCCGTCGCCGGAGCGCTCGGCGACTCCGTACTGCCCGGTGTGGAGGGCGTGACCTGCACCTGGCCGGTGCTCACGGTGTTCGGGCGCGACCGGGCCGTCGCCGTCGACCCCCACGGAGTGCGCGGCTCCTGCCGGTTCACCGTGCCGGAGGACGCGACCATGTTCGCCGTCCACTACGTGGGCGGCTCCTTCCTGGTGAGCTGGAGCCTCAAGCGGAACCCGTACTACTGCGACGTCGCCGTCTGGGCGGACCGCCCCGACGAGCCGTTCACCCCGACCGAACTGGGCGGCCTCGTTCCCTTCGGCGGCAGTCTGGACGGCGCCTACGGCTTCCAGTTCGAGACCGCCGACGGGGGTGGCCGCCACGGAGGCTTCCATGTGACGCGCCCCGGAGACACGGTGGGGGTCGACCGGGACGAGCTGCAACTCTCCGACGGCTCCCGGATCTGGACCAACGCCGTCTACGGACGGCAGCCGTGGGAGGTCGTGGACCCGGTCACCGGCGAGCGGCGGGGAGCGACACCGCTACCGGACTTCCCCGGCCGCTCCCCGAACCCCGATCCGGCCGCGGAACCGTCCGAGACCGGCATGTCCCTCGCCCGCGAGGCCCTGCAGCTGGCGCCGCTGCCCGCGGGCCTGGCCGATTCCCCGCTGGGCAGCCGGGACGGGCTCGTCGGCACGCGGATCCTCTACCGCACCAAGTACCGCGACAACGCGCCCGACCACTTCCTCCTGGAGAGCGTCGACGGGCGTACGGCCCGCTTCGACATCGACCGGCCCGGCCAGGAGCCCTGGGGGCTGTGGGCGCCGCCGGAGAGAGCGGCTGAGGACGCGGTGGAGGACGTGGTCCTCGCCGAGGCGGAGACCAGGACGGGCGTCCGCGCGTACACCGCGAGTGGATCCCTGCTGTGGGAGCTGGACGGGCTCGAGCCGCCCCGGAACCGCCGGGGGAGGCGGAACCGAGGGGTCACCAGATCCCCTGGTGCGGCCCTGCCCCCCGCCTTCTGGTACCTGCTGCGGACCCGGGACACGGCCGGCTCCCGGGCGCTGCGCACGGTGGGGCGCGCGACGGCCGACAGGCTCCTGGCCGCCGCCCTCGACGGCGACGCGGAGGCGCTGCGCGCCGCCGTGACGCGGGAGCTGCCGGAGATCACCGACCCGGTGCTCCGCGAGGCCGTCGCCGCGGTGGCCGGGCGCGCCGCCCGGGTGGAGGAGCGGCGGCGCGCCCTGCACCGGCGGGTCACCCTGCTCGCCGAGGCGCCGCCCGCTCCGCCCCGGCGGACCGCGCCGGACACCGAACTGGTTCCCGCCCTCTTCGGTCTCGTCGCCGAGGGCGGGCGCGACACCTGGCGCCGGACCAGTGACGTGGCCCTGCCGGCGACCCTGAGCGCCCTTGCCGCCGACGGCGCCTGCCTGACCGGGACGATCGTGGAGGAGGTACGGCGGCTTTCCCCGCCCGCGCCGCCGCACGACTGGTCGCAACTGCTCGGCGCGATCGACGCCGTCGCCTGGCGGGCGGCGGTGGCACCGACCCCGGACGAGGACCGGACCGCGCTGCTCGCGCTCCTGGACACCTGGGCCGAGCAACCGTTCGCCCGCGCGGGCAGCCGCTGGTGGGTGGGCGGTACGACCGACGCCGGAACCCTGGACGGGTTGCGGGAGGGCGGCACGGCCGCGGCCTCGGCCGCGGTCTGGGACGGTGGGACAGCGTGCTGGTTCGTCGCGCCCGCCGCCCGGGAGCCGGACGCCGACCCCGTCCCGGCGGCCTTCCCGGAGGCCCGGCTCGTAGAAGTCGAGCGGGACGACGCGGCCCGGCTGCGGGCGCTGCTCGCGGCGATCGACGCCCACGGCCCCGTCGCCGTACCGGAGACGGCGGCCGCGCGTTTCGCCGAACTGACGGGCGTACGGTGGCCGGTGGCCAGGCTCGTCGTCGCCGGTCTGGTCGGCCGGCCAGGCCGGGACGAGGGCCGCGCTCTCGCCCGCAAGGCACCGTACAGGGCGACTCCGAAGGCGATCGAGTTCTACGAGCAGGTGCGCGGGCGCCTCGGGGCCGCGGGCCGCAGGGCCGTCCTGGCCGCGGCCCTGCCGGACGACCCGGCCGAGTTGTGGCGGGCGGGCGGGGTCGAGGCGGCCGTCGAGCGGATGGCCGCCGGGTGGCGGGAGCTGGTCGGCGTGCTGCCCGCCGTGCACGACGAGGCGGCCGATTCCCTGGAGACCGACCTGGGGCTCTCCGAGGTGTGGGCACGACGCCTCGCGGGCGGCTACGAGGCCGCCGAGGACGCGACGGTGCCGGCGGCCGGCTGGGAGCTCGCCGCGCGCGCGTACGGCTCGGCGGTGGAGGTGAGGGCCCTGCCGCCGGAGGGAACCGAGGTGCGGTACGGCACCCCCGTGGGTCTCCCGATCGGCCTGATCGCGAGCGCACTGGTGTGGGCGTGGACCGACCGGCCCGTCGGCGACCCCGCGATGGCCGGAGCGACCGCCCTGTACGAGCGGCTGCGAGCCGAACTGGCCCGTCCCGAACTGCTCGTGGAACTGGTCGACGGGCGGATCCAGGACAGCTCGGTGCCGATCGCCGAGCGGTTCGGGCCCGAGCGGATCCCCGTGTCGATGGCCCGCCGCAAGGAGGAGGAGGGCGAGCGGCCTCCCGTCACCGCGTACGACTCCGGCCCGCTGGTGGTGTGCGATCCCGGCGGCGCCGCCTTCCTGCGGCCCGCGCAGGTCGCCGACCCCGAGGTGTGGCGGCGGGTCCGCGAGATCACCGACCTCGCCGAGCAACTCGACCGGTTCGCGCCGCTCCTCCCCGGAGGAGGCCTCGACCGGATGATGAGGAGGGCCGGTTCGGGAGCGGTACGGGACGGCGCGTACGAGGCGGATCCGCGCCATTCCTGCCCCGAACTGGTCGAGCGTGCGGCCGAGGAGCTGGGCGTGGGCCCGGACGCGGCCGCGCTGTACCTCCAGCTGGCGACCCTCGCCGCGCCCACCGACCGGAACGTGCGCCGCTGGAACGGCTGGACGACCAAGCGCCACGCGGAGGTCCGGGCGGAACTCCTCACCAGCGGCGCGGTGATCGAGGCCAAGCGGGCGCGGGCCGGCCGGACCCTGTTCCTGCCCGGCGGGTGGACCGAGCTCAAGGCACCGCACCTGCCGCTGGAGACCGTGAAACTGGCAAGCCACCTGGTGCGCCCGCTGTGGCGGGACCAGATCCGTGGACCGTTCCTGCGGATCCTGCCGGCGGCGCCGCTCCACGAGATGTTCGCCGAGGCGTGGGAGCGGCGCGGCGGGTGACGGCGGGCCCGAGGAGGGGGCAGTGACACCGGCTCCGACGAGAGGGTGGTGCCACCGGCCCGGAGGCAGGGGGGCGCCCCGGCTCCGATCAGGGGACGGGGCTCCCGGTGGCCCCCGCCCTTACCTCCGGTGCGACGCCCGGAGCGCCGTACGGGCCGCCCGGTACGCCACGGCGGGGTCGGGGTGAGGCTCGGCGGCCGGCTGCCAGGTGCCGTACCGCTCCACGTACGGATGCCAGCGGAGGTCGGGGCCGTACCGCAGCTGGACGCGGGCGGGCGCGTCGGTGAGACGGTTGTGGTGGCGCTCCACGGGGGCGGTGGGGGAGGGGCGGAGCGGCTGGACGGCGTGCTCGGCGGCGGCGAGGACGTCGGGTTCGGCCGGCTGCGGTGCGAGGCAGGTGGCGACGGCGGGCCGCCCTCCGAACCGGTGCGCCGTGACCAGCAGCCTCAGCTGCCCGGAGGACACGCCGAGCCTCGCGGCGGCGGGCTCCAGATGGGTGTCTCCGCTCCGGGCGACGAAGCGCACGATGTCCGCGGTGACGTCGTCGACGTCCCCGGCGCCGGCCGGGAGGGCGCCGGTGCTCGCGGAGCCGTCGAGGAGGGCTGCCGCGCGGTCGGCGGCGTCGGCGACGAGCGCGCGCAGCGTGTCGAGCGCGGGGAGCGGCGGCGGGGGCGGATCGCCGAGGCCGTCCAGTACGGAACCGATGCCGCGCGCGTCACCGTCGGGGAGCGGCCCGGCCGCCGAGGAGGTCACTCCCGGCCTCCCAGGCTGACGAGGTCCGCGAGCTCGCGGTCGCTGAGCCGGGCGAGCCCGGTGTCCCCCGCGCCGAGCACGGTGTCCTGCAAGGCCCGCTTGTGGCTGAGGAGTTGATCGATCCTGTCCTCGATCGTGCCGCGCGTGATCAGACGGTGGACGGTGACCGTCTGGCGCTGTCCGATCCGGTGGGCACGGTCGGACGCCTGGTCCTCGACCGCCGCGTTCCAGCTGCGGTCGAAGTGGACGACATGGCTGGCCCTGGTCAGGGTCAGGCCGGTGCCGCCCGCCTTGACGGAGAGCACGAACAGCGGTGAGCGGCCCGCCTGGAAGGCGTCGACGAGCTCCTGCCGCTGCCGGGTGTCCAGACCGCCGTGGAGGAACAGCGGGCGGTGCCCGAGGTGGGTGAGGTGCTCGGTGAGCAGCCTGCCCATGGTGACGTAACTGGTGAAGACGAGCGCCGCCTCGCCACGTCCGGTGATCGTCTCGACGAGTTCGGCCAGCGCCTCCAGCTTGGCCGAGCGGGCGGTGAACTCCGCCGCGCCGGAGGGCCCTGGGTGCTCCTCGCCCCAGTAGTGGGCGGGGTGGTTGGTGATCTGCTTCAGTGCGGTGATCAGTTTGAACACGAGCCCGGAGCGGGCGAGGGAGGGGCGGTCCGCGAGCTGCTCCATCGTCTCGCGGACGACGGCCTCGTAGAGGGCGACCTGCTCGGGGGTGAGCTCGACGATCCGCCGGGTCTCGACCTTCGCGGGCAGTTCGGGGGCGACCTGCGGGTCGGTCTTCCTGCGGCGCAGCAGGAACGGTGCGATCAGCCGGGCGAGGGCGCGGGCGGCGGGACCGTCCGGGTCGCGTTCGGCGGCGGCCGCGTACCGGGACCGGAAGTTCTTCAGGGGCCCGAAGAGGCCCGGGTTGACCCAGTCGAGCAGGGTCCACAGCTCCGAGAGGTTGTTCTCCACCGGCGTCCCGGTCAGGGCGAGCCGGGTGGCCGAGGTCAGCGCGTGCAGACGACGGGCGGTGGAGGAGGCGTGGTTCTTGGCGTGCTGGGCTTCGTCGGCGATCACCAGATCCCAGTCGCGGGAGGCGAGTGCGGTGTCGCGGCGCAGCACGCCGTACGTGGTGAGGACGACGGTGCGGTCCCCGGCGGCGTCGAGGCTCCGCCGGGTGCCGTGGTAGACGGTCACGTCGAGGTGCGGGGCGAACCTGCGGTACTCCCGCTCCCAGTTCGTCACGAGCGACGACGGGCACACCACGAGGACCGGGCCGCGGTGCCCGTTCTCGTACCGGTGCAGGGTGTACGCGATCGCGGTGAGGGTCTTGCCGAGTCCCATGTCGTCGGCGAGGACCGCGCCGAATCCGGTCCCGCCGGTGTGCGAGAGCCAGGCCAGTGCGCGTTGTTGATAGGCGCGGAGCACGGCGCGGAGGCCGTCCGGCGCGGGAACCGGGGCCGCGTGCTCGCCCCGGCGCAGGACCTCGACGACACCGGCGAGGTCACCGCCCGCCCGGCACGGCACCGTACGGCCGTCGACGTCCACGGTGCCGGTGAGGGCGGCGGTGAGCGCGTCGATGCCGGCGAGTCGGCCGAGCTCCCTGCGGCGCACGCGCGCGACCGTGAGGGGATCGAGGAGCACCCAGCGGCCCCGCACCCGGACCAGGGGGCGGGCCGCCTCGGCGAGCGCGTCCATCTCGGCCTCGCTCAGCACGTCGCCCCCGAGGGCCAGTTGCCAGCGGAAGTCGAGGAGCGCCTGGAGGCTGAAACGGGGGGCGCCGCTGGTGAGGGGCGTTTCAGGGGGCTGGGGTCCACCGTCCGCGCCGACGCCGGTCGCCGGGTTGAGTCGGGTCTCCGGGCCGGCACCGGTCGCCGGTCCGACGCCGGTCCCCTCGCCGACGACCGTGTGGGCCGAGAGTCGGTCGCGCAGTCCTGGCGGCCAGCGCAGCACGAGACCTTCGGCGGCCAGCTCGGCCTCGGCTTCCAGGAGCCCGACGATCCCCGCCGTGTCCGCGACCAGGCGCTCGGGGGAGGTGAGGAGCCCGGACAGGGCCGCGCAGTGGCGGACCGAGCGCTCGACGCACCGCCGCACCCGCTCCCGCAGCTGGTACGGCTCGACGCCGCCCACTGCCTCCTGGCCCGTCCCGAGGTGGGACGCGGCGACCTCGTGGTCCGGCCCGGCGGGGTCCGCGATGACCACGAGGAGACGGCCGGTCAGCCGCCCGGCGACGGCCTCGTCCTCGGACGGTTCGGCGAACTCGACGGCGAGCCCGGGGCGCGGGGCGGTGTCGAGCCGGTCCTCGACCATGTCCAGCCACGGCTGGACATGGTCGGCCTCCTCCTCGGCGAGCCGGCCGCCGGTCGGGGCGAGGAACGGTCCGGTGCCGAAGAGGGCGGCCGCCGGGGGCCGGAGCATCGTGTCGGCCAGGGCGTCGAGGAACGCCGGTACACGGGCCACGGCGTCGGCGTGCGGAGCCGTACGGCGGATCAGCTCCTCCACCTCCCGGGCGATGGCGGCGGGCAGCGGTCCCATCCGCCACCGGTCCGCCCCGTCCGGGGAGAGCGCCGGACGTACGCGCCCGGCGGCGACGGCCTGGAGCCCGAGGCGGGCCGCCTGTTCCCACGTCGACGCGGTCTGATGCCACCTGGAGCCCCGGTCCCGGCGCAGCAGTACGGGGAGGGCGTGGGCCAGCGGCACCCGCCACCCCGTCACCGGTGCGGACGCCGAGTCCTGAGGCGCGACCGGCGACCGGCGCGTCACGGACAGAGGCGCGGGCAGCTCGGCGTCCGGCATCGGAGCCCCGTCGGCCCGGTGGAGCAGCAGCGCGGCCGGTTCACCGTCGCCCTGGTCCGGGAGGAAGGCGACGGCGCACCCCGCCGCGAGGGCCTCTCCGACGACCTCGGCTGCCGGGACGCGCGACACGGGGGCGGGGGCCGTCACAGGGGCGGGAGGGGACGGCACGGCAGGCGTGGGCCGTGGCCGGGGCAGGGCGGCGGGCGAGGGAAGGGGCACGGCGGGCGGCGGAGTCACGGCGGGACGGGGCGGGGTGACGGCCGGCGGCGTCACGGTGGGACGCGGCGGGGCGCCGGCGGACGCCGGCGGATTCACGGCGTGTCGCGGCGCGACGAGGGTGGCCGGTGGAGTACCGGCGGTCCGCGGCGGATTCACGGCGGCCGGGCCGTCCGACGGCTTCGTCGCCCGCGCCTGCGTCGGGAGCGTCCGCGCCGCGTCCGCCGCGACCAGCTCCTCCATCAGCGCCGACGCGGCGGCGCGACGCGCGTCCCCCCTCGTCTTCGCCCGGCGGGTGACACGCACCTCCGCCCCCGTACGCACGAGCGTGCACGCGTAGGAGCAGACGACGCTCTTCGGGGCGGCCGTGAACGTCGACTCCGGCCTGGAGATGATCTCCAGCTGGGTGTACTTGTTCAGGTACTTCACCGGGTCCTGGCCCGGAGGCACCGGCTGGATCCGCGCCGCCGGACGGGCCCCCCGGTCGCCCGGGTCCCGTTCCTCCTCGGGCACGGGCAGCCCCGTGAGTTCCGCGAGGAGGGCGACCGCGCCGAGATGGACGGCCTGCCGGCGGTCGCGTGCCGTGCGCTCGGCGCCCTCGACCGCGGGACCGTCCGGGCCGTCCCAGCTCCAGCGGCAGGAGAAGCCGCCGTCGGACGGGACGACCGTGTGCCGGGGCTCCGCCCCCCGCGCGTCCGCGTGCCGGCGCAACAGCGTGGCCGCGGAGGCCTGCATCCGCGCGACGAGCCGCAGGGCGCAGAGGCGTGGCTCCCGCCAGGCGGGTCCCCGCGCGCCGAACAGCAGGACCTGGAGGTCGCGGTGGCGCAGCCGTGCCGATCCCGCCCTGCGGACGACCTCGGCCGTGAGGTCCTCGCCGGGTTCCCCCGTGTGGACGCGGGCGTGCAGCAGCGACTCGAAGGCCTCCGTGCCCATGCCCGGCACGGTGAGCCGCCCGCCCCCGGCCGTCCCCGCCGGTTCCTCGACGCCGGCGAGCCGGCGGAGCATCGCGTGGGCGGCGGACCTGCGGGCGAGCGACACCGTCGGGGCGCTTCGCGCCGGGCCCGTCACCTGGGCGCCGGCCGGCCCGAGCCGTACCGCCGCCGTGTGCCGCACATGCCCGCTCGCCAGGTGTTCCGCCGACTCCTCGTACGCCACCGGCGGCCAGGACTCGATCTGCGCGTGAGCCGTCAGCACCTGCTGCGGGACCTCCGGCGCGTCCTCCGTCGCCTCGACCGCGAGCCGACGGGCGGTCAGCCATCCCGGGTGGTCGTCCGTCACCAGGAGCAGCATCCGCAGATCCGGTCGCGTCAGCCGCCCCGCCCGCGCCAGGCTCTCCGCCTCGGACGCGAGCCCGGCGTCGAACCGGCCCGCCACGACGGCCTTCCTGGCCCGCTCGTGCCACGGGGGCCGTACGGCGGTTCCCGTGGGAGCACCGGACTGCCGGACGCCGTCGGCCGGCTGAGGACGACCACCCAAGAGGAGAACCTCCGTACGCGGAACGTGAGGGGACGTGCGCGCTCAGTATACGGAGCCGGGGTGGCCCTTGATCCGCCAACGGGCGCCGGAGGGGCCCTGGTTGCCCCGGGACGCGGACGGTGTCCCCGCGTCCGGAACGGCGAACAGCCCCGCACGCCGGAGGGCGTACGGGGCGGTCGGGTCGATCGTCCCGGGGCGGACGGAGCCCCGGGTCAGGAGGGGCGCTTCCACTCACGGAGCAGCAGATAGCCCAGGTAGGCGCCTCCGACGGCCATCGTGTACAGACCGACCGGCAGGTCGTCGAAGAGCGGCAGCTGCTGCGCGGTGAGGTCGGCGAGGACCAGGAGCAGCGCCCCCAGCAGGGTGGACAGGACGAGGTGCGGGCCGCCGCCGCGGGTGACGCGCTTGGCGATCTGCGGCGCCGTCAGGGAGACGAACGCGATGGGCCCGGCCACGCTGACCGCGCCCGCCGAGAGGACGATCGACAGCACGACCGCCGAGGTCGCGGTCCGGCCGGGGCGGGCGCCCAGGCCGGTGGAGAGGTCGTCGCCCATCTCGCCGACGCTCAGGGGCCGCGCCAGGAGGGCCGCGAACGGCAGGGAGACGAGCAGCACCGTCCAGATGGTCGCCGCGTCCTCCCAGGAACGGGCGTTGAGACTGCCGTTGACGTACGCGGTCAGGGCACTGGCCTTGTCGCGCTCGACGGCGTAGACCACGTACTGGGTGAGCGCCGTCGCCATCGCGGCCACGCCGATGCCGGCCACCACGAGCCGTCCCGGGCTGCGGAACCCGGTGCCGGTGGCGAGGAACACGATCGCCATCGCGATGACCGCGCCGAGCAGCGCCCCGACGGCCACCGGCAGGACGTCGGGCAGGAAGAGGGCCGCGGCCGCGGCCCCCGCCCCGGCGCCGGAGCCGAGCCCGATCACATCGGGGCTGCCCAGCGGATTGCGTGTGACGGACTGGAACAGTGCCCCGGACAGGCCGAAGGCCGCGCCGGTGGCGATGGCCACCACGAGCCGCGGGCCGCGCAGCCTGTTGAGGACGAAGGCGTTCTTGCCCGTGGCGTCACCGGCGAGGGCCGACGGCAGGTCGGGCAGGCCGATGCCGAGCCTGCCCATCGACAGGGTGGCCACGGCCGCCCCGCAGAGCAGCAGCAGCGTCACCACGGCGGCGACGACGGTGGCGCGGCGCACGGGGACGGCGACCCAGGGGCCGATCCGCAGCACTCCGCGGCCCGCGGGCCGCGTCCGCCCCGTCGTCACGGTGCTGTCAGAAGCGGTCGTCCGGTCGGCGGTCTTCATGCCGCTCCCCTCATACGGCGAACGGCGAAGAGCAGGGCGGGGGCGCCGACGAAGGCGGTGACCACTCCGACCATGAGCTCCTGCGGGCGCAGCAGGATCCGGCCGATGACGTCGGCGAAGAGCAGCAGCGTGGGCCCCGCGAGGCAGGTGAACAGGATCTGGGCCCGGAAGTCGGCGCCCACGAGGACCCGCACCACGTGCGGGACGGCGAGGCCGACGAAGGCGATGGGCCCGACGGCCGCCGTCGCGGCGGCGGCGAGCAGGGTCGCGGCGAGCAGCCCGGCGCCCTTGACACGGGCCGGACTGATGCCGAGGGAGGCCGCCTTGTCGTCGCCCATCGCCATGGCGTTGAGCCCCGGCGCGAGCAGCAGGGCGAGGAACAGGCCGGCCGCGGCGAAGGGCAGGACCGCCCAGAAGGCGTCGGAGCCGCGCCCGCCGAGGGCGCCCACCACCCAGTAGCGGTAGGTGTCGAAGACCCGCGGGTTCGACAGCGCGACGGCCTGGATGAACGCGGCGAGGACGGCGGAGAGCACCGCGCCCGCGAGGACCAGACGCACCGGTCCACCGCCGCCCCCGGCGGTGCCGACGACATGGACGACGACACCGGTCACGAGGGCCCCGGCGAGGGCCCACCAGATGGTCTCCCGCTGCCCCGCGGCGCCCAGGAACGCGGTGGCGGCGACGATGCTCGCGGACGCGCCCGCGTTGATGCCGAGAAGTCCCGGCTCGGCGAGCGGATTGCGCGTGATGCCCTGCATCAGGGTGCCGGCGACACCGAGGCAGAGCCCCGCGAGCACGCCGAGGGCGGTACGCGGGTAGCGGCTCTCGACGACGGTCCGGGTGTAGCCGTCGCCGTCACCGGTGATCACCCGCAGGACGTCGCCGGCGGAGGTCGGCTTGCTGCCGAACATCACGCTGGCGAGGAGCGCCAGGGCGAGCAGGACCAGGCAGAGGACGGCGGCCATGACATGCCGGGCAAGGCCCCGCCGTACGACGGCGGGGCCTTGCCCGATCCGGGAGAGAGTGGTCACGCTGGGGACCCGCTGTTACTTCCCGGCCTTGGCGACGGCCTTGTCGATCATCGGGAGGTAGCGCTCGATGCTGTACGGCACCGTCAGCGGGTTGATCATCGACGAGGCGGTGACGAAGGGCTGGTCGTGGCTGTAGACGAGCGCGTCCTTCTTCACGGCCGGGATCGCCGCGTACAGGGGCTGGGCCTCGATCTCCTTGCGGGACTTGTCGTCCATGTAGAAGGTGAAGGCGATGTCGCTCTTGGCCAGCTTGTTGGCGTTCTCCAGGCCGATGAGGGCGGAGTCGGTTCCCTCGGTCTCCTTGAAGGTGTTCACGACCGGGTCGACCTTGAGGCCCAGCTTGGAGACCATCGCGACGCGCTGCTCCTCGGGCTTGAAGACGCCGAGGGTGCCGGGGCCGGTGTTGTAGATGTACGAGAACGTGACGTTCTTGTAGTTCGGGCGGGTCGCGGCGGCGTCGGCGAGCTGCTTGTCGATCTTCGCCGTGAGCTCCTTGGCCTTCTCCGGCTGACCGAGCGCCTTGGAGACGATCTCGATCTGCTGGTCCCAGTCGGTGCTCCACGCCTTCTCGGGGTAGGCGACGGTCGGCGCGATGTCCTTGAGGATGTCGTACTGCTTCTGCGTGATGCCGGACCACGGGGCGAGGATGACGTCGGGCTCCAGCTCGGTGATGGCCTCGATGTCGAGCTCCTCGCCACCGTTGAACTGCTTCGGCAGCGTGGCGCCGGACTTCTTCACCGCCGCGTGGATCCAGGGCAGGTAGCCGGTCTTGTCGCTGCCCCAGGGGTAGCTCTCGATGCCGACCGGGACGTTGCCGAGGGCGATGGCGGTCTCCGCGGAGCCCTGACCGAGGGTCACCACACGCTTCGGCCTGTCCTTGATGACGGCCTCGCCGAGGGCGCTCTTGATGGTGACGGGGAAAGCGCCCGCCGGGGCCTTGCTCGCCGATCCTGCCGCGTCGTCTTTCTTCTCGTCCGAGCCGCACCCGGTCACCATCAGGCCGAGCGAGACCGCGGCGGCGCCCGCCACGAGGACGCGACGGGGCAGGGGGGTGAACACAGAAGGCATGGTGGATCCTTGTCTCCGGGCAGGGATGTACGGAGCCGCCGACGGACCTCCCTCATGCGGGGGCATCACCATCGCGGCTCTTGTTAGGTGAGCCTAACCTATGATTGTCCGCAGGTGAGCGCCAGGAGGTCACGGTGTGATCAACGCGGTGGGCCGGTGCCTGGCGCCGCTCGCGCGGGCTCGCCGGCGACCGGGGGCAGGCAGGGGGCGGGCGACCGTGGCCGCCCGCCCGGTCAGGGAGGGGAGCCGGGACGCTCGCGGGCCGGGTCGGCCGGTGCAGGTTCGAGGTGGCCGTGCACACGGCGCAGAAGGGAGGCCAGTTGCGCGCGTTCCCCCGCGTCGAGAGGGGCCAGGATCTCGTCGTCCGTGGACGCGATCTCCGCGCTGAGGCTCCGCAGGGACGTCTCGCCCTCCGGAGTGAGCCGTACGACGACGCGGCGCCGGTCCACGGGATCCCGGACGCAGTCCACCTGGCCGACACGGACCAGATCGTTGACGATCTTCACCAGGTCGCTGGCGTTCATGGCGAGCCGCCGCGCGAGGGCCGTCTTCATCTGGGGGCCCAGGTCCGCGAGGAGCGCCATCACGGTGAGATGCCACAGACGTAACCCCCGGGCCTCCAGTCTCTCCGTCAGTCTGCGGCGGGCGGCCCGGCCGACGGCGTGCATGAGGTACGCGTTGAGGTCGAGGACGCTGGGTGGCGTCATGCTCCGCGACGGCGGAGTGATGCCCGGGGCCGGAGGGGCGGCGCCGGCTCCCGGGAGCGAGCCGAGGGCCAGATCGGCGTCCGCGAGGGCGCGGAACACCTTCGCCCAGTCAGTCGGCCCGCTCGAGATGCCGACGACGGCGAACGTCGCCCCCGAGAGGTCGTGCGTGACACCGGAGACGACCGGCTGCTCCATCGGCTGCTCCTCACCCACCCCGGCGGTCAGGGACGGCTGGTGAGGTAGCCGCCCATGGAGGTGAAGTACTCGGTGGCCGGCAGCTCGCGGCCGTCCTCCGTCCGGACGCGGGTGAGGGCCAGGCCGTGGTTGCGGCCCGTGCGCGCGTCGGCGCCGGCGACGATCACGACGCCGTCGCCCTCGCGGTAGAAGACACGTCCCGGCGTGCCGCCGTAACACCCCTCGGAGACCACGGCGGAGAGGACTTCGAGGCGCTTGCCCCGGTGGAAGGTGAAGGCGCTCGGGTACGGCGCGGACTGGGCGCGGACCAGGCGCTCCAGGACCTCGGCGGGCCAGTTCCAGTCGATCCGGATGTCGTCCTCGGCCCGCTTGTGGAAGAAGCTGGCCCGCGAGCGGTCCTGCGGGGTGAACTCGGCCTCGCCGGAGGCGATCCGGTCGAGGGCGCCGATCGTGACCGGGGCGATGAGGTCGACCGTCCTGTGGAAGAGGTCGGTCGCCGTGTCCTTCGGTCCGACGGGGACCGCCCGCTGCTCGACGATGTCCCCGGCGTCGAGCACCTCGTCCATCATGTGGGCCGTCACGCCGACCTCCGGCTCGCCGTTGATGAGTGCCCAGATCAGCGGGGAGAAGCCGGCGTACTTGGGCAGCAGCGAGTCGTGGATGTTCAGCGTCCCGTGGCGCGGCAGGCTGTAGATGTGGGGCGGGATCCACGTACGCCAGTTGTTCGCGACGATGATGTCCGGGTCGGCCTCCTTGAGCCGCGCGAACAGCTCCTCGTCGTCGGGCCTGTTGCGGATGACGACCGGGACGCCGTGCTCCGCGGCGAGGTCGGCGACGGAGTCGCTCCAGATCTTCTCGTAGGCGTGCTCGCTCCGGGGGTGGGTCACGACGAGCACCACGTCGTGTTCGGATTCCAGGAGCGCTTGGAGGGTGCGATGACCCCAGGTCTGGTAGCCGAACATGACGACCCGCATCTGGTTCCTCCTCGGAAGAGCGAATGACCGTCAGAAGTAAAGCAAGGCTTACCTAACAGCGCAACTGGCTTGATTCGCGCGGTTGTTGAAAAGATTCGTTTGCGGCTTGTCCGTTTTGACCCGTCGACAGCGTCACCAGATCAGGTTAGCTTTACCTAAGTTCTGCGTGGCTGCCGCAACTCCGGTGTGGCCGAAGCCCGTTCCCCCTCAGCCTCTTTCCCGCACGATGGGAGTGACATGTCGCAGGTTCCTCCTGGTGACGCACCTCTGGTCCACGACCTCATCGGTATCGGCTTCGGGCCGTCCAATGTGGCCATGGCGATAGCGCTCAGCGAGCACAACGCGCGCGTCGGAAGGCAGGAAGCGGTCACCGCCCACTTCTTCGAGCGCCAGCCCCGGTTCGGCTGGCACCGCGGCATGCTGATCGACGACGCGACCATGCAGGTGTCCTTCCTCAAGGACCTGGTGACGCTGCGGAACCCGACCAGCGAGTACAGCTTCCTCTGCTACCTGCAGAGCAAGGGCCGGCTGATCGACTTCGTCAACCACAAGAACCTCTTCCCGCTGCGCGTCGAATTCCACGACTACTTCGAGTGGGCGGCGTCCAAGGTCGACGACATGGTCTCCTACGGCCACGAGATCGTCTCCGTCGAACCGGTCGAACGCGACGGCGTCGTGGAGTACCTCGACGTGACCGCCCGCTCCGGTACCGAACTCGTGGTGCACCGCGCCCGGAACCTCGTCCTCGGTACGGGACTCCGCCCGCGCATGCCGGAGGGCGTCGAGCGCAGCGACCGCGTCTGGCACAACTCCGACCTGCTCGCCAAGGTGGACGGCCTGGAGGGCACGTCACCCGAGCGGTTCGTCGTCGTCGGCGCCGGACAGAGCGCCGCCGAGAACGTCGCCTACCTGCACCGGCGGTTCCCCGAGGCCGAGATCTGCGCCGTCTTCTCCCGCTACGGCTACAGCCCCGCGGACGACAGTGCCTTCGCCAACCGGATCTTCGACCCCGACGCCGTCGACGAGTACTTCACCGCCCCGGACGACATCAAGCGCAAGCTGATGGACTACCACGGGAACACCAACTACTCCGTGGTGGACATCGACCTCATCGACGACCTGTACCGCCAGGCCTACCAGGAGAAGGTCCTCGGCACCGAGAGGCTGCGCTTCCTCAACATCTCCCGGCTCACCGGCGTCGTGGACGGCCCCGACAAGGTCCGTGCCTTCGTCACCTCCCTCGTCACCGGCGAGGAGACCGCGCTGGACGCCGACGTCGTCGTCTACGCCACCGGATACAGCCCCGCCGAACCCCTCGGCCTCCTCGGTCCCGTCGCCGACCGCTGCCACCGCGACGACCAGGGCCGCGTCCGCGTCCGACGGGACTACCGGCTCGCCACCGACCCCGAACTGCGCTGCGGCATCTACCTCCAGGGCGGTACCGAGCACACCCACGGCATCACGTCCTCCCTGCTCTCCAACACCGCGATCAGGGTCGGCGAGATCCTCGCCTCGGTCCTCGACCGGGGCCCGGCCGCGGACTCGCCCGTTCCCGCGGCCGGCGAGGTCCGGCCCATGGCCGACGGCGTCGGCACGGCGCGCTAGCGCGCCCCCCGCTCCACCCCCCACGCGACAACGTCACGTTCCGCCCGGGCGGCACCCTCCGTATCCGGCGGCCGTGGCACGCACAGTGAATCCCCCGAAAGGAACGTCCGTGTCCGCTGGTGCACGTCCCGCTCTGGCGCGGTTCGCCAGATCCGCCCCCCGTGTGGCCGCCGTCGTGGTGGCGGCACTCGCCCTCGCCGCCTGCGGCGGTGGGGCCGAGAAGTCCGAGTCGCCGTCCACCACCACCTCGGCATCGGCCGACGGGGGCGGCAAGTCCGCCGCGTTCCCCGTCACGGTCGAGCACAAGTACGGCTCCACGACGATCGACAAGGAGCCGAAGACGATCGTCACCCTCGGCCTCTCCGACCAGGACGCCGTGCTCGCGCTCGGCGTCAAGCCGGCCGGTGCCGTCGACTGGTTCAAGGAGAAGCCGTACGGCAAGTGGCCCTGGACCAAGGACAAGTGGGGCTCCACCCAGCCGCAGATCGTCGGCGAGCGCGACGAGTACAACATCGAGAAGATCGCCGCGCTCAAGCCCGACCTCGTCATCGCCCAGTACTCGGGCATGAAGAAGGAGCAGTACGACACGCTCTCCACGTTCACCAAGGTCGTCGCCCAGCCCAAGGACCACCCCGACTACGGTGCCCCCTGGCAGCTGATGACCCGGCAGATCGGCAAGGCGCTCGGCAAGGACGCCGAGGCCGGCAAGCTGATCACGGACATCGACGCCCGGTTCGAGGCCGTCCGCGAGAAGCACCCCGAGTTCGCGACGAAGACCCTCGCCGTCGCCGACAGCTTCGAGGCCGGCAAGTACTCGGCGTTCACCAAGACCGACCCCAAGTCGATCTTCTTCTCCGAGCTCGGCTTCAAGCTGAAGCCGGAGCTCGACACCCTGGCCAAGCCGGGCTGGAACGTCGCCGAACTCAGCGCCGAGAAGCTGAACGTCCTCGATGTCGACCGGCTCGTCTGGGTGACCTCGAGCACCGAGGCCAACGACCGCATCAAGGCCGAGCCGCTCTACAAGAAGCTGAAGGTCCACCAGGAGAAGCGCGACCTCTTCGTGCCGTACCAGGGCCCGGACATCGGCGCCGCCTTCTCCTTCAACACCGTTCTGTCGATCCCGTACGCCATCGACGAGATCGAGCCGCTGCTGGCAGCCGTCAAGTGACGCCGCCCACCAGCTGACGCGCCACCAGCAGGAGCCGACCGGGACCGACGGCGTGGCGGAACCTCGCCACGCCGTCGGCGTCCTGTGGGCCGTCTTCGCCCCGCACCCCCAGGGAAAGGCCACTTCGTACGATGTTTGACGTCGAGTCGGACCGGAACACCTCCGGCCTCCCCGTCACCGGCGGGCAATCCGGCATCTGGCTGGCCCAGCAGATCGAACCGGACAGCTCCGCCTACAACATCGTGTTCGCGCTGCACCTCCGCGGCGCACTCGACCTCGACCGCCTCGCCGCCGCCGTCCGCCGCGCCCTGGAAGAGGCCACGTGCCTGCACGTGAGCATCACCCCCGGCGAGGACGGGCCGCGCCAGACACCACGCACCGTCCCCTTCGGCCTTCCCGTGGTCGACCTGCGCGCCGCCGCAGACCCCGACGAGGCGGCCGCCGCGTGGATGGCCGCCGACCGCGACCGGCCCGTCGACCTCGCCCGCGACCCGCTCTTCGCCCACGCCCTGCTGCGGCTCGCGGACGACCGGGTCCTGTGGTGCCAGCGGTACCACCACATCGTGATGGACGGCATGGGCGCCGCCCTGATCACCCGGCGCGCGGGCGAGCTCTACACCGCCGCGGGCACCGGGGACCAGGTCCCCGCCCCCCTCGACCGGGCCCTCTCCCGTCTCGTCGCCGCCGACCACACGTACCGCACCTCCGAGCGGCACGCCGCCGACCGCGCCTGGTGGCTGGAGCGGATGACGGACCGGACCGAGCCCGTACGGCTCGTCGACCGGGCCGCGTCCCCCATGACCCGAAGGATCCGGCGCACCACCACACTGTCCACGGCGACCACCGAGCAGCTGACCGCCGCCGCCCGGCGCGCGGGCGTCCGGCCGTCCCGGATCCTGCTCGCGGCCGTCGCCGCCCATCTGCACCGCGCCGGCGGCGAGCAGGACCTGGTCCTCGGCCTGCCCGTCACCGCCCGCGAGGACGAGGTCTCCGCGCGCGTCCCCGGCATGGTGTCCAACATCCTCCCGCTGCGCCTCACGGTCCGCCCCGCCACCACCGGCGCCGCCCTCGTGGCACAGGTGCGCGACGCCGTCGCCGACGCCCTCGCGCACGGGCGGTACCGCGCCGAGGACCTGGCCAGGGAACTGGGCCTCGCCGACGGCGTACCGGAACTCGTCGGCCCCACCGTCAACATCCTGCCCCGCTCAGGAGACCTGCGCTTCGACGACCACCAGGCCGAGATGCGGCCCGAGTGGCTCGGACCGGTCAGCGACCTGGCGTTCAGCTTCGCCGAGGGCCCGGACGGCCAGGGCATCACCCTCCACCTCGACGCGGACGCCGACGTCTGCGACCCGGCCGCGCTCGCGGACCACGAGCGCCGCTTCCTCACCCTGCTGGGCACCTTCACCGCGGACCTCGACCGCCCCGTGGGCCGTATCGAGCTCACCTCCGCGACCGAACGCGCCCTCCTGCTCGACCAGTTCGGCACCGCGCCCCGCGAAGCACCGGAACTGTCCTGGCCCGCCGCCTTCGAGCGGCAGGTCCGCCGCACCCCCGACGCCGTCGCGCTCGTCTGCGAGGACCGGGAACTGACGTACGCCGCACTCGACGACTCCGCCGACCGGCTCGCCCGCCTGCTCCGCTCCCGGGGCGTCGGCGCCGAGGACGTGGTCGGCGTGGCCCTGCCCCGCTCGCCGGAACTCGTCGTCGCCCTGCTCGCCGTCATGAAGGCAGGCGCCGCCTACCTGCCGCTCGACGCGGACCACCCCCGCGACCGCATCGCCTACATGCTGTCCGACGCCGGGGCGCGCACCGTCGTCACCACGCGCGCACTCGCACGGCAGCTCCCCGAGACGGCCGGCGTCACCCTCCTCGAACTCGACGCCCCGGCCACCGTGGACGCCCTCGCCGCTCCCGCCGACCCCGAGCCGCTGCCGCCGGTCGGCCTCGACCAGGCCGCGTACGTCATCTACACCTCCGGCTCGACGGGCCGCCCCAAGGGCGTCGTCGTCCCGCACGACGGCGTCGGCAGCCTCATCGCCACCGCCACCGACCGGATCGGCGTCACCGCCGAGAGCCGGGTCGTGCAGTTCGCTTCCGTCGGCTTCGACGTGACGGTCTGGGACCTCGTCATGTCCCTCTGCGTCGGCGGACGGATCATCGTCGTCCCCGCCGAGCGGCGGGTCGCCGGCCCCGCGCTCACCGAGTACATCGCGCGCCACCGCGCCACCCATATGATCCTGCCGCCCTCGCTGGTCTCCGCACTCCCGCAGGAGTGCGAACTCCCGCACGGCGCGGTGCTCGTCGTCGGCACCGAAGCGGTGCCGAGCGAACTGATCGCCCGCTGGGACGGACGCCTCCGGGTCGTCGTCGCGTACGGCCTCACCGAGGCCACCGTCAACTCCACGCTCTGGCTCGCCGACCCCGACCGGCCCGGCCCCGCGCCCATCGGACGACCCGACCCCAACACCCGCGCCTACGTCCTCGACACGGCGCTGCGGCCCGTGCCCGTCGGCACGGAGGGCGAGCTGTACGTCGCGGGGCGCGGCCTCGCGCGCGGCTACCTCGGCCGCGCGGGCCTGACCTCGGAACGGTTCGTCGCCGACCCGTACGGCGCACCCGGCACCCGGATGTACCGCACCGGCGACCGGGTCCGCTGGGGCGCCGACGGCAACCTGGAGTTCCTCGGGCGCGCCGACGGCCAGATCAAGATCCGCGGGCACCGGGTCGAACCCGGCGAGATCGAGAGCGCCTTCATGGCCTGCCCGGGCATCGCCCAGGCCGCCGTCCTCGCCCGCGAGGACCACCGGGGCGTCAACCGGCTCGTGGCGTATCTGGTCCCGGAGTCCGACGCCGACGCCGACACCGGCGCGGTGGTGACGGCCGCACGCGCGCGCGTGACGGACACGCTGCCCGACCCCATGGTGCCCTCGGCGGTCGTCGTCCTCGAAGGACCGCTGCCGCTGACCCCCAACGGCAAGCTCGACGCCAAGGCCCTGCCCGAGCCGCCCTGGACGTCCCTGACCGGCGCCGACACCCCGAGCACCCCCGCGGAGACCGTGCTCGCCGCGCTGTTCGCCGAGGTCCTCGGCCTGCCGGCGGTCGGTGTCCACGACAGCTTCTTCGAACTGGGCGGCGACAGCATCGTCGCCATCCAGCTCGTCAACCGCGCCCGCGAGGCCGGGCTCGCGATCACCCCCCGGGACGTCTTCAGGAACCGGACCGTGGCGGCCCTCGCCAGGACGGCCGGCGAGGCCGTCGACGCCCCGGCGCGGCGGGCCGACCTCGACGCGGACGCGCTGCCCGTCTCGCCGCTCCAGGAAGGCTTCTTCTTCCACGCCGAGTACGACGGCGGGTCCCCGGACCTCTACCTCGTCCAGGAGCTCATCGACCTGGCGGGCCCGGTCGCACCGGACCGCCTCCGCCGCGCCCTCCAGCTGCTCCTGGACCGGCACCCCTTGCTGCGCGCCTCGTTCCGGCAGCTGTCCGGCGGCGAGGTCGTCCAGCGGCTCGCCGAGCGCGTGAGCCTCCCGTGGCGGGAGGCCGACACCGCCACGACCAGTCTGGACGACATCCTCCGCGCCGATCGCGCCGAATCGTTCCGGCTCGACCGGCCGCCGCTCCTGCGCGCCACCCTCATCAAGGACGGACAGCGCCACCGGCTCCTGCTCACCCTGCACCACATCGTCGCCGACGGCTGGTCCGTCTCCGTCCTGCTGCGAGAGCTGACCGCCGTCCACCGGGGGGCCGAACTGCCCGCCCCCGTGCCCCCGGAGCCGTATCTCTCCTGGCTGGCCGGCCGCGACCTGGACGCCGCCCGCGAGGCCTGGCGCCGGGCGCTCGACGGGCTCGCGGACCCCGCCCGCATTCCCGCGCTCTCCACGACCGACGGCGCGGCCCGGACGCCCGCCCGCCCCGAGCACGTCGACACGCGGCTGCCCCAGGACCTCACCGACGCCCTCACCGCCTGTGCCAGGACCCACGGCCTGACGCTGAGCAGCGTCTTCCACGGCCTGTGGGGGGTGCTGCTCGGCGGCCTCACCGGCGGCCAGGACGTCGTCTTCGGCACCACCGTGTCCGGACGGACGACGGAGGTCCCGGGACTCGACTCCGCCGTGGGCCTGTTCATCAACACCGTGCCCGCCCGGGTGACCCTCCGCCCCGAGGAGACGCTCACCGCACTCCTCCGCCGGGTCCAGGACGAGCACTCGGCCCTCCTCGACCACCACCACCTCGGACTCGCCGACATCCAGCGGATCGCGGGCGGCGGCGAACTCTTCGAGACGCTCGTCGTCTTCGAGAACCACCCGACCGGCGACCGTCCCACCGGCGACCACCCGACCGGCGACCATCCGACCGGTCAGGGGCCCGACGGGCCGCTCATCACCGGTGTCGAGGTCCTCGACGCCGTGCACTACCCGCTCGCGCTCGTCGTCGAGCCCGCCGACGCCGGTCTGCTGCTGCGGTTCAAGTACGACGCGGCACGCCTGGACCAGGTGACGGTGGCCGTCCTCGCCGACCGGTTCACGGGCCTCCTGCGGACCGTCGTCGCCGATCCCGGCCGTACTGTCGCCCGCACCGACCTGCTCTCCGCCCGCGAGCGGGCGCACCTCACCGAGCTCAACGCCACCGCGCACCCCGTGGCCGACGCGACCCTGGCCTCCCTCTTCGCAGCGTCGGCGGCCCGCACCCCGGACGCCCCCGCCGTCGTCTTCGAGGACACCACCCTCAGCTACGCCGAACTCGACCGCCGGGCCGAGACCCTGGCCCGCCGACTCCGGGCACGCGGCGCGGGCCCGGAGCAGTACGTGGCCGTCGCCGTCCCCCGCTCGGCCGAACTGATGGTCGCCCTCCTCGGCGTCCTCAAGGCGGGCGCCGCCTACCTCCCCGTCGACCTCGACTACCCCGAGGACCGGGTGGCGTTCATGCTCGCCGACTCCGGAGCCCGCCTCGTCGTGACGACAGCCGAAGCCGCCGCCCGGCTGCCCGGCGTACCCGGTCTTGAGCTCCTCGTCGTCGGGGCGGAGGACGACAGGACCACCGCTCCCGGCACCCCCGTGCGGGCCGCCGGCCCCGACCACCCCGCGTACCTGATCTACACCTCGGGCTCCACCGGCCGCCCCAAGGGCGTCGCCGTCACCCACCGGGCCGTCGTGAACCGGCTCGCCTGGATGCAGAGCGCGTACGGGCTGACCGCGGACGACCGGGTCCTCCAGAAGACCCCGTCCAGTTTCGACGTGTCGGTGTGGGAGTTCTTCTGGCCCGTGACCGAGGGCGCGACCGTCGTCCTCGCCCGCCCCGACGGTCACCGCGACCCGTCCTACCTGGCCCGCCTGATGGCCGACCGGCGGATCACCACGACGCACTTCGTGCCGTCGATGCTGGCCGCCTTCGTCCAGGTCATGGAGGCCGCCACGGACACCCCGGACTGGGCGGCGAGCCTGCGCCGGGTGTTCTGCAGCGGCGAGGCGCTCAGCGGCGCCGACGCCCGGCGCTGGTGGGAGCTGACCTCGCGAGCCCGGAGCACCCCCGTACCGCTGCACAACCTGTACGGCCCCACCGAGGCCGCCGTCGACGTCACGTTCTTCCCGTACGAGGGCGGCGGCGAGCCGGCCGTCCCGATCGGCCGGCCCGTGTGGAACACCCGGCTGCACGTGCTCGATCCCCTCCTCCGCCCCGTGCCGGACGGCGTGCCGGGCGAGCTGTACCTCGCCGGCGTCCAACTGGCCCGGGCCTACCACGACCGGCCGGGACTGACGGCCGAGCGGTTCGTGGCCGATCCCTTCGGAGCGGCGGGGGAGCGGATGTACCGCACCGGTGACCTGGTGCGCCGCCGCGCCGACGGGGCCGTGGAGTACCTCGGCCGCACCGACCGCCAGGTCAAGATCCGCGGCAACCGCGTCGAACCCGGCGAGATCGAGGCCGCCCTCGCGGCGCTGCCGGGCGTGGCCCGCGCGGCCGTCGTCGTCAGGGAGGGCGCCCTCGTCGGCTACGCCGTCCCCGCCCCCGGCGCCACGCCCGCCGCCGAGGCCCTGCACACGTCGCTCACCACCGCGCTGCCCACGGCGATGGTGCCGAGCGCCGTCGTCGTCCTCGCCGAACTGCCGCTGACCCCCAGTGGCAAGCTCGACCAGAACGCCCTGCCCGCGCCCGGGACCGCACCCCGGGCGGGCGGCCGCGCCCCCCGCGACGCGCGCGAGCAGGCCCTGTGCGAGATCTTCGACGACGTCCTCGGCGTGCCAGGGGCCGGCGTCGACGACGACTTCTTCGTGCTCGGCGGCGACAGCCTCAGCTCGATCACCGTCGCCACGCGCGCGCGTGAGAGGGGACTGACGCTCAGCCCCCGCGACGTGTTCGAGCGTCGCACCCCGGCCGCCCTCGCCGCCGCGACCACCCGCGAGGACGCCGAAGCCCCACCGGCCCCTGACCCGTCCGAGACAGCCGAGGTACCCGTGAACCCGGACGGCGTGACCGTCTCCGCCTCCGACGCCGGGCAGGCCGCCGCCGCCCTCCGGGCAGTCCTGGCGCTCCAGCAGCGGTCCGGCGCCGCCGTCGACCCCGCCCTGAAGGCCCTGCTGGACCAGCTGACCGCCGCCGCACCCCCGGAGCCCCCGGCACCCGAGCCCCCGGCCCCCCTGGGCGGACTCGACCTCGCCCCGGAGGAGACCGCGCGCGTCCACACCGCCGCCGGGCTTCCCGTCACGGACATCTGGCCGCTCTCCCCGCTCCAGGAGGGCATGTACTTCCACGCCACCTACGACGCCGGCGACGCACTCGACGTCTACCAGTCGCAGGAGACCCTGGACCTCGACCGCAGGATCGACGCCGACCGGCTCCGCGCCGCCTGCCGGACCCTCCTCGACCGCAACACCGGTCTCCGCGCCGGGTTCACCAGCGACGGCCTCCCCCGTCCCGTGCAGTTCATCGTGGACGGCGCGGAGATCCCGCTCGTCGAGGCCGACCTCTCCCAACTGCCCGCGGACGAACAGCGGACCCGGACCGAGGAGCTGCTCGCCGCCGACCGCAGGCGGCGCTTCGACCTGTCCGCCGCGCCGCTCTGCCGCCTGCTCCTCATCAGGCTCGGCGACGGCCGCGACCGGCTCGTCGTCACCCACCACCTCATCCTCTGGGACGGCTGGTCCGCCTGGCTGTTCCTCGAGGAGCTGTTCACGCTGTACGAGCGGGCCGGTGACCCCACGGGCCTGCCGCGGCCCGGCTCGTACCGCGACCACCTGGCCTGGCTCGACGCGCAGGACACCACCGCCGCCCTCGACGCCTGGCGCGAGGCGCTCGCCGGCTTCGACGAGCCGACGCTGCTCGCCCCGTCCGGGCGCGACACCGGCCCGGTCATCCCGGTGGACTTCGACGCCCACCTCACGCGGGAAGCCGGCGACCGGCTGCGGGCCGCGGCCCGCAGGCACGGACTGACGGTGAACACCGTCCTCAACGCGGCGTGGGCGCTGGTGCTCTCGGCGATGACCGGCCGCGCCGACATCGCCTTCGGCACGGCGGTCGCCGGCCGCCCCGCGGACGTCCCGAACGTGGCCGGCATCATCGGCATGTTCCTGAACACGATCCCCGCCCGGGTGGCCCTCACCCCGGACGAGCCCCTCCTCGACCTGCTGCGCCGGACGCAGTCCGAGCGCGCGGCCGTCATGCCGTACGAGTACGTGGGTCTCGGCTCCCTCCAGCAGGAGTCGGGTCACCGCCGGCTCTTCGACACCCTGTTCGTGCTCCGCTCGGCCGACGGCGAGGACCGGGCCGCCGCGCTCCGCGAGCGGCACGGCATCACCGCCGTGTCGAACGTCGACGGCACCCACTTCCCGCTCACGCTCATCGTCACGCCCGGAACACGGCCGCGGGTCACCCTCGCGGCCAGGCCCGACCTCTTCGACGCCGAGGCCGCCACCACGATCCTCACCCGGTTCACCACGGTCCTCGACCGCCTCGGCGAAGCCCTCGAAGGACCGGCCGCCGAGACCACCCCGACCGCCGGCGTCGACCTCCTGCTCCCCGCCGAGCGCGCCGCCCTGGCCACCGGCCGCGAGGCCACCCGCGAGCCGGTGCCGGACGAGACCGTCGCCGACATGCTCACGGCCCAGGTCGCCCGTACCCCCGACGCGGTCGCGCTCGTCTTCGGCGAACGCGCGCTGACCTACGCCGAACTCGACGCCCAGGTCAACCGGCTCGCCCGGCTGCTGCTCGCCCGAGGCGCAGGACCCGAGAAGGTCGTGGCACTCGCGCTGCCCCGCTCCATCGAGATGGTCGCCGCGCTGTTCGCCGTCCTGCGCACCGGCGCCGCCTACCTGCCGCTCGACCTCGATCACCCCGCCGACCGGCTGCGGCTCATGGCCGAGGACACCGGACCGCTCTGCCTGGTGTCCACGACCGCCGTCGCCCCGACGCTGCGGCGCGAGGACGGCCCCGTCGCCCCCGAACTCCTCCTGGACGACCCGGCCGTCACCGCGGAACTGGCCGCGCTCTCCGGCGACGAGGTCACCGACGCCGAACGGCCCGCGTTCGCCCACGGGGTGCCGGACCGCCTGGACCACCCGGCGTACGTCATCTACACCTCAGGATCCACCGGCCGCCCCAAGGGCGTCGTCACCCCCTACCGGGGACTGACGAACATGCAGCTCAACCATCAGCGGGAGATCTTCGCCCCGGCCATCGCCTCGGCCGCCGGGCGACGTCTCCGCATCGCGCACACCGTGTCCTTCGCCTTCGACATGTCCTGGGAGGAGCTCCTCTGGCTCGTCGAGGGCCATGAGGTCCACGTCTGCGACGAGGAACTCCGCCGCGACGCCGAGGCCCTGGTCGCCTACTGCGACGAGCACCGCGTCGACGTGGTCAACGTGACGCCCACCTACGCCCAGCTCCTCATCGAGGAAGGCCTCCTCGACCAGGACGAGACCGCGGGGAAGCACCGGCCCGCCCTGGTCCTGCTCGGCGGCGAGGCCGTGTCCGACACCGTCTGGACCCGGCTGCGCGAGACGGAGGGCACCTACGGCTACAACCTCTACGGCCCCACCGAATACACGATCAACACGCTCGGCGGCTCCACCACCGAGAGCGCCACCCCCACCGTCGGCAGGCCCATCCGCAACACCCGCGCCCACGTCCTCGACACGATGCTGCGGCCCGTCCCGCCGGGCAGCCCCGGCGAGCTGTACATCGCGGGCACCGGCCTGGCCCGCGGCTACCACGACCGGGCCGCGCTGACCGCCGAACGCTTCGTCGCCGACCCGTACGGCGAGCCCGGCGAGCGGATGTACCGCACCGGTGACCTCGTACGGCAGCGCCCCGACGGCCTGCTCGACTTCCTCGGCCGCACCGACGACCAGGTGAAGATCCGCGGCTACCGCATCGAGCTCGGCGAGATCTCCACGGCCCTGACCACACACCCCGAGGTGGCCCACGCCGCCGTCGTCGTCCACGAGACCGCCGGGACCAAGCGCCTGGTCGGCTACGTCGTACGCGAGGAGGGCGCCGGGGCCGACGACGGGCTGCCCCAGCGGCTCCGCGACCACCTCAGGTCCCGGCTGCCCGACTACATGGTCCCGTCCGCCCTGGTTGCCGTCGAGACCCTGCCGCTGACCGTCAACGGCAAACTCGACGTCAAGGCCCTGCCCGCCCCGGACCTCACCGGCACCGGCACCGGCCGATCCCCCCGCACCCCCCGCGAGCAGACCCTGTGCGGGCTCTTCGCCGAGGTGCTCGGGCTGCCCGCCGGCAGCGTCGGCATCGACAGCGACTTCTTCGAGCTCGGCGGCCACTCGCTCCTCGCCACCCGGCTCGTCAGCCGCGCCCGTACCGCGCTCCACGCCGAGCTGGCGATCCGCGACCTCTTCGAGGCGCCCACCGTCGCCGAACTCGTCGAGCGCGCCGCCGCCGCAGACCCCGCCGCCCGCCCCGCGCTCGTCGCGACCGAGCGCCCCGCCGAACTGCCGCTCTCGCACGCGCAGCAGCGCCTCTGGGTCATCCAGCAGATCGAGTGCACCTCGGCCGCCTACAACTTCCCGCTGGTCATGCGGCTGCACGGCACCTTCGACCGGGAGGCGTGGCGCGCCGCCCTCGCCGATGTGACCGACCGTCATGAGGCCCTGCGGACCCTGTTCGCCGAACGGGACGGCCAGGCGTACCAGCGGATCCTGCCCGCCGGAGCGGCCGCCCCGGCCGTCGAGCACCTCCACGCCACCGAGGACGAGGTGCCCGGCATCGTGGACGCCGCCGTCCGGCGGCCCTTCGACCTCGCCGCCGAACCGCCGCTCCGCGCCACGGTCGTGGAGGTGACGCCCGACGAGCACGTCGTCGTGCTGCTCCTCCACCACATCACCACCGACGAGTGGTCCGACCGCCCCTTCCTCCGGGACCTCACCACCGCCTACACGGCCCGGCTCGACGGCACCGCGCCCGACTGGGATCCGCTGCCCGTCCAGTACGCCGACTACGCCCTCTGGCAGCAGCGGCTCCTCGGCGACCCGGCCGACCCCGACAGCCTCGCCGCCCGGCAGCTGGAGTACTGGCGGACGGCCCTGGCCGGCGCCCCCGAGGAACTGGAGCTGCCCACCGACCGGCCGCGCCCCGCACGCCCGGCGTTCACCGGCGCCGCACTCGACATCACCTTCGACCGCACGGTCCACGAAGGCCTCAGGAGCCTCGCCCGTGACACCGGCGCCAGCATGTTCATGGTCGTGCACGCGGCCGTGGCCGCCCTGCTCCACCGGCTCGGCGCGGGCACTGACATCCCCCTCGGCGCGCCCATCGCCGGCCGCGGCGACGAGGCCCTGGACGAGCTCGTCGGCTTCTTCGTCAACACCCTGGTGCTCCGCACCGACCTCGGCGGCGACCCCAGCTTCACCGAACTCCTCACCCGCGTCCGCGAGACCGACCTCGCCGCCTTCTCCCACGCCGACGTGCCGTTCGAGGCCGTCGTGGAGAAGCTCAACCCGACCCGCTCGCTCTCCCGGAACCCACTGTTCCAGGTCATGGTCGGTCACCACGTCCGTACGGACGACACCCTGCGACTGCCGGGGCTCCGGGCCGGCCATCTGCCGCACCGGACCGGCGCCGCCAAGTTCGACCTCGTCTTCAGCTTCACCGAGCACACCACCGCCGACGGCGCCGGCGACTCCCTCGGCTGCCGCCTGGAGTTCTCCACCGAACTCTTCGACCGGGAGACCGCCGAGCGCGTCGGCGACCGCCTCCGCAGGCTCGTCGGCGCCCTCGTCGCCGCCCCCGACCAGCCGCTGTCCCGGGCCGCGATCCTCACCGACGAGGAACACCGCCTCGTCCTCGAAGGCTTCAACGGCCGGCCCCGCGACGTCGACGAGGAGACCCTGCCCGCGCTCTTCGCCCGGTGGGTCGCCGAGCGCCCCGACGCCGTCGCCGTCGTCGATCGCTCCCGACCGGTGACGTACGCCCAGCTCGACGCCCGCGCCGACCGCATCGCCCGGCTGCTCGCCGCACGCGGGGTCGGCGCCGAGAGCGTCGTCGGTGTGGCCGTACCGCGCTCGGTGGACATGGTCGCCACGGTCGTCGCCGCCCTGAAGCTCGGGGCCGCGTTCCTGCCGCTCGACCTGGTCCACCCGGGAGACCGCCTCACCTACATGATCGAGAACTCGGGCGCGGCCGTCGTCGTCGGCACCGAACCCGTCGCCGGCAAGATCCCGGACGTCCCCGGCGTCCCGGTGCTGCTCCTCGACGCCCCCGGCATCACCGCCGGACTCGACGCACCACCCGGCCCCCCGCCGCCCGGCGGACCGGCCGCGCTCGACCAGGCCGCGTACGTGATCTACACCTCCGGCTCGACCGGCCGCCCCAAGGGCGTCGTCGTCCCGCACGAGGGCATCGCCAGCCTGGTCGCCACCGCCGTCGACCGGATGGGCCTGCGACACGACAGCCACGTCCTCCAGTTCGCGTCCATCGGCTTCGACGTCTTCGTCTTCGAACTCGCCATGGCGCTCTGCCACGGCGGACGGCTCGTCCTCATCACCGACGAGGCCCGCGTCGCCGGACCCGCCCTCACCGACTTCCTCGCGGACCAGCGGATCACCCACATGATCCTGCCGCCGTCCCTCGTGTCGGCCCTGCCCGCCGGCTGCCGGCTGCCCGAGGGATCGACCGTCCTGGTCGGCACCGAGACCGTGCCGCCCGACCTCTTCGAACGCTTCGGTGCCACGGCGGACCTGATCTGCGCGTACGGACTCACCGAGGCCACCGTCAACTCCACCCTGTGGCCGGCCCGTGAACACGGCGGACGCGCCACCGGCCGGGTGCCGATCGGCCGCCCGGACCCCAACACCCGCTGCTACGTCCTCGACGAACACCTGCGGCCCGTACCGCCCGGCGTCGTCGGAGAGCTGTACGTGGCCGGGCGCGGCCTCGCCCGCGGCTACCTCGGGCAGCCCGGGCTCAGCGCGGAACGGTTCGTCGCCGACCCGTACGGCGCACCCGGCAGCCGGATGTACCGCACCGGCGACCGCGCCCGCTGGCGCGCCGACGGGAACCTCGACTTCCTCGGCCGGGTCGACACCCAGGTGAAGATCCGCGGCTTCCGCATCGAACTGGGAGAGATCGAGGCCGCCCTCGCGGGACACCCGTCGGTCGCCCAGGCCGCCGTCCTGCCCGACCGCGACGGCGACATCGTCCGCCTCGTCGGCTACGTCGTACCCGAGCCGGGCGCCGGTCCGGGCGAGCAACCCGATCCGCGGGAGCTGCGCGCCCACGTCGCCGCACTGCTCCCCGAGTACATGGTCCCCGCGCTCGTCGTCCCGCTCGACGGCCCGCTGCCGCTCACCCCCAACGGCAAGCTCGACCACAAGGCGCTGCCCGCCCCCGACTGGTCGGCGATGACCGGCGACGCCCGTCCCGCGACGGAGACACAGGTAAGGATCGCCGCGCTGTTCCGCGAGATCCTCCGACTGGACGACGTCGGCGCGCACGACAGCTTCTTCGCCCTCGGCGGCCACTCCATGGCCTCCATGCGGCTCCTCGGGCGCATCCGCGCCGAGTTCGGCGTCGAACTGAGCATCCGTGACGTCTTCGACGCGCTCACCGTCGCCGGCATCGCGGGCAAGCTGGACGGCGCCTCCGCCGCCCGTCCCGCCCTGCGGGCCGCCGGGCGGCCGACCCCCGACGGCGTCGACCTGCCGGCGGCTCCCGTCCAGCGCCGGCAGTGGCAGGCGTACCAGCAGAGCCCCGGCTTCGACCACGCCCTCGTCCTGCGCTCGCCCGGCGGCCTCGACGCGGACGCGCTCGCCGCCGCGCTCGCCGATGTGACGGACCGCCACGAACCGCTCCGCACAGCCTTCGCCGCACGCGGGGGCATCCTGGTCCGCCGGGCCGTGGACGCCCCGGTCCTGGCCGTGGAGGAGTGCGCGGACCTGGACGCCCGCCTCGCCGAACTCGCCGCCGCCGCACCGGACCCGGAGCGGGAGGCTCCGCTGCGGGCCCGGCTGCTCACCGGCCCCGACGGAGCCCAGGCCGTCCTGCTCACCGCGCACTACCTCGCGGTCGACGAGTGGTCGGTGGTCCCGCTGCTGCGCGACCTCACCACGGCGTACGGCGCGCGCACGGCGGGCCGGACGCCCGACTGGCCACCGCTGCCCGTCACGTACACCGACTACGCCCACTGGGCGCGCGAGGTCCTCGGCGACCTCGCCGACCCCGAGAGCCGCGGCGGCCGACAGCTGGCCCACTGGCGGCGCACGCTCAAGGACGCGCCGCGCGAACTCGCCCTGCCCGCCGACGCGGGGGCCTCAACCGGCACCCGGAGCGGCCGCCGGGCGGCGGGAGTCGTCGAGTTCGTCCTCGACGAGCGGCTGCACGCGGACGTGGACCGGCTGGCGCGCGCCACCGGCACCAGCATGTTCATGGTGCTGCACGCGTCCCTCGCGGCGCTGCTCACCGCCCATGGCGCGGGCACCGACCTGCCCGTGGGCACGATGGTCGCGGGGCGCGCCGACGACCGGCTCGCCGACCTCGTCGGCTGCTTCCTCAACACGGTCGTCCTGCGGACCGATACGGCGGGCGACCCGACCTTCACGGAACTCCTGACCCGCGTACGGGAGACCACGCTGAGCGCGCTCGACCGGCAGGACGTCCCCTTCGACGAGGTCGTCAGGGCGGCCGGGCTGCGCCCCGACGGCCCCCAGGTGATGGTGATCCACCACGAGCAGGCGGACCTGGAGCGGCTCGAGGGCGGCGTCGGCGCGCTCCTGGCCCTACCCACCGGTTCGACACGGGCGGAACTGACCCTCAGCTTCCACGAGCCCCGTGGCGAAGGACCGGTGCACTGCGCGCTGATCCACGCGAAGGACCGTATCGGCGCGACGACCGCCCGCCGGCTGGCCGGCGAACTCCAGACCCTGCTGCGTACCGTGACAGCCGCCTCCGAACAGCCCCTGTCCCAGCTGTTCGGCGTGACACACAAGAGGAGTGAGAACGCATGAGCACCAACCCGTTCGAGGACCCGCAGGGCCGCTTCCTGGTTCTGGTCAACGACGAGAACCAGCACTCGCTGTGGCCTTCCTTCGCCGAGGTCCCCGCCGGATGGCGGACCGTGTTCGGCGAGGACACCCGCGAGGGGTGCCTGGCCTATGTGGAGACCCACTGGACGGACCTGCGCCCGGCGAGTCTCATCGCCACGCAGGACTGACCCGCGGCCGGCGCCGGGCGCCGGCAGGACAGCGGAAGGGGGCGGCACGACCTCACGTCGTGCCGCCCCCTTCCCGCGCCGTGTGTTCGCCTCAGTGGGTCGGCGTCACCGGCAGGTCCGCCCCCTCGGCGGGCCCGGGCACCCGCTCCCCGGGCTCCCGGCGGCTGTCGGACCAGGCCGCCCACAGGTCGGCGTACCGGCCGCCCGCCGCCACCAGCTCCTCGTGGGTGCCGGTCTCCACGACCCGGCCCCGGTCGAGGACGACGATCCGGTCGGCGGCCGCGGCCTGCGGCAGCCGGTGCGCGACGAGGAGACCCGTACGGCCCTCCAGGGCGCGGGCGGCGGCCTCCTCCAGGACCCGCGCGCCCGCGCTTCCGGCGTCGGCGGTGGCCTCGTCGAGGATCGCGATGGGCGGATCCGCGAGGACGAGCCTGGCCAGCGCGAGATGCTGCGCCTGGGTCACCGTCAGCCGGTGCCCGCCCTCGCCGACGACCGTGTCCAGGCCCTCGGGGAGCGCCCGCGCCCACTCCAGGGCCCCGACCCGGTCGAGCGCGGCGCACAGCTCCTCGTCGTCGGCCTCAGGCCGGGCGAGGCGCAGGTCGTCGGCGAGGCTCCCCGCGAAGACGTGCACCTCCTGGCTGATGAGTGCGACCGCGCGGCGGACCCCGGCCGGGCCGAGTTCCCCGGCGTCGACACCGCCGAGCCGGATCGAGCCGCCGGTGGGGCTGTGGACGCCCGCGACGAGTTTGGCCAGGGTGGTCTTGCCGGCGCCGCTCGCGCCCACCAGCGCCACCCGCTCCCCGCTCCGCACGAGCAGGTCGACCTCGTGCAGCACGGGAGCCCCGGAGCCGTACGCGTGACGGAGCCCGGACACCTCGACCGAGCCGTCGGCGAGGGTGTGGTGTCCGCTGGGCGCCCGCTCCGCCGGAAGGTCCGACACGCCGACCAGGCGGGCGAAGCTCGCCCCCGCCGACTGGGCGTCGTCCAGGAGGAACAGGGTCGCGTTGATCGGGTTGAAGAGGCTGTGGAAGTACAGCGCGGCGGCCGTCGCCGTACCGATGCTGACCGCGTCCCGGTCGACCAGGACGAACCCGGTGCCGAGCATCGCGGCGAGCCCGATGAACTCGGCGAGGTTGAGCCGGGAGAAGAACCCGGTGACGATGTGGATGCCCCGCAGTCCCAGGTCCCGTGCCGCCTCCGACCGCCGTTCGAGCAGCTCGGAGTGCGTGCCGTTGAGCCGGAACGCGCGTACGGTCCTGACACCGCCGACGCTGTCGAGCAGCTGGTGCTGCAACGCGCCGGTGGCGACCCGGTGTTCGCCGTACACGGGGGCGGCGCGGCGCAGGTACCAGCGCACGGAGAGCACCTGGACCGGAGCCGCGAGCAGCGCCGCGAGCAGGAAACGCCAGTCGAGGACGGCGAGACCGACGAGCGTGAGCAGGATCGTCAGGGCGGAGCGGCTGAACTCGGGCAGCGCCTGCCGCACGGACTTCCCGATCATCGACACGTCGCTGGTGACCCGCGAGACGAGATCACCTGAGCCGGCCGCCTCGACGCGGTCGAGCGGCAGCCGCAGTGCCCGCTCGATGAACTGCTCGCGCAGGGCGGCGAGTACGGTCTCGCCGAGCCGGGCCACGAGGGTGCTGCCGACGGCGGCCGCCACGCCCCGCGCGACCGCGACGACGACCAGGAGCACCAGCGGAAGCGTCAGGGCGGAAGCGCCCTCCCGGCGCACCACCAGGTCGACGATGTGCCCGAGCAGGGGAGCGGTGAGCAGCCCGACGGCCGTCCCGGCGACCAGGACGGTCATCGCGGCCACGGCGAGGAGCCGGTGGCCGTGCAGCATGGCGCGGAGCGCCGCGAGGGACTCGGCGCCGGTGGCGGTCGGCAGGAGCACACGGTCGGGGCGGGTTCCGCTCATGGACTGTTCCGTCCCTTTCGTGCGGCCTTCGGAGGCCTGCGCCGGGCCCTCGGACGTCGTCGCGTCGGCGGTCGTCATGCCAGCACCGCCGCACGGTACGCCGGGTCGGCGGCGAGGAGTTCGGTGTGATGGCCGGCGGCCCGTACGGCGCCGTCCTCCAGGACCACCACCCGGTCGGTGACCGCGAGGAGCGCGGGGCTCGTGGTGACCAGAACGGTGGTGCGGTCCCGGCGGACCTCGCGCAGCCGGGCGGCGATCCGTGACTCGGTCACGGTGTCCACGGCGGTCGTCGGGTCGTGCAGCACCAGGACGGGCCGGTCGGCGGCGAGCGCGCGGGCGAGCGCGACGCGCTGCCGCTGGCCGCCCGAGAGGGACCGTCCGCGCTCGGCGAGCAGGGTGTCACCGCCGTCCGGAAGGAGCTGTGCGACGTCGTCGGCGGCCGAGGCCCTGAGGGCGCGTTCGACCGACGCCGTGCCGTCCTCGGCGCCGGCCCGGACGTTGTCGAGCAGTGTGCTCTCGAACAGGTCGGCGTCGTGATGGGCGACCAGCACCACCCGGCGCAGCGCGTCGGGATCGAGTGAGGTCAGGGGGGTGCCGTCGAGCTCGACCGCTCCGCCGGCGGGGTCCGCCTCCCTGGCGAGGCAGACCAGGAGGTCGTTGGCGGCGGCCGGGTCCCGGGTGACGATCCCGGTGAGGCTGCCGGCCGGGAGTTCGAGGTCCACACCCCGGAGCGCGCCGAGCGTCACTCCGCGCAGGGCGAGGTGTCCGGCGGCCTTGCCGGCGGGCACGTCGTGGCCCGCCGCGACGGTGACGGGCGAGGCGAGCACTTCGGCGATCCGCCGGGCCGACGCCCGCCCCTGGGCGAGCTCGGCGTTGACGTAGGTGAGGAGCTGGAAGGGCCCGAGGAGGAACTGCGCGAGGCCCACGGCGGCCACCAGGTCGCCGACGCTGATGCTGCCCTCCATGGCGAGGTAGGCGCCCACGACGCCGATCGCGGCGATGAAGACGCCGGTCAGCGCGAGGACCGCGCCCTCGTGCCCGGCCCGGCTGCGGGCCGCCCGCAGCGCGGCGGCGAGCGAGTCCTGGCTGGTCGTACGGTAGCGGGCGACGGCCGCCGACTCCGCGCCCATGCCCTTGAGGACCCGGAGTCCCGAGACGAGGTCGGCGGCGATGCCCGAGGCGTGCGCGGCGCGTTCCTGCTCGGTCTCGCTGCGCCGTTCGAGCGGCCGGCTGATGCGGTGTCCGAGCCAGAGCAGCGGGGGGATGCCGAGGAGGACGAGGAGACCGAGCGGGACGGAGATCCTGAGGAGCGCGACGGCGCTGATCACGAGGGCGGCGACGGCGGACACGCCGTACGAGATGACCGTGGCCACCGATCCGACGCGCCGGGCGTCGTTGGTGGCGATGCTGGTCAGCGCGCCGGGAAGCCGGTTGGCGTCGGCGCCGCCCCGGGGGTCGAGCACCCGCGCGGCCAGATCGAGACGGAGCCGGTGCGCGGCGAGTTCGCCGGTGCCCTCGGTGATCCGGGCGCTGGTGCGGTAGCAGGTCGACAGGACGAGGAAGAGCACCGCGAGGACCAGCAGCAGGCGCAGGAGCGCTTCGGAGGAGCCGGTCGCCACCGCCGTGTCGATGGTGGCGCCGATGACCACCGGCACCAGGGCCTCGCAGCCCTGGTGGGTCATGCCGAGCAGGGATGCCGCGATCACTCGGCGGCGTTGTCCTCTGATCGCTCGGCGGAGGACAAGTCCCCCTGTCGGTCCGCCCGTTGGCATGTGACTCCTTCACGGAGGCGAGTGAATGGTTAGGTAAGCCTACTCTCACTGGGGCGCCGGATGGTGGTGTCCGTGAGGAGTCGGACGGTGGTGTCCGGAGGAGTCGGGCGGGGGTGCCACGGGGTCGGACGGTGACGTCCACGGGAAGTCGGCGCACGGGTTCGGGCGGGTCCCGTCCGGCACGTTGACCGCTCGATACGGTTCGGTTAGCCTCACCTAAGTCGTGATCCGCCGGTGTGTGCGCCGAGGGACTCTCGCCGTACATCTGGACCACCGCCAGGGGGAGTTGTCGTTGTCCGTCGAATCCCGGGTGGTGTCGGGACAGCAGAACCACCCAGCGGAAAAGGCACCCGATCCGGCGGCGCCGCCGTCGACGGGCCGCGCCGGGGCCGCGTTCCGGGGGTTAGGACTGGTCCTCGCCCTCGCCGCCCTCGTCCTGGTCGGACTCCTCAGCGTATGGGTGGGCACCCGGGGCATCCCCTTCACCGCCACCTGGGACGTCCTGTGGAACCCGGACGGTTCGGAGACCTCGGTCATCATCCATGACTACCGCGTCCCCCGGACCCTCCTCGGGGTGCTCGTCGGCATGGCGCTCGGCCTCGCAGGCGCCCTGATGCAGGCCCTGACGCGCAACCCGCTCGCCGATCCCGGCATGCTCGGTGTCAACCTGGGGGCCTCCGCCGGCGTGGTGGTGGCCATCGCCTTCCTCGGCATCGTGGCCCCGCTCGGCTACGTCTGGTTCGCCCTCGCGGGCGCCGCCGCCGCGTCCGTCGGCGTCTTCCTCCTCGGCTCCTCCGGCCGGAAACTCGCCTCTCCCGAGCGGCTCGTCGTCGCCGGCGCCGCCGTGACCGCGGTGCTGTACGCCTTCAACTGGGCGATCCTGCTGCTCAATCCGAGGGCCTTCGACCAGTTCCGCTTCTGGACCGTGGGCTCCCTGGCGGGCCGCTACCACGACATCGTCCTGCTGATCCTGCCGTTCACCGGCGTCGGCCTCGTCATCGCCCTCGTCCTCGCCCCCTCGCTCAACGCCCTGGCCATGGGCGACCAGATGGGCCGGGCCCTCGGCGTGAACGTCGGCAGGACCCGCGTCCTGGGAGCCGTCGCCGTGATGCTCCTCTGCGGGGCCGCCACCGCCGCCGCCGGACCGATCGGCTTCGTGGGCCTCGCCGTCCCGCACATCGCCCGGTTCGTCGTCGGCCCCGACCAGCGGTGGGTGTTCGCGTACTCGGCGCTGATCGCCCCCGTCCTCCTCGTCGGCGCGGACGTCATCGGCCGGCTGATCGGCGCCCCCGGCGAGGTGCAGGTCGGCATCGTCACCGCCTTCATCGGCGCCCCCCTGTTCATCGCCCTGTGCCGTCGCCGAAAGCTGGCCATGCTGTGACCGCCGTACGGGAGGCGAAGACCTCCGCGCCAGAACCGGCGCCCGGGCCCGCCGCGGGTGACCGGCCCCGTGTCGTCAGCGGTCGGGTCGTCCGTACCCGCTCAGGCGTCATCTCCCTGCGCTTCCACGGCCGCACCGTCGCCGTCACCGCGGCCCTCCTCCTCGCGCTCCTCGCCGTCATGGGCGTCACCCTGACCACCGGCGACTTCGACCTGTCCGTCGGAGAGGTCCTCGCGGCCCTCACCGGCGACGGAACCGGAATCGCCGACTTCGTCGTCAACACCCTGCGCATGCCACGCCTCGTGACCGCCCTCTGCGTCGGCGCGGCCCTCGCCGTGAGCGGCGCCATCCTGCAGAGCATCACGGGCAACCCCCTGGGCAGCCCCGACATCATCGGCTTCACCAACGGCTCCGCCGTGGGCGCCCTCGTCGTCATCGTCGTCCTGCACGGCAGCATGACGCAGATCGCGCTCGGCGCGCTGATCGGCGGGCTCACCACGGCCCTCGCCGTGGCTCTCCTCATGCTCGGCCGGGGAATCCAGGGCTTCCGGCTCGTCGTCATCGGCATCGGCGTCAGCGCACTCCTCCTCGCCGTCAACTCGTACCTGATCACCCGGGCCACCTTCCAGGAGGCCCTGGAGGCACAGGCCTGGCTGATCGGCAGCCTCGGGAACCGGCTCTGGATCCACGCGAACGCCATCGGCCTCGCCGTCGCCGTGCTGCTGCCCCTCGCCTTCCTCCTCTCCCGCCGTCTCTCCATGGTCGAGATGGGCGACACCACCGCCATGGCCCTCGGCGTCGACGTGTCGCGCACCCGCACCACGCTCCTCGTGATCAGCGTCGCCCTCGCCGCGTTCGCCACCGCGGTGACCGGTCCCATCTGGTTCGTCGCCCTTGCCGCGCCCCGAGTGGCCCGCGGCCTCACCCGGTCGTCAGGACCCGCCCTGCTGCCGTCCGCCCTCATGGGCGCCGTCATGCTCGCCGTGAGTGACCTCGCCGTGCAGCGGCTCTTCGCCCCCGCACTCCTCCCGGTGGGCACCGCGACCGGCTGCGTCGGCGGGCTCTACCTCATCTGGCTACTGGTCTCCGAGTCGCGAAAGAGCCGCGCATGACAGCAACGAACCGTCCGGCACCCCGCCCCACCACGCGCCTGCGCGCCGAGAACCTGACCCTCTCCTACGACCGGCGGACCGTGGCGACCGACCTCGCCGTCGAGATCCCCGACCGCTCCTTCACCGTCATCATCGGGCCGAACGCCTGCGGGAAGTCCACCCTGCTGACCGCCCTCGCCCGGATGCTCACACCGCGCGCGGGACAGGTCTACCTGGACGGCGCGGCCATCGCCTCCTACCGCTCCCGGGAGGTCGCCCGCCGGCTCGGCCTGCTCCCGCAGTCCTCGACCGCGCCCGGCGGCATCACGGTCGGCGATCTGGTGGCCCGCGGCCGCTACCCCCACCAGGGCCTCCTGAAGCAGTGGTCCGCCGACGACGAGGCCGCCGTGGTCGAGGCCATGCGCCAGACCGGCGTCCTCGAACTCGCCGAGCGGCCCGTCGACGACCTGTCCGGCGGCCAGCGCCAGCGCGTCTGGCTCTCCATGGTCCTGGCCCAGCAGACCCCCATCCTGCTCCTCGACGAGCCGACCACCTTCCTCGACATCGCCCACCAGGTCGAGGTCCTCGACCTGTGCGCAGAACTCCACGCCCGCCGGGGCCACACCGTCGTGGCGGTCCTCCACGACCTCAACCAGGCGTGCCGCTACGCCACCCACCTGATCGTGATGCGCCCCGGCGGAGTGATCGCGGCCGAGGGCGACCCGTCGACGGTCATGACCGCCGAGCTGGTCGAGGACGTGTTCGGCCTGCCCTGCCGGATCATCGACGACCCCGAGACGGGAACCCCGCTGATGATCCCGGCCGCCCCCAGGCGATACGAGCCGACCGGCACCGACACGGCGGCGGACGCCGCCGTGGACGACACCCCCAGCACGGTGATGGCCAAGACCCCCTGACCACAGCGACCGGGAACGGACTGCCCATGCTCTGTACGAGGCTGACGAACGCGCGCTTTCTCACCATGGACCCGGACCACCCCGTCGCGCACGACCTCGGCATCTGGCGGGGCCGGATCGTGGGCCTGGACGCGGCGGCGACCTCGCTGCCCGCCCGCGAGGTCGTCGACCTCCAGGGCGCCACCGTCCTTCCGGGCTTCATCGACAGCCATGTCCACCTCGCCTGGGCGGGACTCAAGGCGAACACCCCGAGCATCGCGCCCTGCGAGCGCGTCGAGGACGTCCTCGCCGTCGTGGCCGAGGCCGTCACCAGGAAGGCCGCGCCCGGCGCCTGGGTGGACATCGCCGGCTACGACCAGCGCGCCCTCGGACGCCACCTCACCGCCGCCGAACTCGACCGGGTCGGCCAGGGCCGCAAGATCTTCCTCATGCACGACTCCGGGCACGCCTGCGTCGTCAACAGCGCCGTCCTCGACCTGCTGCCGGCCGACGTACCCCACCAGGACGGCTTCCTCGCGGAGAGCGCCATGACCGCCGTACGGAGGCTCCGGCTGCCGTACTCCCAGGAGGAACTCGCCGACGCGATCGAACGCGCCGGCCGCACCTGCCTCGACGAGGGGATCACCGCCTGCGCCGAGGCGGGCATCGGCGGCGGTCTCCTGGGGCACAGCCCCGTCGAGCTCGGTGCCTACCAACTCCTCAGGGACCGGGGGCGCCTGCCCCTGCGGGTCCAGCTCATGGCCGCCGGGGACACCCTGCGGCCACGCGCCGCCCACCGCGACGACGGCATCCCGCGCGCCCTCGACCTCGGCCTGCGCACCGGCTTCGGCGACGACTGGCTCTCTCTCGGCGCCCTCAAGATCTACACCGACGGCGGCATGATGGCCCGTACGGCGGCGCTCACCGAGCCGTACGAGGGGATGTCCCACACCGGGGAGTTCCAGGACGACCCCGAGCGGATCGGTGACCTCGTCATCGACGGTCACCTCGCCGGCTGGCAGCTCGCCGTCCACGCCATCGGGGACCGCGCCGCCGACCTCGCCCTCGACGCCCTCGAACGGGCCCAGCGGTTTCGGCCCCGCCCCGACGCCCGGCACCGCGTGGAACACGCCGGCCTGATCCGCCCGGACCAGCTGCCGCGCTTCGCACGGCTCGGCGTCAGCGCCGTGGTCCAGCCCCACTTCCTGCGCTCCTTCGGCGACGACTACGCGGACGTCATGGGGGAGCGGCGGGCGCCCTGGATGTACCGGGGCCGCGGATTCCTCGACCACGGCATCACGCTCGTCGGCAGTTCGGACCGGCCCGTGACGGACGGATCGCCGCTGCGGGCGATCCAGTTCATGGTCGAGCGCGCCTCGTCCTCCGGCCGGCTCATCGGCCCCGACGAGGCCGTCACCGTCGACGAGGCCCTGCACGCCTACACGACCGCCGGGGCGTACGCCTGCCACTGGGACGACAGCGCGGGCAGCCTCTCACCGGGGAAGCGCGCCGACCTCGTGGTGCTCGGGGACGACCCCCGGCGCGTCGACACCGCACGCATCGGGGACATCGAGGTCCTGGCGACGTACGTCGACGGGCGCACGGAGAAGGGGCAGCTGTGAGCGCGGGGGAGCGGGCGGAAGAGAAGCGGCTGGCACGGTTCGCGCCCCTGTGGGACGCGCCCGCCGCGCCGCCGCGGTGGGTCATCTGGCACCCGGACGCGGAGACCATGGTCTTCGACACGGAGCTCAACGTGCCGGTGGACGTCGACGACGCGTCCCTGGGCGAGGTCCTGCGCCGCATGCGAGAGGCCGGCGTACCGGAGAGCGACGAGTACCCGGGACGCGCCTGCGGATAGCGGCGCTCCCCGGGGCGGGTGCGGTGAGTAGAGGGGTCAGGCGGGGGTCCGCTCGCCCTCGGGCGTCGCGTCGGGCAGCACCGTCGTACCAGGGCTCTCCTCGGTGAGGACGCCCCGGAGCACGGCGTGCCGTGTCCGGCCGTCGAGGACGTGGACCCGTCCGACTCCCGACCGGACGGCACGCAGACAGCCCTCCATCTTCGGCAGCATCCCGCCCGTGAGCGCGGGGAGCAGGGCGTCGAGCTCGCCCGCGGTCAGACGGGGGATCACCTCGGTGCCGCGCGGCCAGTCCGGGCAGAGCCCGGGGACGTCCGTGAGCATCACGAGCCGGTCGGCGCCGAGGGCCACGGCGAGGGCCGAGGCCGCCAGGTCGGCGTTCACGTTGTAGATCTGGCCGTCCGTGCCGCGTGCGACGGGCGAGACGACCGGGATACGGCCCCCGGCCAGGAGGTTCCGGACGGTGTCGGGGACCACGGTCACGATGTCGCCGACGAGACCGATGTCGACGGGCCGGCCGTCCACCCAGGCGGGGCGGCGCACGGCGGTCATCGTGTGCGCGTCCTCGCCCGACATGCCGACGGCGAAGGGGCCGTGGGCGTTGATGGCGCCGACGAGGTCCCGCTGCACCTGTCCGGTCAGCACCATGCGGACCACGTCCATGGCCTCCGGGGTGGTGACCCGCATCCCCGCCTCGAACCGGACCTCGAGGGCGAGGCGGTCGAGCATGTCGCTGATCTGGGGACCGCCGCCGTGCACCACGACCGGTTGCAGCCCCGCGTGCCGCAGTTCGACGACGTCCTGCGCGAACGACCGCCGGAGAGCGGCGTCGACCAGGGTGCTGCCGCCGCACTTGAGGACGACGGTCCGGCCCTTCGACTCCACCTCGCCGGCAGGGCCACCGGCTTCGGCTGCAGCGACTCGTAAGGCCATGTTCTTCCGCTCTCCTGATGCGTGGGGGACGTGGCGCGCGCCCGGGTCGGAACACCCACGTCGGCGCACAGGAGATTAACTTAGCCTAACCTAAGTGGCCTTGGGGTGGAATCGATCGCACAGTCGCGCATCCCGGCGGTGAACAGACCCAACTGATCGCGGGTTAAGGCGAGTTGGAGGCGACAGTTCAGGCGGGCGAGCTCCACGCCGCCGTCAGGCCGTCGAGCCAGGCCGGCGGCAGCTCGGCCGCGTCCCACTCCTCGTGCAGGGCCGACGGCGTCACGGCGAGGCGTTCCAGTACGGCGACGCTGGTGGGGGAGTGGACGAGGGAGTACCGGCCGTGGATCGCGATCGGGCTGCCGGGCCCGTACTCCGCGTACAGCCGCTCCAGACGGGCGCGGTGGGCCGAGGCGAACTCCGTCAGACGCCCCGGATACCCGGCCCGCTGACGGGGGCTCATGGTGCGCAGCACAGCGCCGAGCACCTGCTCGGTCACCTCCGGGTCGAGGTCCGAGACATCGGCGAACGACAGATAGAGCGGCGTGACCGCCACCTTGGCCCGCTCCATCTCCGCCCGCCCGACGGGGGAGCGCTCGTCGGGCGACGAGGCCGAGGGGCCGGCGGTCACGGCCCGGACCAGGGCCCGCTCGGCGAGGGCCCCGAGCTCGTCGGTGACCGCCCGGGCGCCGTCGGACCAGCCGGACGCGTAGAGCGCCCCCTTCTCCTCCGGGGCGCTCCGGAAGGTCTCGTCGAGCTCCGTGTGCGCGAGGGCGAGGGCACCGGCCTCCACGAGCCCGATCAGCTCCTCGGCATCGCCGGTGTAGACCCCCGCGCGGGCGAGAAGCTGGAGGAGCGTGCTCTTGGCGTTGAGCACACTGGCCGCGTCGAGCTGCTGCCGTCCCTCGTCGGCGGTGTTCATGGGGAGTCCTCCTCGTCGTACGGACGCACGGTGCGGGCGCGCGGAACGCTCCGTCGGAGCCTACGCAACGCCCGTTCCCGGAACGCCCGCCTCCCCCTCGTGTTCCCCCTCGACGACGGCCGAGGGCGCGCGTGCCCGGGGAGGCTCAGTCCCGGTACACGCGCAACTCCGCCACCTCGTACGACATCTCCGACGTGCCGGGATCGGGCGCCGGATGGTAGCGGCCCGCGCACACCGACAGGTTCACGATGAGGTGGGCCTTCCAGGAACGCCCCACCCCGCGCCGGTCGTCGAAGACCCGGACTCCGTTGAGCCACCACACCACGCCGCGGGCGCCGAACTCGACCCGGAGGTCGACCCACGCCCCCGGCTGGACGGCCGGGTCCCGGAAGTAGAGGTGCCGGCCACGGATCCGGTTCGACAGCTCCAGCAGATCCGGGTTGTCGGGGTGGTACTCGAAGACGTCGATCTCCTGTCCGCCGTCCAGCCAGGTCCAGATCGCCGGCCAGGCGCCCGTCTCCACCGGCAGCCGCACCCGTGCCTCCAGGACGTCGCCGGCCCGCACCAGGAAGCCCTCGGGGCTGCCCTCCGTGGTGAGCAGCCCCGCGTCCCAGTTGCCGTCGGACCGGCGGGTCGCCCGGAACACGCCCGTCCTGCTGTACGAGGGATCGGCCACGAGGTGGTCGAGCTTGTTGTCGCCCGGATTGGTCGGCCCGCCGCCGGGATACGCCCAGGACCGGCCGGCCGTCCACTGCTCGGCGGAGGAGAAGTCCGCGTCGAGCACGAGGGTCCCCGGACGTCGCGCGGGCCCGCCCGGCGCCGCCCCGCGGCGACCCAGCAGCCGGTCGAAGAAGTCGGACAGCACGGCACGCTCCTTTCGTCCCGGTACGGCCGGGCCGTACCGGGACGAGGCTGCCCACCCCGTACCGCCCGCACGCGGCGGACCGCCCGATGGCGACAAGTCGTCACCGCAGCCACGCGCCGCCCCGACCACCCGACTGGCGGTGCCGCTGCATCCGGCACCCCGCCGGCTCGTTCTCCACCGCATGAAGGAAGACATCACACCTGGCCCACGTCTCCGGCTGCGGCTCCTCGCCGCGGCCGTCGCCGCCCTCGTGCTCGGTCTCACGGGCGCGGAGAGCACGTACGCGACCCCCACCGACCCCGGATGCCCGGCGGCGGAGATCTTCGCGACCGACAACACAGCGATCATCACGGACCCGGACGACCCACGGCTCAGCACCCGGCTGACCCGCTTCGACCATGAGGTGCGTGCGATCATCCGCGCCCACGGCGCCCGCCCGCGCTCCTCGACGCTCCTCGACGGCGTCTTCTGGTCCGAGGAGCTGCGGCAGGCCACGTACGAGCGGTCACGCGCGTTCGACGTCGAGAGGGTGGGCCGTGACGGGCTCCGTCACCTCGCCGGCGTCATCGCCAAGGAGTACGACCAGGAGGCCGTGCTCACCTTCCGCTGTCTGCCCCGTACCTCACCGGAGACCGACGCGGTCGAGATCGAGGTGCCGGGCGTCGGGGCGAGCGGTCTGCGCGAGGCACTCGTCGCGGACCCCGAGGCCCGCGAGAAGCTCGGTGGAGGCTCGGTCACCCTCGACGGCCGTCTCGTCCTCGTCGCGCCGGTCGCCGATCTGCCGCTGGCGCGGAGGTTCACGGCCGCACTGGGGGCCGACTGGAACGAGGCCCAGGTGCGCTACGGCGACCGGGAGTTCGTGAGCTGACCCGGCGGAACGCGCACGCGTGAGGGCGGTCGGCGGTCCGGGTCCGGGGAAGGTGGATCCGGACCCGGACCGCCGACGGGCCGCTGGAGACGGCTATCCGGCGTAGGTCTCGAACTCGGCCACCCGGGGCGTACCGGTCGAGCTGACGATCTCGAAGGTGATCTTCTTCAGCGCGGTGCGGGGCACGGTGATGACGCCCGCCCCGCTGCCCGACGCCAGTACGGTCCCGGTGTCGCCGTTCAGGACCCTCCAGGACCCGATGGCGCCCGTCGCGCCCGCCGCCTCACGGATGGCGAGGGAGGAGACGGTGGTGGCGGTGCCCCACTTGATCGACACGGATCCGGTCGAGCCGGCCGGTGACCAGTAGGTGCTCAGGTTGCCGTCCCGCACGTTGCCGTAGCTCGTACCGTCGGCCTTGCTCGAACCGTCGGACCCTGCCCCGATGCTGAGGTTGGTCCCGCCCGGCTGGGTCGGCCCCGGCGTGGGCGTGGTGGGGCTCGGCGTGGTCGGCTGCGGGGAGGGCGTCGACGGCGTCGGGGTGGGGGAGGGCGACTGCGGAGAGCAGTTGCCGTCCGAGACCTGAAGTCCCTTTCCGGCGCCCGCCGTCCGGCTGACGACGTCCGGCACACAGCCGGCGGCGTCGGGGGTGAAGGCGTACGGGATGGCGACGGTCGTGTTGGACTGCGGGTTCGGCCCGGCCGGGTTGTTGTCGGTGCCGCGGGCCGACCAGGTCACGTTGTCGAAGACGTTCCCGCTGACCTGCCAGTATCCGGCCGCGTCCGTGTAGAAGGTGCCGAGGACGTCCTTGGAGTCCTCGAAGTAGTTGTTGTCCACCTTGGCGCGGGCGCCGGCCCGGGAGTTGATGCCGGACTCGTTGATCCGCAGATAGTGGTTGTTGTACATGTGGGCGACGCCGCCGCGGAGCAGAGGCGCGCGCGAGTCGATGTTCTCGTACAGGTTGTGGTGGTACGTGATGAAGCCGTTCGAGAGCTCCGTCTCGCTGGATCCGACGAGGCCGCCGCGGCCGGAGTTGCGCAGGATGCTGTACGACAGGGTCACGTACTGGGTGTTGTCCTTCATGTCGAAGAGGCCGTCGTAGCCCTCCGACTCCCCGCCCGACGCCTCCAGCGTGACGTGGTCGACCCAGACGTTGCGGACGCCGCTCTCCATGCCGATGGCGTCACCGCCGTTGGAGACGGGCGAGCCCGACTTCTTGACGTTCTTGACGGTCACGTTCTGGATGATGATGTTGCTGGACTCACGTATGTGGATGCCGAGTTGGTCGAAGACGGCGCCCGCTCCGACCCCGACGATGGTGACGTTGCTGATCTGCTTCAGCTCGATCACGCCGGCGGCGGTGTTGCAGCTGGTGCCTGACACCTTCGCGGTGTTGGCGTGGTTGACGGTCCCCTCGACCTGAATGGTGATCGGGGTGCTGCTGCTGGCCCGGCCGCAGAGGGCGGCGTGGATCTGGGTTCCGGTGGTGGCGCGCACCGTCTGCCCGCCCGCGCCGCCGGTGGTTCCGCCGTTCTGTGTCGCGTATCCGCCGGCGCCGTTGGTGGCCGCTGATGCCTCGGGCATCGCCAGCACCACACCGGTCGCGGCCGCCAGGGCCATCGCGGCCGTGGCCGCGTGGAGTCGCCGTACGACTGGTCGTCTCATGCTCGCCGTCCTTCTCGTCTGTGAACGCTGGGGGGTGGGGATGGGGTGGGGATGGGCCGTTCAGTCCAGAAGAAACCGTCCATGGGCAGCCTGCGGGGAGACGCCCATGGACGGATGGAAAGCGCTTTCTTTCCCGGAGAATAGGGTGGCCCCCGGGGCGTGGCAAGGCTTCGCGCAACGACGGATACGGAGCGCCGGGAAAGGCCCGGGGGCCGCCGACGGACGGTGCTCAAAGGCGACGGAGGTCCGGCGGGGCCTCGGCTCGCAGGGGCGACGCGGGGTGGGAGACCGTGGGGCGTACGGGCGTTGCTCCAGACATCAAGATCGATGAAGGGTCCGGAGCCGGCGCGTGAGCCCGCGATCGTCGCGGCACGACGAGGGCGGGGGCCTTGATCGTCCCCGGGCGTCGCGCCAACGGGTTCCGCGACCACTGCCGGTCCGCGAAGCGTGGCCGTCCTCGCCAGGCCACGTCCCCGTCAGTCCATGTCCCGCCGGGCCACGTCCCCGCCACCTCGGGCAGAGGTCGCCTGCCCGAGGTGGCTCAAGGGCCTTCTTCAGGCGGGCAGGTCGCCGTCGCCGCCCAGATTGGCGACCATGCGACGCAGGACGTTGATCGTGGTCACGAAGTCGGCCGTGTCCACGCCTTCGTGGACCTGCTGATGGACACGCCTGTTGCGCTGCCTGGCCCGCACGCGTCCCTCCTCTCCCGCTTCGGTCAGCGTCATGAGCCCTCCGTCCTCGACCAGCCAGCCACGGTCGACAAGGTCATCGAAGACACCGTGGAAGTCGGTCCCGAGGTCGTCCCACTTCGTCAGCCGCTCGATCAACGCTGCGCGGGTCCATCTGCCCGGATCCCCGGCAACGTGGTTGATCGTCCACCAATGCGGTTGTGTGAGGTCCTCCACCGCCAACTGCTCACGGAGGGCTCCGACCACGAGCCGGTACGCCATGCCCGTCCACGCCCCGATGGGCTGAGCGGCCAATTCCTCCTGCGAGTACTCCCCGAGCGTCACACTCACGTGTCTCTCCTCCTCGTGATCGACGGAACATGATCACGGTAGAACCTCAGGTTTGGTCGAGGTCAAGGCGGTCCGGCCGGCCGGTTTCAGCGTCACGCGGCAGGCGGAGCCCCGAGGGGCGCAGCCCCCGCTGATGCGAACGCGCGAGCCATGACCGCAGGTCGGTGGCGTCCTGAGTGGAAGTCGGGGAAGCTGGTGCGCATGGTTTCGGTGATGCAGAACGTGGCGATCGACTGTGCGGATGCCTATGAGCTGGCCCGGTTCTGGAGCGGTGTGACGGGCCGTCCGGTGCATCCGGACGCCAGGCCGGGTGACCGGGAGACCGAGGTACTGCTGGCGGAGGGTCCCGTGCTGTACTTCAACCAGGTGCCAGAGGCGAAGACGATCAAGAATCGGATCCATCTGTGCCTGCGTCCTGAGACCTCGCGCGATCCGGAGGTGGACCGTCTGCTGGGCCTGGGTGCGACCTTCGTCGCTGATCACCGGAATCCTGATGGTTCAGGCTGGGCGGTTCTCGCTGATCCCGAAGGTAACGAATTCTGCGTTCTGCGGAGTGAGTCCGACCGAGCCGCTGCGCATTCCTGACGCTGAAACGCGGTCCCGGCAGGGTTCGGATCCCAGCTGGTCTCAGCCGTATGCCGATGCCGGTGCTGATGCCGATGCCCGCCGCGACGACACCTGCCGCCTCGTAGCGGCCGGCGAGCCCGTCGTCACGCCCGGTGCCTCCTGAGGCGAGGGGACGGCATGGCGCTCGCAGGAGGAGGCCTGGCGTCCGGACCGGCGAGGGCAGGGGCCACGGCCGCGGTGTCAGTCCGCTCACGTATCCTTCCCGCCACCGCACACCGACCGGGAGGACCAAGAGAATTGACTGGCCTGTCTGCTTTTCCGCTGCCCTTTTATGCTTCCCGTTCCCTTTCGTTCGCGAAACCCCGAACGTTGCGGGAACTTGACATGATGCAGTGCAGCTCGGACATTCGGGCGAAGCCCGGCTGGTTCGACAAGATGAACGATGCCGACATCGTCGCCAGGTGGACGAAAGAAGCGGTCGCCCAGGGGCTCACCGAAGCGCAGGTCCGTTACGTGCTTGCCGAACTCGCGCATTATGCCGCGCTGCGGGACGGCCGAACCGGCGTCGAGGTGTCCGCCGTCGACGGGGTGTGGCACTCGGACACACTGGTCGACGACGAACTCAGAACCCGGCTGCGCGAGGCGGTCCAGGTTCTGGAAGACGTCCCCGAGGCAGAGAAGGACTGGCATCCCGGATCCGACGGCCAGGTACTCGATCTGGTTCATCCCTCACTTTTCTGCCTGGTGAGAGAGGCGAGCGGCGCGCCCGAACGGGCTTGGGAGAACCCGACGCAGAGCTACTCGAAGTACGAGTTCTCGGAGAAGTTCCAGTGGCTGCCCACGGACGTCGACGTCAGCGAGGACGGGGACGTCGCCTTCCGTTCGTACGTCAACAACGTCCACCCCGAGGACCATCGCGAACTCGCCTCGGTCCTGCCGGACGTGTTCGCGTCGATGCGCCCGCTGCTGGAGAACGTACTCACCGATCTGCGCCATCCCCGGCCCCTGCGGATCGACGTCGATCCTTACGGATGGTACGACTCGGAGCCGGAGGAGCCGGAGGAATCCTCCTACAGCGATGACGCGGCCTACAGAGAAGCTCTTCGCGCGTGGGGAGCGGCCCAGGACGACTGGTGGGAGAACCGCCGCCCGGTCATTCCGGACGCCCCGGCCTTCACCCCGCCCGAGCTGCCCGATGCCTCCGGCCGAGTCGACCTGCGCGGCCGCCGTCTCCAGGTCATCGTCAAGCTCGCCACCATTCATCTCACCCCGGACAAGCCCGAGTACGCCGGCGGTTCCTGGCACGTGGAGGGGATGTTGAACGAGCGGATCGTCTCGACCGGCATCTACTACTGGGACAGCGAGAACATCACGGAAAGCCGGCTCAGCTTCCGGGCGGCACTCGACGACCCGTACTACGAGCAGAACGACGACAACGGCATGCGTGACGTCTACGGCCTGGAGAACGAGGACGCGCTGAACCAGGTGCTGGGATCGACATCGACCCCGGCGGGCCGCTGCCTGGCGTTCCCGAACATCCTGCAGCACCGCGTCGGCTCATTCGGTCTCGTGGACCCCACCCGCCCGGGACATCGCAAAATTCTCGCGTTCTTCCTTGTCGACCCTTCGGAAAAGATCGTCTCGACATCCGATGTGCCACCTCAGCAACCATGGTCCGACACCTCGACCATGACGCTTGAACAGGCCAAGAACTACCGCGAAGAGCTCATGAAGGAACGCAAGTTCTTCGTCGACGAACACAACGAGCAGCTCTACGAACGGGAATTCTCCCTCTGCGAGCACTGAACTGCCCGCCGGATCCCCCGCCACGCTTTCAGCCGCGCGAGGGGCGTGCTCCGGGCGCCGCAGCCGGATGACCACGGCGGAACTCCGGATCTCGCCCTGAGCGGGAACGACCGCCGCACCGACCGCCGCTTCGTACGAGGCGGCGGTCTCGTCGTACCTGGCGGCGATGCCGCGGGAAGCGCGCACGACGACGCGTCGTCCGGCGGGCAGCCGCGAGGGGAAGCCCTCCGCCGCGAACGGCACGACGGCAGCGGGGAGTTCGGGAGCGGTACTTGATCGCTGAAACCTCTTGCCACACCCGCAGTGATCACGTAGCGTCTTCCGACGTGAACACCGGACCGGCGACTCGACGCCATACACAGACGGGCCATCCGGTGGACGACTGATCGCTCGGTGGGTGCGTCGAAAGCACCCCCACGGTTCGGCACGCGGCCCTCCCCGTGCGCACGTACTGCGCATCCGTTTCCGTGTCGAATCACACAGCGAGGTCATCCACATGGCAGTCACGTTCAACCACACCATCATCGCCGCCAAGGACCGCCACGAATCGGCGAAGTTCTTCCGGGAGTTGCTGGAACTTCCCGAAGCACCGTCCTGGGGCCCCTTCCTCAACGTCCAGCTCACCGACGGCGTTCTGATCCAGTTCGCCGAGCCCCCGGTCGAGATCCAGATGCAGCACTACGCGTTCCTCGTCGACGACGAGCTCTTCGACCGCGCGTACGGGCGACTCCGCGACCAGGGGATCGAGCACTGGGCCGACCCGCAGATGCAGCGCCCCGGCGAGACCAACACCGAGCACGGTGGCCGAGGGGTCTACTTCAAGGATCCCGCCGGGCACGCCTTCGAGCTGATCACGCGGCCCTACCTGTAGGTGCCGCCGGCCGGCCGGGCACCGAGAGCGGTGCCCGGGCCGGCCGCTGAGGCTCAGGCCAGGAACTCCCCGTCGCGGGCCACGACGACACCGCCGTGCACCACCATGTCACGGCGCGGCATGTCCACGACGACCTGCGGCAGGCATTCGCCCCGGACGAGGACGAAGTCCGCCGGGGCGCCCGGCTCGAAGTCGGCGTGGTCGAGACCCATCACGTCCGCGCCCCCGTGCGCCGCGACGTCGTAACAGTCCGTCAGCTCCTCGTCGAGGCGTACGTCCGTCACCCAGCCGAGCAGATGCGCGCGGTGCATCATGTCGGCGTCGCCGAACGGGCTCCACGAGTCCCGCACCCCGTCGGACCCGAGCCCGACCCGCACCCCGTGCTCGCGCAGACGGGCGATCGGCAGGACCAGGGAATCGGACGGCGCGACCGTCGTCAGGGCGATGTCCTGCTCGCCCAAGTCCGCCGCGACGGAGCCGAGTTCACTGTCCGTCAGCCCTGGAAGGCAGAACACATGGCTGACGGTGACCTTTCCGGCGAGCGAGAGGGCCCGCGTCCGTTCGACGATGCCGCGCATGGCCCGCATGCCCTTCTCGCCGCGGTCGTGCAGGTGGATGTCCACGCCGACGCCGTGGCGGTCCGCGATGCCGAAGACGATGTCGAGCTGTTCGTCGAGAGCCTGGTCGAAACCGATCGGGTCGATGCCGCCGATCATGTCGATGACGCCTTCGCGCGCCGCCTTCTCGAGCAGCGCCGCCGTGCCCGGGGTGCGGATGACGCCGTGCTGGGGGAAGGCGACGATCTGCACGTCGAGCGCGTGGCGCAGCCGCTCCCGGGCTTCCGCCACGCCCTCCACCCCGGCCAGACCGTACGCCGGGGCCACGTCGGCGTGAGCGCGCATCGCGCGGGTGCCCCGGGCGACGGCGTGGGACATCAGCCCGTACGCGCGCTCCCCGACGGGGCGTCGCTGGCTGCGGAACAGTTCCACGTCCTGGGCGACGTAGTCCGCGATGCCGCTCGCCGGCCGGCGCGACACCCAGGAGCCGCCCCAGGTCGTCTTGTCGGGGTGGATGTGGGCGTCCACGAGGGAGGGCAGGGCGATCCTGCCGCCACCGTCGACGACCTTCGCGCCGCGCGGCGCCGGGCCGTCCGAGACGCGGCCGTCGACGACCACGAGGTCCGTCGCCCTCGCCGAGCCGAACGGGCGAACGTCACGGAAGACCACGTCCCGCCCGCCGCGTCCGGGGGCGCTCTTCGCGCCGGCGGAGACGGAGGCGGACGCGGCGGCCGAAGCGGAGGCGGACCCGGTCACGGCCTGGGCGGGCGCGGCCGCGGCGGCCGCCACGGTCGTCGCGCCGGCGAGGGCTGCCGCTCCGGCGAGTACGCCGCGGCGGGTGAGCTTGGCGGAGGGCGGCGGGGTGGATTCGACGCACATGGGTGCTCCTGGGGGAGTGGGCCGAGAGGCTTCCCTGTTTTGTATACCAAGTGTGCGACGGTGGGCAAGGGTGGAGATCCCCGAGGGAGAAATGCCCGTTCAGGGTTGGTGAAGTGTCTTCAGGTGGCGAGGCATGGCTGATCTGGTATACGAAAAGTCTCAGGCGTCGCCGAAGAGGGACCGCAGAGCCACGGATCTGCTGTCCCGTACGTGCAGCAGCGTGCTCGCCGCCGCCGCCTCCGCGTCCCCCGCCTCGATGTGCCGGTACATCTCGGCGTGCTGGGCCCGCATGTGCGCCGGCTCCTCGCGCAGGCCGAAGACGAGCCGCAGCTGCCAGCTCAGCTGCTCCATGGTGCGGGCGAGCAGCGGGTTGCCGGTCATGGCCACGACGCGCTCGTGGAACGCCGTGTGCGCGGCCACCTCGCGCGGCCCCTCGTCCGCGGCGGCGGCCGACTCGGCCTGCTGGAGCGCGGCCCGAAGGGCGGTGACACCCTGGGTGTCGCCCGCCGCGCGAGCCCTCGCCGCCAGCCGGGAGGCCTGCACCGCCAGTGGTTCCCACACCTCGTAGAGGTGCTCCACGTCGGTGCGTTCGAGGCGGCGCACGCGGACGCCGCTGTGCGGGAGCAGTTCGAGGAGTCCCTCGGTGACCAGCGCGCGGAGCGCCTCGCGCACCGGAACGCGGGACATGCCGAGCTCCTCCGCGACCTCCCGCTCGACGAGACGGGCCCCCTGCGCGTACCGCCGGTCGACGATGCGCTGAAGGACGGCCTCACGCGCGCGCGTACCGAGCGGCACCGGTGTGGGCTCCGGAGCCGGTTCCCGCGTCGGTTCCTGAGCCGGCGCCGCGCTGGGCTTCCTCCCGCCGGCGGACCGCCCGCCGCCACCCCCGGTCGTCGAGCCGGTCCCGCGTCCGTCCGCCACCTGTGCCGCCCTCTTCCGTGCTCTTCCGCCCCGCGCTCGGGGTGCCCCGGGCCGAGGATACGTCGGCCGGGCGGCGGCCATCGGAGAGGCCGTGGAGGTCTGTTGGTCCCCGGAGTCCGGCCTCGGCTGTGGTACTGCCTTACCTGAACATTCCTCTTCGTCGCGTATGCCGAGAAAGCCCTGAAAGGTGTGACCTGTTGCAGGAGGACCAGAGGCCGGACGGCCCCGTAGCAGGCGCCGAGCGGCGCGGCAGGAAGGGCCTGTCGGTGACGGCGAACCTTCCCCGGCGCCCCGACCGCCACCATCGCGCCTCCACCGACCGGATCGTGTTCGGAGTCAGTGCCGTCCTCACGGTGGCCTTCGTCATCTGGGGTGCCACGGCCACGGACAGCCTGGAGAGCACGTCGAGCAGCCTCCTCGAAGGGCTGATCACCAACGGCGGCTGGGCGTTCATGCTGGCCGCCTCCGGCTTCGTCGTCTTCGCGCTCTGGCTGGCCATCAGCCGCTACGGCCGGATCACCCTCGGTCAGGAGGACGAGGGCCCGGAGTTCCGCACGGTGTCATGGATCGCCATGATGTTCAGCGCGGGCATGGGCATCGGCCTCATGTTCTACGGTGTGAGCGAACCGCTCGCCCACTACGGCACCCCGCCGCCCGGCACCCAACCCCTCGACTCGGCCGAGCGGATGCAGACCGCCATGGCCACGACGCTCTTCCACTGGACGCTCCACCCGTGGGCCATCTACGCCGTCGTGGGGCTCGCCATCGCGTACTCCACGTTCCGCCGACGGCGCCGCCAGACCATCAGCGCCGTGTTCGTCCCGCTGATGGGCGAGCGGCGGGCGTACGGCGGGCCCGGCCGCTTCATCGACATCCTGGCCATCTTCGCCACCCTCTTCGGCTCCGCCGCCTCGCTCGGCCTCGGCGCGCTCCAGATCGGCAGCGGCGTCGAGGAGCTGGGGTGGATGGAGAAGACCGGCACCGGACTGCTCGTCGGCATCATCGCGGTCCTGACCGTGGCCTTCGTCGTCTCCGCCGTGTCCGGTGTGGAGAAGGGCATCCAGTGGCTCTCCAACACCAACATGGTGCTCGCCGGGGTGCTCGCCCTCTTCGTGTTCGTGGCGGGCCCCACCATCATCGTGCTCGACCTGCTCCCCACCTCGCTCGCCGCCTACCTGGGCGACCTGCCTCAGCTGGCCGGCCGCACGGAGGCGACGAGCGGCGCGAACATCCACGACTGGCTCGGCAGCTGGACCGTCTTCTACTGGGCCTGGTGGATCTCCTGGACGCCCTTCGTCGGGATGTTCATCGCGCGGATCAGCCGGGGCCGGACCATCCGCCAGTTCGTCGGCGGGGTCATCCTCGTGCCCAGCACGGTCAGCCTCGTGTGGTTCGCGGTCTTCGGCGGTACGGCGATGAAGCTCGGCGAACAGGGCGAGCTGGCCGGGGAGACGACCCCGGAGGGGCAGCTCTTCGGCGTGCTCCAGGAGTTTCCGATCGCAGGCGCGATGAGTCTCCTCGTGATGATCCTCGTCGGCATCTTCTTCGTGTCGGGCGCGGACGCCGCCTCGATCGTCATGGGCACGCTGTCCCAGCGCGGCGCCTTCGAGCCCACGCGTCCGGTCGTCGTGTTCTGGGGCGTGGTGACCGGAGCGGTGGCCGCCATCATGCTGCTGATCGGCGACGGCCAGGGCGACGCCCTCGCCGGCCTGCAGAACCTCACGATCCTCGTGGCGGCGCCGTTCGCCCTGGTGATGATCGGCATGTGCCTGGCGCTGATGCGGGACCTCCGCAACGACCCGCTCATCGTCCGGGGCGAGGTGGGCCTGGAGGTCGTCGAACTCGCGGTGATCGCGGGCCACGAACAGTACGACGGCGACTTCGAACTGCGCATCGGCCCCGGCACCACGGGCACACCCTGAGAGACCCCGTCACGCCCTGCCCGCGGCCTTCTGGCTCCGGCGGGACAGGGAGTCGACGACCACGGCCGCCAGCAGGACCGACCCCGTGATCATGAACTGGACGGCGTTGCTGACGCCCATGATGTTCATCCCGGACTGGATGGAGCCGATCACCAGCGCGCCGAGCAGCGCGGACCAGACCGAGCCGCGCCCGCCGAAGAGACTGGTGCCGCCGATGACGGCGGCGGCGATGACGTTCATCAGGAGGTTGCCGCCGCCGGAGGTCTGGCTCGCGGACTGGATCTGACCGGCGAGGAAGATGCCGCCGATCGCCGCCATCGTCCCGGCGATCGAGAAGACGGACATCCGCACGAACGGCACGCTGATACCGGCCCGGCGCGCGCCCTCGATGTTGCCGCCCACCGCGAAGATCCGCCGGCCGTACGTGGTGCGCCGCAGCACGAAGTCCAGGAGCACCAGCAGGATCAGGAAGATCAGGAGCGCGAGCGGCAGCCCCTGGTACCGGTTGAGGATGTACGCGGCGACGAAGGCGAGCGCGGCGATGACGACCGTACGCAGCACGATCTCGGCGACCGGCCGGAACGGCACCCGGGCCGCGCGGCGGCGCCTGGCGTCGAGCAGCGAGGCCGCGAGGAACAGCCCGACGCCGACGGCCGCCGTCACATAGGCGGCGGCGGGGCTGTGGTAGATCGTCGAGTAGAGGCGGGAGACGACGCTCTCGCTCGGGATGTTGACCGTGCCGCTGGTGCCGAGGACCTGGAGCATGAGACCGTTCCACGCGAGATTGCCCGCGAGAGTGACCACGAAGGCCGGTACGCCGACTTTCGCGAAGAAGAACCCGTGGATGAGGCCGACCACCGCGCCGCCCGCGACGGCGACCAGGAGCGCCAGCCACTCGTTCATGCCGTTCAGGACGTTGAGTACGGCGAAGATCGCGGCACACAGGCCGCTGACCGAGCCGACCGAGAGGTCGATCTCGCCGAGCAGCAGCACGAAGACGATGCCGACGGCGATCATGCCGGTGCCGACGATCTGCTGGCTGAGGTCGGAGAGGTTCTGGGCGGAGAGGAAGGTGCTGTTCAGACTGCCGAAGACCGTCCAGATGATGATCACGGCGAGCACGACGGGCAGCGAACCCAGCTCACCGCTGCGCATCTTGCGCCGGAACTCGCCCACGTATCCCTTGATGCCCTCCTCCCGGACGAGGAGGCGCGTGTCGACGGCGGGCACGGCACCCCGTGCCGGTTCCTGGGCGCCGGTGTCGCCGGTGCCGGAGCTGTCGGCCGGGGGCCCGGCGCGGCCGCGGTCGCGGCTCATCGCTCCTCCTCCCGCTTGCGGGCCTGGCGGCGGGTGACGGCGCTGTCGCTGGCTCCGGTGATGGCGGAGATGATCTCCTCGGTGGTCGTGGAGCGCCTGTCGAAGAAGCCGTTGTTCCGGCCGAGGCGCATCACGGCGATCCGGTCGGCGACCGCCATCACGTCGACCATGTTGTGGCTGATCAGAATGGTGCCGAGACCCTGCCCGCGGAGCCGTTCGACCAGGTCGAGGACCTCCGCGGTCTGCTCCACGCCCAGCGCCGCGGTGGGCTCGTCGAGGATGACGACCTTCGGGGCACCGATGAGCGAGCGCGCGATCGCCACCGTCTGGCGCTGACCGCCGGACAGGGAGGCGACGGGGATGCGGACGCTCGGGATCCGGATGGACAGGGTGTCGAGCAGCTCGCGCGCCCGCTGGTCCATGCGGACCTCGTCGAGCACGCCGAAGCGGCGGAGTTCCCGGCCGAGGAAGAGGTTCGCGACCACGTCGAGGTTGTCGCAGAGGGCCAGGTCCTGGTAGACGGTGGCGATCCCGAGGTTCTGGGCGTCGTGCGGCCGGTGGATGGAGACCGGACGGCCCTCCCACGTGATGACGCCCTCGTCGGGCGGGTTCACCCCCGCGATCGCCTTGACGGCGGTGGACTTCCCGGCGCCGTTGTCGCCGACGAGCGCGACCACCTCACCGGCGTGCACGTCCAGGTCGAAGTCCTTCAGCGCCTGGACCGCGCCGAACCGTTTGGAGATCCCCCGCAGTGTGAGCACGGCTGACTCCGGCAAAGGAACCGCCTCCTCCGCTCGCCCGCTCGCGCGGGCCGCTCCGCCCCACCGGGTATGGCACGCCGCGCGGCTACTGGAGGCCGGCCTCCTTGCAGGCTGCCGCGTACGTCGGGGTGCAGATCTCCTGGACCGTGTACAGACCGTCCTTCACGACGGTGTCCTTGATGTTGTTCTTGTCGACCACGACCGGTGTCAGCAGATTGGCCGGCACCTTCTCGCCACTGCCGCTGGTGACGGTGGTGGGCGTCAGGTCGGCCGGGAGCGGCTTGCCCTCGGCGAGGTTGACGGCCATGGTGGCCGCGATGTCCGCCTCCGGCTTGTACGGCTTCTCGACCGTGATCGTCTGGGTGCCGAGCAGGATCCGCTGGATCGCGTCGAGCTGGGCGTCCTGGCCGGTCAGCGGCACGTTCATGCCCGCCGCCTTGAGAGCGGTGGCGATGCCGGCGGCCAGTCCGTCGTTGGCCGAGTAGACACCCACGATCCTGTCCTTGCCCAGGGAGCTGATCGCGCCGGACATCTGCTGGTTGGCGTTGTTCGGGTCCCAGTTCGGCGTGTCGTACTCCTTGCCGATCTTCACCTTGCCGTCCAGGACCGAGTGGGCCCCGGCCTTGAACTCCGCCGCGTTCGGGTCGGTCGGCGAACCGTTGTGCATCACGATCTCGCCGGTCTCCGCCTTGTCGCCGAGCGCGTCCAGGAGCGCCTCGCCCTGCAGCTCACCGACCTTGCGGTTGTCGTACGAGACGTACGCGTCGACCGGGCCCTGGGCGAGCCGGTCGTACGCGACGACCTTCACGCCCGCGTCCCGGGCCTTCTGCACGGACGACTGGATCGACTTGGCGTCCACGGCGTCCAGGATGAGGACCTTGTCGCCCTTGGCGAGTGCCGTGTTCACCTGCTGCTGCTGGGTGGTGGCGCTCTCGGCGGCGTTGTAGTAGTCGATCTGGGCGTCGGGCGCCAGCTCCTTGATCTTGGCCTCGATGTACGGCCGGTCGAACTTCTCGTACCGCGTGGTCTTGCTCTCCGGCAGCAGAAGGCCGATGCGCACCTCGCCCTGAGCCTCCGACGCCGGCTGGGAGGCCCCGCTGGTCGCCACCGCTCCCAGGCAGAGGGCCGTCGCTCCGGCCAGGGCTATCGCGCCACGCAATGTACGGGTCATGGGAGGCTCCTTCCGTACGCCCCCGTCCCGCCGCCGCGTGACCGCGGGGCCCAGGGGACGCATGTGGCCATATATCGACATTAGCGTCAACCTGGTGACCGGCAAGCGGGTGACACCCACCCCCCGGAGACCGGGGCCGGAGTCAGTACACGTCCCGGACGTACCGCTTGTCGGCGGCCAGCTGCTTGACGTACACCCCCGCCGACTCCTCGTCGAGGCCGCCGTGGGCGACGGCGATGTCGCGCAGCGCCCGGTCGACGTCCTTGGCCATCCGGGCGGCGTCGCCGCACACGTAGAAGTGCGCGCCGGACTGGAGCCACGACCACAGCTGAGGTCCGTGCTCCCGCAACCGGTCCTGGACGTAGACCTTGGCGCGCTGGTCGCGGGAGAAGGCGGTGTCGAGGCGGTCCAGGGTGCCGTCGGCGAGCAGGGCGGTGAGCTCCTCCTCGTAGTAGAAGTCGGTGGCGCGGTGCTGCTCGCCGAAGAAGAGCCAGTTCGGAGCCCGGTGGCCGAGCGCCCGGCGCTCGTCGAGGAAGCCGAGGAAGGGCGCCACGCCCGTGCCGGGACCGACCATCACCATCGGGGTGGTGGGGTCCGCCGGGGGCCGGAAGTGCGGGGCGCGCTGGACGAAGACCGGGACGGGGGCGCCCGGCTCGGCATCGGCGAGGAACGGTGAGCAGACGCCCTTGCGGGGTCGGCCGCGCAGGTTCTCATAGCGGACGACGGAGACGGTCAGCGACACCCGGTGGGGGTCGGTGAGCGGGCTGGACGAGATCGAGTACAGCCGGGGCCTCAGACGGCCGAGCACGTCGGCCCACTCCTGCGCGGCGGCGCGGACGGCGTGTTCGGCCAGGACGTCCACGGCCTGCCGGCCCCATGTCCACTGCGCGAGGCCGTCCTTGTTGTCGGGCCGCAGGAGCCGCTTCAGGTCCCGGTCGCCGGTCCGTTCCGTGACGAAGCCGAGAAGGGCGGGGGTGACGCGGGTGATGTCGAGATGGCGGTGCAGGGCCTCACCGAAGGGCACGGGGCCGGCGCCGGACAGCTCCACGGGAACGTCGGCGTCGAGCCCGGTGACGGCCAGCCATTCGGCCACGAGCTCGGGACAGTTCACCGGCTGCACGCCGAGGGCGTCCCCGCTCTCGTAGCCGAGCGGACTCCCGGTCCCGCTCGTGTCGAAGGTGAACCTGCGTACCTCCTTGCCCGCCCCCGGCAGGCTGAGGAGCCGGTTCCCGACGAGCCGGGCGGGAGTCGTGGCGGGCCCGGACCGCCGCGCGGGGGCGGAGACGGCCGGAGCCGGCGCGGTCGGCGGAGCCGGTGTCGCCTCCGAGAGACCGGCGAGGACCTGGTCCAGCCAGGCGTGGGCCGAGGGCTCGTAATCGGGTTCGCAGTCGGTGCGGGGCGCCAGCCGGACGCCCCCGAGCTCGTCCAGACGACGGTCGAGGCGCCGCCCGTGCCCGCAGAAGTCGCCGTACGAGGAGTCCCCGAGCGCCAGCACGGCGTAGCGGCGCCCGTCCAGGCGCGGGGTGTCGGGCGCGGCGAGCGCGTCCCAGAAGCCGGAGCCGTTGTCGGGCGCGTCCCCGTCCCCGAACGTGCTGGTGATCAGGAGGAGATCGGCGGCGGGCGGCAGCGCCCCGGGATCGGTCTCGTCCATGCCCGCGAGCGCGGCCCGGTGACCGGCCGAGAGCAGCCGCTCGGCGGTGGCGGCGGCGAAGTCCTCGGCGTTCCCTGTCTGTGAGGCCCACAGCACGAGGACCTCACGGCCCGCCCGCTCCGCGACTCCGGCGGCCCGCTGCGCCCCCGGGGCGCGCGAGTACAGACCGGCCAGGACCCCGTTCACCCAGCGGGCGTGGTCCTCGCGGAACGGCGCGCCGGGCGCGGCAGGACGGGCACACCCGGCGCGCCCGTCTCCAGGCCCGCGAGGAAGCCCACGAGGTACTGGCGCTCCTCGGCGGTCAGGACGGGCGGCGGAGCGGGTGCGAGGCCCAGGGCGGCGGCGGGCCCGGGCGGCAGGCCACCGCTCGGAATCACCACCTGAGGAACCACGGCGGAAGGGACCACGCCGGAAGCAACCACGCCGGAAGGGACCACGGAAGGAGCCGAAGCCGCCGGAACGAGGGCCGCGGGAGCCGCCGCCCTCGTCAGCGCCACCGCGCACACCTTCAGCTCGGGCTGGAAGGAGAGGGGGTCGACGGCGTCCTGGGTGACGGCGTTGACACACAGGTCCTCGCCGAACAGGTCGTTCCAGTGGAAGGGGGCGAAGCAGCTGCCCGGCGCGACCCGGTCGGTGACGACCGCGGGGAGCACGGCCCTGCCGCGCCGCGAGGCGATCTCCACCGGGTCGCCCTCCGCGATCCCGAGCGGGCGGGCGTCCTCGGGATGCAGTTCGACGAACGGCGCCGGGTTGAGCCTGTTGAGCTTGGCGACCTTCCCCGTCTTGGTCAGGGTGTGCCACTGGTGCTGGAGACGGCCGGTGTTGAGGACGAACGGATACGCGTCGTCGGGCATCTCGGCGGGCTCCACGTGCGGCCGGGCGTGGAAGACGGCCCGGCCGCTCGGCGTCGGGAAGACGGGGCCGGTCCCGTCACCGGCCACGTACCGGACGGGATTCCGCGCGGGCCCCCCGGGCGCGGCGGGCCACTGGACGGGGGTGGCGCGCAGCCGCTCGTACGACACCCCGCTCAGGTCGTACCCGGTCCTCGGGTTCCCGGCGCGGCGGATCTCCTCGAAGACTTCCTCGGCGCTGTCGTACGAGAACGCCTTCTCGTACCCCATCGCGCGGGCGACGCGGGCGATGATCCGCCAGTCGGCGACGGCCTGGCCCGGCGGGTCGACGGCCGGCCGGGTGAGGGTGAGGCCGCGCTCGCTGTTGATCAGGACGCCCTCGGTCTCGGTCCAGAGGGCGGCGGGCAGGACGATGTCCGCGTACGCGTTGGTCTCGGTCTCGGCGAACGCGTCCTGGGTGATGACGAGTTCGGCGGCCCGCAGGCCCTCGACGACGGTGGAGCGGTTGCCGACGGAGGCGACCGGGTTCGTGCAGATGATCCAGCAGGCCTTGATCTCGCCGTCCGCCATGCGCCGGAAGAGGTCGACGGTGCCCTGTCCCGAGCCGTCCTCGCGGATCGTGCCGGGCGGCAGGTCCCACAGCTCCTCGGTGAAGGCCCGGTCCTCCGCGACCAGGACCGAGCGCTGTCCGGGCAGGCCGGGGCCCATGTAGCCCATCTCACGGCCGCCCATGGCGTTCGGCTGGCCGGTCAGGGAGAAGGGGCCCGAGCCGGGGCGGCAGATCGCGCCCGTCGCCAGGTGCAGATTGATCAGGGCGTTGGTGTTCCAGGTGCCGTGCGTGGACTGGTTGAGCCCCATGGTCCAGCAGCTGGTCCATTCGGCCGCTGTGCCGATCCACTCGGCGGCGGTACGGATGTCGTCCTCGGGTATGCCCGTGATACGGGCGACCACGGCCGGCGGGTAGTCGGCGAGGAAAGGCGGCATCGCCTCCCAGCCCTCGGTGTGCGCGGCGACGAAGTCCGGGTCGGTATGCCCGTTCTCGTGCAGCAGGTGCAGCAGCCCGTTGAGGAGTGCGAGGTCCGTGCCCGGCCGGATCCGCAGGAAGAGGTCGGCCTTCTCGGCCGTTGCGGTGCGCCGGGGGTCGACGACGATCAGCTTCGCCCCGGCCTTGACCCGCTCCATCATGCGGAGGAACAGGATGGGGTGGCAGTCGGCCATGTTGGAGCCGATGACGAGGAAGACATCGGCCTTGTCGAGGTCGTCGTAGGAGCCGGGCGGACCGTCGGCGCCGAGGGAGAGCTTGTAGCCGGTGCCGGCGCTCGCCATGCAGAGCCGTGAGTTGGACTCGATCCGGTTGGTGCCGATGAAGCCCTTGGCCAGCTTGTTGGCGAGGTACTGGGCCTCCAGGCTCATCTGGCCGGAGACGTAGAGGGCGATCGCGTCGGGGCCGTGCTCGTCGATGATCGCCCGCAGCCGGCGGGCGGTCTCGGTCACGGCCCGGTCGGTGTCCTCGGGCACGGGGCCGGCGCCGCGCTCCCGCCGTACGAGCGCGGTGGTCAGCCGGCCGGGGGCGGCGAGCAGGTCGGCGGTGGTGGCGCCCTTGGTGCAGAGCCGCCCCCGGTTGGCCGGGTGGTCCTTGTCGCCCGTCGCCCTGAGGACCGTACGGCGCCCGTCGGGCCCCGCGCCGATGTCGAGGAGCAGTCCGCATCCGACACCGCAGTACGAGCAGACGGTCCGCACCTGTTCGGCCGTACCGCCCCGGGGGTCCGCCGAGTCCTGTGGGGTCACCGGGCGCCTCTCTGTGGAACCGTTCGAGCCCCGACCCTACGGAACACCCGTTACACCCGTGTCAACCGGGCCGATCATGGTCCGTAACACCGGTCACACAGCGGCCCCGGGCGCTGTGTGAGCCCGTTGAGGGGACGACCGAGTCGCGAAGGCGTATATATCGGGACAAGATGACCTTTTGTGACCCTCGGAGAGGTCGCACGGTCTCTCCGCCGAAGGGCGACGCGGACGTCGGGCGCGCTGCCGCCGCGACAGGAGGCGGGAATGTCTGAGCTCATCGTCATCGGATACGACGATCCGGAGGCGGCCCAGCGGGGCTTCGCCACCGTGCAGGACCTGCAACGGGACTACGTGGTGCATCTGAACGGTCTCGCGGTGGTCTCCGTGGACGCCGACGGCACGACCCATGTCGACACCACCAGCCGCATCGTCGGCGTCTCGGCGGCCTCCGGGGCCCTGTGGGGAACGATCTTCGGCATCCTCTTCCTGCTGCCCGGCGTCGGACTCCTGACCGGCGCGGCCCTCGGCGGCCTCGTCGGCAGGATCAGCAGGTCCGGAATCGACGACCGGTTCCGCCAGCAGGTGGAGGACCTCCTCAAGCCCGGCTCGGCCGCCGTCGTGATCATGGCTTCGAAGATCACCGACGACAAGTTCACGGTGGCCATGCAGCCGCACGGCGGCACCGTCCTCAAGACCTCGCTCAGCGACGAGGACGAGAAGGAGCTGGCCGACCAGCTCGCCGGCCCCGAGTAGCCCGCGGCACCGCCTCGGCCGCACCCGCCGTATCCGCAGCATCGCCCGCCCGCGCCCGTGGCACCCACCCGCCCCGCCCGCGGCACCGCCGGAACCCGCAAGGAAGGCAGCATCCCCATGGACCCCGCGCTCAGCAGCGACGCGCTCGCGAAGCTGCGCCAGCCCCGCCCGTACCCCGCCGTGTCGCTCGTGATGCCGACACACCGCCGCGAACCGGAGAACGCCCAGGACCCCGTACGCCTCCGCAACCTCGTGGCCGCGGCGGAGAAGGCGATCCACGACGACCCCGCGGTCACCCGGGAACGGCGCGACGACGTCCTGGACCAGCTGCGCCGGGCGGTCGCCGAGATCGACCTCGCGCACGCCGAGGACGGCCTGGTGATCTTCGTCGCCCCGGGGGAGCACCACGTGTGGACGGTGGCCCGCACGGTCCCGGAGCGCGTCGTCCTCGCCGACACCTTCCTCACCCGGAACCTCGTCGCGGCCCGGGCCGCCGAGCAGCCGTGCTGGACGCTCGCGCTGGCCGCCGACCGGGTCTCCCTGTGGAGCGGCGACGCCGAGCGGTTCACCGAACACACCGCGGACGGCTTCCCGCTCGTCCGCGATCTCGACGACCCCGACGCGGAACGCGAGCAACGCGTGGGCGACCTCCCCAGCACCTTCCAGGACGAGGCCACCCGCCAGTTCCTCCGCGACGCCCACCAGACGCTGCGCGTGCTCCTCGCCTCCCGGCCGCGCCCGCTGTACGTGATCGGCGAACCCGCCGCCCTCGCGCTCCTGGAGGAGACCGGGCCGCTCCTGCCGGGCACAACGCCCGTGCGGCGCGGCGGGCTCGCGCGCGGACCCGCCGAGGCGGTACGGGAGGCCGTCGAGCCGGCCCGCGCCGCACGCGAGGCCGCCGCGTCCACCACGGTCGTGGCCGAGCTCGACACGGCCAGGGGCCGGAGGGAGTTCGCCGGCGGCATCGACGAGGTGTGGCAGGCGGTGAAGGAGGGCCGGGTCCGGCTGCTCGCCGTCGAGGACCACTACCGGACCGTCGTACGGGACGACGGCGGGCATCTGGAACCCGCGGAGCCCGACGAGGCCGAGGCACGGGACGACATGGTCGACGAGATCGTCGAACGGGCGCTCGACACCGGAGCCGAGGTCCAGTTCGTCCGCGACGACACCCTGATCGACATGGACCGCATCGCCGGTGTGCTCCGCTACTGAGCACCGCGGCCGCACCCGGAGACGAGAAGAGGACCATCCTGTGAACCCCGCATCGGCGCCCGTGAGACGGCCGGTTCGCGCACGAGCGGTGAGCGCGGCAGCCGCCGTCGTCGTCACCGCCCTCGGCGCGGCGGGTCTGGTGTCCTGCGACACCGGGAACGACGAGACCGTCGGCCCCGCCTTCAGCGCGCGCCCCACGGCGCCCGACACGGCCGGCTTCTCGGGCGAACCGCCCTCGGACATCGCCTCGTCGGCGGCGGAGGCCGTCGAATCCGCTCGCGCCTCGGCCTCGTCGGCGGCGGCCTCGGCGTCCGCCCGCGAGGCGTCGCGCAAGGCCTCCATCGGGTCGGAGATCGAGCGTTCGCGTCAGGAGGCCGAGAACGCCCTGAAGGGTGTGGAGGGCCGCGGCAACGCGCTGGGCGAGGTCGCGATGACCGGCAAGCCCCGGGCGGACACCGAAGGCGTCCTGACCGTCCTCCTGACGATCACCAACAAGACGGACCGGGAGGCCTCCTACGCCGCGCAGGTCGACTTCCTCGATCCCTCGGGCAAGGTCGTCGAGACGCAGTTCGTCGGCGCCGAGGACCTCGAACCCGGTGAACGCGCACAGCCTCTGGTCATCAGCGGGCAGCCCCCCGAGCCGGTGCTCACCCCCACGCTCGTCAAGGCGCAGCGGTACTGAAGAGCGGTGCCGGCAGAGCGGTATCGACACATGAGGAGAGCCGTATGTCCGAACTCATCGTCCTCGGCTACGACGATCGCGCCGTCGCGAACCGGGCCTTCGCCGAGGTCCAGGAGCTCGAGCGCGACCAGGTGCTCGATCTCACCGGGCTCGCCGTCGTGTCCGTGGACGCGAACGGTGAGACGCATGTGGACACCCCGGCCAGGAGAGAAGGGAAGGCCGCCCTCTCGGCCACCGCGGGCGCCCTCTGGGGAATGGTCTTCGGCATGGTCGTCCTCACGCCGGCGATGGGCGTCGTGGGGGCCGCCGTCGGAGGGCTGATCGGCAAGCTGAACCAGATGGGCGTCGACAACACGTTCCGCGACAAGGTCCGTTCGCTGCTCGAACCGGGCTCGACGGCCGTCGTGGTCATGGCCTCGAAGGTCACCGAGGACAGGTTCGCCGCGGCCATGGAGCGGTTCGGCGGAACCGTGCTCAAGACCTCCCTCCCGGAGCAGGCCGAGCGGGAGCTCGCGGAGCAGCTGGCGGGCCCGGAGCCGACGGGCTGACTCCTCGGGAAGCAGAGCCGGGACGAACCGGCCACCCCTGCGACGCGGGGTGGCCGGTTCTGTGGGTTCGCGAGCCGTCAGCACGTGACCGCGTCACGGACGAGCGGGCAGGTCGCGCGGTGGCCGCCGCCGCGCCCCCGGCCGGACGAGGGCCTTGCGGAGCCCTCCGGCCCCGGAGTACACGCCGAGCGCCGGCGCCCCGCCCGCACTCGTATCGATGTTCGACCGGACCTGCCTCCCGGTCCTCCGAAAGCCCGATAAGAGCAATGTGGCGCAATGGCGACCATTGCGTCTCGCTTGGGTCGCCTGAACCGGTGTCCCGGGGGAGGAGGGCTGGGGGTTCCGTCGCCCGCGCCGGGGCTCGGTCGACCTGTCTGAAAAGCGACGTTTGCTCCGTTAAACCTCGTGCGAATCAAGATCGCCGTTTCGAGGTAATGCCCCCGATCCGATGGGGCGACCGGGGTTCACCGGCCGCTACTGTTCCCCCGGATCTGGACGGATTCCCAGAGATTCATCCCTGTTCCGCCCTTCCCTCCTCTTTCTCCTCTTTCAGCGACCGCGCACCCGTGCGCCGGTCACCACCCCCCTCCGAAGGAGAGCCCGCCCCATGTCCGTTGACACCAGCCCGGACGCACAGCTGGACGCGCCGAAGCAGTCGAGCCTGAGCACAGCGGCCGCCCGGAACCTCGCCACCACCACCAAGTCCGCCCCGCAGATGCAGGAGATCAGCTCCCGCTGGCTGCTGCGGATGCTTCCCTGGGTGGAGACCAAGGGCGGCGCCTACCGGGTCAACCGCCGGCTGAGCTACACCATCGGTGACGGTCACATCGAGTTCGTCCAGGACGGTGCCCACGTCCGGGTGATTCCCCGAGAGCTCGGCGAACTGGCCCTGCTGCGCGGCTTCGAGGACGAGGAGGTGCTGAACGCGCTGGCCGGCCGGTGCGTCCAGCGCGACTTCGGCGTCGGCGAGGTCATCGTCGAGCGTGGCGCCCCCGCCGACCAGATCCACCTGATCGCCCACGGCCGGATCCGCCAGACCTCCGTCGGCAAGTACGGCGACGAGGTGGCCGTGGCGGTCCTCGCCGACGGCGACCGGTTCGGTGAGAACGCCCTTCTGGACGCCGACGCCCGATGGGACTACACCGCCACCGCCGAGACCTCCGGCACGCTCCTCACCCTCTCCCGCGCCGAGTTCTCCGCCGTGCTGTCCTCCGCGCCGGCCCTCCAGGCCCACATCGAGGAGTTCAGCTCACTGCCCCTCCAGCGGCAGAACCGTCACGGCGAGGCCGAGATCGCGATGTCGGCCGGCCACACCGGTGAGGTCGAGCTGCCGGGCGCCTTCGTCGACTACGAGCTCAAGCCGCGCGAGTACGAGCTCTCCGTCGCCCAGACCGTGCTGCGGGTCCACACGCGGGTCGCCGACCTCTACAACGGGCCGATGAACCAGACCGAGGAGCAGCTGAGGCTCACCGTCGAGGCGCTGCGCGAGCGCCAGGAACACGAGCTGATCAACAACCGGGAGTTCGGCCTCCTCCACAACGCCGACTTCAAGCAGCGGATCCAGACCCACTCGGGGCCGCCCACCCCGGACGACCTCGACGAGCTCCTCTGCCGCCGCCGCGGCACCAAGCTCTTCCTCGCCCACCCGAGGACCATCGCCGCGATCGGCCGCGAGTGGAACGCCCACGGGCTCTACCCGGACACCGTCGAGCTCGACGGCCAGCGGGTCCTGGGCTGGCGCGGCGTCCCGATCCTCCCCTGCAACAAGATCCCCATCACCAAGGAGAACACCAGCTCGATCCTGGCCATGCGCCTCGGAGAGGACAACCAGGGCGTCATCGGGCTGCGCCAGACCGGGCTTCCGGAGGAGTACGAGCCGGGTCTCTCGGTGCGCTTCATGGGCATCAGCGAGCAGGCGATCATGTCGTACCTCGTCACCACGTACTACTCCGCCGCCATCCTCGTCCCCAACGCGCTCGGCGTCCTGGAGAACGTGCAGATCGCCCGCAGGCGCGACTGACGGAGCTGTCCCGAGGCCGCCACGACGGTCACTCACGGCCCGGGTCCTCCCGGGCCGGCCCAGCGCGCCCGGGATCCCGGACAGCCCACCCCCTCACCAAGGAGTCACGGATGCCCGAACCCGGGCCTTCCCCTCTGCAGTCGAGCCTGCCCGCCGCCGCCACCCGCTTCGGGGGGCAGGTCCTCGGTCGGCCGGCCCCCGCCACCGAGCCCGCCGCGGCCGCGGCGGTCACGCCGTCCCGCCCCGACGCGGGGTGGACGCCGCCCGGCCCGACCGGGCTCGGTACGGCGGCCCTGTCCCTGGCCCGGCGCGCGCAGGCGCCGGAGCCTCCGGTCCCCTCGGCCTCCGAGGCGCCGGTGGGACGCCCGATCCCGGGTCTCTACTTCCACCCCGTGGCCGAGCCCGATCCGGTGCGGGTGGACGAGGTGAGCCGGCGGATCAAGGCCTGGGCCCTCGACGAGGTCCAGCTCTACCCCGAGGACTGGGAGGGCGAGTTCGACGGCTTCTCCGTCGGGCGCTACATGGTCGCCTGTCACCCGGACGCCCCGACCGTCGAGCACCTGATGCTCGCCACCCGCCTCATGGTCGCCGAGAACGCCGTCGACGACTGCTACTGCGAGGACCACGGCGGTTCGCCCGTCGGTCTCGGCGGCCGCCTCCTCCTCGCGCACACCGCGCTCGACCCCCTGTACACGACGAAGGAGTACCAGCCGCTGTGGGCGGAGTCGCTCCACGCGGACGCCCCGCGGCGCGCCTACCGCTCCGCCATGGAGTACTTCGTCGACCAGGTCACGCCCTCCCAGGCCGACCGGTACCGGCACGACATGGCCCGTCTGCACATGGGGTACCTGGCCGAGGCCGCCTGGGCCGAGACGGACCACATGCCGGAGGTGTGGGAGTACCTGGCGATGCGCCAGTTCAACAACTTCCGCCCCTGCCCCACCATCACCGATTCCGTCGGCGGCTACGAACTGCCCGCGGACCTGCACGCGCAGCCGGCCATGCAGCGTGTGCTCGCGCTCGCCGGGAACGCCACCACGATCGTGAACGACCTCTACTCGTACACGAAGGAACTGGCCAGCCCCGGCAAGCACCTGAACCTGCCCGTGGTGATCGCCGAACGCGAGGGCGTCTCCGACAAGGAGGGCTATCTGAAGGCCGTCGAGGTCCACAACGACCTCATGCGCGCATTCGAAGCCGCCGCCGCCGAACTCGCCGCCGCCTGCCCCGTCCCGACCCTGCTGCGCTTCCTGCGGGGCGTGGCCGTGTGGGTCGACGGCAACCACTACTGGCACCAGACCAACACCTATCGCTACAGCCTGCCCGATTTCTGGTAAGAAACGGATTCACCTGTGACCAGCACCGAGTACACCACCGTCAACGACACCTCCGCGTTCGTCCCCGCGCCGGCCACGCCGTATCAGGGGGACATCGCCCGCTACTGGAACGACGAGGCCCGGCCCGTCAATCTGCGCCTGGGCGACGTCGACGGTCTCTACCACCACCACTACGGCATCGGTGACGTGGACCACGCGGCCCTCGGGGACATCGAGGACAGCGAGTACGAGAAGAAGCTGATCGCCGAGCTGCACCGTCTCGAGTCCGCGCAGGCCGAGCTCCTCCTGGACCACCTCGGCACCATCGAGCGTGGCGACACGCTCGTGGACGCCGGCTGCGGCCGCGGCGGTTCGAGCGTCATGGCGCACCAGCGGTTCGGCTGCAAGGTCGAGGGCGTCACCCTTTCCTCCACGCAGGCCGACTTCGGCAACAAGCGGGCGAAGCAGCTCGGCATCGACGACCACGTCCGTGCCCAGGTCTGCAACATGCTGGACACGCCGTTCGAGAAGGGCAGCATCGCCGCCTCGTGGAACAACGAGTCGAGCATGTACGTCGATCTCGACGACCTCTTCGCCGAGCACTCCCGCTTCCTCAAGGTCGGCGGCCGGTACGTGACCATCACCGGCTGCTGGAACCCTCGTTACGGCCAGCCCTCCAAGTGGGTCTCCCAGATCAACGCGCACTTCGAGTGCAACATCCACTCGCGCCGCGAGTACCTGCGGGCGATGGCCGACAACCGTCTGGTGCCGCAGGCCGTCATCGACCTGACGCCCGACACCCTGCCGTACTGGGAGCTGCGCGCCACGTCGTCCCTGGTCACCGGCATCGAGGAGGCGTTCATCAGCTCCTACAAGGACGGCTCCTTCCAGTACGTCCTGATCGCGGCGGACCGCGTCTGACCGGCCGTGAGCACCGGGGCCGGGCCGTCACGCGACGGACCCGGCCCTTTCGGTGACCTCCGCGAGGAGCCGGGCGCGGTCGATGGCGTCGGTGCCGGTGGCCGGCACCGTGCAGGCGTAGGCCCCGGCCACCGTGCCGTAGAGGGCGCACCGGTCGAGGTCCTGCCCCGTCAGCCGGCCGAAGAGGAAGCCGGCGGCGAAGGCGTCGCCCGCGCCGTTGGAATCGACCACCGGCTCACGGGGCGTGACGGCCGGTACGTGGACGAGCCCGTCGGCCGTCGCCAGGTACGCGCCCTCGGCCCCGGCGGTGGCGACCACGACCTCGGCGCGGCCCCGCTCCAGGATCCGGCGCATGGTCCGCTCCGGGTCGGCGAGGGCGGTGGTGGAGACGAACACGATGTCCGCGCCGTGGGCGAAGGGTTCGTGGTACGGGTTCTCGCCGTCCCAGTTGTGCAGGTCGGTGGAGACGGTGAGGCCCGCCTCGCGAAGGAGGGGGAGGGTGAAGGCGCACGGGTACGTGATCGAGACGTGCGCGTGGCGGCTCGCCGACGCGAGGGAGCGGACCAGTTCCTCGGGCAGCCGGTCGGACTCCCGGGAGCGGGTGTCGTCGTAGAGCGACAGCCGCCGGCCGTCGGGGCCGACGAGGTTGACGGCCCGCTTCGTACCGCCCGGCAGGGGTACTTCGGTGAAGCCGATGCCCCGGTCGCGGTGGAAGGCGCGGACGAGATCGCCTGCGGAGTCGTCGCCGATCATGTCGATGTGGTGCGTCCGCAGCCCGAGGGCGCTGAGACCCAGGGCCACGAAGTCACCCGTCTGCCCGGCGCGGGTCTCGATGCCCGGCCGGATCATGTAGCTGTCCGCGTAGGGGAGGGGGAGCTCGGGCACGTGGACGATCGTGTCGACGCCCGCGCCTCCGAGGACGAGGACGTCGTACGTGCTGGTCATCGGGGGCTCCTTCGGCTGCCGTTGATCGCACGGGGAGTCAAGCAGCCGACCGGCGTCGCAGCAAGGGCTTGCAGAGAATTTCAGCAAGCTCGTGCCGGTGTCCATGGGGCGGTGGGCGCGGCGCGGTCTCGGATCCTGTGCATGGTATGGACCTGACAAGAAAGGGCGGCTAGCGTACGCGGTGCTCTCGTTGAGAGCGCTCTCAACGTCCTCTTCCCCCACCAGGAGGCCCCAGTGAGACGTACATCCGCCGTGCGCGCCGCCCTCGCCGCCCTTGTGCTCACCGTCGGACTCGGGGCCGCCCACGCCGCCCCCGCGAGCGCCGAACCCGACCGTGCCGAGCCCACCGCGTCCGCCGGCCTCCTCGCGGCCCTGCGCGGCGACCTCGGTCTCACGGAACACGAGGCCGGCGAACGGCTGGAGGCCGAGCGGGCCGCCGCGCGCGTGGAGGTCGAGGCGAAGAGGACGGCGGGCGACGCGTACGGCGGGTCCTGGTTCGACGCGGGCACCGGACGGCTCGTCGTCGCTCTCACCGACCGCGACGAGGAGGCCGAGGTCCGGGCGCTCGGCGCCGACACCCGGCTCGTCCGGCACAGCGCCGGCGCACTCGACCGCGCCAAGGCCCGGCTCGACGCCCGGTCCGCCCCGGCCGGTGTCGCCGGCTGGCACGTCGACCCCCGCACCAACAGCGTCGTCGTCACCGTCGTCCGCGCCGACCGGGACCTGCCCGCCGTGCGCGCCTTCGTCGAGAAGGCCCGCGGCACCGGCCCCGTCACCGTCGCCGAGACCGCGAGCGCACCCCGTACGTACGCCGCGGGAACCGTCGGCGGCGACCCGTACTACACCGGCAACGTCCGCTGCTCCATCGGGTTCTCCGTGCACGGAGGTTTCGTCACCGCCGGGCACTGCGGGCGGGCCGGGGCCGCCGTCCGCGGCTGGGACGGATCCGCGATGGGCACCTTCCAGGGCTCCTCGTTCCCCGGCGACGACTACGCGTACGTGAGCATCCACAGCGGCTGGTGGACGGTCCCCGTGGTGCTCGGCTGGGGGACCGTGCCCGACCGGCTCGTCCGCGGCTCGGCCGAGGCGCCCGTGGGGGCGTCGATCTGCCGCTCCGGCTCCACGACCCGCTGGCACTGCGGCACCGTCCTGGCCAAGAACCAGACCGTCAACTACAGCCAGGGCGCGGTTCATCAGATGACGAAGACCAGTGTGTGCGCCGAGGGCGGTGACTCCGGCGGCGCGTTCATCAGCGGCGACCAGGCCCAGGGTGTCACCTCCGGCGGCTGGGGCAACTGCTCGACCGGTGGCGAGACCTGGTTCCAGCCCGTCAACGAGATCCTCGGCCGGTACGGCCTGAGGCTCCACACGGCCTGACCTTCCTCCCTCGCTCCCGTAGCGAACGCGTGCCCCGGGCCGACGGGTCGAGAACCCGCCACCACTGGCCCGGGGCGCGCGTGCTGGGCCGTGCCGACCGCATGACCCTGCCGACCGGCCCGAGGCGGGCACTCACGACAGCTTCGCGAGCCTGCGGTGGGCAGCTGTCAGGGAGCGGCCACGGCGCGGTGCCTCCCGCCAGGGGTCGTCCTCCCCGAGGCGGTCCTCGATGGTGGAGACGGTCCACCGCCGCGCGGTGAGCCCTGGATCGTCCAGTTCCGCCCAGCTCACGGGGGCGGCGACGGGGGCACCGGGCAGCGCCCGGACCGCGTAGGGGGCGACGGCGGTCTGGCCGTAGGCGTTGCGCTGGACGTCCAGGTAGAGACGGTCCCCGCGCGCCTGCTTGCGGGCCGCCGTGGTGAGCCGGTCGGGGTGCCGGTCGGCGAGGACACCGGCGGCGTCCCGGGCGAACGCGCGGACCTCGTCGAACGCCGTGCGACGGTCCAGGGCGACCACGACGTGCAGGCCCCGGGAGCCGGTCGTCATCGGAACGCCGGGAAGGTCCAGCTCGTCGAGCAGTGCGTGCAGGAACCCCGCCGCCTCCCTGACCTGCTCGAAGTCGTCCCCCGGCGGGTCGAGGTCGAAGACCAGCCGGTCGGGGTGGTCCGGCCGGTCCGCCCTGGAGAGCCAGCGGTGCGGGGTGACGCACGCCTGGTCGGCCAGATAGAGCAGCGTGGCCAGGTCGTCGCGGACCGGATAGGTGACCGTGCCGTCCTCCTTGGCCAGTTCGGCGCGGTGGATCCACTCGGGGAAGTGATCGGGGGTGTCCTTCTGCATGAAGCGGCCGCCGCCGATCCCGTCGGGATGCCGTTCGAGCATCAGCGGACGGCCCCGGAGGTGAGGCAGCATCCGGCCCGCGACGGCGCGGTAGTACGCGGCCAGATCTCCCTTGGTGATGCCGTCGGCGGGAAAGAGCTCCTTGCCGGCCCGTTTGATCTCGACGGTCCGGCCACTCGCCCGCAAGGTCTCCGTGCCCGTCATCGATCCCTCTCGTCGGCGGTGGCCGCGGGGGCCTCCGGCCCGCTCTTCGCCGCCCCGTCGCGGGGCCGGATGACGTCGAGGAGTTCGAGCAGGTACAGGAAGGCGGCGGCCATCGGCCCCTCCCCGGTCTCCTCGCGTACACGGTCCCAGTCGACGCGCTCGCGCAGCCCTCGCGCGACCGGGAGGAGCTTTCCGTAGTCGCAGTGGTGCTCGGACAGGGCAGCCAGCCGTCCGACCATCAGGTCGGTCGGGTCGATGACCGGCATGTGGACCGAGTCCACGGGGAGGGTCCACGCCCGTTCGAGCAGTTCGGTGGTGACGGGCCGCCCCGCGAGGGAGAAGATCAGGTCGATGTGCTCTCCGCCCCTGCGGGCCTTCACCAGCCAGTCCTCCGGCGGATCGACGATCTCGATGCCGTGGGCGCGCAGCAGGCCCGTCACGGTGTCGGCGTCCTCGCGCCGCACCGCGAAGTCCGTGTCGTGCTGCAGCCCCACCGGGATGCCGTATGCGTAGGCCGCGACGCTCCCGACCAGGGCGAACGGGCACTCCGACGACTTGAGGACGCCGGCGATCTCCTTGGTGACCTCGAGAATGGCCTGCGTGTGGTCCAGGGGGAGGTCCTGTTCCGACCCGCCCCCTCCGGTGCGGGCCGCGATCCCCGCGAACCGGGCGGGAAGCCGGCCCGCCGGTGAGGAACGGACGTCCGCGTGGCGGCCTTCGACAAGGTTCATGGAGCTTCCTCCTCACGGATGCCGCCACTGCTCGGCGAGGGGCGGGGTTGTGCACCTACCCCGTACGCGGGGAAGAACGCGCGGTCGGATCGCCGCGCCCGATCTCGGGGTGTACTCGGACATATCGCGCGAGTTCCCGGGACGCAGTCGGGCAGACGCCCCGGACGCCATCCCGCGAGTGACGGCAGGCGATCGACGATGAGTCCCAGCGGCGTCCCCCACCGCCTGGTCCCCGACAGCACCGCCGCCCTCTCCTGAAGGGCCACACCTGGCTCCCGGACCTGCGGCGGCGCCACGACGGGCCCCGTGCGGACGCGGCTCCTCGGCCGGCCGGTACGGATCCTGGCCGGACCCCAGGACGTGGACTTCTTCTACGACGAGCGGCACGTCCACCGCGAGGGCGCCCTGCCGGGCCCCTCCTCGACACCCTCTTGGTGTGCGGCGCCGTCCACACCCTGGACGGCGCCGCACACCACGTGCGGAAACGCCTCTTCGTGGACGCGCCGACCGATCCCGGCGCCGTCCGGGCCCTCGCCGAGCTGGTGGGGGAGGAGTGGCGTGCGGCGATGGGGCGCGGCTCACCGACCGGGCGAGGACGGCCGCGCGGCGGGTTCCGCGTCGACGTCGGCGCGGGCAGCTCCCGCTGAGTGGACCGCCCCGGTCAGTCGCCGTCACTCGTCCAGAAGGTCGAGCACAGCGCGTTCGACGGCGCCCTGGGTCGCCGGATGGCCGAACACCCCGTGCTCGCCGAGCCGTTCGAGCACCGGGGCCACGGTGACTCCCTCGCCGTACCGCTCGATGACGCGAGGCGCGATGTACGAGCCGCGGCAGACGGCCGGGGTGTTGCCCAGGTACTCGCTCACCTCGCGCACGGCCCGCCGCACCGCCTTCCGGCGCGCCGTCACCGACTCGGCCCCGGCCTCCTCGGACACCGCGAGCGCGACGGCGGCGAGGACGGTCGCGTGCCAGGTGCGGAAGTCCTTGGCGCTGATGTCGGCGCCGGACCGGTTCCGCAGGTAGGTGTTGAGGGCCTCGGCGTGCACCTGGTGCCATGCCCCACCCTGCCAGTACGCGAAGAGCCACGGGCTGTCGTCGCCGCGCCGCAGGAGCGCCTGCACCACCCGGTGGACGGATCTGTCGGCCAGGTCGGCGGTCACCTGCTTGCCGGACTTGCCCGGGTAGTCGAAGACGACCCGGCCGCCGGAGCAGTGGACCTGGTCCCGTCGGAGCGTCGTGAGGCCGTACGAGCCGTTGCCGCGCCGGTAGCGGTCTCCGCCGACGCGGAAGAAACCCAGGTCGAGCAGGCGGGCCGCGCAGGCGAGGACGCGCTCCTCGCACAGTCCGCGGCGCGCGAGGTCGTGTTCGACGGCCTTGCGGAGCCGGGGCAGCGCCGCGGCGACCTCGTGCACGTGCTCGTGCTTGGCGCGCTCCTGACGGGCCCGGAACTCCTCGTGGTACAGGTACTGCCTGCGGCCCGCGTCGTCCGTGCCGACGGCCTGCACGTGTCCGTTGGGCCATGGGCAGATCCACACGTCACGCCAGGCCGGCGGGATCGCCAGGGCCCGCACGCGTGCCCGGTCGGCAGCCGGGAGCGGCCGGTTCTGGGCGTCGAGGTAGCGGAATCCCCGTCCGTGGCGGACACGTCGCCACCCCGGCCGGCTCGCATCGCTCGTCCTCAGTCGCACGCCTTCCGTGTGCCCCGGATCCGGTGGGATCACGCGAGGGGGAGGGGCGGCGGGGCGTGGACGAGGGGGAAGGCGGACAACCGGCCTGCCCGCCATGGTTGCGCGCACCGCCAGCGGGGCAGCCGCCGGAGACCTGAGGGGGAAGCCGACCACCACCCGCCGGGGAGGCACAGCATGTCAGGCAGCGGCGACAGCGGGCCCGCCCCCGAGGCGTACGACGCGACGCCCTTCCTGCCGCGCCGCGGCGGTCTCCCGGCGCACCGGCGGGCCGCCGCCGACTGCCGCGGCTGCCCCCTCTACCAGGACGCGACCGGGACCGTCTTCGGGGCGGGCGGCACGGACGCGCGCGTGATGCTGGTCGGCGAGCAGCCGGGCGACCAGGAGGACCGCGAGGGCGTCCCCTTCGTGGGGCCGGCGGGCCGCCTGCTCTCCAAGGCCCTGCGCGAGGCGGGCATCGACGAGGAGGGCCTGTACGTGACCAACGCGGTCAAGCACTTCAAGTTCACCCGTGACGAGACCCGGAAGCGCCGTATCCACAAGGCGCCCACCCTGCGCGAGACCCTCGCCTGCCGACCCTGGCTGACGGCGGAACTCCGCCTCGTGGCGCCCGAGTTGGTCATTGTCCTCGGCGCCACCGCGGGCCGGTCGCTGCTCGGTCCCTCCTTCCGTGTCGGCACCGACCGTGGAGTGCCGCGGCCTCTGCCCGGCTCGGAGGACGGAGCGCGGGTGCTCGCGACCGTGCACCCCTCGTCCGTGCTCCGCGCTCCGGACCGGAAGGCCGCGTACGAGGGCCTGGTCGCGGACCTCAGGACCGCGGCCGGGCTGCTCTGACCCCCCCCGTTCCGTTCCCGTGAGGGACCGCCCTCTCCCCCTGAGGGTTCCCCCGACCGCCGTACCCCCACGTTTCCGCGAGGGACCCCCGGGCAGCCGCTCCGGGAACGAACCCGACGGAACGGCAGCCGCTCCGGGAACGAACCCGACCGAACGGGCGGAGCCCGCGAAACGAACGGAGGCGACTCGTCATGACCAAGGCGACGGTCGGCGACCACCTGCTCGACCGGCTCCGCGCCTGGGGCGTCAGTCATGTGTTCGGCTACCCGGGAGACGGCATCAACGGGCTCCTCGCTGCCTGGTCACGGGCCGGGGACGAACCCAGGTTCATCCAGGCGCGGCACGAGGAGATGGCCGCCTTCGAGGCCGTCGGCCAGGCCAAGTTCTCCGGACACGTCGGCGTCTGCGTGGCGACCTCGGGCCCCGGCGCCATCCACCTCCTCAATGGCCTGTACGACGCCAAACTCGATCACGTCCCCGTCGTGGCCATCGTCGGCCAGACGGCCCGCAGCGCCATGGGCGGCTCCTACCAGCAGGAGGTCGACCTCCACACCCTGTTCAAGGACGTGGCGAGCGCTTATCTGGAGACCGTCACGGTCCCCGAGCAGCTGCCGAACGTGCTCGACCGGGCCGTGCGCACCGCGTACGCGCGCCGCGCCCCCACCGCCCTGATCATTCCGGCGGACGTCCAGGACCTCCCGTACTCCGCCCCCGGCCACGACCACAAGATGGTCCCCTCCAGCCTGGACGTGAGCGGCTGGGCTCCGGTGCCCGACGACGGCTCCCTCGCCCGCGCCGCCGCCCTCCTCGACGAGGGCGAACGCGTCGCCATGCTCATCGGACAGGGAGCCGCGGGCGCCGCCCGCGAGGTCGAGGAGGTGGCCGGAGTCCTCGGCGCCGGCGTCGCGAAGGCGCTGCTCGGAAAGGACGCGCTGAGCGACGAACTGCCGTACGTGACGGGCTCGATCGGTCTCCTCGGCACCCGCCCCTCGTACGAGATGATGCGGGACTGCGACACCCTGCTGACCGTCGGCTCCAACTTCCCGTACTCCGAGTTCCTGCCCCCGTACGGGCAGGCGCGGGCCGTCCAGATCGACATCGATCCGCACATGGTCGGGCTGCGCTACCCCTACGACGTGAACCTGGTCGGCGACGCCGCGACCACCCTGCGACGGCTCCTTCCGCTGCTCACCCGCAAGGAGGACCGCGACTGGCAGGAGACCGTGGCCGACGGGGTGCGCCGCTGGAAGACCGTCATGGAGCGCAGGGCCCGCGTCGCGGCGGATCCGGTCAATCCCGAACTCGTGGCGGCGGCCCTCGACCCGCTGCTGCCCGACGACGCGATGATCACCTCGGACTCCGGTTCCATGGCCACCTGGTACGCCCGCCACCTCACCATGCGGGGCGCGATGCGCGGCTCCCTCTCCGGCACCCTCGCCACCATGGGCTGCGGAGTCCCCTACGCGATCGGCGCCAAGTTCGCCCACCCCGACCGCCCCGCCATCGCCCTGGTGGGCGACGGAGCCATGCAGATGAACGGCATGGCCGAGCTGATCACCGTCGCCAAGTACGCCGCGGAGTGGACCGACCCCCGACTCGTCGTGGCCGTGTGGAACAACGGGGACCTGAACCAGGTCAGTTGGGAGCTGCGGGCCCTCGGGGGAACGGCTCCCTTCGAGGCCTCGCAGTCCCTGCCCGACGTGCCGTACGCCGACTTCGCCCGCTCGCTCGGGATGACCGGCATCCGCGTCACCGACCCGGACCGCGTCGAGGACGCCTGGCGGGAGGCCCTGGCGGCGGACGGGCCGTCGGTCCTCGACTTCCGTACCGACCCCGCCGTGCCGCCCATCCCGCCGCACGCCACCTGGGAGCAGATGGAAGCGACGCTGGGCTCCCTGGCGCACGACCGGGGCCGCGGCCACGTCGTCGTCCAGGGACTCAAGGCGAAGGCGCAGGAGCTGCTGCCGCGCGGCCGCGGCGAACGCTGAGGACCGTGTCCGGCCGGAGCGGCTTGCGGCCGGACCACCGGGGAGCGGTTCAGCCGGGTCTGCCTGGGCAGCGGCAGAACAGGACGTCGGCCGGAACGGCGGGAGGTGTCGGCGATGGACGAGGCCCGGCTCTCGGAACGAGAGCGACGCATCCTGGCGGAGATCGAGGAGCGGCTGGACCAGGACGAGCGGCTGGCCCGTCGGCTGCGCCCGACGCGCGGCGGGCGGCGACCGTTCCCGCGCCCGGCCCTCGGCGCGCGCCGAGGACCGACCGTCCTCGGCCTCTGCGCCCTCGGCGCCGTGACCTTGAGCCTGCTCGTCCTGGCCGTCGCCACCGAGGCCCCGCTCATGATCTGGGCCTTCGCGGCCGCCTGGGTGGTGACCCTGGTCGTCCTGCTGCGCCGCCTGGTCGTCCGCTGGTCCAGGCGCAGGACCGCGCCACCACAAGACCCCGAGCGCTGACGGGCCTCCGCTGCGGGGGGTTACGAGGGGTCCCGGGCGGGTAGCCGCGCAGCCGTCCCGGTACTCCACCGACCCAGGGAGATGACCGCGATGGTGCACGACACGATCAGGGTGGACGCCCCACTGCGCGAGGTCTACGACCAGTGGACACAGTTCGAGGAGTTCCCCCGCTTCATGGACGGCGTGGAAGAGGTCCGGCAGGTCGACGACCGGCACTGCCACTGGCGGACACGGGTCGCCGGGGTGACCCGCGAGTTCGACACCGAGATCGTCGACCAGCTTCCCGACGAGCGGATCGCCTGGCGCACCGTCGGCGGAGACGTACGCCAGAAGGGCGTCGTGACCTTCGAGCGCGTCGACGACTCACGTACCGAGGTGACCCTGGCGATGGACTTCGAACCGGAGGGCGTCGCCGAGAAGGCGGCGGCGGCCGTGGGCATGGTCGACAGCCGCGTCGGAAGCGACCTGCTCCGCTTCAAGGAGTTCATCGAGGACCGCGACAGGGCGACCGGCGCGTGGCGCGGCCGGCTGCGGCCCGCCGACGCGGAGGAGGGCACGGAGAGGCGGGACGCCGCCGGAACCGCCCCGGGATCGTCCGCCGCCCCGCCCACGCCACCGCCCGGCGAACCGCCCGGTCCTCCGGCCCGCCCGATGCCCGTGGACCCGGGGCACCTGTAGACGCGGGAGCCGGTCGGCGCCGGCCGCGAGGGACCCCCACGGGGTCCGTGCCCGGTCGCTACGGCGACGGGAGGAGGTTCACGATCCATGCAGGATGACCATCGTGCGGACGTACACGTCGGAACGGAACACGTCAGAACAGAACACAGGAGAGCGAAACCCCTCAGGAGGGACGGCGTCGGCGGGGAACGGGCCGGGACGGCGACCCTCGGAACATCCGCCGGTGCGACCGGCGCCGACCCGGCGGGGCCCCTGACCGTCGAGGCCCGGCCCGGCGCCCCCGCCGGAGCCGTGGTGCTCCTCGTGCAGGGGGAGCTCGACTACGGGTCGGCCGCCCCCCTGCGCGACGCCTTGGAGGAGCACGACAGGGCCCGGCGGGTCGTCGTCGACTGCGCCGGACTGCGGTTCTGCGACTCGACCGGGCTCAACCTGCTCCTCAAGGCGCGCCTGAGGATGCTGGACGCCGGAGGACGGCTCGACCTCGCCGGACTGCGCGCCTCGGTGGACCGCATGTTCGAGATCACGGGGGCCCGGCAGGTCTTCCGGGTGTACGGGGACGCCGACGAGGCGCTGCGGGACGCGGTCTGAGCCCCGGGCCTCCCGGCCCGGCAGGCTCCGCCCGGGCACGGCCACGGCCCCGGTCCTAAAGTGGAGGGGTGGGGCGACCACCGGGAGCGGACGCCCATCCCGGTCTCCCGCCCCTGGCGTGGACAGCCCCCTACGCGAGGTCCTTCATGGTGGAGCGCAGAGTGGTGCATCCCAGCGGCGAGAAGCCGCGTGCCCGGCCCGGTGCGGACGGCGACGGCGGCGACGACGGCCTTCAGCGCCTGCTCGCCGGCCTCACGGCCGTACGGGACGGCGAGCTCTCCATACGCCTCTCCGAGGGCTCCGACGGCGTCCTCGGGGAGATCGCGGGCGTCTACAACGACATGGTCGACCGGCTCTCCCTGCTCACCTCGGAAGTCACCCGCGTCGCGGGAGAGGTCGGCGGACAGGGCCTGCTCGGCAGCCGGGTGCGGGAGGCGCGGGCCCGTGGTGTGTGGCAGGAGGTCACCACCGGCGTCAACACGATGGCCGACAACCTCACCTCGCAGGTGCGCTCCATCGCCCAGGTCGCCACCGCCGTCGCACGCGGCGACCTCACCCAGAAGATCCGGGTCGACGCCCGCGGCGAGGTCCTCGAGCTGAAGGAGACCATCAACACGATGGTCGACCGGCTCTCCTCCTTCGCCGAGGAGGTCACCCGGGTGGCCCGTGAGGTCGGCACCGAGGGCAAACTCGGCGGCCAGGCCACCGTGGGGGGAGTCTCCGGCACCTGGAAGGACCTCACCGATAACGTCAACTCCATGGCCGACAACCTCACCAACCAGGTGCGCAACATCGCCCAGGTCACCACCGCCGTCGCCCAGGGCGACCTGACCACCCGCATCGACGTCTCGGCGCGCGGCGAGATCCTGGAGCTCAAGACCACCATCAACACCATGGTCGACCAGCTGTCGTCCTTCGCCGCCGAGGTGACCCGCGTCGCCCGCGAAGTGGGCACGGAAGGGAAACTCGGCGGGCAGGCGGAGGTCGAAGGGGTCTCCGGCACCTGGATGCGCCTCACCGAGAACGTCAACGAACTCGCCGGGAACCTCACCCGCCAGGTCCGGGCCATCGCCGAGGTCACCAGCGCCGTCGCCGAGGGCGACCTGACCCGCTCCATCACCGTCGACGCCCCCGGCGAGGTCGGCGAGCTCCGCGACAACATCAACGCCATGGTCGAGTCCCTGCGCGCCACGACCCAGGCCAACCAGGAACAGGACTGGCTGCAGACCAACCTCGCCCGGATCACCGGACTCCTCCAGGGGACGCGCAGTCTGACCGAGATGGCCGAACTGGCCATGGCCGAGGTGCCCCCGCTGGTCTCCGCCCAGTACGGCGCCTTCTTCGTCGTCGAGGAGGACGAACGCGGGCCCGGCCTGGTCATGGCGGCCTCGTACGGGCTGCCCGACGCGGGGGACGACGGCGAACCGCGCCGCTTCCGTCCCGGCGAGGGACTCGTCGGGCAGGCCGCCCGCGGCAGGCGCCCCCTCGTCGTGGACCCGGTCCCGCCGGGATACGTCACGATCTCCTCCGGCGTGGGCTCCGCCGAACCCCGCGCCCTGATCGTGCTCCCGATCGTCGTCGAGGACCAGGTCCTCGCGGCCGTGGAACTCGCCTCCCTGCACCCCTTCACGGGCCTGCGCCGCGACTTCCTCGACCGGTTCGTGGACAGCGCCGGCGCCGTCCTCAACTCGCTCGTCGCCAACCTGCGCACCGACGCCCTGCTCGGCCAGTCACGCACCCTCGCCGACGAACTCCGCTCCCGCACCGAGGAGTTGCAGGCCCGCCAGCGGGAACTCCAGCGCTCCAACGCCGAACTGCAGGAGAAGGCCGCGCTGCTCGCCGACCGCAACAAGGACATCGAGTCGAAGAACCGGGTCATCGAGCAGGCCCGGCAGGAGCTGGAGACCCGGGCCCAGCAGCTCTCGCGCACCTCCATGTACAAGTCCGAGTTTCTGGCCAACATGAGCCACGAGCTGCGCACCCCGCTCAACAGCCTGCTCATCCTGGCCCGGCTGCTCACCCAGAACCCCGACGGCAACCTGACGCAGAAGCAGGTCGACTACGCCGAGGTCATCCACTCGGCGGGATCCGACCTGCTCCAGCTGATCGACGACATCCTGGACCTGTCCAAGGTCGAGGCGGGCAAGATGGAGGTCCGGCACGAGCCGTTCGCCATGTCCCAGCTCCTGGAGTACCTGGAGTCCACCTTCGGCCCGGTCGCCGACGAACGGGGGCTCGACTTCTCCGTGACCGTGGCACCCGACGTCCCCGGACATCTCACCACCGACGAGGGACGGCTCCGCCAGGTACTGCGCAACCTGCTCTCCAACGCGCTGAAGTTCACCGACAGGGGCAGCGTCGAACTGACCGTCGAGCACATCCCGCCCGACGAGGCCCCGGCCGCCCTGCGCGACGGCCGGCCCGTCCTCGCCTTCCGGGTCACCGACACCGGCGTCGGCATTCCCGCCGACCGCCTCCGTCACATCTTCGACGCCTTCCAGCAGGGCGACGGCACCACCGCCCGCCAGTACGGCGGCACCGGCCTCGGCCTCTCCATCAGCCGCGAGGTCGCCAGGCTCCTCGGCGGCACCATCGCGGTCGAGAGCGTGCCCGGCCGGGGCAGCACCTTCACCTTCCACCTCCCGGAGCGCGCGGGCGCCCGCGAACCGGCCACCGCCGAGGCGGCGGAGGACCAGGAGGACCGCGAGGGCGGCCCCGCGAGCACGCCCTGGGGCGCCGGCGTCCCGGAATGGACCGGGAGCACCGTCCTCGTCGTCGACGACGACACACGGAACGTGTACGCGCTCACCGAGGTCCTGGAGGCTCAGGGACTGCGCGTCCTGACCGCCGACGGAGGCGAGAGCGGCATCGCGCTGGTGGCCGCGCACGGGGAGATCCGGCTCGTGCTGATGGACGTCATGATGGCCGGGACCGACGGCTACCGCGCCATCGAGGAGATCCGGAGGCTCCCCGGCCGCGCCGACCTCCCGATCATCGTCGTCACGGCGAAGGCGATGCCGGGCGACCGGGCCGGCGCCCTGGAGGCAGGCGCCGACGACTACCTCGCCAAACCGGTCGACCAGGCGGAGCTCCTGGTCAAGATCCGGCGCCGCCTGACGAAACCGGCCAGGTGAGGCGACCGACCGGTCCGAGGCGAGGTGCGCCGGCGGTCCGGGGTGAGGGACCGCCGGCGCTGCTCAGGACCCGTGTGGCGCTGCTCAGGACCCGTGTACGGAGCCCGGCTCCCGCAGCCGCACCGCCACGACACTGGTGTCGTCGTCGGTGTCCCCCGTCACCATGCCGAGCAGGCCGTCCACCAGCTGCTCCAGGTCCGGCACGGCGGCGAGCTCCTCGGCCGCCGCGACCAGCCGGCCGAGACCGGAGCCCAGGCCGTCGTGGCGCCGCTCCACCAGGCCGTCCGTGTACAGCAGCAGGGTGTCCCCGGGCCGCAGCGCGGTACGGCGCTCCTGGTACCGCGACGAAGGTGTCGCCCCCAGCAGGATGTCCTGCGGGGGGTCGAGCAGCGTCGCCCGGCCGCCCCTGAGCAGCAGCAGCGGCAGATGCCCCGCGCTCGACCAGACGAGTTCCCCGTCCGCGGGGTCGTACAGCGCGCACACCGCCGTCGCCGTGCTCCCGCCGCCCGTCCGCAGTGTCACCTCGTTGAGCCAGCTCATCAGTTGCCCGGGCCCCCGGCCGGTGAAGGCGAGCGCCCGCTGCGCGTTGCGCAGGGCCACCATGCCGGTCACGGAATCGATCCCGTGCCCGGCGATGTCACCGACCGCCACCAGGACCTTGCCGCTCGGCAGCGGCAGGACGTCGTACCAGTCTCCGCCCACCTGGTACTCCTCCGCCGCCGGGCGGTACCGGGACGTCACCACGAGGCCACCCGGCAGCTCCTGGAGGGCGGGCACCTCGGGCACGATCGCCCGCTGGAGCTGGAGGGCCAGCTGATGACGGACGTCCGCCTGGTCGCGGACGGCGGTGAGGTGGTCGAAGGTCGCCGTCAGAGCGAGCTCGGTGCGCCGGCTCGCCGACACGTCCTGGTAGACCCCCACACACCCGGTGACCGTCTCGCCGTCGAGAAGCGGCTCCGCCACCACCCGGACATGGCGCACCGAACCGTCGGGGAGCACCGCCCGGAGCACGGTCTGCGCGCCCGCCCCGCGTTCCGTCAGCGTCCTGAGCAGTTCGGTCAGCGCACCGCCGTCGTCCGCGTGGATCCGCCCCCGGAGCGCCAGGAGCGGCACCGGCGGTTCTTGCCGGGACATCCCGAAGATGCCGTAGGCCTGCTCGGACCACACCGTCTCGCCGCCGTCCAGGCTGTCCTGGAACGTGCCGACCGTCTGGAGCCTCGCGACGGCGCGGCGCACCGCGAGCCCGGGGTCGCCGGAGGTGTGCCAGAGCACGACGGCCAACTCCTCGCCCGCGGGCAGGACCCGTACGTCGAGGAGCGGCGAGGGACCCTCTTCCGGCCCTGCGCCGGCCGTCACGGGAAGCCGGGCCGCGTGCTGGGGACGCCTGGAACGGCGGGCCCGCCCTTCCAGGCGGATGAGCTCCCGGTGCGCCAGCGGGAAGACGCGGGTCAGCGACCGGTCGTCGGAGGGCAGCGGGCCGCCCAGCGCGGCGACGGCCTCCTCGTTGGCGTGCTCCACCGTCGGCGCGCCGGTCGTGCCGGGGGTGCGCAGGAGCACCGCCGGGTGGGTCAGGGCGTCGAGGACGTCCACGAGCAGCGGGGAACCGGGCTCGGGGGAGTCGGGGCGGTCGAGGACCGTGCTCGCCACGGTCATCAGGCCGGTGACGGCCCGCCGTGTCCTGGTGTCGAACTCCATCGGCTCCGGCCAGCCGGCCAGCGCCAGGCCGACGGTGGCGCCCCGTCGGCGCAGCGGCACGAGCACGCGGGCCGCGCCCGCCGAGGCCCCCGGCAGCGCGGCGGCGTCGGCCGGCCCGTCACCCAGCCAGACGGGCGTGCCCTCGACCAGGGCGGTCCGCATGGGCTCGGGGGCCAACGGGGGGATCCCCCACCAGGCCGCGGCCTCCGTGGCGGAGACCCCGGCGCACCCGGCGAGCCGCAGGTACCCGGCCTCCGCGCACCGCCACAGCCACAGGCTGTCCGCGCCGAGCAGGGCGAGGCCGTCGTCCAGGAGCGTGCGGGCCGCCTCGCCGACACTGTCCGCCGTCTCCGCGGCGGCGGCCGCGCGGCGGAGCCGGCGGGCGGGGAGCGGCGAGGCCGGGCCGGGGTCGGCGCGCGGGTCCCCGGGCGAGGCGACGGCGTTCACGACGTCGGCCGCGAGGTCCTCGGGCGACGTCCCCGTCGCCCGGGCGGTCTCCTCCAGGTGGTCGGCCGCCTCGGTCGTCGACTGCCCCAGCTGGACGGCGAGCATCCCCGTGGCGAGATCGATCAGATGACGGCGCGCCGCTGCCTCCCGCAGGAGCCGGTTCTCCACGAGGAGCCCGGCCACCGCCGCGCGGGCGGACCCCTCCGAGGAACCCTCGGCACCCGTCAAGGCGACCTCCGCTCCGCCCTCGCACAGACAGCTGGAGAAGGTTACAGATCTGGAGAATTTACGCGTACGCCTACGAATTCTACCCGGGCTCACCCTCCGCGCGGCCGGGACGAAGGCGAGACCCCGGCGGGCCGGACACCGGGTGGCCGGCGGCCCGCCGGGATCACCGGCTCAGGACAGGTCGAACCGGTCGAGGTTCATCACCTTGTCCCACGCGGCCACGAAGTCGCGCACGAACTTCTCACCCGCGTCCTGGGACGCGTAGACCTCCGCCAGGGCCCGGAGCTGGGAGTGCGAGCCGAAGACGAGGTCGACGGCGGTGGCCGTCCACCTGACCTCACCCGTGGCACGGTCCCGGCCCTCGAACACGTTCTCGGTGGCCGTCGACGGCTTCCACTCCGTTCCCATGTCCAGCAGGTTCACGAAGAAGTCCGTGGTCAACGCCCCCGGCCGCTCCGTGAACACACCGTGCCGGGAACCCCGGAAGCCGGCGTCCATCGCCCGCATGCCGCCGACCAGGACCGTCATCTCGGGCGCCGTCAGCGTCAGCAGATTCGCCCGGTCGAGGAGGAGCGTCTCCGGCGACAGCTTCTCTCCCGCCCGGAGGTAGTTGCGGAACCCGTCCGCCCTGGGTTCGAGCACGGCGAACGACTCCACGTCGGTCTGCTCCTGCGTGGCGTCGGTACGCCCCGGCGAGAACGGGACCGTGATGTCGTACCCGGCGTTCCGCGCGGCCTGTTCGACGGCCGCGCAGCCGCCGAGGACGATCAGATCGGCGAGCGACACCTTCACGCCGTCGGTCCTGGAACCGTTGAAGTCCTGCCGGATCCGGTCCAGGGCCTCCACCGTTCCCGCCACCTCCGGCAGGTCGTTCGTCTCCCAGTCCCGCTGCGGCGCGAGGCGGATCCGCGCCCCGTTGGCCCCGCCGCGCTTGTCGGTGCCGCGGAAGCTCGCCGCCGACGCCCACGCGGTGGTGACCAGCTGGGGGAGGGTCGGCCCGGAGGCGAGGATCCGGCCCTTCAGGTCGGCGATGTCCGCGTCCCCGACCAGCGCGTGATCGACGGCGGGAACCGGGTCCTGCCACAGCTGCGGCTCGGGGATCCACGGGCCGAGGTACCGCGAGACGGGTCCCATGTCACGGTGGAGCAGCTTGTACCAGGCCTTGGCGAAGGCCTCCGCGAGCCTGTCCGGGTTCTCGTGGAAGCTCTTCGCGATCGGACCGTAGACGGGGTCGAGCTTCAGCGAGAGGTCCGTCGTCAGCATCATGGGCGCGTGCCGCTTCGACGGATCGTGGGCGTCGGGCACCGTGTCCCGGGCCGAGGGATCCGTGGGCGTCCACTGCTTCGCGCCGGCCGGGCTCGTCGTCAGCTCCCAGTCGTACCGGAACAGGTTGTCCAGATAGCCGTTGTCCCACTTCGTCGGCTCGGTGGTCCACGCGCCCTCGAGGCCGCTGGTGAGGGCCTGGGCGCCGGTGCCGCTGCCGCACGTGTTCCGCCAGCCGATGCCCTGCTGCTCGATGGGGGCGGCCTCGGGCTCCGGACCGACGCAGCTGGGATCGACCGCGCCGTGACACTTGCCGAACGTGTGGCCGCCGATGATGAGAGCGGCCGTCTCCTCGTCGTTCATCGCCATCCGCCCGAACGTCTCGCGAATGTCCCGGGCGGCCGCGATCGGATCCGGATTCCCGTTCGGACCCTCGGGATTGACGTAGATCAGTCCCATCTGCACGGCCCCGAAAGGACCGGTGAGCTCCCGGTCGCCGCTGTACCGCTCGTCTCCGAGCCAGGTGTCCTCCGGCCCCCAGAAGACCTCCTCGGGCTCCCAGATGTCCTCACGGCCGAAACCGAAACCGAACGTCTTGAACCCCATGGACTCCATGGCGCAGTTCCCGGCGAAGACCAGGAGATCGGCCCAGGAGATCTTCCGGCCGTACTTCTGCTTGACCGGCCAGAGCAGCCGGCGGGCCTTGTCGAGACTCGCGTTGTCCGGCCAGCTGTTGAGCGGAGCGAAACGCTGGGCGCCGGAGCCGCCGCCGCCCCGGCCGTCCTCGATGCGGTACGTCCCCGCCGCGTGCCAGCTCATCCGGATGAAGAGCGGTCCGTAGTGGCCGTAGTCGGCGGGCCACCAGTCCTGCGACGCCGTCATCACCTCGAAGACGTCCCGCTTCAGCGCGTCGACGTCCAGGGTCGCGAATTCCTTCGCGTAGTCGAAGTCCGGGCCCATGGGATCGGACTGGGGTGAATTCTGGTGGAGCACCTGGAGGTCGAGCTGCTCCGGCCACCAGTCCCTGTTCGTCCTGGGGCGGGTCGGCGCGGGGGCCGGGGAGGGGATTGCCGGGTTCTCGCTTTCGCTGCCGGACACGTCCGTCCTTCTTCCTGTCGCGGTGTTTCCGTCTGCCGGCCGCCTGCTCCTGACGGTCGCTTTTATGCGTAGGACGGAGGCTCGGCGTCCGTATGGTCGCGCACCGCACACCGCGCCGCTGAGAGAACACGCAGGGCGTCACCGCGTAACAAGAAGTCGTGCGCCGAAGCCGTGGAGGCTCCGGGCCGGGCCGCCGACGGCCCCTCACCAGGCCGGGGCCGCCGGGCTCAGAGCCCGGAGACCTTGGAGCTCGCCGACAGTTCGTAGACCAGGGTGACCGTACGGCGCCCACCGGGCGGGAGGGTGACGTCCCAGCGGACGATGCCCTCGGCGTCGACCGCGCCGGGCGCGGGCGAGCAGTCCGCCTCGCGCAGGCGTACGTCCACCGCCGAGACCTCGGAGACGGGGATCCGCTCCCGGAGGACGACGACCCGCTCGCCGAGCTCCCCCGGCGGCGAGAACCGGGACAGGTGCAGCCGGACCGTGCGGGTGACCACGGTCCGCTGCGTGAGGCCGGCCGTGTCGCGGGACTCCTCGGTCTCCCGGACGACCCGAAGGTCGTCACGACTGCCGAAGGCCAGTTCGAGCGGGGCGCCGGGGGTGGTGAACTCCAGCGTGCCGCGACCGATGAAGCCACCGCCACGGACGAGGTCCACGGGACCCGCGAGCAGCACATGGCCGGACAGGTTGTCACCCCGCACCACCTGGGTGACCAGCGGCGACACCTCGGGCGAGCAGGCGTACTCGCTGCTCGCCGCCGTGGTGAACGCCGAGACCGGCACCCGGTGGGCGCGCCCGTCCGAGGGCACGGAGACCGGCGAGGGTGAGTGCAGTACCCGGGCCTCACCGCCGTCGTCGACCCCCGGCAGACCGAGCACCGGGGCCGGTCCGAGGTCCCCGATCTCCTCCTCGCGCAGCTCGACGTCGACCGTGCGCCGCTCCACGGCCGTACGGTCCTTGAGCGTCAGCCGGTCCTCGGCGAGCCGCGGCGGATCGGTGGCCGGCGCCGACCGGGCCGTCGACAACGTCAGCCGCGCGTCCGACCAGTCCTCGCCGGTGTGCTGCCACACCACCGCCTCGGTCTCGAGCGTCAGGGAGCCACCGTCGAGCACCGCCCGGTAGGCGGGCCGCCACAGCGCGCACGGTGTGAGGTGGCTCAGACGCAGCCCGGCCGGCCCGGCGACGGCCGCCTCCACGGTCAGCTCGATGTGACCGACCAGCTCGGCGGGCTCCTCCTCGGTGAGGTCCACGGCCCGCCGGACGTCACGGAGTTCGGCGGCGAGCGCGGTCAGCCGGGCCTCCACGGTACGGAGCAGCTCGCCGTGGGTGTCGCGCTCGGCGTCCACCCGGTCCAGTTCGCGGGCCCAGCGGAGTCCTTCGCTCTCCCCGGAGCCGGCACCCTCGGCGATCTCCCGCAGGACGTCGGCGGCGAGACGGCCGAGGAGGTCGAGGCGGGTCCGCAGCCGATCGCGCTGCTGCTCCAGGACGAGCCGCTCCTCCTCCAGGGCGTGCACGCGGTGCCGCAGGGCGGAGTCGTCGCCGGCCGGCCGCGGCCCCCGCGGGGTCCAGTCACGCACGACGCGTACGTCGAGCACCGTGGCCGGGTGGTCGGAGGTCAGCTCGGCGTGGAGGGTGCGGTCGACGGCCAGCGCACTGACCGGCCCGAGGCGCAGCCGCCGGACCCCGGCCTCCAGGTCGAGCACGACGGACCGCTCGATGTGGGCGCGGTCCTCCAGGCAGGTGACGGCGGTGACGGGAACGGCGATCGTCTTCGAGACCGTGGACATGGGGCTCAGCTCCTGCGGTTGCCGCCGACCAGGGCTTTGCCGGCCGGGATGCGGATCTCGTAGCCGCCGTCGAGGGCGGTGGTGCCACCGGCGGGCAGCTCCACCCGCCAGACGCGGGTGCCGGGGGCGTGCTGCTCGGGCCCCGCGCCGTCGGGCGCCGTCCAGCCGCCCCGCTCCTCGACGCGGACGTCCGAGTCGGAGGTGACGGGCACCCGTTCGCGGACCTCGACGGTCGCGGGCCTGCCGAGCCGGTTGGCCAGTTCTACATGGACCTGGTGGTCGAGCACGGTGATGTGGTTGCGCAGCCCGGACGTCGACTCGCGCAGGTTCGTACGGCGGGTGACACGGATGCCCTCGGCGGGCCCGAGCCCCACCCGGCGTACGCCGCCGGGCGCGAGCGTGGGCAGTGCGGCGGTCAGCAGGAAGTCGTCGTCGACGGTGACCTCCACCGGGCCGGCCAGCAGAGCCTGGTCGGTGGCGTTGGAGAGGACGAGCGTCGCGTACACGGTCTGCTCCACGGACGGCACACAGAGGTACTCGGTGCGCAGACCGACCGGGATCTCGGCGACGGTGACGGTGTGCCAGGTGCCGTCCGAGGGAACGTCGGCGCGCGCGGCCGCGTCGAAGCGGTGGTCGAAGGAGCCCGCCGACACGCGGGGGCGCACGGCGTGTCCCGGCAGCGGCAGGGCGGCCACCGCTTCGGCGCGACGCCGGTACTCGGCCGCCACCGCGTCGACGGGCGACACGGGGAAAAGCCGGCCCCGGCGACCGCCCGGCTCGTCGGGACCGCAGAGGGTCAGCTCGGCGTAGTCGAGCTCGGCGCCGCTCGGTCGCGGCGGACCGGCCACCGGCGGTGACGGGGGCGGCGGTGCTCCGGCGCCGGGAGGCGCGGGAGCGGCGGGAACCATGGCGGCGGGGGCGGGCGCCCCAGCGAAGGACCGGCCACCGGCGCGAGGCCGGGCTCCCGGCTGCCCGGGGGCCGGCCGGGCGGCGGGCGGCGCGCCGTAACCCTGCGGTGCGGGCGGGGGCGGCGGGGGCCCGCCGTACCCCACCGAAGGCGGTGGCGGCACCTGCCCGTACGCGATGTCCTCCGGTACGGCCGCGGGCGCGGCGCCACCGGCCGCGGCACCGACGGCGACAGCGCCACCGGCGGCCACGGCGGGCCGTGGACCGGCTGCCGCGTACCCGGTGAAGAGGTCGGCGAGGCCCGTCGGTGGCTCGCGCCAACCGGAGGGCGCGGGCTCGGACTGGCGGCGTCCGATCCGGACCGAACGAAGCTTCGGCAGATCGGTGCGGCGTCCGAGATCGGCTGTGGCCAGGGCGATGCGCACCCCGGTCCAGTCCTCGCCGGTGCGCTGCGCGACCGAGGCACGCAGCACCAGACGGCCGGTGTCGTCGCCCTGACGGTGGGTGAGACGGTACGTCGGGACCCAGACGGCGCCCGGCACCCCGTACTCGATGTCGAGCTCCACCTCCGTGCCGCCGGCGCCGGCGAGGGTCAGCAGCGCGGAGACCGCCGGGTTCACGTGTGCAGCCGGCGCGTCGGTGGAGGCGCGGTCGAGCCGGTCGGCGGCGAGGTCGAGCTCGTGCTCGACGTCGAGCAGTTCCCGCTCGAGCTCGACGAGACGGGCGTGCAGTCCGGTCAGTCGCCCGTCGACGAAGTCGGCGAGCTCCAGCCACGCGTCGACCGGGGTACGCCGGTGGGGGTCGTCGCGCTTGCGGCCGGGCGGCACCGGGTGCAGGCCCTGTGTCTCCGTGATCAGACCCAGCTGCCGGTCCCGGCGTCCACGCGCCGCCGCCGACGCGTCGCGCAGCCGCTCGACCTCGCGCCGCAACGCGTCGGGCGTGCCCCTGCCGTCGGCGTCGGGGACCTCGACCTCCACCCGGGCCTCGGTGACCCGCGCCCCGGAGGCGCCGAGGACACGGGCGCGCAGGGAGCCCGGATCCATCGCGCGGGGCAGCCCCGTCACCCGTACCCGGCCGTCCGCCGGAACGCTGCCCCGGGCCAGCCGGTGGCAGAGCGCGCCCCGCGCGTACACCACGACCGAATCGAGGGTCGATCCCCACCTCTGTGCCGTCTCCGCCGTCATGCGCCCCGCCCCCGTCGCGTGCCTGCTGAGCGAAGCCTACGCCGGAGCGCTCCGGGTGTCGGCGGGGGCCGGAGGATGCAGCGACATCGATCCCCTCACCGGCCGGCCACGGCGGGAAACCCCCAGGTCACCGCCGTGCGCATCGCGGGGTGCGGCGCCGTGGGCGAGGGCGCCGCGGGCGGCGGGCCGGCGGCTTCGGTGGTTGGGCGGGCCCCGGGGTGGGACGCTGGAGGTGGGGGTCCGTGCCGACGAGACTCGGGAGGGACCGATGGGGCGTGACGTCCCGGCGCTGGAGTTCACCCGTGACGACCGTCGCCGGTTCCGGAACAAGGTGCACACCTGCCTCGACGTGTTCGCGCGGATGCTGCGGGAGTCACGCTTCGACTTCGAGCGGCCGCAGGTCGGTCTGGAAATCGAACTGAACCTCGTGGACCCCGATGCCGAGCCGGCCATGCGCAGCACGGACGTCCTGGAGGCGATCGCCGATCCCTCCTGGTCGACCGAGCTGGGCCGGTTCAATCTGGAGATCAACGTCGAGCCGAGACTGCTCGCGGCGGGTGGCCCCGACTCCTGGGAGCAGGAGATCCGTGAAGCCCTCAACCACGCCGAGGAGAAGGCCGCCGCGATCGGCGCGCATCTGGTGATGATCGGGATCCTGCCGACGCTGGAACTGAAGGACGTCGGTCCGGAGTCGCTCTCGGAGAACCCGCGGTACCACCTGCTGAACGAGCAGATATTCGCCGCGCGGGGCGAGGACCTCCTGATCTCGGTGGACGGCGTGGAGAGACTGCGGACGTACGCGGAGACGATCACGCCCGAGGCGGCCTGCACCAGCACCCAGTTCCATCTGCAGGTCGCCCCGGACGAGTTCGCCGACTACTGGAACGCCGCCCAGGCCGTCGCGGGGGTACAGGTGGCGCTCGCGGCGAACTCTCCGTTCCTGTTCGCCAAGGAGCTGTGGCGCGAGACGCGCATTCCGCTGTTCGAACAGGCCACCGACACCCGGCCCGACGAGATCAGGGTGCAGGGCGTACGCCCGCGGGTCTGGTTCGGGGAGCGGTGGATCACCTCCGTCTTCGACCTCTTCGAGGAGAACGCGCGGTACTTCCCCGCGCTGCTGCCGCTCTGCGACGACGAGGACCCGGTGGAGACCCTCGAACGCGGAGGAACCCCCGGACTCGCCGAACTCACCCTCCACAACGGGACGGTCTACCGCTGGAACCGCCCCGTCTACGCCGTCGTCGACGGCGTACCGCATCTGCGCGTGGAGAACCGGGTGCTGCCCGCGGGTCCCACGGTGGCCGACGTGCTGGCGAACGGTGCCTTCTACTACGGCCTCGTCCGTGCCCTGGTCGACGAGGACCGGCCTGTCTGGTCCCGGATGTCGTTCGCGGCGGCGGAGGAGAACCTGCACACCGCCGCGCGGCACGGCATCGACGCGCAGCTGTACTGGCCCGGCATGGGCGAGGTTCCGGTGACCGAGCTTGTGCTGCGGCGCCTGCTGCCGCTGGCGGACCGCGGCCTCGAACGGCTGGGCCTGGACGCGGCCCGACGGGAGCCGCTGCTCGGAGTCATCGAGCAGCGGTGCGTCAGCGGCCGCAACGGCGCGGTGTGGCAGTCCGAGATGTTCCACCACCTGCACGACACCGTCCATGTGGACCGCCACCAGGCGCTGCGACGGATGACGCGCCAGTACATCGAGTACATGCATCTGAACGCTCCGGCGCACACCTGGCCGGTCGAATGACGCCCGGCATCCTGGTGGTGCCGACACCAGGACCAGCTCCCGCTCCCCAGCGGGCCGTCGCCCGGGCACGCTGGCGTCATGAACCCACGCACCGCACTCACCGTCCTCATCACCGGCGCCACCCAGGGGCTGGGGCGCGGCATCGCGCTCGACCTGGCCGCCCGTGGCCACCACGTCCTGCTCCACGGCAGGGACTCCGAGCGCCTCGAAGCGACCGCGGAGGAGGTACGGGCGACGGCGGGCCACGCGGAGGTGCGGACCTTCCTCGCCGACCTCGCGGACCTGGACCAGGTCCGCGCCATGGCCGACCTGGTACGAGCGACCGAGCCCCGGCTCGACGCGCTCGTGAACAACGCCGTCGCCGGAGGCGGCGCCGAACCGCTCCGGCGCGAACTGAGCGCCCAGGGGCACGAACTGCGCTTCGCCGTCAACCACCTGGCGCCCTACGTCCTCACCCGGGCCCTGCTGCCCCTTCTCACGGCCTCGGCCCCCGCTCGCGTCGTCAACGTGGCGTCCATCGGGCAGGAGCGCGTCGACTTCGACGACGTCATGCTGGAGGAGGGGTACGAGGGTCTGCGGGCCTACTGCCGGAGCAAGCTGGCGATGATCATGGCGACCTTCGAGCTCGCGGCCGAACTCGAGGACACCGGAGTCACCGTCAACACCCTGCATCCCGCGCATCTGATGGACACCCGAGGAGTGCGCGAGTACGGCCTCAGTCCGCTCGTCGGGATCGAGGAGGGGGTGCGGCCGACCGTACGGCTCGTGACGGACCCCGACCTCAGGGGCACCACCGGCCGGTACTTCGACCGGTTCACGGACGCCCGCGCGCACGACCAGGCCTATGACGCGGAGGCCCGCGGCCGGCTCATGGCCCTGACGGACGCGCTCGTCGGCGGTGGCGCCGGGGCGCCCGGCCGCGCGGTGAAGGAGCCGGCGGCAGGGCGGCGGTGACGAGGCCGGGCGGCCCCCGGGAGTGGGGGCCGCCCGGCCCGTCCGTGGTGCTCTGACGCTTTCCGGGATGCCGGGACGTTACGGTCGGCGTCCTGCTAGAAGACGCTCACGCCGTACGCGCTCAGTGCCTCAGTCACCGGCTGGAAGAACGTGGTGCCGCCGCTGGAGCAGTTGCCGCTGCCGCCGGAGGTGAGGCCGAGCGCGGTGCTGCCGGAGAAGAGCGCGCCGCCGCTGTCGCCCGGCTCGGCGCAGACGTTGGTCTGGATCATGCCGTAGACGACGTCGCCGTTGCCGTAGTTGACGGTCGCGTTGAGGCCGGTGACGGTCCCGCCCCGCAGACCGGTGGTGCTGCCGCTGCGCTGGACCGACTGGCCCACGTAGGCGTTGCCCGCGGCGGTGATGTCGCGGTAGCTGCCGTTGTAGAGGTAGACCCGGCCGTCCGCCGCCGAGGCGTTGGAGTGGCGGATGATGCCGTAGTCGTTGGTCGGGAAGCTGGAGCCGGCACGGGTGCCGAGCACCGTGGTGTTGGACGAGTTCGTGTACCAGGTGCTGCCGATGTTGGTGCAGTGGCCTGCCGTGAGGGCGTAGTAGGTCGAGCCGCTGCGGACGTTGAAGCCCAGCGAGCAGCGTCCGCCGCCCGCGTAGATGGCCTGGCCGCCCGCGATGAGCTTGGTGAACGTGCCGGGCGTCCGCTTGATCTCCAGGGCGGAGGCGCGGTCGCCGGCCGCCTTCTTGATCGCGGCGATCTCGGCGGCGGAGACGGTGGAGTCGGCGGTGAGGACGATCTTCCCGGTCGCCTGATCGGTGTACCACGCGGTGCCGGGCACATCGGCTCCGCGGACGGCCTCGCTCGCGGTGGCCAGCTGGGTGGCGGTGGCCCGGCCGTCCACGGCCGTGGCGGCGGACGAGGAGGGGACGGCAAGCGCTGAGGCGGCGAGCAGCGCGGAGGCCACGGCGATCAGCCGGGCGCCCTTGGCGGCGCCGCCGAGGGGGGACAGACGCTTGAGGTTCACTGGATCCTCCGGTGGGGGAGTGGGGGGATCGCTGGGTGGGCGATCCCTTGGTGCGGGGAGCGAGCAGGACATGACGCAGGGGTTGTGCGCCATGAACCTGTCAAGCTCGACAGGGGGAATCCTCGAATCCGGGCCACCCTGGCGGCAAGAACGCCTTTCGGCCTCTCTACGCGCGTACGTGCCACCCGGGATGCCACGGGTGCAGACCACGACCGGATCGCGGAGTGGGGCAGGAGGGGTGCGGCGGGCTCGCGCAAACGCTTGCGAAAGTTTGCTGACGGTCTTTCAGGGGACGTGGAGGGGAGTCGTGTTGATGCGGCAGGGGGGACCCGATGAAGCGGAAGGAGTTGTACCGTTTCTCCAGTTCAGCCGCCGGGGCGTCCCCCTCCCCCCGGTGCGGCGCCTCGCCGCCTCCGGCCCGGCGGGCCGGAGGTCCGCGGCCGCGCGCCGGAGGGGTAGCGGGTGCACAGATCCGGACGTGGCCTCGGATCGGGATCCGTGGGGGAAGAGCCCTTCCCCGACGGGAGAAGGGTCCGCCCACGGGCCCGTGACGCACCCGTGGACGCCCCTCGATGTCGCAATCGTTCCCTCCGTCCGGGGCGACCGCGTGTCCGGATCCCGTCGTGTCGGGTGCCGCAGGGCGTCAGAGCGCCGCGTACATGGCCTCGATCAAGGCCATTAGCAGCCGCGGCCGCGCCCTCGCGCGGCGGCGGTCACAGGCTCGCGAGGAGCTCGTCGAGCGGGCCCGGCACCTGCGCGGGGGTGAGAGCCTCCACCAGGAGGAGGCCGTAGCGGATCTTGCGGCCCTTCTTCGTGCCGAGGAAGCGGCGCAGCTGCCCGTGCCGGGGCCGGCCGTGCTGGGCGGGCTGGCGCATGAAGGTCTGCCAGGCGCGCAGGTCGCCCTCGTCCCCGATGATCTCCTCGACCCGGTCCGTGCCCAGCGCGCGGATCAGCTCGTCCTCCAGATCCGCCACGCACACGAAGAAGCCCCCGGACGAGGCGGACCCGGCCCTGCGCAGGGCGCGGTCGTAGTAGCGCTGCTCGCGCTCGTCGCACAGCCCTGTCAGCCGCAGGCCGAGACCGGAAGGACCGAGCAGGTCGGCGTACCGCCCCACGCTCATCGCCCCGCCGATCGACATCACGCACACCCCTTCGGCGGCGAGGTCCCGCCCGCGCAGCGCCGCCAGCGCCTCGACGGCCGCGAGGTCGCTCGGTCCCTCCAGCATCACCGCCGTCCGCAGCCCCAGCCGCACCGCCGCCTCACCCGCCGGTTCTCCGGGCCCGCCGGCCGCCCAGCGATCGACCGCGTCCCGGAACGCCCACATGTCCACCATGGAGCGAGTCTCCCCGCCCACCGGCCGCCGCACCAGGGAATATCCCGCGGCCCGCGGCCGCCGGAGGAACGTCCGAGCGCGAGGAACGTCCGAGCCCGAGGAGCGTCACGACGCGTCGCCGCCGTGGAAGTGGGCATACGCACATCGTCCGCGTCTCGCATCCGCTCATGGCCCCCGGGCCGGCCGGCGCCGCGGGGCTTTCACGCAGGAGCAGTACAGGAGCGTCGATGCGCACGGTAGGTGTCGAGGAGGAACTGATGCTGGTCGAGGCGAGGACGGGGGAGCCCCTCGCCGTCTCGTCCGCGGTACTGGCGTCAGCGGCCCTGCGAGGGGACGAGGCGGGCGATACCTTCGAGAAGGAGCTGCACCAGGAGCAGCTGGAGTTCTCCACCCGGCCGATGACCGGCATGGACGAGCTGCTGCACGAGATCGTCCGACTCCGCGGCGAGGCCCTGCGGTACGCCAGGGACGCCGGCGCGCTCGTCGCCGCCCTCGCCACCTCGCCGCTCCCCGTGGAGCCCTCACGCCACTTGGGGCTCAGGTACCGGTGGATGGCCGAGCAGTTCGCCCTCACCACCAGGGAACAGCTCACCTGCGGGTGCCACGTCCATGTGGCCGTGGACTCCGACGAGGAGGGAGTCGCCGTCCTCGACCGGATCCGGCCCTGGCTCTACCTCCTCAACGCGCTCAGCGCCAACTCCCCGTTCTGGCAGGGGCAGGACAGCGGGTACAGCAGTTACCGCAGCCGTGTGTGGAACCGCTGGCCGTCCGCCGGACCGTACGAACTCTTCGGCAGCGCCGAGCGGTACCACGCGCAGGTGGAGGAGATGCTGGCGACCGGGGTCCTGCGCGACCCCGGCATGATCTACTTCGACGCCCGTCTCTCCGCCGGCTACCCGACCGTCGAGATCAGGGTCGCCGACGTCTGCCTGGAGCCCGCCACGACCGTGCTCGTCGCCACCCTCGCCCGTGGCCTCGTCGAGACCGCCGCCCGCGCCTGGCGGAACGGCGAGGCACCGGCCCGCATCTCCGCCGGTCTCCTGCGGCTCGCCTCCTGGCGCGCTGCCCGGTCCGGGCTCCAAGGTCCGCTCGTCCATCCCGTCACCATGCGGGAGACCAGCCCGGAGGAGGCGTTCGACGCCCTCCTTCGGCACACCGAGGAGGCGCTGCGGGACAGCGGAGACCTCGAAGCGGCGCGCGAGGGAATCGCCGCCCATCTGGCCCGCGGCGGCGGCGCGGACCGCCAGCGTGCGCTGCGCGACGAGGGTCTGGCCCTCGACAAGGTCGTACTGGCCTGCGCCCACATCACGACCGCCGCTTCATGAGCCACGAGCGGTCGTACCGGTCGGGGGACGGGCCGGGGGCGCCGCCGCCCACCGGACCCGCCCCCCGACCGCCGAGCGTCAGGCCCCGTCGCTCACCCCGCTCACCCCGTTCTCGCCGGGCCCTTCGCTCCCGAGCCGTTCGACCGTGACCGCGAGTTCCGCGACCGTACGGGAGGTGAACACCGCGCGGAGACTGACCGGGATCCGGAACCGGTCGCGGATCCGGGCGACCAGGCGGGTCGCGGCCAGGGAGTTCCCGCCGAGCTCGAAGAAGTTGTCGTGGACACCCACCCGGGGCAGCCCCAGAACCTCGCACCAGAGGGCGGCGAGCCGTTCCTCGGTCGGCGTCCGCGGCGCGACGAATCCCGGTGCGTCACCGTCACCGGCCTGCCCGGGGGCGGGCAGCGCGCCCCGGTCGATCTTGCCGTTGGCGCTGAGCGGCCAGCTGTCCACGGTCACCACATGGCCAGGCACCATGTGCGAGGGCAGCCTGGCACCCAGCCACCCCTTGAGCCGCTCGGTGAGCGGCCCGGCCGGCGGCGCGGGAGCACCCGGGGCAGGGGCACCGCGGTCGACGCGGCCGCCGAGCAGGGAGTGCACGAGTACCTGGTTCCCACCGAGCGCGAGCAGCGGCCTGACCGGCTCGAAGGAGAGCGCGCCGATCGGGCAGAGACCGATCGTGGTGCCCGCCACCCGGTCCATGAGCAGCTGCCCCATGTACCCGGCTTCCAGCAGACAGAGATCGCGGGAGGCCCGGCCGTACATGGGCTCGATCGCGTCGAGGTCGGCGACGAGGAACAGGCCGAAGCCGGCGGCCTCGAAGAGGGCGCGGTTGTGCGCCGCGTGGATCCCGGCGTCGAGCGTCGCACCCTCGGCGAGGGTGACCAGCGCGTTCTCCCGCGGGTCGAGGTAGTACGTCCCCGCCGGAAGCCCCGCCACCGCACCGGCCTTCACATACAGGTACGTCTGGACCGGATAGAGCCCGCCGCCCGACGGATAGCGGCACCTGACCAGCCCATCCACCTCGTCCTGGCGCAGGGCGCCCAGGCAGTCCGCCAGTTCGGCGAGGCCGACCGGTTCGGCGAGGAACGCCCTGTCGCTGCGCCGCCGCCGAGGCTCGTCCGCCGCCCGGGGCAGGACGACCCGCGGCCGGTCCGGTTCAGGGCGCAGGCCGTGGCGGGCGAGCTTGAAGGAGGCGCGGGCCAGGGGATCGAGCAGGGTGACGCCGTTGCGGCGGGCCTCTTCGAGGTCGGTCGCGTCCGGCTGCGCGGAGCCGGACGACGGCCCGGCGATGACGTAGGCGACCAGGCCGTCGTGGCCCGGTCCCTCGGCTCGGCCGGTGGCGGTGACGACAGCCGAGACGACGGAGGGGTGCGCGAGCAGCGCCGCCTCGATCTCGCCGAGTTCGACGCGCTGGCCCCGGATCTTGACCTGGAAGTCGGCCCTGCCCATGAACTCGACGAGGCCGTCCGGCCGCCACCTGCCGAGGTCCCCGGTGCGGTACATCCGTGTGCCGGTGTCCGGGTGAGAGGTGAACGCCGCGGCGGTGCGCTCGGGGTCGCGCCAGTAGCCGTCGGCCAGGGACGTGCCGGAGACGTACATCTCGCCGGTCACCCACTCGGGGCACTCCTGGAGCCGCTCGTCGAGCACGTGGTACCGGACGTTGGCGAGGGGAGTGCCGTACGGGATGCTCCGCCAGGCCGGATCGATCGCACCGACGGAGTACCAGATGCTCCAGACGGTCGTCTCGGTCGGCCCGCCGACGGACACCACCTCGACGCCCGGCGCGGCCGCGGCGAGCCGGGGCGGCACGGTGAGCGGGATCCAGTCGCCGCCGAGCAGGGCGAGCCGGAGCGAGGCGAGCCGGCCGTCGTCGCCTGCGGCCGCCAGAAGCATCTCCATCATGGCGGGGACCGAGTTCCACACCGTGACCCGGTGCGTGGCGACGAGCTCCGCCCAGTGCGCCGGGTCGCGGCGGTCGGCGGCGGCCGGCACGACCATCGCGCCGCCCGCGCCGAGCACCCCGAAGACGTCGAAGACCGACATGTCGTGGTGGAGCGCGGTCACCGCGAGGCAGCGGTCGCCCTCACCGACAGCGAACGCCTCCACCGTCTCCCGCAGACAGTTGACGACCGCCCGGTGGTTGACCATCACCCCCTTCGGCTCGCCCGTCGACCCCGAGGTGAACATCGTGTACGCGAGGTCGCCCGGGTCGCCGCCGGAGGGGAGCGGTGTGTCGGTGTCGGCGGGCAGCGGCCGGTCCAGGGAGAGCCGCAGCGGCCCGGCCGGCCAGTCCAGGGTGTCGTCGAGCCGCGCCTGCGTGAGGACGAGGCCGACCTCGCCCCTGTCGAGCAGATGCCGGACGCGGGCGCCGGGCAGGTCCGGGTCGACCGGCAGGTACGCGGCACCCGAGAACAGGACCGCGTACGCGGCGACCGCCTGTTCCCAGCCCTTGTCCATGACGATCGCGACGAGCCCGCCGGGACGGGCACCGTGCGCGCACAGCCAGCGGGCCACCCGCCGGGCGGTGGCGTCGAGCCGGCCGTAGGAGAGGGTCAGGTCCGGGGCGATCACGGCGGGGGCGTCGGGACGGGCGGCCACCTGGCGTTCGAACAGGTGCTGCACCTGGATGTCGGGGACGGCGCGGACCGGGCCCGCGCACGCCGCGCGCCGCTCCGCCTGGGCGGTCGGCAGAGCGATCGGATCGCCCTGCGACCAGGTGCCCTCGTCGGTCGCGAGCCGGTGCAGCAGCGCCGTGAGCGCGGCGAACATGTCGTCGACGAGCCCGGCGGGAAAGAGCTCGTCGACCGCGTCCCAGTGCAGGAGCAGCGCGCCCTCCTCTTCCTGCACCTGCTGGTCGAGGGAGACCTGCGGGGTCTGCGAGACGGCGAAGACGGGGGTGAGCAGGTCCTCCAGCGGTGTCCTCCCCGAGGTGGCGAAGGCGAGGTTGCTCGTCATGACCACCGGCATGAGCGCCTGGTCGAATCCGCCCTGCAGCCGCATCAGCTCGCGGAGCACCTCGACTCCGCTGACGTCCTGGTGCCGCAGGTCGGACAACAGCTGCCGCTGCAGGCCGCGTGCCCGGTCGCGGAACGTGGAGCCGGTGCGGAAGTCGACCTCCAGGAGGGTGAAGGACGCGAACTGGCCGATCACCTCGTCGTACCCCGGATCGTGCACGGGCCGGGTGAGACGCGGCACGTTCAGCGTGAAGTGCCGTCCGCCGCTCCAGGTGGCGAGCACCTCGGCGTAGGCGGTGAGCAGCAGCCCGGTGGGCGTCAGACCGGCCAGGCGCGCCCGCTTCTTGAGGTCCTGCCACAGCTCGGCGGGCAGGCGGCTCTCCCGCCGGGTGAACCGCGGCCGGTCGACCGAGCGGGCAGGGGTGGCGGTGGGGAGCCGCGGCGCCGGGGGCAACTCCGGCAGCCTGCTCCACCAGTAGTCGCGCGAGCGCCGGTACGAGGCCCCGTGCCGGCGGTCCGCCTCGGCCCGTACATGGTCGCGGAAGGACTTCTCCGGCGCCGGCGGCCGGGCGTGCGGCTCCTCGTAGAAGCGGGACAGGTCGTCGAACAGCAGTCGCCCGGAGGAGAAGTCCGCGATCAGCGAGTCCACGCTGAGATGGACCCGCAGACCGTCGTCGAGCCGGGTGGCGGCGACCTCGAACAGCGGCCACCGGTCCGCCGGACGCACCTCGTGCGACAGCCGGTCCCGGGTGGCCGCGAGCCCCGCCTCGGCCTCGTGCCGTGGGCGGCCGCGCAGATCGGTCACCCGGATCTCGTACGGCGGTACCTCGGGAAGGATCCGCTGTTCGTCGGTGCCGGGCAGCATGACGGCCCGCAGCATCTCGTGGCGGTCGATCACCCGCCGCCAGGCGTGCTCGAAGCGCGGCAGGTCGAGCGCGGGGGCGTCGAACTCCAGATAGACGTGGGTGGAGACGTTCCCCAGCTCGAAGGCGCCGGTGCGTCCGAGGCTGTAGGCCTGCTGGGTGTCGGTCTGCGGGAAGGGCGCGTGCGGGGCGGGGGGTACGTCGGTCACGGCGGCGGGAGCGGACGCGGCCGGGCTTCCGGTGGTGTCCGCTCCGGTGGTCGACCCGGTGTCCGGGGCCGGTGACGCGGCCGGAGGCAGCCCGCCCGCGGCGGTGAGGGGGCTCCCCGCCGGACGGCGGTCGACGATGCCGGCCGCGAGCGAGGCGATGCTCGCGTCGCCGTTGAACACGGCGTCGGAGACGTCCACGCCCAGCTCACGCTCGATCCGGCCGGCGAGCCGGAGCGTGGTCAGGGAGTCCATGCCCAGGTCGAGCAGCGGGCGCTCCCGGTCCGGGACCTCCGCGCAGTCCGTCACCAGGGCCGCCACCAGCTCGCTCAGGTACGCCTCGACGGCGTTCCGGTGCGGGTCGCCCGCCGAAGCGGCCGTGCCCGTACCGCCCGTGTCGCCCGCGCCGTCCGTCCACTCTCCGACGAGAGCGAGCGTGCCGTCGAGGAGGGCGGCCCGGGCGGCCCGGCGCCGGATCTTCCCGCTGGACGTCTTGGGGACGGTGCCCGCCCGGACGAGGACCAGACGGTGGAGGCGTACGTCGAACTCCGCGGCGATCGCCCGGCCGATGTCCCGCACGACCTCCGCCACCGGCGGCAGGTCCGCCCCGCGCCGCACCTCGGCGATCAGCACCAGCTGCTCCGCCCCGCCGCCGTCGAGGGCGACCGCGGCCGAGGAGTTCGCCCCCAGGGCCGGATGAGCCCGCTCGGCGCAGCGCTCGATGTCCTGCGGATAGAGGTTGCGGCCCCGGACGATGATCAGGTCCTTGCTGCGGCCGGTGACGAACAGTTCGCCGCCGCGCAGGAACCCCAGGTCGCCGGTACGGAGGAACGGCCCCGCTCCGGTGGCGAGTTCCGCCTCGAAGGAGGCCAGGCTCTCGTCCGGCCGCCCCCAGTACCCGTGGGCGACGTTCGGACCGCCGACCCAGATCTCACCGATCCGGTCGGGGCCGCAGACGGTCCTGGTGGCGGGATCGACGACGAGCAGCCGCTGCCCGTCGACGGCCGAGCCGCAGCCGACGACCTCCCGGCTCCGGCCAGGACCGGTGTCCGCTCCGGCGGGAACGACACGGTGCGCCTCCAGGGCGGAGGCGTCGACGGTGACGGCGGTCGAACGGCTGAGGTGCTCCCCGCAGGACACCATCAGGGTGCCCTCGGCGAGCCCGAAGCTGGGCCGCAGGACCTCCCTGCGCAGCCCCCAGCGGGCGAAGTGGCCGGCGAATCGGTCGAGCGTCACGGCCCGCACCGGCTCCGCGCCGACGACGACGGTCTCCAGGGTGCTGAGGTCCAGCGGCTCGTGGCCGGCGGGGTCGACCCGTTCGACGCAGAGGTCGAGGGCGAACGGCGGAGAGGGGGAGACCGTCGCGCCGTAGGTGGAGATCGCGCGCAGCCACTGGACCGGATCCAGGACGAAGGTGCCCGGTGCCATCAGGACGCCGGGGCACCCGGCGACCAGGGGCTGCAGGATGCCGCCGATGAGCCCCATGTCGTGGTACGGCGGCAGCCAGCTGACGCAGACGGAGTCCTCCGAGGTCCGCGTACGCCGCTGGATCTGGGCCGAGTTGCGCAGCAGGTTGCCGTGCGAGACCATCACGCCCTTCGGCGCGCCGGTGCTGCCCGAGGTGTACTGCAGGAAGGCGAGGCTGTCGGTGCCGACGAGCGGATCGGTCCACTGCCCGGCACTCACGGTGAGAGAACCGGTGGGCAGCCAGCTCACGTCCCGCAGCTCGGGCGCGTCGAGCAGCCGCCCGCGGACGCCGGCGCTGATGCGGTCACCGCTCAGCGCGGCGGTGGGTGCCGCGTCCGCCGCGACGGCCCGCAGCCGGGCGAGGTTCCGGGAGTGCGGTGGATGGCACGGGACGGCGACCGTCCCCGCGTACAGGCAGCCGAAGTACGCGCTCAGGTAGTCGGGGCCGGGTGGGTGCAGGATCAGGACCCGGTCACCGGTCTTGGCCTCCTCCTGGAGGTTCGCCGCCACCACCTGCGCGCGGTGGTCGAGTTGCGCGTAGGTCAGACGGGACTCCTCCTCGCCGTGGCCGTCGAGGAAGACGTAGGCGAGCCGGTCGGGCTGCCGTGCGGCCCGTGACCTCAGCAGGTCGACGAGGCTGCCCGGCCGCCGTCCGTGTGCCCGGGGGAAGGGTGCGGAGAGGGTCATGACCGCCGCTCCCCGTCCAGGTCGCCGTGGTCCGGCTCGGCGGCGGGCTTCTCCGCGCTCACCAGCAGGGTCCGGATCCAGGGACCGCTCCACCACATCCGGGGACCGGCATCGGTGCGGCGGACGCGGACGGCACCCGCCGCGCGGAGGACGTCGAGCGAGCGGGCGCCGTGGAAGATGTCGGCGACGAGGAGCCGCCCGCCGGGCTTGAGGACCCGGTAGGCCTCGCGCACGGCGGCCTCGCGGCCCCGCGCACCGGTGATGTTGTGGATCGCCATACTGGACACCACAAGATCGAACGTGGCGTCCTCGAAGGGGAGTTGCCGCATGTCGGCGGTCACCAGGGCGACCCGGTCGGTGATCCCCTCGCGTGCGGCGGTACGGGCGGCGGCCCGTTCGCTGTTGCCGGACTGGTCGACCGTGCGCCAAAGGTCGACCCCGGTGACCCGGCCCTTCGGCACCCGGCGTGCCACCGCGGTCAGCACCGCTCCGCGCCCGCAGCCCAGGTCCAGGACCTCCTCGTCACCCCGCAGGCCGAGCGCGTCCAACTGTTCCTCCCAGACGAGGAACTTGCCCCGTACGGAGGCGTGCAGATACACCGCGGCCGGGACCGCCACCAGCGGCGGGACCCGCAGCAGCCAGCGGGGCGCTCCCGCGGCCACCGCGACCAGCGGAGCCACGACCCCACCCCCGAGGGCCAGCAGCCAGCCCGGACCGTCGACGCCGTAACGCCCCTGCCGTACAGCTTTTTTGCTCACGAATGACATTCCTAGACTCGATGGTGCAGAACGGATGGGATGCGGGTCAGCGGGAACCGCAGGCGGCCGACAGGAGGGAGAGGACCTGGTCGGTCGACTCGAAGGGGAAGAAGTGGTCGCCGGGGAGAACACGGACCGTGACATCGGTGCCCAACTCCCGCCAGCGCTCGACCTCGGCGGGCGGGGCGGCGGGGTCGTCGGCGCCGCCGAGGGCGATCAGACGCACACCGGCCGACAGCGTGCTCCCGGTCCGGTAGGTCTCGGCCGCCTCGAAGTCGGCGCGCAGCAGCGGAAGGAAGAGCTCCCGCCACTCGTCCTCGGCGAGCAGCTCCGGCGGGATCCCGCCCAGGGCACCGAGACGGACGCGGAACTCCTCGTCCGGCAGCAGGTGCATCGCCGGGGCGCGGCGGGGCAGGTGCGGCGGGACACTGCCGGAGACGACCACCGCCGCCGGTGGCCGTGGGCCGTCCTGGAGGGCAAGGCCCAGTTCATAGGCGAGCAGAGCCCCCATGCTGTGACCGAACAGCACATACGGAAGGTCTCCGGCTCGGCGGGCGACCGGCCCGGTCAGCCGCTCGCCGAGCCGGACGACCGACGTCTCGGCAGGCTCCTCGAGACGGATCCCGCGCCCCGGCAGCTGGACGGGCACGACCTCGATCCCGGGGCCGACCCCGCTCCGCCACGACCGGAACACCGAGCCGTCCGACCCTCCGTGCGGGACGCAGAAGAGCCGGGCACGGACACCGGCCACCGGGCTTTCGGGGGAGAACCACAGATCTGGGGAGGTGGTGACACTCACGGGCGGTACGTTCCTTCGGCTCGCTGGTGACGGTTGGTGACCCCAATGGATCTTGGAGTGCAACGACCGCCAGCGGCCCGAAGCAACGGTGATCATCCGCCAGACACCGGCTGATTCCCGTTCACACCGGACAGCGGAGTGCCGAGCGCGCGTGACGCGACCCTGACCCGGCTGCCACCCGGAGGGCGGTTCCGGGCAGACTGGACGGATGGAGACATGGACACCGTCGCAACGAGAACCCGCCCCCACGCGGTACGGGCGCCTGCGCGTCGAGACCACGGACCTCGGGGCGGCCCACTGGCTGACCGAACGCCGCCCGGGCCACGGGGACTTCGGCACCGTGGCGGGTGTCGCCGCGCCCGGCTTCCCGGCGTACGCGCGGGTGCTGCACCCCGCGGCTCTCGACGAGCGCCCGGTCCGCTGGGACACCGTCGCCGCCGCCTACCGGCGGCGGGTCGAAGCGCTGACGGACTGGCACGAGGTGATCGGCGTCGAGCGGTTCTACCAGAACGACGAGGAGTACGGCCTGCCCGGACTCTGGGACGAGCACCCGGCCGAAGGCCCCACGCCCGGCGGGGTCGCGCGGGCCCTGATCCCCGTCCTCGCGCGGCACACAGGGACGGCGGAGCGGTGCTGGTTCGGGCTGTGGCACGGGTACGGCCGCTGCGAGTGGGACGGCGTCCCGACCTTCCCCACCCCGGAACGCGAGGAGATCCTGCTCTCGGGACGGCTGGCCGACGCCATCTCTCCCGAGCTCCCGGACGAGTTCGCCGAACTCCCCGACCTGTGGTGGCCGCAGGACCGCGCCTGGTGCGTGGGCGGTGACGTCGACCTGGTCAGCACGTACGTCGGAGGCTCCGACGCACTGATCGCCGAGCTGCTCGCCGCCCCCGGGCTCGAGGCACACCGGGTGGCGGCAACCGACGCGGTCGGCTGACCGGGCTGCCGGACCGCCCGTATTCCGGCAGTCCGGGGATACGCCCCGGACCTCCCGTCGGGGGAGGCCGGGGCGTCAGGTGGTCAGGCCAGGAGGACCGGGAGGTCGAACAGGTCGTTCTGCGTGACGACCGGCTTGTTGCGGAGTTCCTCGCGCGGTACGGCGAGCCGGAGCTCGGGGAAGCGCGCGTACAGGGCGGGGAGGGCCACCGAGGCCTCCAGGCGGGAGAGGGCCGCGCCCGGGCAGACGTGCGGGCCGTGCCCGAAGGAGATGTGACGGTTCGGCGTGCGGGTCACGTCGAAGTCGCCCGCCGTCGGGCCGTACTGCACCTCGTCCCGGCCGATCGCGCCGAACGACACGATCAGGGCCTCGCCCTTCGGCAGCACCCGGTCACCGACCTCGATGTCCTCGGCCGCGAAACGGATCAGGACGTGCGAGGTGGGCGTCGACCAGCGGAGGGTCTCCTCGATGACGTTCTCCCACGGCACCTCGCCCTTGAGCACGAGCGCGCGCTGCTCGGGGTGCGTCTCCAGGGCCACGACGGCGTTCACGATCAGGCTGATGGTCGTCTCGTGCCCGGCCGCCACCATCAGCTGGAGGGTGTTGGTGATCTCCTCTGTGCTGAGCCGGTCGCCGTCCTCCGACGCCTCGATCAGCGCGCTGGTGAGGTCGTCCCCCGGGTTCTCCTGCTTGCCCGCCACGATGCCGGCGAAGAGCGCGCCGAGGTCCGCCATCATGCCCGGCACCTCCTCGGGCGGCGTCTGCGTCGAGAAGAACTTGTCGAACAGCGTCTTCATCCGCGGGTGGTCGGCCGCGTCGACACCCATCAGCTCGCCGACCACGTTCATCGGCAGGGGGTACGCGAACTCCGCCTTCAGGTCCACGACCTCGCCGGCCGGGCGCTCCGCGAGCCGGTCCAGCATGCCTTCGGTCAGGGCCTCGATGCCCGCGCGCAGGCGCTCCACCCGGCGCGCCGTGAGCGCCTGCGCGACCAGGGTGCGCAGCCGCCGGTGCTCGTCGCCGTCCACGGTCAGCATCGACTTCCCGGGGTTGGCGAGGCCGATCAGCGGCCAGTCGAGGGGTATCTCGCCGCGCTGCCACGCCCCCCACACGTCGATGTCCTTGACGAGACGGGAGTCGGTGAGCAGCTTCCGTGCCTCGGCGTGCCGGGTGACGGCCCAGCAGGGCACCCCGCCGGGCAGGACGACGCGGGCCAGCGGGCCGGCCGCGCGCAGCCGCGCGCTCTCCCCGTCGAGGTCGGCGACGAAGGGGTCGAGGGTGATCACATCGGTGCCGGACGCGGCGGTGTGGTCGTACGGGCAGCTCACGTGAGGGCTCCAAGGGCGGGGGTCGGGGTGTAGGTGACGGGGAGCGCGGTGAGGCCTCGCAGCCAGGGGGAGGGGCGGCGGGTGAGGGCGTCCTCGGCCACCGCGAGGTCCACGTCCGGCAGCCGGTCGAGCAGCACCTCGATGCCCGTCCGTGCGATGGTCTCGGCGACTTCCTGCGCGGGGAAGGGACAGCGGTGCTCGCCGTGTCCGAAGGAGAGGTGGGCGTTGTTGCCTCCGGTGAAGGCACCGGAGTCGGCCCGTACGTGCGGATCGGCGTTGGCGGCGGCCAGGCCGAGGAGGAGCAGGTCGCCCCGGTCGATCCGGCGGCCGCCGAGACGGGTGTCGCGCGAGGCCCATCGTCCGGCGACGTTCTGGGTGGGGGTGTCCTCCCACAGGACCTCGTTCATCGCCTCGCCGACGCTGTGCCGGCCGCCGGAGAGGGAGGCCGCGAACCGGTCGTCCGTGAGCATCAGGCGGAGCGAGTTGCCGATCCAGTCGGCGGTGGGCTGATGACCGGCCGCCATCATCACCATGAGGTCCTGGGCGACCTCTTCGAGGGTGAAGCCGGCGGTGTTGGCGACCATCCGCGAGGCGACGTCGTCGCCGGGCGTCCCCGCCTTGGCAGCGAGCAGCGCGAACATGGACTCGGCCAGGTGGCGCTGGCCTTCGAGCGCGCCCTCCTGACCGTTGATCATGTCGTTGAGAGCGGTCACCAGGCCGGGCCCCTGCTCGTCGGCGAAGCCGTAGACGCTGGCGAGGACCCGTACCGGCAGCAGCATCGCGTACTCGGCGATGATGTCGCAGGCGCCCTTGCCGCAGAGGGCGTCGATGAGTTCGTCGGCGAAGCGCTCGGCCCGTTCCTTCAGGACGAACGGGTCGACGGCCTCCAGGGCGTCGGAGATGACGCCGGCCCGCTCGCGGTGCCGCTCGCCGACGGTGTACAGGATGGACGGCTGCTTGCGCCCGATCATGGGCAGCAGCGGCCAGTCCGCGGGGATCGCGTCCCACTGGTTCCACAGCTCGGAGTCGCGCGAGAAGAGGACCGGGTCGCTGGTGACCTGGTGCAGTTCGCGGTAGCCGAGGACGAGCCAGGCGGGCACGTCGCCGTCGAGCACGACCGGGGCGACGGCGCCGTGCTCGCGCCGTATCCGCCGGTACAGCTCCACGGGGTCGGTCTGGAACCGGGGGCCGCTCAGCGGGACGGGCTGGGGCTCGGGGTGGGTCACGGGGTGGGCTCCGGTATCGGCTGCGGGTCCGGGGCGACGAGGGTCTGCAGGTGCTCGACGAGCGAGATGAGGACCTGCTTGCTGGACTCCCGCGACCGGGCGTCGCAGAAGACCAGGGGGACCTCGTCGGCGAGGTCGAGGGCCTCGCGGATCTGGGCGGGGGTGTGGGCGGGGCCGCCGAAGTCGTTGCAGGCGACGACGAACGGGGTGCCGTGGTGTTCGAGCCGGTCGACGGCGTACCAGGAGTCGGAGAGCCGCCGGGTGTCGACGAGCACGACGGCACCGAGCGTCCCGGAGAAGAGCCGGTCCCACAGGAACCAGAACCGCTCCTGGCCGGGGGCGCCGAACAGGTAGAGCACGTTGTGCGCGTCGAGCGAGATCCGGCCGAAGTCGAAGGCGACGGTGGTGGCCGTCTTCGCGGCGACACCGGCCGTGTCGTCGATGTGCTCCCCGGCCTGCGTCATCGTCTCCTCGGTGTTCAGCGGACGGATCTCGCTGACCGAGCGGACCAGGGTGGTCTTGCCGACTCCGAATCCGCCGACGACGACGATCTTCAGTCCGTTGTCGGCGGTGCTGCGCAGGGTCTGGCGCTGTTCAGAGGCTACGGAGTCCAACGAGCACCTGCTCCAGGATGTCGTGATCGGGAAGGCGGTACGTGGGGCGGGGATGGCGGGCGCTGATCCGGCCGGTGGCGTGCAGGTCGGCCAGGAGGATCCGGGTGATGGACACGGGCAGGCCGAGCCCGGACGCCACCTCCACGACCGCCAGGGGGAAGCGGCACATGCGCAGGATCGCCACGTGCTCGGACTGCATGCCGGGGACGGGATCGCTCTCGGCGACCACGAGCGTCACCACGTCGAAGGCGTCGGATCCGGCACGGCTGCGACCACCGGTGACGGTGTAGAGGCGGTCCGGGGAGTCGTCCCGGCCCGGCCTGATCCGGCTCATCCCCGGGGCCTGGCGACGAGGTGCTCGCCCAGCTGCTCGACCAGTTCCGACATGTTGTGACCGACGAGCCCGGCGTCGGCCTCCTCGTCGGCGACCAGGGCGAGGTGCGCACCGTCCCCGGCCTCCACGATGAACAGGATGCCGCCGTAGAACTCCGCCATCGCGGAGCGGACCCCGCCGGTGCCGTCGCCGAACTCCATGGAGGCGCCGTGCGACAGGCTCTGGATGCCCGCGGCGATGGCGGCGAGCTGGTCGGCCTGGTCCACGGAGAGCCCGGCGGTACGGCAGAGCTTGAGGCCGTCACGGGAGAGCACCAGCGCGTGCCGGGTGGCCGGGGTGCGTTCCAGGAGGCCCTCCAGGAGCCAGCTGAGCTTCTCGTCGGTGGTGGTGCCGGTCATCGCGGATTGCCTTCCGAATACGGGGGGTTCGAGGACGGCGACGGGTGCGGTGCGGCCGTCGGGTCCTGCGGGTCGGACGGTACGGGGTTGTCGGCCGGGCGGACGTCGGCCGTCCGGTCCTTCGGGGAGTCGGCGGGGCGGGCCGCCGGGCTCACGGGAGCACCGGCGGGGTGGGCCGCTCGGCTCGCGGGGGAATCGGCGAGGTCGGCCGCGGATCCTCCGGCGCCGGGACCGGTCGTCCCGGGTGCGTCCTCCGGCGGGGTGCCGGCCGCGCGTACGGCCCGGTGGAAACTGCCGAAGCGCGGCGGGGGCGCGGCCGCACCGGTACGGGGAGCCTCCTCGCGGGCCTTCGCGGATGCCTCCTCGTTCGTGAGCTGGGAGGCCAGGGTCTCGCCGCGCCGACGGCGCGGCAGGATGATCGTGTCCGCCGCGGGCTCGGGTGCGCCGCCGTCGGCCACGGTCCCGTGCACGGCCTCCGGCTCGGCCGGCCGAGCCGGGGCGGCGGCCGGGGCGAGGGCGGACGTCCGGCCGGAGGCGGGGGAGGTCACGCCACGGCCGGAGACCGGGAGCGGCGGTTCGCCGGAGGTGCCGGCCGGCTCCGTCGTGGCGTGGCTGACCAGCTCGTGAGGCACCATCAGGAGAGCCCCGGTGCCCCCGCGCGCGGACGGGCGGAAGGAGACGGTCAGACCGTGCTTGCGCGCGAGGCGGCCGACCACGTGCAGGCCGAGGCGGGTGCCGGAGAGCCCCGCCAGGTCGTGGGCCGACGCGCCGACGGCGGCCTCGGCGCGCCTCAGCTGGACGTCGCTCATGGCCAGTCCGCTGTCCTCGACGGTGATGACGATGCCGGCGGGGACTTCCTCCACGTACACGTGGACCTCCGCGCTCGGCGGGGAGAAGTTCGCGGCGTTGTCCAGGAGTTCGGCCAGCGCGTGCATGACGCCTTCGGCGGCGTGGCCCGCGACCGCCGCGTCGCTGCCGGAGTGCAGCCGCACCCGCTGATAGCCGCCGATCCGGCCCATGGCGCCGCGCAGGATCGATTCCATGACGATGGGGCGCGCCCAGCGACGACCGGAACGGGCGCCGGTCAGCACCGCGATCGAGTCGGCGAGCCGTCCCGCCTGGGCGGTGCGGTGGTCGAGGTGGAGCAGGTCGGAGAGGACGTCCTCGTCGGCGTGCCGGTGCTCCATCTCCCGCAGGTCGGCCATCATGCTCGTGGCCAGTGCCTGCATGCGTCCGGCCGCGTTGGCCGCGGCGGCCATGGCCGCGGACCGGCCGGACTCCGCCCGGCGCAGCCGGCCGTCGAGGCGTGCGGCGTCGGCGGCCCGTGCCTCGGCGAGCCGGGCCGTCTCGGCGGCGTGGGCCCTGGTGAGCTCCTCGGTCCGGGCCGCGTGGTCGGCGGCCGAGGCGGCGGCCTCCTCCTCGTACCGCTTCTTCAGCGCGGCCGCCTCGCGCTCGGCGGTGGCCTTGTACCGGGCGACGTAGGCCTCGCGGGAGGCGAGTTCGGCGGCGAGGACGTCGGCCCGCCGGCCGAGTGCCCGCGCGGTGCGCGCGTACCAGGTGACGGAGCAGGCCGCGGCGGACAGCAGCAGGACGCCGCAGACGGCGAACCAGCCGAGCGCGGGGCGTACCCCGGCCGGTGCCGCGGTCGTCGCCGCCGCCGCGAGCGCACCGCCCGCGGCGGCTGTCAGCAACGCGGCGGTCAGGGCAGGACGGAAGGGGGTGGGTGACGCCGACATCAACCAGACTCTCGGGAGCAGGCACGGGGGAAGGAGGTCGCAACGACGGAACTATAGAGGCGTTCTTGATCAGTTCGGAACGCTCTTGGGTCGATTGATATGCACAAGGTGAAGGAATCTTCCAGTCTTGCGCACAGGAAAGTCGCAATTCATGCGTTCTCTGACCAGTGCTCAGTTTGCCGACGCTTCGGCCCGGCAGGTCGGGTGACGTCGTCACGCGCGCCGCAGTTCGTGCCGCCGATCGACGGCCGCCGGGCTTACGGTCGCGCCATGGAAGATGAACGTCAGGGCCGGCTCCGGTGTCTCCTCGCCGGAGCGGTGTTCGTCGTGTGCATGGCCGGCACCACACTGCCGACCCCGCTCTACCCCCTCTACCAGGAGAAGTTCGGGTTCTCCGAGCTGACGGTCACCGTCGTCTACGCCGTGTACGCCTTCGGGGTCATCGGCGTCCTGCTCCTGGCGGGCAACGCCTCCGACACCGTCGGCCGCCGACCGGCACTGTTCTGGGGCCTCGGCTTCGCGGCCGCGAGCGCCGTATGCTTCCTCACCGCCGACAACCTGGCCTGGCTGTACGCGGGCCGCCTGCTGTCGGGCCTCTCGGCCGGCCTCTTCACCGGCGCCGCCACCGCCTACGTGATGGAGCTCGCCCCGCCGGGCGACCGGTCACGGGCGACCTTCGTGGCCACCGCCGCGAACATGGGCGGCCTGGGGTGCGGACCCCTGCTCGCCGGACTGCTCGCGGAGTACGCCCCCCGGCCCCTGCTGCTCCCGTTCGCCGTGCACCTCGCCCTGGTGGCCGTCTCGGCCGCCGTCCTGCTGCGGCTCCCCGAGACCGTGACCGGGCGGCGGCCCCTGGCCGCCGTACGACCGAGGTGGCCCGCCCTGCCGGCCCAGGTGAGGGCGGCGTTCGTGCCCGCGGCGATCGCCTGCTTCGTGGGGTTCGCGCTGTTCGGCGTGTTCACCTCGGTCAGCCCCGCGTTCCTCGCCCGCTACCTGCACGTGGACAACCACGCCGTGAGCGGGCTCGTCGTCGCACTGGCCTTCTTCGCCTCCACCGCCGGACAACTGGCCGTCGACCGCTTCGGGGTGGCACGCTCCCTCTCCCTGGGCTGCGCCGTGCTCTTCGCCGGCCTCGCGCTCCTCGCGGCGGCGCTCTTCACGGACCTCCTGGTGTTCATCTTCCTCGCCGCCGTCGTCGGGGGCACCGGACAGGGACTCGCCTTTCGCGCGGCCCTGTCCTCCGTCGCGGCCGCCGCGCCCGAGGACCGGCGCGCGGCGGTCATCTCGACCCTGTTCGTGGTCGCGTACACCGGCATCTCGATCCCGGTGATCGGCGTCGGCCTGCTGGCCGAACCGCTCGGCCTGGAAGGGGCGGGCCTGGTGTTCATCGCCTGCATGCTCGCCCTGGTGGCCTCCGCCGCCGTCTACCTGCTCCGGCGCCCGGGCAGCGTGAAGGCACACTGAGGGGCCGAGCGGTCATGGCGGCGGGAAGCCGTCGGGGCGGGGTGCCGGGGCCTCCCGGACGCTTTCGGCGTGGGCGGTCAAGACCGCCTGCCCCGTGCCGAGCAGGGGCCGGGACGGGCGCGGCGGTTCCGTACGGCCACGTCAGCGGTGCGAGTCGCCGAGGTCCCGGTCGTCGTCGGGAATGGTCCACGAGTCACGGTCCGCCGCGGCGTTCCCCTGGGTGGGGTCGCCGACCGGGCGGCGCCGCCGTGCGACCCGGCGGCTGCCCCACCAGAACGCGGAGAGCAGCAGGACGACGACCACCACGCCGATGGCCACGGCGAAGAGCACGGCGTTGGATCCGGCCGACGCGAGAGCGGGCCCGGGTGTGAGCGCGTGCGTGGCTGCCAAGGTGGATGTGATCATGATCGCCTTTCTCATGGAGCGGAACGCACCGCTCGGCCGCGGGGCGCTGTGGCGCCATCGGCGTCTGTCCGGTCCCGACCGGATCAAACGCGGGTCGCCGTCGGGGGAGGGGTCCGCGGAGCCCGACCGGCGTGGCCTCCGGACCGGAGCCACCTCCACGGAGAACGCCACCGCGGGGACCGCGATGAGGCCGGGACCAGGGGATACGACCGGGAACAGGGATACGACCGGGATCACTGGATACAACCGGAACCAGTGGATACGGCCGGGATCAGTGGGTACCAGGGGTTCGTGCGAACGAGCGAGGGCAGCGGGGCGACGGAGGGTTCGACGTGAACGGTGCCGGACGCGAGGACGAGGACCGGGGCCCGGTCCACGAGCAGGACCTGCTCGAAGGGCTCAGCGTGGACAACAGCCGGCCCGAGCAGCCCGTCCTGCTCAGCGCCGCCGGTGACTCCATCCGTACCTGGCGGGAGAACTATCCGTACCCCAGCAAGGTCCGCCGCCGCGAGTACGAGCGGCAGAAGCGGATCCTGCAGATCGAGCTGCTCAAGCTGCAGCGCTGGGCGAAGGACACCGGCGCCAGGATCGTGGTGCTCTGCGAGGGCCGGGACGCGGCCGGCAAGGGCGGCACCATCCAGCGGTTCACCGAGCGCCTCAATCCGCGCGGCGCCCGGATCGTCGCGCTCGACAAGCCGACCGAGCGCGAGGCCGGACAGTGGTTCTTCCAGCGCTATGTGGCGCCGCTGCCGGCCCCCGGCGAGATCGTGTTCTTCGACCGCTCCTGGTACAACCGCGCGGGCGTCGAGCGCGTGATGGGCTTCTGCACCGACGAGGAGTACCAGCTCTTCCTCCACCAGTGCCCCCTGTTCGAGCGGATGCTGGTCGAGGACGGCATCCACCTCGTGAAGTTCTGGTTCTCGGTCTCCCGCTCCGAGCAGCGGACCCGCTTCGCCATCCGCCAGGTCGACCCCGTGCGGCAGTGGAAGCTCTCTCCCACCGACCTCGCCTCGCTCGACCGCTGGGACGACTACACCGAGGCGAAGATCGCCATGTTCCGGGAGACGGACACCGCCCACGCGCCCTGGACCGTGGTCAAGAGCAACGACAAGCGGCGAGGACGGCTCGAGGCGATGCGCAGCCTCCTGGCCCGCATCGACTACGCGAGCAAGGACGCGGACGCGGTCGGTACGCCCGATCCGCTCATCGTCGGCGCGGCGGACACGCTGCTCGAACCGGGGGAGGAGACGACCGACCTCTCGCCCACCCCGCTGGCCCCCTTCAGGGAAGGCCCGGGGGAGCACCCGGGCCGCTGACCCGCTCGCCCCGGCCCCCATGGAACTCTGGCCGGGCATCTCAGGCCGGGTGGCCGGGCGAGAGGTCCGCGACGTCACTGAACCGCAGGAGCGGCGGCCGGACGGGGCCGGGCGGGTTCTCCGCCACGGGAGAGAGCAGGAAGCCCCTGTGGTCCCCGCCGTCGACGACCTCCCGCACCCGGCCCACGAGCCAGGCGCAGCAGTCGTCCAGGACGGGGGCTCCTCCCTGCCCCGGTGACCACGCCACCCGGTCGAACTTGTCGAGGTCGTCGCCGGTCCGCCCGCCGAACAACTCGGCCGTCGCCCGCTGATCGCTCCGCAGCGCGTGTACGGCGAGGTGGGAGGCGTGGCGCGCGACGCGGTACGTGCGGTTGGCCGTGGAGAGCCACACCATGAAGCGGGGCGGATCGATCGAGCACTGCGAGGCGAAGCCCACCAGGCAGCCCGCCCGCTCGGCGCCGGCCGCCGCCGTCACGACGTACATCGGGTAGTCGAGCACGTCGGCGAAGGCGTCGAGGCCGGCCACGGTCAGACCCCGTCCGGAGGGGACAGGGGGTTCCGCAGCGCGGAACGGCCCGCCGCCCAGGCGTCACGGATGTGGGCGTCGAGCTTGTTCTCCAGCAGTACGGTCGCCGCGCATCCGAAGGCGATGTCCGGTTCGAGGCCGGGTTCGTCGGCGAGCAGTCCGCCGATCACCTCGCGCCGGACGATCTGCTCGTGGACGGCGTCGGCCTCGACGTGCTCGGTGTAGAACCGCTCGGCCGCCTCCCCCGCGCCACAGCGCCGCATGGCCTTGGCGAGCCTGCGGGAGCCGGGCGAGGAGGTGACCTCGACACAGGCGAAGTGGCCGACGAGGGCTCCGCGCAGGGCCCGGTGCAGTCCGAACAGGGACATCAGGTTCACCGTCGCGAGCACGGGGGCGCCGACGTGGTCCAGGTAGTGGCCGTAGGCCGTGTCGAGGCCCAGGTCGGTCATGAGGTCCGCGAAGAGCCGCGCGTGGATGCGGTCGGCGTGACCGGCCCCGAACTCGTCGTACTCGACGGCCACCATCGCCGCCTTGGCCCGGCCGGTCAGCCGCGGGATGGCCCACGCGTGCGGGTCCGCCTCCTTGAGGTGGTAGAGGGAGCGCAGGGCCGCGTACTCGCGCAGCTGCCAGAGCTCGCCCTCGCTCTCCAGGTGGTGGCTGACGCCGCCGCCGGCCGGGTCGACGGGCTCGACGAGCAGCGGCGCGAAGGCCTCCTCGACGGACCGGGGCCCGTCGGCGAGGGCGGTGCGCAGCGCCTGGAGGAACCGGTCCTCCAGTTCCCGCCGCAGCCGCAGCAGTTCCGGGTCCCATTCGCGGGCGTCGTCGACGCCTTCGAAACCGCGGTAGTGGAGCTCGTACAGCAGGTAGAGCGCGAGCTGCAGGTCCTCCCCCCACGGGTCCGCCCTCCGGAGGCTTCCCTCGGTGTAGGCGGGCGGCCGGCCGGTCCGCAGGGCCCTCTCCACGGCACCCGAGAGGTCACCGCGCCCCGCGACCAGGCGGGGGCCGACGGTCGTATCCGGGGTGCTCGTGCTGGTCGGGGTCATCGGAGGCTCCTGTCATCGGCGCGGTGGCGGGTGCCCGTCCGCCGGGACGGGCGAGACCCCGCGTACCCGGTGTACGAGCGCGGACTCGCCCCCGGGAGGAACGAGCGCGAACTCGCCCCCCGGGGGGACGAGCACGAACTCGCCCCGGGGGTACGAGCACGAGCTCGTCCCCCGGGGGGTACGCGCACGGGTCGCTCCCCCGCAGCCGCCCACCCGGATACGAGCACGCACCGCCTACCCGGTCTGTAAGGCACTATTCGGCCATCGCGCCCCCCACGCACGGCGAAGACCGCCGCCTGGCCCACCCGGTGTCGCCGTCCGGGCCGGAGAACCCAGAAAGGTGAGATACGGACGCGACTCGGGGGTAGTCGGTGGCCATGGACGCCACCGAAACCACACCACTGCGCGCAGTCGCCCTGGTCTGCACCCTCTCCCCGTCCCCGGCCCCCTCCAGCTCGCACCTGCTGGCCGAGCAGACGATGGCCGCCCTGAGTGACCACGGCGTGAGCGGCAAGGTCATCCGGATCGCCGACCACGACGTACGCCCCGGCGTGAAGACCGACATGGGTGAAGGCGATGCCTGGCCCGAGATCCGGGACACCATCCTCGGCTGCGACATCCTCGTCCTGTCGACCCCGATCTGGCTCGGGCATCCGTCGAGCATCGCCCAGCGGGTGCTGGAGCGGCTGGACGCCGAGCTCTCCGAGACCGACGACGAGGGGCGGATGCTCACCTACGGCAAGGTCGCCGCGGTCTGCGTCGTGGGCAACGAGGACGGGGCGCACAAGGTGAGCGCCGACCTCTTCCAGGGGCTCAACGACGTCGGCTTCTCCCTCGCCCCGAACGCCGTCACCTACTGGGTCGGTGAGGCCATGCAGGGAACGGACTACCAGGACCTGGAGAAGACCCCGGAGAAGACCGCGACCACCACCGCGACCCTGGCCGCCAACACCGCCCATCTCGCCCGCCGTCTCAAGTCCGCGCCGTACCCGGCCTCGTCCTGAACGCGCGCGACGCCCGACCCGTCCAGCACCACGGAGGCCCCCGATGTCCCCACAGGACCCCCAGGCAGACGTCCCCGACCCGGTGACCGGCCACCCCCGCCCACCGTTCCCGGACCAGGACCAGGAGCATCCCGGTTCGACCGAGGAGATGCGTCCCCGACCGGACCACGGCGAGGACTCCTATCGCGGTCACGACCTGCTCCGCGACCGGGTGGCGGTGGTCACCGGCGGGGACTCCGGGATCGGCAGGGCCGTCTGTCTGGCCTTCGCGCGCGAGGGGGCGGACATCGTCCTCACCCACCTGCCCGAGGAGGCGGACGAGGCCGGGGAGACGGCGCGTCTGGTCCGCGAGGCGGGACGCGCGGCCCTGACCGTCGCCTGCGACATCCGTGACGAGGACCAGTGCGACGCGCTGATCGACCGTGCGGTGAGCGAACACGGACGCATCGACGTTCTCGTCAACAACGCCGCCTACCAGATGGCGCAGCCGGACGGGATCGAGGCCATCACCACGGAGCAGTTCGACCGGGTGATGAAGACCAACCTCTACGGCATGTTCTGGCTCTCCCGCAGGGCCCTGCCCCACATCCCGCGCGGCGGCTCCGTCATCAACACCACCTCCGTGCAGGGCTACCAGCCGAGCCCTCCTCTCCTCGACTACGCGATGACGAAGTCGGCGATCATCTCCTTCACCTACGGACTGGCGCAGATGCTCGCCGAGCGCGGCATCCGCGTGAACGCGGTCGCGCCCGGCCCGGTGTGGACGCCGCTGATTCCGGCGACGATGCCGGACACGAAGGAGTTCGGCGCGCAGTCGCCCCTGGGCCGGGCCGCCCAGCCGGCGGAGATGGCTCCCGCGTACGTCTTCCTCGCCTCGCCGCAGGCCGGCTACATCACCGGCGAGATCGTCAACGCGACCGGGGGTACGCCGCTGCCGTGAGGGCCGGCGCCGTCGGTCTCGCCGAGGCTTGATCAGCCTCGACGGAGATCGACCACGGCGGCGCCGGGTGAGGAGCCGGGTGCTGCCCGGCCTCGCCCCAGCCGGATAATTCGATCGCCTGTTCGGTTTTGGGGTTACGCTGGGACCATGACCGCAGCACGACCGGGCATCCCCGGCCTCCAGGGCTCCCTGTTCGACCAGGGCGACGAGCCGCGGCCCGGGCCGCTGGGCGGCATCCGGCGCACGCCCCTCGCGGGCGGTGCCTGGATCGACCATCTGCCCGGCTGGTTCCAGGGCGCCGACGCGCTGTTCGACGAGCTGGTCGAGCGGGTGCCGTGGCGTGCCGAGGAGCGCAGGATGTACGACGACGTGGTCGCCGTGCCCCGCCTCCTCGCGTACTACCGCGAGGAGATGCCGCTCCCGCACCCCGCGCTCGACGAGGCGCGCACCGCGCTCAGCGCCCACTTCGAGGCCGAGCTCGGCGAACCCTTCGTCACCGCGGGCCTCTGCCTCTACCGCGACGGGCGCGACAGCGTCGCCTGGCACGGCGACCGGACCGGCCGCTCCTCCACGCGGAACACGATGGTCGCCATCCTCTCCCTCGGTGATCCGCGCGACCTCGCGCTCCGCCCGCGCGGCGGAGGCCCCGTGGGACTGCGGCTGCCGCTGGGCCACGGCGACCTGGTGGTGATGGGCGGCTCCTGCCAGCGCACCTGGGACCACGCGATCCCGAAGACGAGCCGCGCGGTGGGACCCCGCATCAGCGTCCAGTTCCGCCCGCGGGGTGTCGGCTGACCCCGAGAACGTGTCTCGTGCCGGTCAGGCCGCGAGCCCGGCCCGATCGGCAGGGCACCCCCGGGGGCCACCCTCTCCGAAGCCGGCCCTCCCCCCTCCCGTACAGTGGGCCCGGGCCGTGACTGGCGCTTGAGGTGGATCACCACCGGGGAGCGGCCCGGCGGGAGCGCGCCCCACCGGCGCGACCGGACCGATGCCGTGCGCCTGGGCGAACCATCTGTCAGAGACGCAGCCCAGGAGTCGCCATGTCCACCAGCACCGCCACCCTCATGGACGGCACGGCCCTCGCCCGCCGGACGGTCGAGGAGACCGCCGCCCGCGCCGCCGAGATCACCCGCCGCACCGGGGTCACCCCGTGTCTCGCGACCGTACTCGTCGGCGCCGACCCGGCCTCCGTGACGTACGTCAAGATGAAGCAGAACCGCTGCGCGAAGGCCGGAATCCGCTCCCGGCACGTCGAGCTGCCCGCCGCCACGACGACCGAGGAGCTCGTCGCCGCGATCACCGCGCTCTCCGAGGACCCCGAGGTCCACGGCATCCTCCTCCAGCACCCGGTCGGCCCGCACATCGACGAGCGCGCCGCCTTCGAGGCCATCGCCCCGGAGAAGGACGTCGACGGCGTCACCATGGCCTCCTTCGCGGCCATGGGCTTCGGTCTGCCCGGCTTCGTCTCCTGCACGCCCGGCGGCATCATGCGCCTCCTCGACGCGTACGACGTCGAGCTCCGCGGCAAGCGTGCCGTCGTCGTCGGCCGCAGCGCGATCCTCGGCAAGCCGGCCGGACTGCTCCTCCTCGGCCGCGACGCCACCGTCACCTACTGCCACTCCCGCACCGAGGACCTCTCCTCCGTCGTCCGCGAGGCCGATGTCCTCGTCGCCGCCGTCGGCAAGCCGAACTTCATCAAGGGTGCGGACATCAAGCCGGGTGCCGTCGTCGTCGACGCCGGCTACAACCCGGGGAACGTGGGCGACGTCGACTTCGCTTCGGCCGCCGAGCGCGCCTCCCTCATCACCCCGGTCCCCGGTGGCGTGGGCCCCATGACCATCGCCGTGCTCCTGGCCCAGACGGTCGAGGGCGCCGAGCGCCAGCTCGGTCTGTAGGGCAGCGGCTCATGACGGGGCGTCGGCAACGGGGGACGGGAGCGCGGTCGGCGATTGTCACGGTTCTGTACGGGGCACGCCCGAGCCCCGAAAAAGGGTGGCCCCTGATCCGCCGACGGGCGAACCTGGACCCCGTGCCACAGCCGTCGACCGCCTCCCCGCCGCCGGACCACCGGCCGGGCGCGCCCGCCGAGGCAGGCGCTCCCGTCGCGTCCGCCACGGCGGACGCGACGGCCGCGCCCCATGAGGAAGGCGCGTCCGCCGTGAGCCCCGCGCTGCCCCGCCCCGCCGCTTCTCCGCCGGCCGGTTCCGAGGCCGGGTGGTCGCCGCCCCGCCTCGTCCGGCTCGGTGCGCCCCGGCCGGGACCGGCCGCGCGGCGCGCGCACCGGTTCGGCGTGCCGCTCGTCCCGCTGCTCGTCGCCGTCCTGGTGGCGGGCGCCTTCCTCGCCGTCGGGAGCGGGGCCGAGCAGGACCTCTCCGCCGACGGTCGACAGGGCGGCGAGCAGGCCGAAACGGCGGCGCCCGCCGTCGGAGACAACGGGGACGCCACCCCGTCGACCGTCGAGGGACCGGCCGACCCGCACGGGGACGGCAGCGCGGCAGCCGGCACCCGCACGGACGACACGCCGACGGCCGACGGGGCGACGGACACCGCACCGGCCCGTACGGCGTCCGCGCTCCCGTCACCTCGCCCCGACGGCGGCGCGCCCGGCGGGTCCCCGACACCTTCCCGTACCGGGAGCACCGTCCCCACCTCCCGGCCGACCGCCACCGCGACGCACGGCAGCGCGCCGCCCCGGCCCGTCTCCTTCGAGGCGCTGCGCGTCGGCGACTGCTTCGACATCGACCGCGACGCTCCGGGCACCGCCCTCCGGCGCTCGTGCGACACGCCGCACAACGCGGAAGTCGTCGCCCGTCTCCGGCTCACCGGCGTCCTCGCCACCGACGCGGCGGTCCGGGAGGCGGCCACGCTGCTGTGCCGCGAACCGCTGCGCCGCAAGGCCGCGCTGCAACCGCTCGGCACGCGCTGGACCACCTTCGTCCAGTACCCGTACCGGACGAGCTATCTCCTCGGCTCGGACACCGTCGCCTGCAGCCTCGTCGCTCCCTCGGCCACCGGAGGCACGCTCACCGAGCGGCTCCTGTAGGACCGGCGGCTCCTGCGGCAGACGTACCGTCGGCGCCTTCCGGACCACCGGCGCCTTCCGTGGCACCGGCGCCTTCCACGGCGCCCGCGGCGAGGGCCGTGGTCAGGGCCGTCGCCGGATCACGGTCGGCAGGGCCCGCGGGGGCCCACCGGGCGCCGGACCTGAGGTACGGCCACCAGCGGCCGTCCGCGCCGAGCCGCAGCTGCGCCTCCGCGCCCACCACCGTCCACCGGGCGCCGCCGGCCCGGCGCAGCACCGGCCGCTCATCGTCCTCCCAGGCCTCGGCGAGCCGGGCCCCGGCCCGCGCGAGCGCCTCCGCGTCCGGTGTCCACTCCTCCTGCAGTACGGCGAGGGCGGCGGTGCCCCCGAACCGCCACGCGCGCGTGGCCAGGTCGAGCTCCGCCCGCGTTCGGCCCGAACCGGCGGCGAGGCGCGCGACGACCCAGGGCGCGGACGAGCCGTCCGCGGCGAGCCGCACAGCGTCCTGACCGACCGTCAGGCCCGGCACAGGCGACACGGCGGACCATGCCGTCGCGTCAGGACCGAGGGCCTCGACGAGCATCCGGTGCGCGCGGGCCGCGGCGTCCGAGGCGAGGAACTCCAGTGCCGCCGGGTCGACCCCGGGTCCGGGCTCCGTCTCCGTGTCCAGGGACGGCGACCTGCCAGGCGTCTCCGGGACGGCCGGAGCGGCCGGCAGCGGCGGCAGGAGGAACTCCGCCGCGTACGCCTCCTCGGCCGACACTCCGGGCATCCCGCCGGCACCCTCCTCGGAGGCCGGCCCGGGCGTGTCGTCCGTTCCCGTGCCGCCGCGCGCGGCACGCGAAGCACTGCGCGTCTGCAACTGGTCGAGAAGTGTGCGTTCCCCCCGCCCCCGCATGAGGAGGAGGACGAACGGGTCCTCGTCGATCAGCCGCGCCACCTGGTAGCAGAGCGCCGCCGTGTGCGGGCAGTGGTCCCACGCCTCGCAGCCGCACTCCGGATCGAGGTCACCGATCCCCGGCAGCAGGTCGAGCCCGGCCGCCGCGGCGTCCTCCACCAGGTGCGGCGGCATCTCCCGGTCGAGGAGCGCGGCGATGTGGCCCGCGCTGTCGGCGGCGAGGCCGAGGAGCCGTTCCCACTCCTCCTCCGAGAACTCCCGGACCAGGACGTCGCTCCGATAGGGCGTGCCGTCATGGTCCTTGACCACCGCGGTGATGCGGCCGGGCCGTACCGACACGGCGCCCACCGCCCCCGCGCGCGCGTGCCGGCGCCCCGCCTTGAGCTGCCGGCCGTCGAGCGCGGTGTCCTCAAGCGCCTTGAGCCAGGCCCGGCCCCACCAGGTACGGGTGAAGGCGGAGCCCGGCGCGGGCGGCAGCGCGGCGAACGTCCGCTCGTCGCCCTCGTGTCCGTAGCCGCTCATCGTCCGTCCCCTCGCAGTCGTACGAGCTCCGCCAGTTCGGCGTCGGTCAGCTCGGTCAGTTCCGGTGGCGCGTCCCCGCCCGTGCCGAGGACGGTGTCCGCCAGCTCTCGTTTCCGGTCGAGCATCGTCGCGATCCGGTCCTCGATGGTCCCCTCGGCGATCAGCCGGTGGACCTGCACCGGCCGGTCCTGCCCGATCCGGTACGCGCGGTCGGTGGCCTGGGCCTCGACGGCCGGGTTCCACCACCGGTCGTAGTGCACGACGTGTTCCGCGCGGGTGAGGTTGAGTCCCGTGCCCGCGGCCTTCAGGGAGAGGAGGAAGACCGGCACTTCACCGTTCTGGAAACGGGCGACCATCGCCTCGCGCGCCGCGACCGGCGTCCCGCCGTGCAGGAACTGCGTCCGCACGCCCCGCGCGGCGAGGTGCGTCTCCAGGAGCCGGGCCATCCCCACGTACTGGGTGAAGACCAGGGTGCACGCGCCTTCGGCGAGGATCGTGTCGAGGAGTTCGTCGAGCAGCTCCAGCTTGCCCGAGCGGCCCTCGATCCTCGGCCGGGCCTCCTTGAGGTACTGGGCGGGGTGGTTGCAGATCTGCTTGAGCCCGGTCAGCAGCTTCACGACCAGGCCGCGCCGCTCCATGCCGTCGGCCTCGGCGATCGCGGCCAGCGTCTCCCGCACCACGGCCTCGTAGAGACCGGCCTGTTCCGGCGTCAGGGAGACGGCCCTGTCGGTCTCCGTCTTCGGAGGCAGCTCGGGTGCGATGCCGGGGTCCGACTTCCGGCGGCGCAGCAGGAACGGGCGGACGAGCGCGGCGAGTCGTGCGGCGGCGGCCGGGTCCCTGCTCCCCTCCACGGCGGCGGCGAACCGGGTCCTGAACGCGCCCAGGCTGCCGAGCAGCCCCGGCGTGGTCCAGTCGAGGATCGCCCACAGCTCGGAGAGGTTGTTCTCCACGGGCGTGCCGGACAGCGCCACGCGCGCGCGGGCCCCGATGGTCCGCAGCTGCCTGGCCGTCGCCGAGTACGGGTTCTTGACGTGCTGCGCCTCGTCCGCGACGACGAGTCCCCAGTTCCGCGTGGCGAGCCGCGCCGCGTCGAGCCGCATCGTGCCGTACGTGGTGAGGACGAAACCGCCGTCGGCGAGGTCCTCCAGGTCACGGGTCGCGCCGTGGAAGCGGCGCACCGGCGTGCCGGGCGCGAACTTCCCGATCTCCCGCTCCCAGTTGCCCATGAGCGAGGTGGGGCAGACGACGAGGGTGGGCCCGGCGGCCGCCGGGTCGGACTGACGGTGCAGATGCAGGGCGATGACGGTGATCGTTTTGCCGAGCCCCATGTCGTCGGCGAGGCAGCCGCCGAGGCCCAGGGAGGTCATCCGGTGCAGCCAGTCGAGCCCGCGCAGCTGGTAGTCGCGCAGGGTCGCGGCGAGCGCCGGCGGCTGGGACACCTCCGGGCGCCCGCCCTCCGGATCGGCGAGCCGCTCTCGCAGGCGCTCCAGCCAGCCGGACGCCGCCACCTCGACCAGCTGTCCTCCGAACTCCGTGGTGCCGGTGAGGACGGCCGAGAGGGCGTCCACCGGTGTGAGCTCGCGGTCCTGCCGGGAACGGGCCTGGCGCACCTCGGCCGGGTCGACGAGCACCCAGCGGTCCCGGAGGCGTACGAGGGGCCGCCCGGCCTCGGCGAGCCGGTCGAGCTCGGCCCTGGTCAGCTCCTGATCGCCGACGGCGAAGCGCCAGTTGAAGCCGAGCAGGGCGTCGGCGGAGAGGAAGGAGGGCAGCCCGGAGGAACGATTCCCCTCGGGCTCCCCCTCCGGTTCCCCGGCGGACCGCGGCGCGTCCGACGCGTCCGGGCCTCCCCAGGCCGCCTGCGCGTCCGTGTCCACCGGGCCGATCACGGCGCCGACGGTCAGCCGGTCGGCGAGTTCGCGCGGCCAGTGGACCTGGACGCCCGCCGCGTCGAGGGACCGGCCCGCCGCGCCGAGGAGTTCCGCGACCTCGTCGTCGGCGAGTTCGACGGTGTCGGGTACCGCCGCCGTGAGGAGCGGGGCCAGCGGTGGCCAGGCGCGGGCGGCACGCCGCAGGGCGAGGAGGGCGTCCATCCGGACCCGGGGGCCGAAGGCCGTACCGGTCCGTCCGGAGCCCGCCCACACCTCCGCCGCGTCCGCGACGAGCGTCGGGTCGGCGACGGCGTGCAGCTGCAGCACCGCGCGGAACGCCGGTGCCTCCTCCGACCGGGCGTCGAAGCCCGGGAGTTCGAGCCGCAGCGACAGCCGGATGCCCGCGTCGTGCACCGCCGCCACGTCCGCCGCCCACGGCCGCTGTTCCGGAATCCTCTGCGGTTCCCCGGCCGTGAAGGCGGGCCCGCCGGCGACGAGCGGAGCCGCAGGGGTACGGGGCAGGGTGTCCGCGACGGCGTCGGCGAAGGCGCGGAGCAGCGCCTCGGGTTCCGGAAGCAGCGGCGGCTCGTCCGGCGAGAGCGGCACGGCGTGGGCCGAGGGCGGCATCGACGCGGCGAGCGTCCGCAGCTCCGCCAGTTCCTCGGGGCCGAGCGGCCCGGCTCGCCACGCGTCGACGTCGCCTGAGGTGAGACCGGGCAGCAGCAGGCCCCGTGCGACAAGGCCGAGGGAGAGGAGCGAGGCGGCGCCCCAGAAGGCGGACGCGGGAGACGCGGCGCCGGAGAACCGGGCGCGGGTGAGCAGGGGCAGGGCGTCCCGTAGGGGAAGGGTGAGGGCCGGGACGCTCACGGGGCGGAGACCCGCACCCTCCACCACCGTGATCTCGGCTTCGGCCGGGGCGAGTTGAGCGGCGCCGGTGGTGTCCGGGGCGATCGGCGTCCCCGGCAGCGGGTCGCCGTCCGGGGACCAGAAGGCGATCCGTCCCGCGCGCGGCGGATCGGCGGGGAGGAAGACGGCGGCGTGGCGGGTGAGTGCGAGGGAGGGTTCCTGGGCGGTCTCGCGGGCGGAATCATCGGGTCCGTACGACAGCGACAACGCATTCCTCAAATTTGACTACCTGGCGACTGAGCGGCCGAGGATACCTCGCGGGACGGCCCCGGCGCGCACCGCGAGGACGTGATCCGCACCACAGCGGCGGAGGGGGTGGGGACCGCCCTACCCCCCGCCCCCGGCCACCCCCCGCCGGGGACGGGTGGTGACGCCATGGCCCCGGACGATCACGGATCCGTAGGTTCTCGGTAGGCGCCCACCGATCGCACCGTCCCCGCACCCGACCGACAGAAACCGGAGCCCGCCATGTCCCAGGCAACCGTCCTGACCCCGGCCGCCGCCCCAGCCGCGGCGCCCAGCCGCGTCAGGAGCGGCAGCGAGTTCACCCCGCTCCTGCGGACGGTGAGGGAACAGGGGCTCCTCGAACACCGCCCCGGCTGGTACGCCCGGGGGATCGCCGCCAACCTCCTCGGCATCGCCGCCGTGGTGACCGGGCTGGCACTCATCGGCCCCTCCTGGTGGGCGCTGCCGCTCGCCGTACCCCTCGCGCTGCTCTCCGCCCGCGTCGCCTTCGTCGGCCACGACGCCGGCCACGCCCAGATCACCGCCAACCGGAAGATCAGCCGGATCGTCCAGCTCGTCCACGCCAACCTCCTCCTCGGCATGAGCCGGGAGTGGTGGAACGACAAGCACAACCGCCACCACGCCCACCCCAACCACCTCGACAAGGATCCGGACGTCGCCGCCGACATCCTGGTCTTCGCCGAGCACCAGACGGCCGGCCGCAAGGGCCTGCGCGGCTTCCTCACCCGCCATCAGGCCTGGCTGTTCTTCCCGCTGACGACGCTCGAGGGCATCGCGCTGAAGGTGTACGGGGTCCAGGCGCTGCTGTCGAGGAACGGCCCCTGCCGCACCCGGCGCGAGCGGCTCGTCGAAGGCGCCCTGCTCCTCGCCCACTTCGCCGGATACACGGCCCTGCTGCTCACCCTCCTCACCCCCGTCCAGGCCCTGGTCTTCGCCCTCGTCCACCAGATGCTGTTCGGCGTCCACCTCGGCATGGCCTTCGCCCCGAACCACAAGGGCATGGAGCGGCCGGACGAGCACGCGGACGGCGACAGCTGGGGCCATCTGCGGCGCCAGGTGCTCACCTCGCGCAACATCCGGGGCGGCGCCCTGACCGACTGGTTCCTCGGCGGGCTCAACTACCAGGTCGAGCACCACCTCTTCCCGAGCATGCCGCGGCCCCACCTCCGTCTCGCCCAGCCGGCGGTCCGCGCCCACTGCGCCGCCCTGGGAGTGCCGTACACGGAGACCGGTTTCGTGGACTCGTACCGGCAGGCCCTCGGTCACCTGCACGACGTGGGCGCACCGCTGCGCTCCGAGTGGGCCGAGTAGGGTCGGGGACGATCACCTACGGTGTGATCATCGGTCCGGCGGTCGGGATGCGGCCGCCGGAGAGCGGAGAAGGGGAACTCCTCGCCATGAGCGTCGGCACGATCACCGCGGTCAGCAGCAACGGCACGTACTCGTTCACCAAGCCCAACCGGGAGGGCATCACCCTCCTCGCCGGGCTCGGGGTCGAGGGCGACGTCCACGCGGGCGTGACGGTCAAGCACCGCTCCCGCGTCGCCCAGGACCCGACGCAGCCCAATCTGCGCCAGGTGCACCTCATCCACGCCGAACTCTTCGACGAGGTCGCCGGCGCCGGTTTCGAGGTCGCCCCGGGGGACCTCGGCGAGAACGTCACGACGCGGGGCATCGACCTCCTCGGCCTGCCGACCGGCACCCGCCTGCACCTCGGCGCCGAAGCCGTCGTCGAGGTCACCGGACTGCGCAACCCCTGCGCGCAGATCGACGGCTTCCGGCAGGGACTGCTCAAGCGGGTCCTCGGCCGTGACGAGAACGGCGAGATCGTGCGCAAGGCCGGGATCATGGGCATCGTCCTCACCGGTGGGGAGGTGCGGCCCGGCGACCCGGTCCGTGCCGAGCTGCCCGAGGGGCCGCACCGCCCGCTGGAAAGGGTCTGAGCGTCGAACGACCGGTGTGCGGGGATCACTCCGCCAGGGCACAGGAGTTGACGACGTCCCCGCTCGCCGGCCGCGCGATCGTCCGGTCGGCGGGCGGCGCCGTACCCTCCTCGACCCAGCGGGTCAGAGCGTCGAACGCGGAGCGGTAGCACGGCAGGATCGGACGCAGCCGGTCCGGATACGTGTCGTACAGGCCGTCGGTGTGCGTCCCGTCCCGCACCGTGTAGTACCGGTGCAGCCCGCCCCGGCCCCGCCCGTCGATCATTCGCGCGTACACGTCGGAGCCGGTGGAGACGGGCAGCAGCGTGTCCAGGTCGCCGTGCAGCGTGATGAGCGGCTTGCCGATCCGTCCGGTGAGCGCGATCTCCGCGACCGCGCGATGGACGGACGCGGGCCGGGAGGCATAGTCGTAGGAGGCGTCCGAGGCACAGGGCGCGAAGATCCGCTCGACCGTCCCGCCGGCCGTCGTGCCGGGGCAGGACGGATCGTACGAGGGGTCGAACTCGGCCCGGAAGATCTTCTGCGTCAGTCCCCAGTACGCCCGCTCGTGGTACGGCCACAGGAAACGCGACCCCGGCGCGAAGCCCGCCGCGACCATGTCCTCCTCGGAGGCCTGCCCGAACGACCTGGCCACCGTCACCGGCAGACTCGTCAGGAGGTTGGGGCCGCGCGCCGTCCAGAGCACGCCCTCCCAGTCGACGCCGCCGTCGTACAGCTCGGGCCGGTTCTCCAGCTGCCAGCGTGTCAGATAGCCGCCGTTGGAGATCCCGGTCATGTACGTGCGCTCCGGGGCCCGGCCGTAACGCTGCCGTACGGCCTTCTTGGCGGCCCTCGTCAGCTCGGTCACCCGCCGGTTCCACTCGGCGACCGCGTCGCCCGGCCCCCGGCCGTCGGTGAAGAAGTCCGGCCCGGTGTTGCCCTTGTCGGTGGCGGCGTAGGCGAAGCCCTGGGCCAGGACCCGGTCGGAGATGAGCGCGTCCGTGGAGTACTGACGCCGGGTGCCCGGCGCGCCGGTGACGACGAGCCCGCCGTTCCAGCGGTCGGGCAGCCGGATGACGAACTGCGCGTCATGGGCCCAGCCGTGGGTGGCGTTGAGGCGTGAGTCGTCGGGGAAGTAACCGTCGATCTGGACGCCCGGCACCCCCGAGGGGTGACGCGTCCCCCGGGCGGCGAGACCGGCCTGGTCCGCCGGATCGGTGTACGGGGTGCCGGCGAGCCCGGCAGTCGTCAGATCGTCCAGGCAGGCGGACCGCTGGTGCTCGGCACCGGGCACCCGGAGCCGGTCCTGCCGCGCGCAGTGCGCGGCGGTCCGTTCCAGCGCCCCGGCGGGGCCCACGGGGGCGAGGACGGTGACTCCCGTGAGGAGCGCGGCGAGCAGGGAGACGCCTGGCAACAGGCGCATGGTGGGCCTCCGATGGGACGAGGGAACGGGTGCGGCGCCACATCGTGCGGCGCACCCCCACCACCGGGCCATGGTCCCGGACCACACCTCGGGCCCTCGCTCCATGGGGCCGAGAGGCGTTCAGGACGGGCGCACGGCCATCGCGTCGAGCCCTTCGAGGAGCGCGGGCAGCCGCGGTCCCCGCGCCACGGGCAGCACTTCGCCCGGCAGTTCGTCGAGCAGCACGAACGCCATGTCGTCGGCGCGGGCCACGAGCGACCAGCCGGGGCCGTCCGCGCGCAGCGTCCGCACGCCCTCGCTCTCGCCGGCGTCGGACCGCACCCGCCCGACCGGCGGCGGCTGGTCCAGATACCCCTGGAGCTCGTCGAGCACCCTGCGGACGCCGTCGTACGGGTCACGGCCGGCGCCGGCCGGCGCGGCGGCCGCATCCTCGGCGCCGCTCACGGCAGGGCCGGGAGCCGCCCCGGCGGCCGGTGCCGCCACCGGATCCGCCGGGGAGGCAGGCGCCGCCGCCACCGGAGCCGCGGGGGAGTCGGATGCCGCCGTCGCCGGATCCGCTGTCGTGGACGTGGACGGGGCCCCAGAAGGGGACGGCTCCGCTGCGGCGGACGGGTCCGCCGGCCGGTCACCGGCCCCTGGCGCGTCGGTCACCTGGGCCCGCCAGGCCGTCCACTGCCGGGCCACCTCATCGGCGCCGAGGCGGCGCTGGGCAGGTCCCCACTCCTCGCCGGAGGGCGGTACGAGCGGGGCGGGGTCGCCCTCCTCCGGCTCCGGGTCGTGCGGGGCCGGTACACCCGGAGCGCGGGACGCCACGTCGAGCGGCCACCCCGGCAGCCCTGTCACCACCGAGCGTTCGTCGGGAGAGAGGTCGTAGGCCATGCCGCAGTCCCAGGAGGAGATGGCGACCGCGACGAGCGACACGTCGTCGACCACGACCGTCCAGCGGGCCCCGAGCCCGTCCTGGCCGAACACGAGCCCGTATCCCTCGCCGTACGGCTCGAGACCGAGCGCCGCGCAGGCGGCCGGGTAGTCGTCACCGAGCACGCTCGGGAAGCGCGCGGGCGTCAGCAGCGCCGCCGTCAGCACAAACAGTGCGTCGGCGTCGCCGACGGCCTCGGCGATCGGGTCCGTCCCAGCCACGCATGCCTCCCCATCCGGTCGTCGGCGCACCTTAACCGGGGAGGAGGGAGACCTGTCCATAGCCCGGCGCCGTGACCTGCGTCGCCGTACGCCCGCCCCCGCGCCGCCACGGGGGAGGTGCCCCACCCGCGCGCGTCGCCGGGCGCGGTCGCCGTATGCCGCGCCCGGCTCCGCGTCAGCCGAAGCCGTGCCGACCGGGCCCGGCTCGGCGTCCGCCGTATGCGCGTCGACCGGGCCGGCTCCGCGTCCGCCGAAGCCGTGCCGACCCGACCCGACCCGACCCGGACCGGCTCGGCGTCCGCCGTCCTACGCCTCGTCGCGCAGCCTGCCCGCCAGGGCGGTCAGCGGCTCCGCCTCCTCGGTGCGGCCGAGGGCGGTCAGTCGGGAGACCGCCGCGTCGACGCGGGTCAGGGCGGGGGCGGGGCGTTCCAGATACAGGCCCTCCACCGCACCCGCGAGCCGTACGCACTCGGCCCACTCGCCGGCGCGGTCGTCCTCCGGTCCGGGCTCACCGAGCAGGGCGAGGGCCTTCTCCAGGGCGGCCAGGGCATCCTCGTACTCACCGGCGAAGGCGTTCACCCTCCCGTACTCGTAGGCCAGGGCGGTGTCCAGGGAACGGCCGTGGGCCTCGTACGCGGCGGCACGGGCCTCGTCGGCGACCCTGCCGGCGTCGGCGAGGAAGGCGAGGGCGCCCGGCAGGCCTTCGGGGCCGCCCTGCTGAGCCTGGAGGCGGGCCAGTTCGCGCAGGCAGTTGCTGAGCTGCTCGTAGCGCGGGGCCCGGGCGTGAGCGGCGAGTGCCTGGTCCGCGACCTTGCGGGCCCGGCCGAAGTCGCCGGACTCACCGAGGAGCGTGGCCGTCTCCCCGGCGATCATGGCGTGGCTCCCCGGGTCGTCGTCCCAGTCGGCCGACTCGGCCGCGAGGGCGACGAACTCCGCCGTGGCGGCCTTCAGGTCCTCCCCGGCGTGCAGCGCGCGGGCGCGGGTCAGGCGCAGCTGAGCGACGAGCCGGTCGTCCAGTTCCCCGGCGGCGACGTCCGGTTCGGCCAGGAGGGAGTCGAGCAGGGCGATGCAGTCCTCGATCCGGCCCAGGTCCAGGCTGAGCTGGGCCGCGTTGCTGTAGGCGCAGAACGCGTCCGTCCGGTTGCCCCGGCGCAGCTCCAGCTCGGCGGAGCGGGTCAGATGCCGCAGTGCCTCCTCCGGGCGGCCCAGGTGCATACAGGCCTCGCCCAGGTCGCCGAGGAGGCGGGAGGAGTCGACCGAGTCGGCCGGCCAGTCGGCGGCCAGGCGCAGGCCCTCGGACAGGTCCGCGTGCGCGGCCCCGGCGTCCCGCAGGCCGAGCTGGAGGCGGCCCCGCAGCCCGAGCGTGCGCGGCAGGTGCCAGGCGGGGCCGTCCGTCTTCAGCCGGTCGAGCAGGGCGTCGATCTCGGTGACCGCGCCGGGCAGGTCCCCGGACATGGCATGGGTGCTGGCCCGCAGCAGCAGGGCGTGCGACACCTGCCCGGCGAGATCGTGCCGCGTGGCGAACGCGTGGAGCAGGTCCACCTCGGCGAGGACCGGAGCGACGTGCTCCTCGCTCCTCGACGTCTGCAGACGCAGGCCGAGCGCGGTGGCCCGCATGCGCAGCAGACGGGCCTCCTGGTGCGGGGCGAGACCGGGCGTCTCCTCGTGCAGGCGGACCACGGCCTCGTGGGCTTCGGTGAAGGCGCCCGCCTTCGCCTCCGGCCCCTCGGCATCCTCCACGGCGACTTCGGTGGCGGTGAGCAGGGCGGCGGCGCGCTCGACCGCCGCGTCCCCCGGCTCTCCGGCGTCCTCGTACAGACCCGCGGCCTCCTCGTACAGGGCGGCGGCGAGTTCGCGGTCGCCGTCGCCCACCCGGCTCGCCTCGTCGGCCAGGAGATCCGCGCGCAGCCGTACGAGCGACCCGACGGCCGGGTCGTCGGGGTGGACGTAGTCACGGGCGGTGACGAGGGCGCGCAGCCGTGCCCAGCAGGCCTGCGCGTCCGGGTGACCCTGCGCGTCCAGCGCCCGCGCCCGGGCGACGAGTCCGGGCAGGGACTCGGGCTCGGCCGCGGCCGAGCGGGCGGCGGGCGCGGTGGCCGGAGCAGCGGGGGTCACGTCGTCGAGGCCGCGGGTGCGCAGGGTCAGTTCCAGCGCGTCCAGGAGCGGGGCGCGGTCGAGGCGGACCCCGCGGCGGTCGGTGTGGGCCGTGGTTCCGTTCCGCGCGTCGAAGCGGGCCGCGAGGTCGTCGGCGCGGTTCCGTACCTCGGCGCGCAGACCGGTCACCGTCCAGGTGCGGCCCGCGTATCCGGCGGCGGGAAGACCGCCGTGACCGAGGTCCTCCACGCGCCGCAGGAGGACCTCCACGCCGGTGAGGAAGTCGAGCACGTCCAGCGGCGAGTCCACCTCCTCGAACAGGTTCCGGTTCTCCCCGAGCAGCTCGAGACCGCGCGCCTCGTTGCCGGTCAGCGCGCAGAACTCCAGGTGCCGCCCGACCTCACCGGACATCGAGGGATTGCGGCGGCAGGCGCGGTAGCCGGCCAGGTGCAGCTCGCGGGCACGGTCCGTGCGACCGGTGCGCAGCAGGGGCAGCAGCGCGTACGAGACGGAGCGGGCCGGCTCCTCCTGGCAGGACTCCGTCCCGGCCAGTACGGGCTCCCAGCCGCGCAGCGCCCGTTCGTCGTCGCCCGCCGCGAGGTGGTGGAGGGCGCGCTCGCAGATCTCACAGGCCTCGCAGTCGCTCAGCCGGGTGCGGGTGCGGCCCGCCCACAGCTCGTACGCGAGGGTCGTGTCCTCACCGCGGTGAGCGGCCAGCTGGTACGCCTGTCCGTAGAAGGGTTGGAGGCCGAGGCCGGCCCGCTCGTACCGGTCGCGCATCTCCGTGAGCCACTGGCGCAGGCTGTTCAGCGGAACCTCGGGCAGCGCGCGCAGGGCGTTGGCCACCCACTTGAACCGCCAGAACAGCGTGTGGCGCATCCGCTCGTCGAAGACGTCGGGCTGTTCGTCGAAGAGGGTGAGCAGCCGGGCGAAGACGACGGGCGACTTACGGGGTTCGGAGCCGTAGGTGTACGCCTCCTGGAGTTCGAACAGCGCGTGGACGAGCGGGACCGGCTCCGCGAACTGCTCGGCCGCCTCGACCAGTTCCTCGGCGGTGACGGTCCGGGTGCGGCCGTAGGGGCGCCGGTCGTTCTCCTTGAGCGCCTGGTACAGCTCGTCCGTGCTCTGGGGGCGGGGTGCGGTCGACATCGTCAGCTGTCCTTGCGAAGGGCGTGGGCGAGAAGATCGAGGAAGGAACGGTTGATGAGGCTCGACTCGGCGGGCCTCAGCGGCCGCCGGGACAGCAGCGCGGCCTGCCCGTAGAGGGCTTCGGCGCTGGTGCACGCCAGCTCGGGCTCGTCGATGGCGACGGCGGTGCGCACCAGCGGATTGAGCTGGTTGAGGATCAGCTGGGCCCGCGGGGCCTCCTGGCGCAGGGCACCGAGGATGTCGCCCCACAGACCGCCCTCCTGCTCACGGGCGAGCTGGGAGCGGGTGCGCTCGTGCCGGGCCTCGCGGCTGTCGACGAGGAGGGCGGGGGCGGAGGCGGGTTGGAAGGTGCGCAGCGCCACATCGCAGTCGAAGACGGCGAGGGCGTCGCGCGCCAGGGCGAGATAGGCCGCGGCGGCCAGTTCAGTGTCCCGGTCGACGGGGTCCAGATGGGCGGTGAGGGTCGCCGGGTCGAGGTCGGCGACGTTGGCCTCGGGCCGGATCTCGGGCAGCCGGTGGACCAGCTCGCGGTCATAGGTGTAACCGCCGTTGACGACGCCGAGCCCGGCGGCCGAGGCGATCGCCGCGACCTGCCGGAACTCCTCCACGCTCGACGTCACGAGCACCGTGCGATGGGTGCGCGCGAACTCGTCCAGGGTGGTGTGCCCGTCGGTGGTCTCGAACGGCAGCCAGGGCAGCAGCATCCGAAGGATCTCGTCGTCGTGCACCGCGAGCGACTTCACGGCCAGGTGGTGGGCCTGGAGGAAGCGGGCGAGCAGATCCGGATCGCTTGCGGCGGCCCGGGCGATCCATCCGCGCAGCCGCTCGGCGAGGGCGTCACGGACGGCGGCGAGCGTGTCGTCCTCGTACAGGGACTCGCGGGACGCCGTCGGGCGGAGGCTCTCGGCATCGACGACGCAGCGCACGAAGAACGCCCACTCGGGCAGGATCTCCTCGGCCTGCTCCGAAAGCAGCATGCCCTTGACGTGCACGCGGTGGCCGTGTCGGCGCCCGGCCGGCACCGCCTCGGGCAGCACGCACGCGATGCCCTTCAGACCGACGGCCGGCAGGTCCAGCTCGATGGTGTCCAGAGGAGCGAACCCGAAGACCTCCTCGCCGTACGCGGCCAAGGCGCGCGAGCGGGACCCCGGGGTGGGGTACGTACGCGTCCAGGGTGCGGGCTCGGGGTTGACGGGTACGCCGGTGCCGCCCGTGCCGTCGTCGAAGGTCACCGGGTGACGCAGCAGGGAGCCGAAGTGCCGGGCCAGCGCGTGCACCTTCGCGGGCCGGGTCCATTCGCCCGCGTCGGCGCGCGGCGTCAGCGTGACGGTGGTGCCGGGCCGGGGGTGGGCGGAGGCGGGCAGCGTGCGGACGGTGTAGCTGCCGTCGCCCCGGCCCCGCCACTCCACGGCGGGTGCGTCGGGGGTCCTCGCCGAACGGCTCAGGACGTGGATCTCGTCCGCGACCAGGAAGCAGGAGAGCAGGCCGATGCCGAACTGGCCGATGAAGTCGCCGCGCTGTTCGGTGATCCCTCCCCAGCCTCGGACGGGCTCGGCCGCGGAGCCCTCCAGGGCACGCTTGCTGCTGCGGCCGATCGTGGCGAGGAAGGTGTGCACATCGGCCTCGGTGAGACCGACGCCGTCGTCCTCGACGCGCACCACCGAGCCGTCGGCGTGCAGACGGATGCCGAAGGCGTCGGCGGGGGCGCCCGGTTCGAGGCCGTGCCGGGCGGTGAGCGCGTCCACCGCGTTCTGCAGGAGTTCTCGCAGGTAGACGCGAGGGCTGGAGTAGAGGTGGTGGGAGAGGAGGTCGACGAGGCCGCGTAGATCCACCTGGAAGGTGCGGTCGGCGCCGGCCGGGGTCGCGGCGGTGTCGGCAGGAGTCATGGGGCAGTCCGGGGTGCGAGAAGCGGCGGGTTACGGGCGGGTCCGGGGGCGCGGCGTCGCGCTGAGGCGGCCGGTGATGGCGGGCGAAGGGTTCGGGCGCGCGCCGGTGGTGGCGGGCGAGGGTCCAGGCCCCGCCGTTGGTGGCGGGCGTGGGGTTCAGGCGCGCCGGTGGTGGCGGGCGAACTCCTTCTCGGGCTCCGCGAAGTAGGTCCAGGGCCAAGGGGCGTAGGCACCGTCGAGCGCCTGGAACACCCGCCGGACAGTGTGCCGTTCACCCGCGAGCGACAGGGCCATGGCGAACATGTTGAAGTCGTACTGCCAGCCCGGCCGTCGCACGTAGGCGGGGTGGAGGATGCTGTGGTCGGCCGCGCCGCGCAGCTCGGCCTGGATCGCCGGGTTCACGAGGCAGTCCTCCTGGTCCGACTCGACCCAGTCCTCGATGTGCGCCATGGCGATCACACAGCCGATCCGGTGCCCCTGCGGCGCCCGGGCGAACGCGTCACGCGCGAACGCCATGGCCCGGCCGGGCTCACCGCCCCAGCGGGGCTGCAGCTGCGACACCCACTCGAGGTGGCTCTCCACGTCCAGCGGGTCGCGGCGCAGCGCCGCGTCGAGCCGGGCCTCGTTGACGGCGGGACCCAGCGACATGCCGCGACCGGAGGTGAGAAGACGGCGCCACGGCGTGACCCACTCCGGCCGTGCCTCCGCGGCTTCGAGGAGCTGCTCCTCGGCGATGTGGAGCCGTTCGTGGAAGACCCGCCACTGCTCCTGCGTGACGTTCACGGCACGCGCGGCGGTGCGCGCCTCCCAGCCCCAGGTGATGTGGCGCGCCCCGGAGATCAGGAGGGCGGTCGCCCGGTGCTCCTTGTCCTCCTCGACGGCCCGCCCGATCCAGTGCTGCACCCCGTCCATGTCGGCGAGCTCACCCAGGACATGGTGGTCGCGGCCGAGGTCGAAGGGGACCAGTGCCTCCTTGACCGCCTCCCACTCACCCGCGTCGGCCGCCTCCACCAGGGCGAGGACCCGCGTGTCGCCGAGCGCGCGCAAGGTGTACACGCCGTTCCTCTGCCTGCGCGGGGCGGGAAGGGCGTACGGATCCGCCGCCGGTCTCTCCGCACCCCTGCCGAACACCTTGCCGAACATCGCCGCGCCCTCCCCAGGCCCCGTGTATGAGTCCGGTGCAGCATAAGCGGACCCAATGACACCGCCTCCACCGGGTTTCCACGGTCGTTTCGCCCGACGGGACGCGGGCCGGATCGTCTTTCGGTGGCCTCAGGCGTCACCCGCCGGACGTCCCGCTCGGTCGTCCCGGAGGCCGAGGAGCGACCGGGCCACCGCGGTCGGCGACTCGTTCCTCTCCCGGGCCAGGGTGAGAAGGGCCCGGCAGGCCAGCTCGTTGACGCCGAACGACAGCATGCCGGGGGAGACCCGGCCCGCCGCCTCCTCTGCCCGGGCCGCGTCGTCCTCGGCGCACGCGGCCACGTAGTCCGCCGCCGCCTCGAACAGGTTGTGCCCCTGCCGGTGGCGCGGTGGCGCCGCCGGTGCTTTGACCTCGGGCGCCCGCCGGGCGGAGGGCAGCAGCCTGCGCAGTCTTTCCGGAATCCGTGCCACCCCGCACCGCCTCTCCCGGGCACGACTGCCCGGTACGTCCACCGTAGACAGTGAAGTGCCGGGACAGAAGGGTGCGTTGACCCGTAGCGGTCACGAAGACGCGCCGGAGACGGTGGGCCAGTCGCGGGTTGGGGGAGTGGCCGCCGACAGGAGGGGGAGGGCCCTCGCCCCCGGACCCGTCCTGAGCGGCGAGGCCGGCCGGCAGAGCGTCGTCGGTGGTGACGGCGTCGACCGCGCCCGCGGCCAGGCCCTTGACACAGCGCGCGTGACTGTCGTGCGTCACGACGTCCTGGGGCGCGATCCGCGTACGGATCAGGAGCGCGGAGCAGGAGCCGGTGGCCCCGCACACCTTCCTGCCGGACCGGGACCCGGGCCGGGGCCGGGATTCACAGGTGCTCCGGGCCGGAAGCCATGGCGCCTCGGTCCGCGCGTACGGCCATGGCCAGATACCGCGTGTCCTCGTCGACGTAGCTGACGAGCCGCCAGCCCGCTTCGGCGAGCACGAGGCGCAGCCGGGGCTCGGCGCGCAGGTCGTCCGGTGTGATCTTCCGGCCGTGGCGGGCCGCGAGGGCGGCCCTGCCGATCGGGTGGAACAGCGCGAGCCGGCCGCCCGGCCGTACGACACGGGCGAGTTCACGCAGGCCCGCGACGGGATCCGCGAGGTGCGAGATGAGACCCGCCCCGAAGACGGCGTCCAGCGCGCCGTCGCGCACCGGCAGACGGTCGACGTCGGCGAGCAGCAGCGCCGCGGTGCCGGTCGCTCCGCCGCGCCCGGAGCGGAGCGCCCGTTCGAGCATCTCCGGCGTGAGGTCGGCGCCGAGCACGGTCCCCGAGGGGCCGACGGCGGCGCGGAGCGGCGGAAGGGCCCGCCCGGTCCCGCAGCCCGCGTCGAGTACCGCGTCGCCCGGACGCAGGCCGATCTCGGCCACGGCCGCCGCGTAGGCGGGACCGTCGTCGGGGAAGCGGCTGTCCCAGTCGGCGGCTCGGGCGCCGAAGAACTCTCGGACGTGTGTGGGGTCATCGCTCATGCGCTCATGATTCCGTACCCGGAGGTGTGAACGTCCTGTGTGCACGTTCGAGCCCGGCGCGATCGTTCGGGATCATCTCTCTGTCATATTCCATCAGCTTTCGAAATGCGCCCCCGGTGCGCCCCCCTCTGCGCACTAGCGTCCGTGAGCCATGGGACACCTGGACCACGCCACCTTCGGCTGGCTGACACCTGCACTGTCGTACGCGATGGCCTGCGTCGGCGCCGCCCTCGGGCTGCGCTGCACGGTACGAGCGCTCGACGCGACCGGCCGCTCACGGCGGAACTGGCTGCTCACCGCGGCCTCCGCCCTCGGCACCGGCATCTGGACGATGCACTTCGTGGCGATGCTCGGCTTCGGCGTGACCGGCACCGACATCCGCTACGACGTACCGCTGACCATCCTCAGCCTCCTCATCGCCATGGCCGTCGTCGGCGCCGGCGTGTTCGCGGTCGGCTACGGACGCGACCGGGTCCGCTCGCTCCTGATCGGCGGTCTGACCACGGGCGTCGGCGTGGCGAGCATGCACTACATGGGCATGGCGGCACTCCGGCTCCACGGCGAGGTCCGCTACGACCCCGTCCTCGTCGGCCTCTCGGTCCTCATCGCCGTCGTCGCCGCGACCGCGGCGCTGTGGGCGGCCCTCCACATCCACTCGCCCGCGGCCGTGGCCGTCGCGTCGCTCGTGATGGGCGCGGCCGTCAGCAGCATGCACTACACGGGCATGTTCGCCGTGCGGGTGGAGGTGGTCCCCTCCGGAGCGCCCCTGCCGGGCGCCACGGTCATGCAGTTCATCTTCCCGCTCGCCGTCGGCCTCGGCTCGTACCTCTTCATCACCTCCGCCTTCGTCGCCCTCTCCCCGACGGCCGGGGAGCGGTCCGCCTACGACTCCGCCGGCCGTCTCACCGAGCCGGACGAGCGCGCCGTCGACGTGGCGCCCCCCGGCTTCCGCACCGCCCGCACACCCACGACCTGACCCCACTCCGCCGGCCCCGCCCTCCCGCGGGACCCACCGCACCCACGACAGCCGCAGCCGGAACGAGGAGGCCATGCGAACTCCCCGCAAGACCAAGGGCGCCGAGGCGACGGCGCCGACGACGGGGGCCGCACGCGGGCGGCGCGCACACGCCGGGCAGCCCGCCGACGAGCCGGGGGAACCCACCCCCGAGGCCCCTCCGAGCCCCGGAGAGGCGGCCACCGGACGGCCGGCCGCAGCCGAAGCGCCCCCGGCGCTTCCCGCCTCGCGCAGGAACCACCCGGTACGTCACGGCCTCAGGCCCCGTACCGTCCGCGCCAAGATCGTCTCGCTCCTGATGGTCCCGGTCGTCTCGCTCCTCGCGCTGTGGGGGTTCGCCACGGTCACCACCGCCCAGGACGTCGCGCGGCTCCGTCAGCTCCAGCGCGTCGACGCCGAGATCCGTGAGCCCGTGACGGCCGCCCGCACCGCCCTCCAGGCCGAACGGCGCGCCGCCGTACGACAGGCCGCCGCCCCCGGCGCCACCCGGGCCGCCGAGCTCAAGGACCGGATCCGCCGCACGGACGAGGCCGTCGACCGGCTCCGCCTTGACGACACCCACACCGTCGGCGACTCCGGGGGCCTGCCCGGTGACGTCGCGGACCGGGTGGGCGTGTTCGTCGGGAAGGTCGAGGGTCTTGCCCGGCTCCGTACCGCCGCCGTCGAGGGGCGGGCCGACGGGGACCAGCTGTACGAGGAGTACACCGCGGTGGTCTCCGCCGCGTTCGCCGTCGGCGGCGCTCTCACCGGCATCCAGGACGCACGGCAGGGATCCGACGCGCGCGTGCTCCTCGAATTCGGCAGGGCCGGCGAGATGCTGTCCCGCGAGGACGCCCTCCTCACCTCCGCCCACCTCGGCGGCCGTCTCCCCGAGCACCGGCTTCGCGCATTCTCGGGAGCCGTCGAGACGCGGCGTATCCTCCTCGCGTCGGCCACCGCCGACCTTCCGGCCGCCCAGCGCGCCGCGTGGACCCGGCTCGCCGAGGGCGGGGATCACACCCGGCTCACCCGGGCGGAGGACCTGATCCGCGCCACGAGCCCGGGGCGAGCAGCGGCCCAGGCGGTGCCCTCCGCCGACTGGGACGTCACCGTCACCGCCGTAGGCAGCGGACTCACCGCGATCGAGACCGACGCGCGCACCGCCGCGGCCGACCGGGCCGACCCCTACGCCGGAGGCGTCCTCAGCGCGGGCGGTGCCGCGGTGGTCCTCGGCCTCGCGGCCGTCGCCGCCTCCCTCGTCATCTCCGTACGCATCGGCCGCGGCCTGGTCGTCGAGCTCGTCAGCCTCCGCAACACCGCCCTCGGCATCGCCCGGGGCAAACTCCCCGCCGCCATGCGCCGGCTGCGCGCCGGAGAGGAGATCGACATCCGGGCAGAGGCCCCGTCGGGACCCGTTTCCCAGGACGAGATCGGACAGGTCGGCGAAGCCCTCACGACCGTGCACCGCGCGGCCCTCTCCGCCGCCGTCGAACGCGCCGAACTCGCCAGCGGCATCTCCGGCGTCTTCGTCAACCTCGCCCGGCGGAGCCAGGCCCTCGTCCACCGCCAGCTCAATCTCCTGGACAGCATGGAGCGGCGCGCCGACGACCCCGACGAACTGGGCGACCTCTTCCGGCTCGACCACCTCACCACCCGGATGCGCCGCCACGCCGAGAGCCTCATCATTCTCTCCGGCGCCGCTCCCGGCCGCGCCTGGCGCCTGCCCGTCTCCCTCACCGACGTCGTCCGCGCCGCCGTCTCCGAGATCGAGGACTACGCGCGCGTGGAGGTCAGCCGGCTCCCCGAGACGGCCGTCGTCGGCGGCGCAGTCGCCGACCTCACCCACCTCCTGGCCGAACTCATCGAGAACGCCGCCCAGTTCTCCCCGCCCCACACCAAGGTGCGCGTCAGCGGCGAGCCCGTAGGCAACGGATACGCCCTGGAGGTCGAGGACCGGGGACTCGGCATGGGCAAGGAGACCCTCGCCGAGGCCAACGCCCGCATCGCCCGGTCCGAGGCCCTCGACCTCTTCGACAGCGACCGGCTCGGCCTCTTCGTGGTCAGCCGGCTCTCCTCCCGCCACGACATCAAGGTCCACCTGAGGACCTCCCCGTACGGCGGCACGACGGCCGTCGTCCTGCTCCCGACGGACCTCCTCCAGGGCGCGCCGCCACCGGGCCGCGGCACACCGGCGGCCGGGCACGCACCCGACACGGGCCACGCCGCACCGCCGCACGCGCGCGATCCCCGAACGGCCGCCCCCGGCGACAGCACCCCGGCCGCCCACGACCGCCGAAGCGCCCACGACCGCCGAAGCGCCGATGAGCACGGAAGCGCCGACGAGCGGGACGCCGACAGGTCCGGCCGCGACCGGTCCGGCGAGGAGCGGTTCGGTGCCGCACGGCGTACCGACGACTCGCGTGCCGCACGCGAGCGCGAGCAGGCGCACCGCGCCGAAGCCCGACGCTTCGGCCGCCCGGGACAGGCCGACCCGCCCAGCCCCGTCGGCCCCGCCCTCGCGGGAGCCGCACCCGCCGGCTCACCGTTCGGGGAATCCGCTCCCACCGGACCCGTCCCGGAGCCCCGCCGATCCGCCCCACGGCCGCCCGCCGGCGCGCGGCCGGGAAACCCGTCCCACGAGACGGGCGGCCCTCGGCCACCCGCCCCGCCGTCCTCCCGGCCCCATCCGTGGCCACGCCCCACCGCCGTCCCCGCACTCGCCGTGCCCCCGGAGCCCGGGCCACCGCCCGCACGGGTCACCGAGCTGCGCCGCCGCGGTCCCTCCGTACCGCGGCCGACGGGACAGGAGCCGCCCGGCACCCCCGCCGGGCACGGCGACCCCGAGGCCGAACTGCCCCGTCGTGTGCGGCAGGCCAGCCTCGTTCCGCAGCTGCGCGAGGCACCCGCCCCCGCACCGGCCGTCGCGCCGCCCGCGCCCGGCGCGGACCCCCGCACCCCGGAGCGGGTACGGGACCGCATGACGGCCTACCGGGACGGCTGGCAACGGGGCGGAGGCGCCGCCCCCGGCACCAGGCGCCCGCTCGGCACCGGCTTCGACGGCGAACCGGGCGCGGACCCCTCCGTCCTGCCGCGTACGGACTCCCGTACGGACTCCCGTACCGAGGCCGGCAGCGGAACCGGCCACGAGCTCGGCCACGCCACGACCCCCCTCGACGACCCCCGTTCCGAAGGAGACCGCACATGATCGACCACGAGAGGATCTCCCACCACCGGTCCGGCGAGCTCGACTGGCTCCTCGACGACCTCGTCACGCGGGTCCGCGAGGTCCGGCACACCGTGGTGCTCTCCAACGACGGACTCGCCGTCGGTGCCTCCAGCGGACTCAGCCGCGAGGACGCCGAACACCTCGCCGCCATCGCCTCCGGCTTCCACAGCCTCGCCAAGGGCGCCGGACGCCAGTTCCACACCGGCGGCGTCCGCCAGACCATGGTCGAGATGGACGACGGCTTCCTCTTCGTCGCCGCGGCCGGGGACGGCTCCTGCCTCGCGGTCCTCAGTTCCGTGAGCGCCGACATCGGCCTCATCGCCTACGAGATGGCCCGGCTCGTCAAGCGCGTCGGCGAGCACCTGCACACCCCGCCACGGCTCACGGTGACCCCGCCGGCCGCCGGCTGACCCGGAGAGACCCATGAACCAGGACAGCACCGGCCACGGCCCGTCCGTGCCGGGCAGTCAGTGGTACGACGCCGACGCCGGACCGCTCGTACGCCCGTACGCGATGACCGGCGGACGGACCAAGCCGGGGCCGAGCAACGTGAGGTTCGACCTCATCGCCCTCGTCGTCGTGGACGGCGACCCGCCCGGACCGGCCGGGGAATCGCTCCTCGGCCCCGAACACCGGTCCCTGCTCGCCCTGTGCCGGGCCGAGACCCAGTCGGTGGCCGAACTCTCCGCCGACGCCGACCTTCCCGTCGGCGTCGTCCGGGTCCTCCTCGGCGACCTCCTCGAATCGGGCTTCGTACGCGTCAGCAGACCCGTACCGCCCGCACAGCTCCCTGACGAAAGAATCCTGAGGGAAGTAATCGATGGCCTACGAGCGCTCTGAGAGCGGCGGCGCGGACGACGGCGCGGACACCACCGCCCTCGCCCTGAAGATCCTGGTCGCCGGTGGATTCGGCGTGGGGAAGACCACCCTCGTCGGCGCGGTCAGTGAGATCCGGCCGCTGCGCACCGAGGAACAGCTCAGCCGGGCGGGGGAGTTCGTCGACGACACCGGAGGAGTGGACCAGAAGACCACCACGACCGTCGCCATGGACTTCGGCCGCATCACCATCCGCTCCGGGCTCTCCCTCTACCTCTTCGGCACGCCCGGCCAGGACCGGTTCTGGTTCCTCTGGGACGAGCTGTCACAGGGCGCGCTGGGGGCGGTCGTCCTCGCCGACACACGGCGCCTCGAGGACTGCTTCCCCGCGGTCGACTACTTCGAGCACCGGAAGATCCCCTTCGTGGTCGCCGTCAACTGCTTCACAGGCGCGCGTACCTACGGCGCGGCGGATGTCTCCCGCGCCCTCGACCTGGACCGCGGCACGCCTGTCGTCCTGTGCGACGCGCGCGACCGCGACTCCGGGAAGGAGGTGCTCATCCGACTGGTCGAGTACGCCGGACGGATGCACACCGCCCGGCTCCTCGACACCGTCGGCTGAGCCGCCCGGACAGTCCTCCGTGGACACACCGCCCTCGGCGGCCACCTTGCGGACGCGCACCCGGACCAGAAGCCCGCCCGGGACCGCGTCGCGCTCACCGAACTCGTCCGCGCGGTCCTCACCCATGTAGCGCCCGCCGATACGGCCGGCCCAGTGGCGCAACGCGGCCGGGTCCTCGTCGAGGGTCGTGCGGCACGCGCGGGCGTGGTGCAGTGCTTGCCCTGTCCACGACAGTGCGTAAGGCTTGTGGGGATACGGCGACACGGCGGACCACGACGGCAGGGACCACAGGACCAGGAGAATCCGGCCGACGGGACGCACCACCCAGGGGGAGGACCACTGATGGCGTTGGACAAGGAACTCGACTGGTTGCTCGACGACCTGACCAAGCGGGTCGGATTCATACGGCACGCGCTGGTGCTGTCGAACGACGGTCTCGTGACCGGCACGAGCAGCGGACTCGCACGCGAGGACGCCGAACACCTGGCTGCCGTCTCGTCGGGTCTGCACAGCCTCGCCCGGGGCTCGGGCCGGCACTTCCGGGCGGGCAGGGCGCGGCAGACGATGGTGGAGTTCGACGAGGCGCTGCTCTTCGTGACAGCCGCGGGGGAGGGAAGCTGCCTGTGCGTCCTGAGCGCGGCGGAGGCGGACGTCGGCCAGGTGGCGTACGAGATGACGCTGCTGGTCAACCGCGTCGGGGAACACCTCGGTGTGGCGGCACGGCAGCCGGGCCGCCCGGGCGGCGGGCTGCTCTGACGCCCTGAGGCTCGCTCGTCGCTCCCTCCGCACGGCGAGCCGCCCTCCGGAGGTCGCTGACGGTCGCGCGTTGTCCACAGGCAGTTGTCCACAGGTCGTGCGAATGTCGTCACTCTGCGTTACGTTCTTGGTGTGGGCGGACGAACCGCGCCACGGAGACCACGAACGCACGGGGGAGGGTCACGGCATGACGGTGGACGAGGGGGCGCGCACGGTGACACCGGGGCGGGCCGCACAGGAACTGGAGCTGAGGCGCGACGAGTTCCGGCTCGCGGTCCAGCTCGGCCTGGTGAGGACGGCGCCGGGAGGGGGCGGTGGTGGGCAGCGGCGGATCGAACGGTCCGAGGTCGACCGTCTCAGGGCCGCACCGGACTTCCCGGACGGCCTGCGAGAACGGGTGCGCGCGGTCGGGACCGGGGAGGCCGCCGCACTGCTGGAGATCACCCCGGACCGGTTCACCAGGCTGGCCAGGACGGGGCACGTCAGTCCGGTGCGGTTCTCCCTGAACCGCTACCGGGCGGTGGTGTGGACGTATCTCGCGGAGGAGGTCGCCGAGTTCGGCCTCGCCTGCCCGGCGCTGCTCACCGGCCGGCTGCCCCTGGACCTTCGCGAACGCCTTGACGGGCGCGAGGACCTGCGGCCCAGGAACTGGCGGGCACGGCGACTCACGGTGCTGCTCCGCACCGCCGAGGGCCCCTGGGCGCGGGCCGCGGCCATCGCCTCGCTGCTCGACCCGGTGCAGGTGGCCGAGGTCGTCGACGATCCGTACGAGCGCGCGCACCTCGACCGGCTGCGGCCGGCACCGCCGCCCGGGATGCCGGTGGGTGCCGCCGCACGGGAGCGCGCCGAGCGGCTCACCCGGGCCGACGACCCGGACGAGATCCTCTGGCAGCGGATGAGCCTGGCCCTTGCCCTGGACGAGGCGCGCGCCGAGCGACCGGCTCCGTATCCCGGGGAGACCGGTGCGGTCCTGCCGGGTGCCGCGGCGGAGGCGTGGGCCGATGGCCGGTTGCCGGTGGCACCGGGGCCGCGGGTCCTGACTCTGACGCCTGCGCCCGCCCTCGGGCCTGCGTCTGCCGTATGGCCTCTGCCTGCTGTGCGGCCTGTGCCTGCTGTGCCTGCCCTGCGGCCTTCACCTGCTGTGCGGCCTGCGTCCGCTGTACCTGGGCCTGCCGTACGGACTGCGTCTGCCGTACGGACTGCGTCCGCCGTACGGCCGGCGCCTGCCCTCCGGCCAGTGCGGTTCGCGAACCCCGGGGCCGAGGTTCCACCGGCTCCGCCGCTCCCGCCCTCGCCGCCGACGGCCCTACCGGTCCCGGCGGGGCGTCCGGCGGGGACCGACCGTCCGCCGGGCCGGCCGGCGCGCTTCAGGCTCCTCGACCGGTTCCGCCGCAGGAGGGCGCACGCCGGGCGGAAGCGTTCGGTGTCCTGGCCCTGACGGCGGCGCCCGCGCGCGCCGCCTCGGTGGTGCCGGCGTGCGGCGGTCGAGAGGTGTGGGGAGGATGGGCCCATGCTGCTCGCCCGTGTCGCGGAGGTGTCCCGCGAGGTCACCGCCGCCTCCGCGCGTTCGCGCAAGATCGGTCTCCTGGCCGAGCTGTTCGCGGAGGCCGCGCCGGAGGAGAGCCCCCTCGTCATCGCGTACCTCTCGGGGCGACTTCCCCAGGGGAGGATCGGGGTCGGCTGGAGCGTCCTCAAGGACGTGGTCCCTCCCGCCGTCCCTCCCTCCGAGCAGCCGATTCTCACGCTCGGACGGGCCGACGAGGTGATGACGGAGCTGGCCGAGGTCTCCGGCGCGGGCGCTCGCGCCGCCCGGGCCCGGATCGTTCACGCCCTGTTCGCCGCGGCCACCCTGGACGAGCAGCGACTCCTGCTGCGGCTGCTCACCGGGGAGGTGCGACAGGGAGCCCTCGACGCCATCGCCCTGGAAGGGGTTGCCCAGGCCGCCACCGTGCCCGCCACCGCTCTGCGGCGCGCCGTGATGCTCGAAGGCGCGCTGCCCCCGGTCGCCCAGGCGGTGCTCGCCGAGGGTGCCACCGCCCTCGACCGGTTCACCCTGCGGGTGGGCAATCCCGTGCAGCCGATGCTGGCGCACACCGCCGCCTCTGTCACCGAGGCGATCGCCGCCCTCGGGCCCTGCGTCGTGGAGGAGAAGCTCGACGGCATCCGCATCCAGGTCCACCGGAGCGGGGACGAGGTCCGCGTGCACACCCGCTCGCTCGACGACATCACCGACCGGCTCCCCGAGGTCGTGGCGAGCGCCCGCGCGGTCCCCGCCGACGGATTCATCCTGGACGGCGAGGTGATCGCCCTCGACCCGGGCACCGGACGCCCCGTGTCCTTCCAGTCCATCGCGTCCCGGGTCGGCTCCCGCACCGACGTGGCCGGCGCGCGGGCCGTCCTGCCCCTCACGCCCGTGTTCTTCGACGTGCTCGCGGTCGACGGTGAGGGCCTCATCGACCGGGCGGGCCGCGAGCGGCACGAGGCGCTCACCCGGCTGCTTCCCGAGCCTCAGCGGGTCCGGCGCCTCGTCGTCACCGATCCGGCCGACCCGGCGCAGATCGGCGCGGCCGAGCGGTTCTTCACCGACACACTGGCCCGTGGGCACGAAGGCGTCCTGGTCAAGGCGTTGGACGCGCCGTACGTCGCCGGGCGCAGGGGACGCACCTGGCTGAAGGTGAAACCCGTCCACACCGTCGACCTCGTCGTCCTCGCCGTCGAGCGGGGCCATGGACGCAGGACCGGGCTCCTCTCCAATCTGCACCTCGGTGCCCGTGCCGCCGACGGCGGCTTCGTCATGCTCGGCAAGACCTTCAAGGGACTCACCGACGAGATGCTGCGCTGGCAGACCGAACGGCTGGGTGGACTGGCCGTGGAGGACGACGGATTCACCGTCCGGGTACGACCGGAACTCGTCGTCGAGATCGCCTATGACGGACTCCAGAGCTCGACCCGCTACCCCGCCGGTGTCACCCTCCGCTTCGCCCGGGTCGTGCGCCACCGCCCTGACAAGCCGGCTTCGGAGGCCGACACGGTCGAGGCGATCACCGGCCGTCACTGAGCTGTCGGGCGGGCCTCGCGCGACAGCGCCCGGCGAGGGATGCTGGAGTCGTGGCACGACGAGTGCCGGTACGACGAGCGCGGGTGCCCCTGAGCGACCGGCGGGCCGCGAGGAGATGAGCGACGTGTACGACTTGCACATCGACACCGACGTCACCGTGCAGCTGTGCGACTGCAGCCGGGAGGACGCCCAGGCCGTGTTCGACGTCCTCGACGGCGTCTACCAGCTGGAGGACATGACGGCCCCGGGCCCGAAGGCGGCCACGGGTCCTTCCCCCACCGTCTGGACGGCCACTTTCGACACGGCCGGAGGGCGGCGTCAGGAGGTGCGTCCGGCGCCCCTGAGTTCCCCGGTCGGCGCCACGCTCACCGGTGGCTACCACGCCGTCGACGAGGTCGAGAAGGTGCTCGCCGCCGGCTTCGACATCCAGTCCCTGCAGTCCGTCTCCGGTGACCAGGAGACCGAGGCGCGACTGCTGCTCGCCTCCCGCTGAGCGGGAGACGCGAACTCCCCGGACGGAGCGGACAGGCGCCGTCCGGGGTTCACGTGTGTCCGCGCGGCGGACGGACCCGCTGATCTCCCCTGTATACACCGTGTGTAGAGTGCTTGATCGGCCGTGAGTACGCCCTGACCAGGCGGTTTCCGGCCGTGTCGAAGACATCACCGGGAAAGCGGGTTCCACCATGTTCCGATCCAGGCTGGGCCGACGCAGGGGGACGGCCACGGTCCTGCTCGCCGCCGCGTCGTTGATGATGACGCTCGGCGGCTGCGGAGTTGACACCGTCACTCCGCAGGACGCCAGAGGAGAGGGCGGAACGGACGACAAGGCGGGCTCCACGACCCGCCGCGTCGACTGCGCCGAGGTCAAGTGCATCGCGCTGACCTTCGACGCGGGACCGGGCAAGGACACCCCCCGACTCCTCGACATACTCAAGGAGAAGAAGGTCCCCGCGACCTTCTTCCTGCTCGGCCGCAAGCACGTCGACCGCTACCCCCAGGTGGTCAAGCGCATCGCCGACGAGGGGCACGAGGTCGCCAACCACACCTGGACCCACCGGATCCTGACCGATCTCGACGAGGCGGAGGTCCGTGACGAGCTGTCCCGCACGCAGGACGCCGTCGAGAGGATCACCGGCCGGAAGCCCACCCTCATGCGCCCGCCGCAGGGCCGTACCGACGACATGGTGTCCGACGTCAGCCGGGAACTCGGGCTCGCCCAGGTCCTCTGGAGCGTCACCGCCAAGGACTACTCCACCACCGACTCGGCCCTCATACGGCAGCGCGTGCTGGAGCAGGCGCACGGCGACGGGATCATCCTGCTCCACGACATATACGACGGCACGGTCCCCGCCGTGCCGTCGATCATCGACGAGCTCAAGCGGCGCGGCTTCACCTTCGTGACGGTGCCGGAGCTCCTCGCCCCCGGCAAGGCCGAGCCGGGCGCCGTCTACCGTCCCGAGAAGGACTGACAAGACGACCGAAACCGGGTGAGGTGCCTCACACCACCCACTTGGGAACGCTCGGAACATTCGGGAAAGGTTTATCGTTCATACGTATGTGACGGCGAAGGGGCCCGGTCCCCAAGGTCCCCCCCCAGAGGTGACCGCCCTTCGCGTCACGGCGATCGGCCCCGGTTGGAATCCCCCGTCCAACCGGGGCTTTGTCGTTCCCGGCCCCGCTCGCGCACGGCACGCCGACGGCGCCCGAGGGGCGCGCGCACCGGCGCGTTCGACTCGTTCGAGTGAGGCCCGGCATGGCGGCCCCGCCCCCGGGCAGTGATCTTCCCGAGCCGCCGATCCGATCACCGGCCGGCCGCTCCGACCAGGGACGATCGAAGGGGGACACCGTGCTCCGTACCACCTCGCGCACCCGCCGCGCTCTCCCGACCGCTGCCGCCGCCCTCCTGATCTCCGCCTGCACCGCCGTCGGGCCCGGAGCGTCAGGGTCCTCAGGGGTCCCCTCCGAGCCGGCGGCCCAGGACACGCTGCTCAAGGCCGCCGAGCAGCGGCTCGTCGCCGACTGCCTCGACGGTCAGGGGCTTTCCCTGTCGTCCCGGCCCCGCGCCCCGGACGAGGACCGGACCTTCCGGGCGGCGCTCTTCGGCGCCGGCCCCCCGGAGCTCTCCGTCACCCTCGCCACGGGCGCCACCGTCACCGCCCACGCGGACGGCTGCCTCGCGTCCGCGCGCCAGCGGCTCTACGGCGACCAGCGCCGCTGGTTCCGGGCCCAGGTCGTCGTCGACAACCTCCGTGCCGAGGCCCAGGCCCGGATGAGCGCCGACCCCGACCACCGGGCGGCGCTCGCCCGCTGGACGCGGTGCGTGACCCCGTCCGACCGCCCCCGCCCCGACCGCCCGGACCCCGCCGTCGCCGCCCGCTGCGCCAGCGAGAGCGGACTCGACGAGATCCGCGCGCGGCTGGAGGCCGTCGAGCTGGCCGTGGTGCGCGCCCTGCGCCGCGACGAGCTCACCACCTATCGGCAGCTGCGCGAGCGCGCGCTGCGGCGGGCAGCCGAACTGCCCGCGCCCACCCACCCGCAGAAAGGCCACACCCTCTCGTGAAGCGACTTCTCGTCACCACTGCCGCGGCGCTGTTCGCCGCCACCGCCGGCCTGACGTTCGCCACCTCCGCGGGCGCCGCGGAATGCCCCAGCGGTGAGTTCTGCGTCTGGCAGGACTCGGGCTTCGGCGGCCAGCGGGCCAACTGGAGCGGGGATGACGGCTGGTGGGAGAGCTGGATCTCCGACACCGACTCCTCCTGGGCCAACCACGGCATCTCGGGCCCCGGCATCAAGGACCACGTCCAGGTGTACGAGAGCGCCTGGCAGGGCGGCGGTATGACCATCTGTCTCGCCCCGGGCCAGGAGGTGGGCTACAGCGGCGCGGCCAACGACCGCGGCGACTCCCACGTCTGGTCGACCGGCTGCTGACCTCGCCACCGCCCCTGACAGCCGCCCGTGGGGTCAGGCGCCGCGCAGGGCGGCGAGCGCGCGATCCGCGTGCGCGCTCATCCGCAGTTCGCTGCGCACGACGTCGCGCACCCGTCGGTCCTGGCCGATCACGAACGTGACCCGCTTCGTCGGGGCGAGCGAGAACCCGCGCTTCACACCGAACCGTTCCCGTATGGCACCGTCCGTGTCGGACAGCAGGGGGTAGCCGAGGGAGTGCCTCTCGGCGAATTCCCGCTGCCGCTCCACCCCGTCGGAGCTGATCCCCACGGGCAGCGCGCCGACGGCACGGAACTCGGCCGCCAGGTCGCGGAAATGACAGGCCTCGGCGGTGCAGCCCGGGGTCAGTGCCGCCGGGTAGAAGAAGAGGACGACCGGCCCTTCGGCAAGCAGACCCGTCAGGGAGCGGGAGGCACCCGTCTCGTCCGGAAGGCTGAAGTCCTCGACGAGGTCACCGACGTTCATAGAGGCCCGTCCCCGATCCGTCCCTGTGAGCCTCCGGAGCTTCCGGAGGCTGCGGCAGGTGACGTTACCGCAGAGTAGCTCCGAGGTCACCACCCCCGCCCCGGTCGCGGCAGCCGCAGGCCCGGCGGCTCACGACCGGTGTGCTGTCTCCGGCCTTCCGCTCCGCGCCGCGGAGCGGCGGTCGAGCACGGCGAGGGCCCGCTCGCCCCAGCGCAGGTTCTCCTCCTCGAAGAACCTGCCGCGCATCAGGGTGAGGTACGGGCCGACCCGCTCCGCCTCCGCGAGGTACCGCTCCTCGTCCCGGCCGTCGAGCATCCACTCCCGCAGCCGGTCGTAGCGGGCCAGCTTCGCCCGCGCCGTCTCCATCCGCTGGGCCACGAACCCGCGCACGGCCGCCGTGTCCCCCTCGTCGCAGGCCTGTACCTGCACCATCAGCTCGTCACGGACCGCACTCGGGCGCGGAGGCGTCGACGTGTAGGCAGCCAGATCCCGCAGCCCCGGCTCGGTGAGGCTGAACATCCGCTTGTTGGGACGTCGTTCCTGCTGCACCACACGGGCCGTGATCAGTCCGGCCTCGGCGAGCCGGTCCAGCTCGCGGTAGAGCTGCTGCGGGGTGGCGGCCCAGAAGTTGGCGACGGACACGTCGAAGATCTTGGCCAGGTCGTACCCGGATGCCTCGCCCTCCAGGAGAGCTGCGAGGACGGCGTGCTTGAGCGACATCCGGACACGCTAGCAGCACGTTGAATAGTTCCCTCCGCACCTATTCAACCAGCGCTCCGGGACCGTACGGGGGCCCTTCGCTGGCAGGTCCGTCCAGCGCCTGCCTAGGCTGGGGAGAGGGGACGGCAGACCCGAGGGGCAGCGCGATGGACAGCGGCACGTTCGTCTACACCAGCTACATGCGGACCACTCCCGACGAGCTCTGGAAGGCCCTCACCGACCCGGTGTTCACCCGCCGGTACTGGGGCGTGGCCTTCGAGACGGAGTGGACCCCCGGCGCGCCCATGGTCTGGGACGAGGGCGGACGCAGGACCGCCGACCCCCAGCAGGTCGTCCTCGCCGCAGAGCCCGGCCGCCTCCTCTCGTACACCTGGCACACCTTCACCCCCGAGTGGGCGGAGGCCGTGCACCTCGAACAGGACGTGTACGGGCGTCTCGCCCGGGAGCGCCGGTCCCGGGTGACCTTCGCGATCGAGCCCTCCGGCGACACGGTCAAACTCACGGTCACCCATGACGACCTGGAGGCCGACGGCTTGATGCGGGGGCTGATCGGCGAGGGCTGGCCCGCGCTGATCTCCAGCCTCAAGTCGCTGCTCGAGACGGGCGAGGAGCTCCCGGAACCTCCCCGCTGACGCACGGGCTGCCCCCGGGCCCGGCGGTCCCGTCGGCACCAGCGTCCAGGGCGCGGCGCGCCTCCAGGCCCGTACCCCTCGGTGATACTGACGGCCTGCCCCCATCGCCCGCCGACCGCAGGGAGCTTCGATGACGGACATCACCCAGGTCGACGTCGGGGACGCGACCCTCTTCGTGGAGGCGCGGCGCCTCGGCCCCGACGCGGAACTCGACGAACTCGAAGGGCTCGGCGGACGCCTGCCCGACCTCTCCGCGGTCACCGAGGCACTCTCCTCCTTCGCCGGACAGATCGGCGACGCCCTTCACCGGGCGGCCCCGGACCGCGCCACCGTCGAGTTCGGCTGCCAGCTCGGTCTCGACGCCGGCAAGCTCACCGCCCTGGTCGTCCAGGGAAGCGCGAACGCGAGCCTGCGCGTCACCCTCGAATGGGAGAAGCCGTCCCGCTGAGCGGACCGGCGCCCCACGCCCGCCCCACGGCCCCGCTCAGACCCGTCCGCCCCCTGTGGTGTCGGAGGACAGCCGCTGCGCCGCGTAGATGGGCACCACCGACAGCAGGACGAGCGCCGCGGCCACCACGTTCACCACGGGGCCTGCTGAGGGCGGGTCATGTTGGTGAAGATCCACACCGGCAGGGTCTGCACTCCGGGACCCGCCGTGAACGTCGTCACCACGATCTCGTCGAACGAGAGCGCGAACGCGAGCAGTCCGCCCGCGAGGAGCGCCGACCGCAGCAGCGGGAGGGTGATGTCCCAGAAGGTGCGGAAGGTGTGCGCCCCGAGATCCATCGCGGCCTCCTCGTAGGAGCCGGGAAGGCGGCGCAGCCGGGTCACCACGTTGTTGAACACCACGACGATGCAGAAGGTCGCGTGGCCCACTGCCGGGCCGTACGTGGACTACCTCTGCTCCGACGAGTACAGCCTGACGCTCTCCGCCCCCGTCGTGTGCGACGGCCGCTTCGTGGGGGTGGCCGCCGCCGACGTCTACCTCCGCCATTTCGAGGCGGCGGTGCTCCCCGTGCTCCAGCGGCTGCCCGGGCCCGCCCGGCTCGTCAACGCGCGCGGCCGGGTCGCCGCCTCCACCGACCCGGCCCACCTCGTCGGATCGCTCATGAAGGGGCCCGACCTCGGCGCCGTCCTCGCGGGGCCGCCGACCGGGCGGCAGACGGACGGGCTGTGTCTGCTGCCCTGCGCCGGCACCCCACTCGTCCTGGTCACCGCCGGGAACTGAAGCGGGGCGGGGCGGGCGAGGTCCGGCCCGCCCCGCCCCGCCTTCGCCGGCCCCGCCCACTCCTCTACCGGTACTCGACCGTCAGCGTCACAGCACCGTCCGGTGAGAAGCGGGCGGCGGCGTGCCCGTGCCGCGCAGAGCCCGCACCATGCCCATGACCGCCTCGATCTGCTTGCCGCCGTGCCGCGCGTACGCCGTGTCACCCAGGTAGCCCCACCAGTTCCAGCAGCCGTTCGGGTTCTCCAGGGTCGGGGTGGGCGCCGCCTGCGGATACAGCACGATCATGTCGTTGGTGTCGGCGTACTCGTTCAGGTACGCGTTCTCCACGAACCGGGTCCCGAATCCCTGGTACGTGTACCCCTGCTTGCAGCCGTGCAACGCCACGAGCAGTCGGCAGCGCGCCCCCTCCGCGCAGGACGCGGGCACGTACGCGAAGCCCTCCCCGCCCATCGAGAGCGCCGACGCCGAACCGCCCGGCGCGTACGCGTTCTGGTCGAAACGGATCAGCGAGCCGCCCGTGCCGGACCCGGGCGCCGCGACCGAGCCGAAGAGGTGGCCGAGGAGTGCGCCCTCCGCGTCGATTCCGCAGTCGTTCAGATAGGGACTCCGCGTCACCGTGCAGGAGTTGGGGCCGAGAGGAGTGATCCAGGCGTGCCCGGCCGCCGTCGACCGGTCGTACTGGACGCGGGCGCCGAAACGGCCGTAGTAGTCGGCGAGCGCGTCCACCACCGGCCGTTTCACCGTCGAGTCGCCCGAGCCGCCGAAGACGTACACCGGGTCGCCCGACAGGTTCTCCACCGGGTCGATCTGGCCCTGCGCCGACCGGTCCCGGGTGGTCTGCTCCAGTGCGGCGAGCTGGAGGTTCTGCGTCGTGTCCATACAAGCGTTCAGCGCGGTGGCGAGCTGCCCGCGTGCGCAGTCGTACGGCCCCGAGGCGAACACGGCGGAGCCCTCGAACGTGCCCGAGTACGCCACGTGCAACTGAGTGGCCATGTAGCCGCCGGACGACACGCCCGCACTGAACACGGAGTCGACGGCGTACGCCTGGAGCGTGCCCGGCACGGGCGGGGGAGCGGCGGCCCCGGCGGGGGTCGCGGTCGGGAGGATGGCCGCGGCTGCGCAGAGCAGCAGCGCCGCGAACCGGCGTGGTCCGTGGCGGCGGGCGGGGCGGGGTGGACGCATGGGAACTCCCGGATGGCTGGTTCCTGACGGAGGGTCGGCCGGGAGGCTATGGGCGGGGGGAGGCTTCCTCCATGGGCGAGGACGCCACAATCGGGCCCGCCCGGTATGGCGGCCCGTCACCTGGCAGCCGCCGCAGGGCCGGTGGCGGCGAGCTGCGAGGATGCCTCCATGGACCACCACGAGAAGAAGGACGTCCTCCTGGCCGAGGCGGTGGCGCTGCGCGAACGGGGCCGCACGGAGGAGGCCCGCGAGCGGCTCGTCGCACTCGCCGCCCGCCATCCGGACGACGCCCCCGTCGCGTACCAGACGGCCTGGGCGCATGACGTCCTCGGCCGGGAGGCGGAGGCGGTGCCGTACTACGAACGCGCCCTCGCGGGGACGGGGCTCGGCCCGGAGGACCGGCGCGGGGCGCTCCTCGGGCTCGGCAGCACCTACCGGGTCCTCGGGCGCCGCGAGGAGGCCGTCGCCCTCCTCACCGGCGCGGTCGAGGAGTTCCCGCGGGACGGTTCACTGCGCGCCTTCCTCGCGATGGCCCTCTACAACACGGGCCGCCACCACGAGTCGGTCCGGCTGCTGCTCCGGCTGCTCGCCGCCACCAGCGAGGACCCGTCCGTGCGCACGTACCGCCGGGCCATCGAGCACTACGCCGAGGACCTCGACGCGACCGGGTGAGGCGCGGCGCGGCGACGCCGTCAGTCGTTCACCGCCGTCAGGAGCACCACCGCGTCCTCCAGGGCGGTGAGCCCGTGCCGCTCCTTGGGGATCATCCGCAGCGTGCCCGAGGGAAGCTCCTCCGCCCAGCCGGCCGCCGTCAGGTTCACCCGGCCCCTGAGCACCTGGAGGCTCGCGGCCGGCGGCGCGTTGTGCTCGTCGAGGGACGTGCCCGAGGTGAGGGCGATGACGGTCTGCCGCAGCACTCCGTCATGCATCAGCAGATGGGCGCTGCGCCCGTGCGGCGCGGTGCGGGCCGCGGCCAGATGCTCGTCGGCGAGGGCGGTGAGGTCCTGCTTCATGTCTCTCCCTGCGGGGTGCGCGGGCGGATACCCCCAGCCTCCCGTGTGACGTCCGGTACGCAACTCGGGGCCGCCGGTCGTGCGGAGCGCGCCACCACGAGCCCCCCGGCGGCGACGGACGCCCCGGCGGCGAGCAGGGCGGCCTGCCAGCCGTACGCGGCGTACAGCCAGGCCCCGGCGAGAGACCCCAGCGCGCCGCCGCCGAAGGTGGCCAGCATGAACACCGTGTTGACCCGGGCCGCCACCGTCCGGCCGATGCCGAAGATCCGCGCCTGGTTGGCCACCTGGCAGCAGCTGACCCCGAGGACCAGCAGGTTCGCCCCGGCGACCAGCGCCGTGGGGGAGTACGGGGCGAGGCCCGCCGCGCCGAGGCCGAGCCCCGCGATCAGCAGTCCTCCGGAGCTCACGGCCCGTGCCCCGTACCGGTCGGTGAGCGATCCGGCCGACGCCGAGAGCAGCGCGGCGGGCAGCGTCAGCGCCCCGAAGAACCCGGCGGCCCCGGGCCCGTATCCCAGCGGCGGGGCCGCCAGATGGAAGGCGAGCACCGCCCAGAACACGCTGAAGGCGGCGAAGACGCAGGCCCCGAGCAGCGCCGAGACCCGCAGCTCCCGGTGGACGGCGAGGAGCCGGGGCAGCCCCGCGAGGAGCCCCGCGTACGAGCCCCGACCGGGCACCCCGAGCCGCTCGGGCAGCCGGCGGGGCAGGACGCACAGCAGGGCCGCCGTGGCCGCGGCCGCCACCAGGTACGCCACCCGCCAGCTGCCGCTCGCGTCGGTGACGGCCCCCGAGACCGTACGGGAGAGGGTGGCGCCCAGGGTGAGCCCGAGTCCCACCAGGCCGACGACCCTGCCCTGCCGTCCGGGTCCCGCGAGGACCGCCGCCACCGGCGTGAGGATCTGCGGCAGCACCGTCGTGGTGGAGAGCGCGAGGGTCGCGAGCGTCAGCGTGAGCACATCGGGAGCCGCCGCCGCGACGAGCAGCGCGACGGTCGTGACGGCGAGCAGCACCGAGGTGAGGCGGCGCAGGCGCGCGGTGTCGGCCAGCGGCACGAGCAGCAGGATGCCGAGCGCGTAACCGATCTGGGCCGCCGAGGCGACCAGACCCGCCGTCCGGTCCGAGACGTCGAGCCCACGGGCCACGGCGGCGAGCAGCGGCTGCGGGAAGTAGATGTTGGCCACGGTGACCGCCCCGGCCACGGCGAACAGCGGGACGTTCACGGGCCGGGCGGCACCGGGGGCGGATCGGGGACTCGGTTCCACGGACTCTCTTCCGCACGGGGGAGGCTGACGGCTCCAGGCTCCTCGCCGCGGGACGGCGGATCAAGGTGTCATCATGAAAGCGGCGTTGAGCCACGCTCAACGATCACGAGGGGGGAAGATGCTCGAACGCTACGAACTGGAGACGTTCCTCACGCTCGCCGAGGAGCTCCACTTCGGTCGCACCGGCGAGCGCCTCGGCGTCTCCACCGGCCGGGTCAGCCAGACCGTCAGGAAGCTGGAGCGCCGCGTCGGCACCCCGCTCTTCGCCCGCACCAGCCGCAGTGTCCGGCTCACTCCGGTCGGCCTCCGCCTGTACGAGGTCCTGCCCGTCCACCGGCAGCTCCGCGCCGCCGTGGAACGCGCCACCGAGGCCGGCCGGGGACTCCACGGCCGGCTGCGTACCGGCTTCGGCACCCCCTGGGGCGGCGAACTGCTCGCGGCCGCCGCCGACGCCTTCCTCGCCCGGCACCCCGGCTGCGAGATCACCCTCCACGAGGTCCCCCTCGACGGCGGGGTCCGGCCCCTCCTGGACGGCGCACTCGACGTCCAGCTCGCCGCCTTCCCCGTGGACGAGCCGGAACTCACCACCGGCCCCGTCGTCGTCCGCGACGACCGGGTCCTGCTGCTGCCCGCCGCCCACCCCCTGGCCCGCCGCCCGTCACTCCGCCTCGACGATCTCGCCGACCTGCCCCTGATCACCACCGGCGGAGCGAACTCCCGCCGCTGGGTCGATCACCACTACCCCCGGCACACCCCCTCCGGAGCACCCGTCGAGCGCGGCCCGGTCGCCTCGACCTGGCAGGAGGTCCTGTCGCACGTCTCGGCCGGCCGGGGAGCCGCCCCGGGGGCGGCGCGCGGCGCCCGCTACCACCCCCGCCCCGGTGTCGCCTATGTCCCCCTGCGGGACGCCCCGCCCCTCGAATACGGCCTCGTCCGGGCCACCGCCGCCGACTCCGGCCTGCTCAGGGCCTTCGTGACGTCGGTCGGCACCCAGCGGGCCTGACGCGCGACCGGTCAGCCGCCGTCACGCGGGACGAGCGCCCCCGTCAGATGGTCGTACGCCACGTGCGCGTGGAGCCGGACGCCGGTGACGAGGGTGTCGTCGTCCGCGTAGAAGCGAGGGTTGTGGTTGGTCACAAGGCCGCGCCCGCCGGGCACGGGAACCGGGCGCCCGGACGCGTCGAGCGTCGAGTCCTGGACGCCCAGCATCACGTACAGGCCGCCGAACCGGCTCACGAACTCGGAGACGTCGTCGTACCCGAGCGTCCCTCCCGTCTCCACCACCCGCTCCTCGCCCACCACCCGCCGGAACGTGGGCAGCCCCGCCTCGACCCACGGACCGCTGTTGTGCACGGGCGGCACGGACTGCAGGTACTCCACCGAGGCCGTCGCCCCGTACGCCGCCGAGTGCTCCGCGAGCGTCGTGAGCCGCCGCTGGACCCTCGCCATGTCGGACTCCACGGCGCAGCGGACCGTGCCCCACAGCGTCACCGTCTGCCCCACGATGTTGAAGCGGCCGACGTCCTCGACGTGCCCGATGGACACCGTGACCGGATCGAAGGCCGAGACCTGCCGGTACAGCTGGCCGATGCCCGTCAGGACCGCCCCCACGGCCGGCATCGGATCGATGCCCTCCCAGGGGGTGGAGCCGTGGGTCTGCTCGCCGGTGACGACGATACGGACGAGGGTGGAGGCACCGTACTGAATGCCGATCCGGTACCCCACGTACCCCTTCGGATGGGGCGTCACATGCAGACCGAACGCCATCGTCGGTACGGGGTCGGCGAAGGCACCCGCCTCGACCATCGCCAGGGCCCCGCCCTCCTCGGTCACCGGAGGGCCCTCCTCCGCGGGCTGGAAGACGAAGAGCACGGTGCCCGGAAGCCGCTCGCGGACCCCCGCGAGCACCGTCGCCGCGCCAAGGAGCGCCGCCGTGTGGCAGTCGTGCCCACAGGCGTGCGAGACGGGGAACGGGCCGCCCGGATAGCCGGCGTCGACCACCTCGGACGCGAACTCCGCCCCGCACAGGTCCTTCACCGGCAGCGCGTCCATGTCCGCCCGCAGTGCCACGACCCGCTCACCCGGCTCCCCGCCGCGCAGGACGCCGACGACCCCGTGCCCGGCGATGCCCGTGCGGACCTCGTCGAGACCGAGGGCGCGCAGCCACTCCGCCACCAGGCGGGCGGTGTTGACCTCACGGTTGGACAGTTCCGGATGCCGGTGCAGATGGCGCCGCCAGGCCACCACCCGCTCCGCCACCCCGGCCGCCCGCCGGTCCAGTTCGTCGTGGATCGCGTCGCTGCGCAACGGGGACTCCCTCTCGCTCCGGCCGGAGCCGCGGTCACGGGACACCTGCCCCACCAGGCTCCCATCCGAAGCGCGCGCCCGCCTCGGCATCGGCGAGGGGGCCTCACGCCCGGTCGGCGGCTCGCGGGGAGAGCGGCCGCTCGAAGAACGTCTCGAGGACCACCGTGGCCTGGGTGCCGCTCACCCCGTCGATCGCGTAGATCCGGCGCAGCACGTCCTGCAACTGCTCGGTGGTCGCGGTCCTCACCTTCACGAGGACCGAGGCGCTGCCGGCGATGACGTGGGCCTCCAGGATCTCCGGGAGCGCGGCGAAGGCCTCCGCCGCGTCGCCCATCCAGGACGTCGAGTCCACCATCACGTAGGCGAGGACCGCGCTTCCCACCGCGGCCGGGTCCACCTCCACGGTGGTACGCCGGATCACGCCCCGCTCCCGCAGCTTGCGCACGCGCTCGTGGGCGGCGCCGGCGGACAGGCCGACGGCCTGCCCGAGCGCGGCGTAGGACTGGGTGGCGTCCTCCTGGAGCAGGGCCAGCAGGGCTCGGTCGGTGTGGTCCACAACTCTCCGTTCGAAGTGTCCTTGCGTTGACCGTACTGCATCCTGCAATCTTCATCGCAGACAGGATGAGGTTCGGCAATCGACGCTTCCAGGAAGGCGGACTCCCATGACCGGCGAGGGTCCCGGGCTGTACGAGATGTTCGACGAACGGTTCCGCACCGGACGGTGCATGAACGGCGACGAGGCGCTGGAAGTCCTGTACACCGGCTGCCGCTGGGCCGAGGGGCCGATCTACGTGCCCGCCTGGCGCCAGCTGATCTGGAGCGACATCCCCAACGACCGGATGCTGCGGTGGGACGAGGAGACGGGCGCCGTCAGCGTCTTCCGCCGCTCCGCCGGGCACACCAACGGCAACACCCTCGACCGCCAGGGCCGACTGATCACCTGCGAGCAGGGCAACCGCCGTGTCACCCGCACCGAACACGACGGAACCGTCACCGTCCTCGCGGACCGGTGGAACGGCAAGCGCCTCAACAGCCCGAACGACGCGGCGGTCAGGTCCGACGGGTCGATCTGGTTCTCCGACCCTGACTTCGGCATCACCAGCGACTACGAGGGCTATCGCGCGGAGAGCGAGATCGGCTCCAACAACGTCTACCGCGTCGACCCGGCCACCGGCGAGGTGCGCCTGGTCGCCGACTGCTTCGGCGCGCCGAACGGTCTTGTCTTCTCGCACGACGAGCAGCAGCTGTTCGTCTCCGACACCAGGGCGGGGTTCATCCGGGTCTTCGACGTACGCGACGACGGCACGCTGTCCGAGGGCAAGGTCTTCGCCGACGCGGCGGCCCGGGAGGAGGCCCGCTTCGACAACCTCCGCTTCGACGACGCCGGCCGGCTGTGGGCCGCCGCGATGAACGACGGGGTGCACTGCTACGACCCCGACGGCACCCTGATCGGGCGGCTCGTCGTCCCCGAGGCGGTCGCGAACATCTCCTGGGGCGGGGCCAAGCGCAACCGGCTCTTCATCGCCGCCGAGACCAGCCTCTACTCGGTGGTCATGGGCGCCACGGGCACGCACCCGACCGGACCGGGGCGCCGGCCCTGGCTGGACCCGGCGCCCCGGTGAGCAGGCGAACCCAGGGGATCGCCCAGGTCAGGACGCGCCCTGGCCGCTGTGCCCCTGAAGCGTGGCGCGGAGGAGGTTCGGGTCCTTCACCTCGGTGAAGTACGAGGCGCTCGGGACGTGGACGGTGTTGCCGCGCACCGCCACGGAAGTCGGGTTGGAGAGGCCGTCCTGAGCGGTGAGGACGGTCTTGTGCGTGCCGTCCGGGCGTACGAGGGCGAGCTTGCTGTCCATGATCAGCGCGGCGAGGACGGTGTCGCCGTGCCCGGTGAAGGCGAAGTCGTCGATCCAGTCGAGCCCCGTCGCCCTGGTCTCGATCGCCCCCGCGCTCTCGTCGGCGCGGACGGGAACGCGCAGCAGCGTCTTGCGGTCGGTGTTGGACACCCACACGGCGCCGTTGTGGACCTTGAGGCCGTTGGCCCCGACGCCGAAGCCGTCGGGTGCGGGCAGCGGCCGGAGCGCGGTTCCCGTGGCCCAGGCCGTCGGGGCCCCTCCGTGCTGAGGGGCGCGCCACACGGTTCCTCGTACCGAGTCGGCGACGTAGAGCACCCCGCATTCCTCGTCGAGGGCGATGCTGTTGGGGAACCCGTCGGCCGGCAGCTCGACGATCTGGACGGGGGCGCTGCCGTCGGGCTCGACGCGCCAGATGCCGGTCTCGCTCGTACCGGTGGCGTAGGCGACGTAGAGGGTGCCGTCGTGAGAGCGTGCGATGCCCATCGCGGCGGCGGCGCCGATGACGGGGGTGTTCGGGTCCGCCACGGCGGGCAGCTCCGCGAGGGTCCGCTTGTTCCCGTGTCTGTCGACCTGGACGACCTGCCGGGCGAAGGACAAGGTCAGGATCGCGGAGCCGTCGGGTCCGAGGACGATGTTCTCCGGGGTCTGTCCGAGCGCGAAGTCGAAGCGGGCGACGACGCGCGGATCCCGCACGGTCGGCTCGCCGGCCGCTGTGGGGCCCGATACGAACACGGTGAGGGCGACGGCGGCCGTGGCCGTGGCGGCCAGGCGGGGGAGTCGGAACATGGACGTCTCCTTGGCGGGTCAGGGCCCCGGGAAGTGGGGCGCCGGACGACCATGACGGCACGTCGTCCCGGCGCGGCGGGAGCCCCGGCCGGGAGGTCGCCTGCGTGGCCGACGCCATGCGGCCGGTTGCCCGGCACGCGGGTGACGAGTGCGGGTCCCGCGGCGACGTCGTGACCGGTCGGGCGCGGTGCCGGGCGGGTGACCTCAGGGGTGGCCGGCTCCGGGGGCTCCCAGGGCACGCAGGGTGAAGGCGACGAGCGCGGGTACGGTGCCGGGCCCGACGGTCCCCTCCGCCAGCGGGCCCACGAGCGCCTCCGCGCCCGCGCCGACGAGCGCCGAGGCCGTCAGGACCGGGTCCTGCGGCGGCAGCTCGCCGGAGCGGACGCCCTCCTCGACACGCGCGGCGAACACGTCCCGGAACGCGCGCCGGAAGACGAGCCGTTCGGCGTCCACGGCCGGGTCGACCGGCTCGGCGAGCAGCGCGTACGCGAGGCGCGGCGATTTCAGGGCCCGTAGCGCGAAGGTCTCGACGACGGCCACCACGCGCTCGGCGGCCGAACGGTGCCCGGGGTCCCCCGCCGCCTCGGAGACGGCCGCGACCTCCCGGCTCACCATCGTCCTGAAGAGCTCCACGGAGAGCTCGGCCTTGCTGGGGAAGTGGCGGTACACGCTGCCCGTGGCGATTCCGGCCCGGGCGGCGACGGCAGCCACCGTGCATCCCGCGTAGCCCTGCTCGGCGAGCAGTTCCCTGGCGGCGTCCACGACGGAGGCGCGCTGGGCGTCGAGGCGGGCCTGGACGGCGGGGGTGCGGCGGTAGGGCATGGAAGGAGTGAATCAGCGCTTCACTGCTTGATCAAGCGGGGGCGGGACCCCTGGTGGGGCGGGGATCCCGCCCGGAACGGCGCACGCCCCCGCCGGAGAGGGCGGGGGCGCGCACCGTTCGCGGGGACGGCCGGGGTCAGCCGGTGAAGACCTCCGTCAGGGACCAGATCGCGAGCGCGGCCATGCAGACGCCGCCGATGCGCTGCACGGTCTTGAGCGGTACGCGCTTCGCGATGAAGCGGCCCGCGACCAGGGCGAGGGCGGAGACGCTCATCAGGGCGGCGAGGGAGCCGATCGCCGTCGACCAGGTGCCGTTCGTGGCGGCCAGGTTGGCGGTGGTGATCTGCGTGAGGTCCCCCCACTCGCTGATGAAGACGGCCATGAAGGCGGTCGAGAAGACGGGCCAGAAGCCGGTGACCGTCCGTCCGCCCTCGTCGGCCTCGTCGTCGTCGCCCCCGCCGCGCAGCAGCATGTAGGCGCCGAAGCCGAACATCAGGGCCGAGGCCAGCTTCACGGACCAGCCGGGGAGCAGCCCGAGCAGGCTGCCGGCCCCCACGGCGATGGCGACATGGGCCAGGAAGGCGGTCGAGGTGCCGAACCACACGTACAGCGGACGCATGCGCGTGCCCATGGCGAGGGACGCGAACATCGTCTTGTCGGGAAGCTCGGCGAGGAAGATCAGCCCGAAGGCGGTGAGGATCGCCAAGGGGTCGAGGTGCATACCGGGGCTCTCTGCTCGATCCGGGCCCGTGGACTCGGCACGGCGCCTCGGTGGGCGACGGGAGGACCACTCGGCCCGGCATGACGGACCACGCCCACGGAGGCGTGGACGCGGCTGATGCCTGGCCGAAGGTCTCGCCCGTCCGCGCGGAACGCGGACCCGGTCACCGGGAACCCGGGGGTTCCAGTGTGTCGACGACCGGTTTGCGGGGCTACTCCCCTTCGCTGTCCCTCAGTGTAACCGACAGGGGCGCGGGAGTGAGTAGACAGTGTCTACTCGATCTTGGTAGACAGTGTTCATGGATCAGCAGCCCGAGAAGTACGACGGTGAGCGCGGCCGGCACGGCGACCCTGAAGTTGACCTTGAGGGTGACCATGGCGGTGGCCGCCGGAGTGACCGTGACGGTGAGCGTGACGGTGACCGTGACGGTGAGCGTGACGGTGACCGTGACGGTGAGCGTGACCTGCACGGTGGCGGGCTGCGGGCGCGGCTCGTCGAGGCCGGCGTCGAACTCGTGGACGCCGAAGGCGCCCAGGCCCTCTCACTGCGCGAGATCGCCCGCCGCGCCGGTGTCTCCCACGGAGCCCCCCGCCGCCACTTCCCGACCCACCTCGACCTTCTGTCGGCCATCGCCCGCCAGGGCTTCGCCGAACTGTCCGCCCGCGTCGCCGCCGAGGACCGGGAGACCGCCGCACCACGCGAACGGATCGCGCTCCTCGCCCGCCTCTACCTCGACTACGCGGGCACCCGGCGCGGCATGTACGAGCTGATGTTCCGCCACGATCTCCTGGAGAGCGGCCGTTTGGGGCTGCGCGAGACGAGTCTGCCGCTGTTCGCCCGCCTCACCGGACTCGTCGCCCAGGTCCGCCCCGGCACCGACCCCCTCGTCGTCGCGGGCGCGCTCTGGGCCAACCTCCACGGCATCGCCCAGCTCTGGCACTGGGGCAGCCTGCGACTCGCGACCGGCGGCGACGACCCGGCGCCCCTGCTGGCCGCGGCCCTCGACGCCCACCTCGGCCCCAAGGAGCCGGTCACGTGAGCCCGCGTCGCGCTCCCGTCCTCGCGTGCAGTGTCGTCGGCGCCGCCGTGGTCGCCCTCGACGGCACCGTCCTCACCGTCGCCCAGCCGGCGCTCCAGCGCGATCTGCACGCCGGCGTCGAGCAGGTCCAGTGGACGAGCACCGGCTATCTCGTGGCCGTCGCGAGCCTTCTGGTCTTCGCCGGCCGGCTCGGCGACCGTTACGGCCACCGCCGGGTCTTCGCCGTCGGCGCTCTCGGCTTCGCGGCAGCCTCCACGGGCATCGCGCTGGCGCCCGGCATCGGCACCGTGATCCTGCTGCGCGTGCTCCAGGGAGTGTGCGGAGCGCTCCTGCAACCCGCCACCCTCGGCATGCTCAGGACCGCGTTCCCGCCGGAGCGGCTCGGGACGCCGATCGCCGTACGCACCGCCGCGATCGGCCTCGCCGCCGCCGCGGGACCGCTCGTCGGCGGCGCCCTGGTCTCCGCGTACGGCTGGCGCTCGGTCTTCCTCATCGGCGTACCCCCGACCCTCGCGATCGGACTCCTCGCCCTCACCGGCGGCGAGCCGGCCACCGAACGCCACGCGGAACCGTCCCCGGCCCGGCACCGGGACCCGCACGTCGAGCGCGGGTCCGGACTCGCCGCGCTCGATCCCTTCGGTGCCCTGCTGCTCGCCGTCGCGCTCGGTCTGCTCGTCCACGGGCTCGTGGAAGCGTCCCGGCCCGGAGGCATGACGGCCGGCGCGCTCGCCGGCGCCGGTGTCGCGGGGGTGGCCCTCTTCCGGCACGAACGCCGCGCCGCCCGCCCCCTGCTGCCGCCGGAACTGCTCAGGAGCGGCCCCGTCGTCGCCGGCCTCGCCGTCCTTCTCGCCGCCTCCGCCGCCCTCTTCGGCTCGCTCTTCGTGGCGACGTACTTCCTCCAGGACGTCCAGGGGCTCGACCCCCTCGACTGCGCCCTGCGCGTCCTGCCGCTCGCCGTCCTCATGGTGCTCGGCGCGCCCGTCTGCGCACCGCTCCAGCGGCGGTTCGGCCCCCGGCGTACGGCGACCGCGGGCGCCGCCCTGCTCACGCTCGGCGTCCTGCTCCTCTCCCGGTTCGGCGCGACGGCCGGCCCGGCCTCCGTCGGCGCCGCCGCCGCCCTGCTCGGCGCCGGGTTCGTCGTCCTGATGGTCACGGCGACCTCGGTCGTCGTGCACCGGGCCCCCGAGGCCCACGCCGGAGTCGCCGGAGGTCTCCAGCAGACCGCGATGAACGTGGGACCCGCGCTCGGCGTCGCCGTCGCGACCCTCCTGCTCGCCCTCGTCCCGCGCGGCGGATTCGTCCCGGCCGAGGGCGCCGCCCTCCCGGCCCTCGCCGTGATCGCCGCGCTCGCCCTCCCGGCCGCGCTCGCCCTTCCCGCCGGCGAAACGGACCGGCGGGGGACACGCCCGGGGCCGCCGTCACCCCGGCCCGGACGTCGCTCCTGCGTACGATCATGAGATGCCCGCAGGCCACCGGGGCCGCCCCGGCACAGCGACGCGCACCCAGTTCAACCTCGGTCGCGCACTGCCCTTCCTGGCCCTGGGGCTCGCCTTCCTCGCCGATGTGATCACCCCGGACCGGGAGCGTTTCGACCGGCTCCTCGTCGCCGCGCCCGCGCTCGCCGCCGTCACCTGGAGCGTGCGCGGGACCGTCGGCATCGGGCTGCTCGCCATGGCCGCGCGCATGCTGCTCAGCCTCCTCAGGGGGGACACCCTCACCGCCGAACTCGCCTCGAGCGAGACCGTGCTCGCGGTCGTCACCGCGGCCGCGGCGTGGGTCAGCCGGGTCCGCACCCGCTACGAGCAGGACCTGCGGGAACTCACCGCCGTCGCGGAGGTGGTGCAGCGCGTCGTGCTGCGCCCGCTCCCCGCCCGCCTCGGCCGCTTCGACCTGCACCTGCTGTACGTCGCCGCCGCGGCCAAGGCCAGGATCGGCGGCGACTTCTACGAGGCCGTAAGGGTCCCGGGCGCGGTGCGGATCATGCTCGGCGACGTGCAGGGCAAGGGCCTCGGCGCCGTCGAGACCGCCTCCGTGCTGCTCGGCTCCTTCCGCGCCGCCGTCAGCGACGCCCCCGATCTGGCGGCCCTCGCCGACCAGCTCGACGAGGGCCTTGCCCGCTACGGCGCCTGGGACCCGGACTCGGACGCCGCCGAACGCTTCGCCACCGTCGTCCTCGTCGAACTCCCCGACGGCCAGGACGTCGCACGGCTCCTCAGCTGCGGCCACCCCGCACCGCTGCTCCAGCGCGGCGCCGAGGTCGAGTGCGTGCACTTCGGCGACCCCTCACTGCCCGTCAATCTGGCGGGCCTCGCCGACTCCCGGCACCGCGTCGAGGAGGTCCCCTTCGGCCCGGGGGACCGGCTGCTCCTCTACACCGACGGCGTGAGCGAGACCCGCGACAGGACCGGCACCTTCTACCCGCTCGAACTCCGCCTGCGCGGGTGGGCACGGGAACCGGCCGAGGAACTGCCGGAACTCCTCCACAAGGACCTCGCCCGCTACGGCGCCGACGGCGTCGACGACGACGTCGCCGCCCTGCTCGTGGTGTGCCCGCCCGGACCCCGCTGACCGGACCCGTCGGCGCTGACGCGACCCCTCCGCGGTCACCAAACATCGGCTTCGGGGCGGCTTGTGTCGTTCCTTACGGGTTGGGTGATCCGTGCGCTGTTCGCGCGCTCTGGCCGCTCCCGCCCGCATAGGTGAGGCTTGCGACCGTCCGCGTCGCGCGGACGGTCACCAGTCCAGTCGAGAGGAACGGGTGCACGTGCCCCAGGAGAACCCCTTCAGCGCCGGCTCGTCCGAACACTTCCCCGGCTTCCCGGACGTCAGGGTGGGCCTCACCGCCGCCGAGACCGCCCGGATCACGGGACGCGGCCTCTGGGCCGCAGACGGAACGGTGGATCCGGGTGCCGTACGGCTCGGCCAGACACTCGCCAACGCGCTCCTGGGAGGCCCGCCCGACGACGCGGACGGCACCGACGGCACCGGCGGTGCGGACGGCACCGACAGTGCCGACACGCTGCTCCCGGCCGAACTCGCCGCGTTCGTCAGGGAGGTACGAGGCCTGGCCCTGCCCGCGTACCACCGTGTCGAAGGCGCGACGGAGGACGTCCGGCTCTCCGCCTTCAGCCTGCGGCAGCTCGGCCCGGGCCCGCACCCGCTCGTCGTCGTCCCGGCGGGCTGGACCCCCTTCGGCTGGCCGTTGTTCCTCTGGTCGTACCTCGTCCTCGCCCACAAGGGCTACCACGTCCTCGCCTACACCCCCCGGGGCCTCGGCGTCCCCGGACTGCCGTCCACCTCCGGAGGCCTCGTCGACGTCGCCGGACCCCACGACTGGGCCGACGGCTCCGCCGTCATCGACTTCGCCGTCGACCACTTCGCCCCGAGCGCCATCGGCTTCATGGGCGAGTCGTACGGCTCCGGCATCAGCCAGCTCGTCGCCGCCCACGACGACCGGGTCGCCGCCGTCGTCGCCCTCAGCACCTGGGGCAACCTGGCGACCAGTCTCTACGACCACGAGACCCGCCACCTCGCGGCCGTGAAGGCCCTTCTCGCCCTCACCGGCGGGTCCGTGGAGAGCAAGTTCGACGAGGACAACCAACGGATCCTCGCCGACTTCCAGGCCGACCGGAACCTCGACACCGTCGTCGACTGGGGCCGGCTGCGGGCCCCCGAGTCGTACCTCCACCTGACCAACGAGAACGGCACGCCGACCTTCTTCTCCCACACCTGGCACGAGAGCCTCTTCGCGGTCAACCAGACCCTGGAGACCTTCAACGGCCTGGAGGTCCCCAAGCGGCTCAACCTGTGGATCGGCGACCACGCCGCACCCGAGGGTCCCTCGCTCATCGGTCCGCCCGCGACACCCGGCGAGGCCGACCTCCCCATGGCGGAGGCGTACGCCTGGCTCGACCACCACCTCAAGGGCGAGCGCAACGGCGTGGAGGACTGGCCGAAGGTCTGCAACCAGGTGATGTTCACCTATGTGACGGAGCCGGTCCTGGACCCGGAGACCGGAGAGCCGACGGGAGAGAACCGGATCGTCACGCCCGCCCGCCGGGAGACCAGCACCGACTGGAGCGAGGTCACGCGGTCCACCGAGGTGTTCGGCCTCACCGGCGACGGCGCGGGCGGCACCGACGGCCGCCTCCATCCCCTCGGAGGGGGAGCGCCAGGGGCGGAGGGGACCGGCTGGCGGCGCGCGTTCCTCGCGGGCGTGGACACCGAGGCCACCGCCATGGACGCCCTCCTGAAGACCGGCCAGGCGGAGTGGGCGGGCAACCCCAAGATCTACGACACCCGCAAGATCGACCGCCGGCACGCGGTCGCGTGGACGACGGATCCGCTCGTCCCGTCCGACGGCGGGCCCGCCGGCCGCCGTGTCCGCGGCATCCCGCGGCTTCGCCTCACGGTCCGCTCCACCGCCACCTCGGCAAGCCTGTACGCCCACCTCCTGGACGTCGCCGGGGACGACACGGCCCGCATCATCAGCCACGAACCGCTCAACGTGTACGGCCTGACGCCCGATCAGGACAGGACCGTCACCTGGAAGCTCCAGGCGGCCGCTTACGACATCGCCGCAGGCCACCGCCTGATGCTGGTCGTCGACAGCAAGGACCCGCTGTACGGCGACGCGTCCGTCACCTGGACGCAGACCGTCATCGGCTCCCCGGCGGGCGAGCCCTCGTTCCTGGAGCTGCCGCTCGGCTGACCGCCGCCAGGTCGTACCGCGGAGGGATACGCGCGCCGCACGGCTCGCGCACCCCTCCGCGGTCGCGCCCGGTCCCCGCCCCCGTCAGCATTCCTCCCGTGCCACGCCTTCCGTCACCGACCCGCGTCAGCCCCCGGTCTGACGCGGCATGAGCCCACAGCAGGACGCGCCGACCCGTCCCAAGTCCCTAGCGTGCACCCCATGAACCGATGCACCAGGACGGCCGCTGCCGCTCTTCTCGCCTGTTCCCTCGCGTTACCCGGCACCCTCGCCACGGCGGCCACCGCCACGGCCTCGGCCCCCTTCACCGCCCCGGCCCCGGGCGCGGCCCCGTCGACGGCCGCCGCACCCGCGCCGGGCCTCACGCGGGCCGTGCTCCCCGCGCCCACCGGACCGTACGCGCTCGGCAGCACCGTCCTGCCGCTCGTCGACCGGTCCCGAACCGACCCCTGGGTCCCGAGCGCCGACGGCCGCGAACTGATGGTCACGCTCCACTATCCGGCCGCGCGCCCCGGCGGCGGGCGCCCCGCCCCGTACGCCACCCGGGAGGAGGCGCGGCTGCTCGCCGGACAGCTCGGGCCCGCCGTCCCCGGCGACGTACTCGCCCGGACGCGCACCCACAGCAGGCCCGATGCCCGGCCCGCACCGGGCCGCCACCCCCTCGTGCTGCTCTCGCCCGGCTTCGGCGTCTCCCGCTGGACGCTCACCCACCTGGCCGAGGACCTCGCCTCCCGCGGCTACGTCGTCGCCTCCGTCGACCACGCCTACGAGTCGTACGGCATCAGCGTTCCCGGCGGCCGTACCCTCACCTGCGTCGCCTGCACCGCCCTCGGCGAGGGCGGGGTGCACGGCAGCGTGGTCACCTCGACCCGCGCCGCCGACATGCGGTACGTCCTCGACCGCCTCACCGGTCCCCGTCCCGCCTGGCGGTACGCCGACGTCGTCGACGCGCGCAGGATCGGCATGGCGGGGCACTCCATCGGCGGGGCGAGCGCGGCCACCGCGATGGTGGCCGATCCGCGCGTCGACGCCGGGATCAACATGGACGGGTCCTTCTGGGAGGACCTTCCGGCGGAGGGCCTGCGGGGCCGCCCCTTCATGATGCTCGGGACACACGACGCCATGCATCTGCCCGGCGGGACCGACACCACCTGGGACCGGACGTGGACCGCGCTCGACGGGTGGAAGCGCTGGATCACGGTGGCCGGATCCGAGCACTTCACCTTCTCAGACGGCCCCGTGATCTCGCGGCACTTCGGTCTGCCCCAGCCCGAGCTGCCCACCGACAGGGCCGTCGCCGTCACCCGGACGTACGTCGCCGCCTTCTTCGACCGGCATCTGCGCGGAGCCGCGCGGCCGTTGCTCGACGGCCCGTCACCGGCGAACCCGGAGGTCCACTTCCAGCACCGCTGACCGAGCGGGGCCCCGGCCTCTCAGCCGCGGTACGGGGTGTTCGCCTCCGCCCAGTCGGCAAGCGCCCGCGCGCACTCGGCGACCGACTCGCGCCAGGTGCGCGCGGCACCGTCACCGGCCTCGTCGCTGACGTGCTTCACGATGCGCAGCGGCACCCCGGCGAGCTCCGCGGCCACCGCGAGCGCGTACCCCTCCATGTCGACAAGCGGCGCCCGCTCCGCGAGCCGGGCCCGGGCGGCCTCGTCAGAGATGAACGCGTCCCCCGTGGCGAGGACCACACCGCCGCCGTCGGGCAGCGACAGCGGCGCCCCGTACGTCTCGCCGGTCAGCGTGGCGAGCAGCTCGCCGTCGAGGTCGTGCTGGACCACGGTGCCGACGACGTGCGTGCCGGTCCAGCCGCTCCGCAGCGCCCCGGCCGTCCCCAGATTCACGATCCCGGACGGGCGCGGGCCCCGGCCCAGGGCGGTCGCGAGCGCGGTCGCCGCGTTCACCTTGCCCATGCCGGTCAGCAGCACCGGCAGGTCCGTGTCCAGGAACTGCGCCTCCTCCTTGACGGCGAGGACGAGCAGCGGACGGCCGGCCGAGATCTCTCCCAAGAGTTCCATGGGGGCCACGCTAGTTCGAGTGCCCGCCCGCCGTACAACCGGGACCGGAACTCCTTCCAGCGGCGGCGGTACGACACCCCGGCCACCCCGGGGCCGGTCCGCTCTCTTCGAGCGCCTCACCGAGCACGCGCGGCGCCTTCGGCCCGACGCCGCGCAGCACGGCGAACCCGGCAGCGGGCCCTGTGCGACGTGCGCAGGCGCTCGTCAGACCGGCAGCAGGCGGCCGATCAGCGCACCCAGCTGGCGGGCGTTCCGGCACGGGCGCATCTCGACGAGACTGGCGTAGGCGGGGGCCACCGAGTCGCCCGTGCCCCACAGCGAGGGCTGTTCGGGGTTCAGCCAGTGGACCCTTCGGGCCCGGCCCGCGATCCGCTTCAGGGCCGCGAGGTTCGGATCGGAGCCGTTGGTGCGCGCGTCCCCGAGGACGAAGACCACCGTGCGCGGGCCGACGGCCTCCGCGTACCGGTCGGCGAACTCGCCGAGCGCCGTCCCGTAGTCGCTCTGCCCGTGCCATCCCGTCAGCTCCGCCTCGGCCAGGATCCGGTCGCCGAGCCCCGCCGGGTCCGCCGGACCCCGGGCGATCAGCCTCGTCACCTCGTCCACCCGGTTGACGAAGGCGAACACCCGCACCCGGCTGAACTGGTCGTGCAAGGCCTGCACAAGGAGCATCGTGAACTGCGCGAAACCGGCCACCGACCCCGAGACGTCACAGAGCAGGACCAGCTCCGGCCGCCGGGGGCTGCGCCGCCGCAGGACCGGGCGCACCGGCACACCCCCGGTCGACAGCGAGCGGCGCAGCGTCCGCCGCAGATCGATCTCCCCGCGCGCCGCCCGCCGCCGCCGGGCCGCGAGCCGGGTGGCCAGCTTCCGCGCCAGCGGCCGTACCGTGCGCCGCAGCTCGTCCAGCTGTGCTCGCCCGGCGAGGAGGAAGTCCATCTGGTCCGCCGTCCCCGCGACCGCCCGGCGTGCGACCGGGTCCCGCCCCTGCCGTTCGGCGACGCGCCGCCGTGCCTCGGTCCGCACCCGCTCGCGGAACGCCTCGATGAGCCGCCGGATCTCGTCGTCGAGCAGCCGGTCGGTGAACTCGGCGTCCTCCGCGGCGAAGGCCGCCCCGTGCCGCTCCCTCACCCGGGCGAGCAGCGTCTCCGGACGCAGCCGGGACAGCGTCCGGTACGAGGACCAGCCGTCGGAGCCGGGGGCGGAGCCGAAGCCGCCGAAACCGTCGACCGCCTCGGCGGCCAGCCGGTCGAGGGCGGCGCCGTCACCGGCGGTGAGGGCCTCCGCGAGCCGCTCGCGCAGCGTGGCGAGATCCGCCGGGGCGTGGGCGTGCGCCTCCGCCGCTCTGGTTTGCCCGAGCGGGAAGTACAGGTCGAAGACCCTGTCGAACACCGGGCGCTGTCCCTCCCCGTGCAGCAGGGTCGCCGCCAGCGCCTCCCGTACCCGCTCGCGGTCCGTGAAGCCGACGGCGTCGAGCGCGTGCCCGGCGTCGACCGTCTCACCGGTCCCGATTCCGAACCCGTGGGCGCGCAGCGCCCCCACCAGGCCGGTGAGCCGTGCGACGGCCCCCGCCTCCGTCGGCTCCGCCGGGCTCACACCGCGTCCAGATCGAGCTTGGCGGCAGCCTTCACGATGTCCTCCTGGTGCTTCAGCAGGACGCCCAGGGTCTCCCGTACGATCCGCTCGTCCAGCCGCTCCGCGCCGAGCGCGAGCAGGGTACGGGCCCAGTCGATCGTCTCCGACACGGACGGCACCTTCCGCAGGTCCATCGCCCGCAGTGCCCCGACGACGCGTACCACGGACGCGGCGAGCGCCGTGTCGAGGCCGGGGACCTTGAGCGTGACGATCCTCCGCTCCAGCTCCTCCCCGGGGAAGCCGATGTGCAGGAAGAGGCAGCGCCGGCGCAGGGCCTCGGACAGTTCGCGGCTCGCGTTCGAGGTGAGCACGGTGAACGGCCGCCGGTTCGCCCTGATCGTGCCGAGTTCGGGAACCGTGATCTGGAAGTCGCCGAGGACCTCCAGGAGCAGCCCCTCCACCTCCACGTCGGCCTTGTCGGTCTCGTCGATCAGCAGCACGGTCGGCCGGTCGGACCGGATCGCGGTGAGCAGCGGCCGGGGGAGCAGGAACTCCTCGCCGAAGATGTCCGTACGCGTCTCGTCCCACGACTCGCCACGCCCGGCCGTGATCCGCAGCAGCTGCTTGGCGTGGTTCCACTCATAGAGCGCGCGGGACTCGTCGACGCCCTCGTAGCACTGCAGCCGGACCAGACGCGCGCCCGTCACCTCGGACACGGCCTTGGCGAGCTCCGTCTTGCCGACGCCCGCCGGACCCTCGACGAGCAGCGGCTTGCCGAGCCGGTCGGCGAGGAAGACGGTGGTGGCGACGGCGGGCGACGCGAGGTAGCCGGTCGTGGCGAGCCGTTCGGCCACGTCGTCGACGGAGCTGAAGAATCCGGTCGTCACGGTCGTCATGGCTGTCTCCCCCGGAGCGAGTCGCTTACTGGCCAGTAGCCTCAGCTGTACCTGATCAGATCGCGCACCGTCGCACAACCGTCCCGCGCGAGATCGGCACGACCCCGACGAGACGACCCGTCCTCGCCGCCCGCGTCCGCGCGCGTGCACTCCAGTGACACCGAGTCACACCCTCCCCACGGACCGCCGTGACACACGGTCACACCACCCCCTCTCACGACGGGTTTCGCACCCGGGCGGGATTCTTCCGGCAGGACGCTTGTGCGCGGCCCCCGCGCCCGGCACGCTCCTCCGTATGAACACGGCCAGGCATGCCAGTGAACGTCTGATGAGCTGGCCCTCGCTGACCCCCGGCCGCGCCCACTGCGGCGCCGAGCTCGGCCTGGGCACCGCGACGCACGAGATCGTCCATTTCCACGGTGAACACGAGGCGGACGTCCATCTCACCCACGCCATGATCGCGAAGCTGCGCCCGGCCCTCCTCGGGTCGAGCGCGGTCCGTCTCCTGGCCGGATCCGGGTGGGTGACGGTCCGTCTGGACATGGGGTCGGACATCGACCTGCTCGCCACTCTGGTGAGCGCCGCCCTCCAGGCCAACGGCGTCCCCGACGTCGCCCCGGACGGCTGCACCCGCACCCGCCCGGTCTCAGGGATCCGCTGAGCCGGACGCGGGAGAACGACGGCTCCGCGCGCGTACTCCCGGATCCCCTTCCTGACGCGCGTGCTGCCGGTGCCTCACGCGCGCGTGCTCCCCGAACCCTCCGCCGGTACGGGGAACAGCATGCAGGTGCTGGTCGCGTGGGCGAGCAGCCGGTCCTCCGCGTCGTACAGGCCCGCCTCCGCGAGCGCGGTCCTGCGCCCCCGTGACAGCACCGTGCCGATCGCCCGCACCTTGCCGGTGGCGGTCGTGAGCGGCCGGAGGAAGCGGGTCGAGAGGTCGAGCGAGGTGTACGCCGTGCCGAGGGGGAGCGTCGAGTGCACCGCGCAGCCGGCCGCCGAATCGAGCAGCGTCGCGTACACGCCGCCGTGCACGCTGCCAATCGGGTTGTAGTGCTCCTCGCCCGGCTCGAAGACGAACACCGCGCGCCCGTCCTCGACCTCCTCGAGGCCGAAGCCGAGGAGCGCGGCGATCGGAGGGCCGGGCAGCCGCCCCGCCACCATCTCCCGCAGGAAGTCCAGCCCCGCCATCGTGCCGGCGGCCCGCGCGGTGGCGCCGGCGTCCTCCCACTCGACCGTGCGCGACCGCCCCATGACCACTCTCCGCCCGCCGTGGCCGGCCGGCACCCGGCTGGCTCTGTGGAGCGAAGCTAGCTCTCGCCGCAGCTGACTGTCAACGACGCAGTCAGGTGGCTACAGTGTGACGATGAAGTGGCTGGAGACGGACACGGAGAACTGCTCGGTCCGCCGCACCCTGGACCTGGTGGGCGAGAAGTGGACCCTGCTGATCCTGCGGGACGCCTTCAACGGCGTCCGCCGCTACGACGAGTTCCGCCGTCATCTCGGGCTCTCCGAGGCCGTCCTCGCCGACCGCCTCCGCAAACTGGTCACGGCCGGCCTCCTGCGAGCGGAGCCCTACCGCGAACCCGGCACCAGGACCCGTTACGAGTACCGGCTCACACCCAAGGGCGTCGACCTGTGGCCCGTGCTCCTCGCCCTCAAGCAGTGGGGCGACACCCACGCGGGAGACCCCGACGGTCCGGTCCTCGACATCCGGCACACCGACTGCGGTGCCCCCGTCCGGGTCGTCGTCCAGTGCGAGGGCGACGAACGGGCCACCCTCGCGGCCCGCGACGTCACCGTCCGCCCCGGGCCGGGCGCCCGCCCCCTCCACCCCTGAGCCCACCCCCGCGCTCCTGGACCGGGCGGCCGACGACCAGGCCGACCGTCCTCGGACCTGCCGGCCGCCGTCCCCGGACCGGCCGGTGGCCGTCCCGAAGGGGCCGGCCGGCCGCCCACCCCCCCGGACCGCCGGCCACCCGCGCCCCCGCACCGCCGGCCACCGACCAGCCGGTTCCACGAGACGCCGTCGGCACCCGTTCGGCCCCACCCCCGCGATGGCCCACCGCCCGGCCGGGTACCTCACGAGGCATGCGCTTCCCACCCGGTCCGCCGCACGACGGCGCCCCGGCCGAACACGGCCACCGGCTCCAGCGGCTCCACGCCCGTGTCCTCGCCTCGCCGCTCGGCCTGGCCTGGAACCGCGGCCGGGCCATGGAACTGATGCACCGAGCCATGGGCTTCGCCGCGCTCAGCCTGCTCACCCTCGTCCCGCTGCTCATCGTCGTCGCCGCGGCCGACCTCGCGAGCGGGCAGGGCTTCGCCCGCTGGCTCGTCCAGGGCCTCGGCGTCTCCCAGGTCTCCCAGGAGGAGGTCGAGCGGCTCTTCGGCCAGCCGGGACAGGCCCTGCAGCGCACCACCGCCTTCGGCCTCGCGGCCCTCGCCGCCTTCGGCGTCACCTTCGGATCCGCCGTACAGACCGGGTACGAGCGGGTCTGGGACCTCCCCACGGCCCGCTGGCACACGATGTGGCGCCACGTCGTCTGGCTCGCGGTCCTCGTCACCTGCCTCCTCCTCTTCGTCGCCACCCCCGCCCCCGCCGGGTCCTCGGCCGTCATGACCGCGCTCGTCGCCCTCGCCGACCTCATCGGAACCTTCGTCTTCTTCTGGTGGTCACAGCGCTTCCTGCTCTGCGGCCGCATCCGCTGGCGCGCCCTCGCCCCCGGCGCCGCCCTCACGGCGCTCGGCCTCCTCGGGCTGCGGATCTTCTCCCAGCTCGTGTTCTCCCCGCTCATCGCCTCGAACGCGGTGACGTACGGTCAGTTCGGCACCGTCCTCGTCCTCCAGTCCTGGCTCGTCGGCGTCGGCTTCGTCGTCTACGGAGGCGCCCTCACCGGACGACTCGTCCACGAACACCTCCTCCGGCGCCGCCTCCGCCGGGACGGCACGACCGCCGGCTGAGCGGCGTCACTGGTCCCGGCGCCGCACCGCGAGCACCGTGACCGCCACCGCGCCCACCGCCCACAGCGCGTACACCAGCCAGGCGCCGCCCGCCGACCAGGGGAACGGCGGCTCGACCGGACCGGGCCAGGCCAGCCGCTGCCAGGCACGCGCCGGCGTGCCGTGCGCGAGGACCGCCGTCAGACGTCGACGTTCGCTCAACATCATCGGCAGGAGCAGCAGCACCACCACCGACGCGACGATCGACACCGCGCCGCGCCGCAGCAGCGCCCCCAGGGCCATCCCGGTCAGCGCGCAGACGGGTGCGAGCAGCGCGGAGGCCACGACGATCCTCAGGGCCCCCGGATGGGTGATCGGCAGCCCCGCGCCCCGCGCCGAGAGCACCGCCTGCGTCAGCCAGAACGACGCGCCCGCGACCACCGCCCCGAAGAGCAGCTGGACCACGGTCACCGCCAGGACCTTCGCCGCCATCAGCGCTCCGCGCGCCGGCACCGCCGCGAACGTCGTACGGATCAGCCCGCTGCCGTACTCGCCGACCAGGGCCGTCGCGCCCATCGCCGCCGCGCACAGCATCAGGACCAGCGACGCGTTCCCCGTGAAGGCGTCGCTCAGCGGAATCTCGTTCGCGACGAAGTCCGCCCGGCTCCGCGCGTCGTACTGGTACCAGTAGCGGTAGTGGTCCCAGGCCGTGCCCACGTTGAAGGCGAGCACGGTCAGGGTGCTGAGCAGCAGCGCCCAGCCCGTCGAGCGCAGAGACCACAGCTTCAGCCACTCCGAGGCGACCAGGTCGAGGAACCGGGGACGGGGCTCCGTCACGGTGAGGACGGTCATCGGGCGTCTCCTGCCAGGTACTCGACACTGCCGGCGGTCAGTTCCATGAACGCCTCCTCCAGGGAGGCCGTACGCGTGGTCAGCTGGTGCAGCGGCACCCGGTGTTCCAGGGCGAGTTCGCCGATCCTCGCCGCCGGGAGCCCCGTCACCGTCAGCAGGCCGGACTCCTCTCGGACCTCCGCGCCCTCCGTGAGCAGCAGCGTCGTGAGGGCCGCGCGGTCGGGCGTGTCGACGGTCACGCTCAGCCGGGCTCCTCGCGACGCGAACTCCGTCAGGCTCTCCTCGGCGATCAGCGCGCCCCGGCCGACGACGACCAGTTCGTCGGCGGTGTGTTCCATCTCGCTCATCAGATGGCTGGAGACGAACACCGTGCGCCCCTCCGCCGCGAGACGCCGGAACAGCCCCCTCACCCACTTCACGCCCTCCGGGTCGAGGCCGTTGAGCGGCTCGTCGAACAGCAGCACGGGCGGGTCGCCGAGCAGCGCGCCCGCGATCCCGAGCCGCTGCCGCATGCCCAGGGAGTAGCCGCCGACCCGGCGCCGGGCGGCGGCCGTGAGGCCGACCTCGTCGAGGACCTCGTCGACCCGCGCGAGCGGGATGCGGTTGCCGCGCGCCAGGACCGCCAGATGGGCCCGTGCGGTCCTTCCGTCCTGCACATCGCCCGCGTCGAGCAGCGCGCCGACGTGCCGCAGGCCGCGAGGCCGGTCCCGGAACGGCCGGCCGCCGACCGTGACCGACCCGCTCGTCGGCCTGTGCAGCCCCAGGACCATCCGCAGCGTGGTGCTCTTGCCCGCCCCGTTCGGCCCGAGGAATCCGGTCACGCGCCCGGGCCGGACCGTGAAGCTCAGTGAGTCGACGGCGGTCGTGGCACCGTAGCGTTTGGTGAGTTCGCTTACTTCGATCATGAGTACCACCGTGCCGCCCCGCCCCCGGGCCGGGCATCGGACCGGCGCGGACAATCGGCGCCGAGGACTGTCACCCCTGGTCGTACACCCCAGGTCCGATGCCCGGGGCGAGGGGCGCCACCTACGATCACGCCCATGCACGCCACCCCGTCAGCACCGTTCCTCAAGAGGGTCACTCCGGGTGGCTGGACGGCCCTCGCCTGGGTCGTGGGCCTCCTCTTCACCGTTCTGCTGCGGATCCGGCTGCCCGGCCAGGAGGAGGCCGACGTCATGGCTGGTGTGATCTTCCTCCGCTGGGACGGGATCACCACGCTGGCCCTCGCCACCGCCCTCGCCCTGCGCGGCAGCGTGCTCCTGACCCGTCGTCCGGCCGCCGCTCTGTGGTTCCTCCTCGTCGCCGCGATCGTCGGCAGCAACCCGCTCGGCGTCACCGCCATCCCCTTCGCCCAGTACCTCGCCGTCGACGTCGCCCTGTACGTCATCGCCGCGGCCGGGCCGCCCCGCGAGGCCGTCCGGGCGCTCCTGCTCGCCGTAGGCGTCCTCGTCGCCCATCTGACGGTCCGACTGCTCGCGGGCTGGGGGATCGGCACCACCAGCGCCCTGGCCGTGGCCCTCGCCGCCGCCCTCGTCTGGCTCCTCGGCCGCTCGGAGCACCAGAGCCGGATGTACGCGGAACGAAGCCGCGCCCAGGCCGCCGAGCAGGCGGTCACCGCCGAACGGCTGCGCATCGCCCGCGAGATGCACGACATGGTCGCCCACAGCATCGGCATCGTCGCCCTCCAGGCCGGCGCCGCCCGACGTGTCATGGAGACCCAGCCGGAACAGGTCCGACAGGCCCTCACCGAGATCGAGACGGCGAGCCGGGAGACCCTGGCAGGCCTGCGCCGGATGCTCGGAGCGCTGCGCCCCGAAGAGCGCGGCGCCCCCGGTCGGCGCCTCGCCGACCCCGAACCGTTCCCGCGTCCTGGGCCGCCCCCGCCCCCAGGCCTTCCGGCGACGTCAGGCGTCCCCGAGACGTCATGCCCTGCCGCGACGCCCGGCGTCCCCGAGGCGCCCGGTCTCGCCGTGCTCGACCGGCTCGTGGAGGTCACCGCGGCCGCCGGTGTCCGCGTCGCCGTCCACCGCGCCGGCGCGCCCCGCCCCCTGCCCCCGGACATCGACCTCTCCGCCTTCCGGGTCGTCCAGGAGTCCCTCACCAACGTCGTACGGCACTCGGGCGCCGACTCCTGCACGGTCACCGTCGACCAGGGCGACCCCCGGGCGCTCGTCGTCACCGTCGAGGACCGGGGCGCCGTCCCCGGCAGGGAGCGGGCGCGCGCCGGAGGCGGGTCCGGGTACGGCCTCGCCGGGATGCGGGAGCGCGTCACCCTGCTGGAGGGAGACTTCGCCGCCGGACCCCGCCCCGGCGGCGGCTTCCGCGTCACCGCCCGCCTCCCTCTCCCCACAGGAGTCACCGCCCCATGAGCGACACCCTCACCCCCCGGCCCGTCAGGGTCGTCCTCGCCGACGACCAGCCCCTGGTGCGCACCGCGCTCCGCATGGTCATCACCGACACCGCGGACCTCGTCGTCGCGGGCGAGGCGGCGAACGGCGCCGAGGCCGTCCGCCTCGTCGAGGAGACCGGCGCCGACGTCGTCGTCATGGACCTGCGCATGCCCGGAACGGACGGCATCGAGGCGACCCGGCTCATCACCGGGGGCGCGACCGGCGCGCGGGTCGTCGTGCTCACCACCTTCGACGACGACGACCACGTGTACGGGGCGCTGCACGCGGGCGCGTCCGGGTTCCTGGTGAAGGACATGGCCCTGGACGACATCCTGGCCGCCGTCCGGGTCGTCGCCTCGGGCGACGCCCTGATCGCCCCGAGCGTCACCCGGCGCCTCATCAAGGAGTTCACCGACCGCCCGAGGACCGCCCCGGCACCGAGACGCCGGGCCGAGGGGATCACGGACCGCGAACGCGAGGTCCTTACCCTGGTCGGCCGTGGCCTCTCCAACACCGAGGTCGCCGCCGCTCTCCACATCAGCGTCGCCACCGCCAAGACCTATGTGACCCGGCTGCTCGCCAAACTGGACGCCCGCGACCGGGTGCAGCTGGTGATCATCGCGTACGAGGCAGGTCTGGTCTCCGCGGTCTGACGGGCCCCGCGTGGTCACACGTTCCGGTGATCGACTCGCGAGCGGGCGGGCGGCCGCGCGACGCCCGCTTGGATGAGGGCGAACCCATCGGTCCGTCGAGAGAGAGCCGCACCATGGCGAACATCTGGCTGCCGCCCGTCGAGTACGTGGCGACCCTGCCGAGAGCGACGGCGTACGCCTGCCTCTACTTCACCGACACCGCAGGCCGCCCCTTCCAGCTGCGCGCCACCTACCGCAGTGAGCTGTGGCAGTGGCCGGGCGGAAACATGGACCCGGGGGAGACCCCCTGGGAGACGGCGGTACGCGAGTGCCACGAGGAGACCGGCATCACCTTCACCGGCCAACCGCGACTTCTCGGCACGCACTTCGTCACCGACCGGGGCGAGGAGTGGCCCGCCAACCACATCGGCTTCATCTTCGACGGCGGGGAGCTGACGGACGAGCAGATCGCCGGGGTCGTCCTGGACCCCGAGGAGCACAGCGAGTACAGCCTGCGCACGCTGGACGAGTGGGAGCGGGAGATGGACCCGGGGGAGTTCGGCCGCCTGGCGGGCGTCGACCGGGCCCGCAGGACCGGCGTACCGGTGTACCTGGACAACCGGCCGGTGCCCCTGGACACCGGCCGGTGACGGCCGGGCGCACGAGGACGGCCGTACGGGAGGAGGAGTAGGGCGGACGAGCACGAGGAGTGGGGCCGTTCGTGACACGGCCCCACCCTCACCACTCAGGCGCGGCAGCCCACCGGGTGGGCGATGTCGACGACGAAGCGCTCCGGCGAGTGCAGCCGGAAGGTCTTGTAGGCGGGCTTGGTGTCGAAGGCGGCTCCGATGGTGACCACGCCCTCGAAGTCGCCGGTCAGCGCGACTCCCTTGAGCGCGGGCAGATGGATCTTCAGCAGCCGGGGCCCCTGGTAGACGGACCTTCCGGCATCGTCGTGGGCGGCGGCGGGGGAGAGACGGATCTCCAGGAAGTGCTTCCCGGCCAGCGGGACCCGCTGGCCCGATCCGTCGTGGTGGAGAGCGGCTACCTGCCGCACGGTGACCGGGGGCATGGCACCCCGTACGTCGATCACGAGCCGGTCGAAGTTCGCGTGGCCGCCCCAGCGGGCGTTGACGACCAGGGCCGTGGCCTGGGTCGAGGCGTTCGGGGAAGGGGCCTTCGCGGCGCCTGCCGGGATCGTGGCGCCGATCCCGGCGGTCAACAGGATTCCCGCGGCGACGGCCGCGAGGGTGTGACGGTGATGCATGACGTCCCCCACATTCTTCTGCTCCGGGGACAGTGGTGTCACTGGTAGAGACATCCACCACAACCATACGGTTCCAGCCGATATGGGGTAAATATGCGCTATGTGCTGGAGTGCGACGGCCGACCTCTGGGCGGGCATCGGGATCGGCGCCGTCGGGGTGGCCTGCCTCGCCTCCGTACGCCGCCCCGGGGACGCGCTCCTCGCCGCAATGCCCCTGCTCCTCGGAGCCCACCAGATCGTGGAGGCGGCCGTCTGGCGCGCCGGGGGCGGTACCGGAACCGCGACTCTCGCCTGGGCCGTGATCGCCCTGCCCCTGCTGCCCCTCTGGGTGCCGGCCGGCGTCCTCGCCGCCGCCCGCCCCGCCGACCGGGCGCGCCTGGTCCTCCCGCTCGCCGCCGGAACCGCGACCGCCGGATTCCTCGCGTACCGCCTCGCCACCCGCCCCGTCACCGCCGAGGCCCGGGGCCGCACCCTCGGCTACGTCGTCGACCTGCCGTACGCGCCCCTGATCCTCGCCGGGTATCTCCTCGCCACCGTCGGCGCGTTGCTCCTGGCCCGCGACCGGACGCTGCGGCTCCTCGGCCTCGTCACCGGGGCAGGCGCGGCCGTCTGCGCCGTCCTGTGGAGCACCGCGTTCCTCTCCACCTGGTGCGCCTTCGCCGCCGTCGCCTCCCTGCTGCTCCTCCTGTGGATCCGGCGGCGCCCGGCCGTAACCCATGGGCCGCTCAGCAGTTGACCAGGGCATGAAGAAGCGCAGCATGCTCGCCATCGCCTCCCTCGCCGCAGGCGTCGTCACCGCCCTCGTCACCCCTCCGCCGCAGGCGAACGCGACCGAAAGTCCCCTGGGCGGCGCCACCGGCCTCCTCCAGGAGGACCAGGCCGTCGGCACCGTCCTCCACGACACCGTCGAGAGCGCCGAAGGCACCCTCCCCGCCCCCGGCGCCGGCGGGGTGCTCTGAGGACCACCCGCCCCACGCGTCGACCGGTGCCCCGCGCCCTGACGGCCGCGGGGCACCGGCGTGCCGTGACACGGGAGGAGGCAGCCCGTGCGCGCGCCGTGCGCGGGTAATGACAGGATGTCCCCATGAGCGAGAACGTTTACTTCGACATCACCATCAACGACGAGCCCGCGGGCCGCATCACCTTCAAGCTGTTCGACGACGTCGTCCCGGAGACGGCGCGGAACTTCCGTGAGCTCTGCACCGGCCAGCACGGCTTCGGCTACGCGGGCTCCCCGTTCCACCGCGTCATCCCGCAGTTCATGCTGCAGGGCGGCGACTTCACCCGCGGCAACGGCACCGGCGGCAAGAGCATCTACGGCGAGAAGTTCGCCGACGAGAACTTCAAGCTGAAGCACGACCGCCCGTTCCTGCTCTCGATGGCCAACGCCGGCCCGAACAGCAACGGCTCGCAGTTCTTCATCACCACGATCGTCACCGACTGGCTCGACGGCAAGCACGTCGTCTTCGGCGAGGTCGTCGACGGCCAGGACCTGGTCAAGAAGATCGAGGGCCTCGGCTCCCGCTCCGGCGCCACCAGCGCCAGCATCAAGGTCGCCGAGTCCGGCATCGTGAAGGCCTGATCGCCTTCCCGAGCTGAGCGGAGGGCGCCCGGCGCCCTCGCTCGACCACCCCGGCCCGGGGCGGGGAACGCCGTCCGCGTGACGTGCGTCCCGCCCCGCCCGTCGGTTCCTGGCAGACCCGCGGCGGCTCTCGGAGACGTTCCTCAGACGAAGGCCGGCGCGTTGCGCTCCGCCCACGCCGAGAAGGGGCGCGGTGCACGTCCCAGGACACGCTCCACGTCCGGGCTCACCCGCTGCTCCTCCGCACGGGGCGCGCCCATCACGGACAGCATCCCGTCGACGGCCTCCTCCGGCAGGAACCGCGCCATCCGGGACCTGGCCTCGCCCGCGCTCAGCGCCACGAACCCGACCGGGCCACCCACGACGCCCGCGAGGGCCTCGACCTGTTCGCGCGGCGACACCGCCACCGGCCCGGTCAGGACGTACGTCCGTCCCCCGTGCGCCGGGTCCCGCAGCGCCTCCGCCGCCACCCCCGCGATGTCCTCGGGATCCACCACCGGCAGCGCCACATCCGCGAAGGGGGCCGCCACCGTACGGGCCGAACGCACCTGCTCGGCCCAGAGGAAGGCGTTCGAGGCGAAACCGCCCGGCCGCAGGACCGTCCAGTCGACCCCCGACTCCCGCACCGCCGTCTCGAACCGGCGCAGGATCTCGTGCGACACGGAATCGGTGCGCGTCCCCACCAGCTGCGAGGACTGGAACACGATCCGCCGCACACCGGCGGCCACCGCCGCCGCCACGATCTCCCGAGGACGCAGGTCGTCCCCGAGGCCCGCGACGAGCAGGTACACCGCCTCCGCCCCCTCGAACAGCCCCTTGAGGCCGTTCACATCGGCCAGGTCGCCCTGTCGGTGCGTCACCCCCGCCGGCAGCCCGCCGGCCGGGCGGCGGCTCACCGCCGTCACCTTCTCACCGGCCGCCGCCAGCAGCTCCACCAGCGGTCGTCCGACGTTTCCGGTCGCTCCGGTCACCACGATCACAGCAGTTCCCCTCCAGGGAGTCCGCGGCGGAGCGTGAGCGCTCCGCCGTCCTCGTGACCTCAGCCTGGAAGGCGAACTGGCCATCCTCCGGCCAGTTTCACCGGCGGGATCCGCCGGATGGGCGAGCGGGCCGGAAAAGAGCGGCCGAACCCCGGAGGTTCAGCCCGTCTCGCCGAACCGCCGCTCGAACTTGGCGATCCGGCCCTCGGAGTCCACCGTCCGCGCCTTGCCCGTGTAGAACGGGTGGCTCTCGGAGGAGATCTCGACGTCGATCACGGGATACGTGTGGCCGTCGTCCCACTCGATGGTCCGGTCGCTGGTCGCGGTGGACCGGGTCAGAAAGGCGTACCCGGCCGAGCGGTCACGGAAGACCACCGGGCCGTACTCGGGCTGCTTGTCCTGCTGCACGTGTCCTCCTCGGGCTGACGCCCTGACTCGTCCGGCCTGATCGGCACGGGCACCCCCAGCCTCCCCGGGCACACGGGAGCCGACCAGCGACACGGGCCCGACCGGGTGACCCTCAGCCGTGCCTGGGCCACCGCGCCGCGAGCAGCAGGGCGATGTCGTCCGGGCGGGCCGTGGCCTGCCGGGCCTCCCGGATCACCCGGTCGGCCGTCTCCGCGAGCGGCAGCGAACAGGCAGCGGCCAGAGCCAGGCGCAGCCGCTCGATCCCCTCGTCGATGTCCCGGCCCGGCCGCTCCACCAGACCGTCCGTGAAGAGCGCCAGCACCGCACCGGGAGCCAGCCGCAGCCGCGTCACCGGATACGACGCGCGGTCGTCGACCCCGAGGACCACGCCGCCCGCAAGGTCCACCGGCTCCGCCGTCCCGTCCGGCCGCAGCAGCAGCGGCTGCGGATGCCCGGCCCGTACCGCCCGCATGTCACCCGTGTCCGGGTCGAGGAGTACGTAGCAACAGCTCGCGAACTGCCCAGGATCCAGGTCGATGAGGAGTCGGTTGGTCCCGCGCATCACGTCCTGCGGCCGATGACCGCCCAGAGCGAACGCCCGCACCGCGCTGCGCAGCTGCCCCATCGTGGCCGCGGCCGCCACACCGTGTCCCTGCACGTCCCCGATCACCAGCGCCAGGCGTCCTTGCCCCGCCTCGATCACGTCGTACCAGTCGCCGCCGACGTCCATGCCCTGAGTGCCCGGCAGATAGCGGCCCACCGTGTCCACACCCTCCCGCACCGGCAGCCGGTGCGGCAGCAGCGCGTCCTGGAGGCCCCGCGCGACCGCCGACTCCGAGTCGTACCGCTGCGCCCGCTCCAAGGCCTGCGCGATGAGTCCCGCGAGCGCCGTGAGGACGGTCCGCTCCTCCGCGCTGAACCCACGCGGCCTGTCGAAGCCCAGGATGCAGGAGCCCACCGGCCGGCCCGAGGCGATCAGCGGCAGGAACGCCCGCGCCCCCGTGTGCGCGTCCAGCGGGAGCCCGGGATACGTCCGGCCCAGCTGCTCCATGGACTCGAAGAACAGCGGCCTGCCCGTGGTCAGCGTCTCCACCCCGGGCAACCGGGCGTCCAGGGCCACACCGTCGAAGGATTCGAGGAACCCCGGCGGGAAACCCGTCTCCCAGGCGAGGTAGAGACGCCGGTCGCTCAGCAGGTAGATGGCCAGCTGACGCCCGCCGAACGCCGGAAGCAGCTCCTCCGTCACCACCGCCGACACCTGGCGTGCCGTCACGGCCTCGGAGAGCGCGATGGCGAGGGCGACCGGCCGGTACGGGGTCGTCACCCTGTCCCCCGGCAGGGAGAGCGTGTCCTCCCTGCCCTTCCCCCCGTCGGTTCCCGGCGTGAGCCGCGCCGGGTCCTCCTCGGGGACGAGCACCATCGTCACCCCGTCCCGCCCCGGGTGCAGCGAGACCGACAGCCACCGGCCCGGCGCCGGGCGGGCCACGAAGCGCACCGGCTCACCGCCGACGAGGGCGGCGCGCAGCTGCTCCTCGTGGAACGGAAGGCCGAACCAGGGGAGCGCCTCCCACAGCGTCCGCCCCGCCAGAGCGGCCCGGGGACGGCCGAGCAGCCGCTCGGTGCGCTCGTTGACGTACGTGACGCGTCCCAGGCGGTCGATCGCCAGGATGGCCCGGGGCAGCCGGTCCGTGGCGTCCGAGCCGATCAGCCCGGTGCCGAGGTCGACGAGGGTGCACAGAAGCCGTACGGCGCCGGTGCCCTCGACGCCGTCGCTGCCACCGCCGGCCCCGCCCGCCCCACGGGCCTCGCTCGTCCCGTCGGCCGCGTTGGGCTCGGGGTACGCGTCGCTCGCTGTCCCCGGCGGCGGGCCCGTACGCGCCCGCGTGGAGACCTCCAACAGATGCAGTCCGCCGTCCGGACCCCTCAGCCGGAACCTGCGCACTGCGGGCCGCCCGTCCGTCCCCGTCGCCTGCCGGGCAGCCGCCCACAGCGCGTACCCGTCCTCCGGCTCCAGGAGCGACGTCAGCGACTCGATCGAGCAGGGCGAGGTCACCTCAGCGCCCAGGATCTCCAGGAGCCCGGCGTCCATCGTGACCGTGCCCGTCCGCAGGTCCCAGTCGAAGGAACCGAACCGGACCGGAGGCGCGCCCGCCGTGGACAGCTGCACACACACCGGGTCGCCCGGCCACTCGACCACCGTCCCCCGGCGGGTCAGACCGGCCAGCGCCTCCCCGAGGCGGAGCGCCCCCCGGGTCATCCGGCTCCGGTCCCGCGCGTCCACCGGCACCCCGGGGGTCGGTGCCCGCAGGGCCACCAGGACGCCGAACCGCTCACGGGCGGCGACGACCGGGGCGTACAGCGAGGCGAAGGGGAACGGCAGGCTCGCCACCAGCTGGGGGAACCGCCGCATCGCCTCCTCGACGTCGGCGAGGTGGACGGACTGGCCCGAACGGTGTACTTCCGCCACGGGGAAGGGCCGGTTCTCGTGCATCCGCCACCAGGGGCGGAAGAGGGGCCCCGGCAGCCCGACCAGGACCGCGAGCTTCAGCAGCCCCGTCGTCCCGGATCGCAGGTACACCCCGCCCGCGTAGCCGCCGACCTCCTCGACGGTCCGCAGCGCCGACTCGGCGAGAGCCCAGGTCAGCGCGCCGGAAGCAGGCCCGTCGGCAGCGCCGTTCCCGGACGGACGCCCGGTTCCGCCAGCCGGGCCGGGGCCGGTCGTGCCGTGCGAGGTCACACAGACAGCATGCCCCCCACCCGAAACGCCGTGCATCCCGGCGGGGCGGCTCCGCCCCTCCCGAGGTGTTGACCGCCCGCGCCCGCACCGTCACACTCGGTCGTCGACCGCGCCGCAGGCGCGCGGCGCACCACCACCTCGCGACCAGGGGGCACGATGACGGACCGCGTTCTTCCGTACGACGTACAGGGCGACGGCCCCCGGCGGGCCCTCGTGCTGCACAACTGGTTCGGTGACCGCACCAGCTTCGCTCCGCTCCGCGCCCATCTCGACGACGCCGAAGGCTCCTACGCGTTCCTCGACTGCCGCGGCTACGGCGAGGCGCTCGACCGCACGGGCGCGTACACGATGGAGGAGGTCGCGGCCGACGCCCTCGCGGTCGCCGACGATCTCGGCTGGGACTCCTTCTCCGTCATCGGCCACTCGATGGGCGGCAAGGCGGCCCAGCTGATGCTCCTCGACGCCCCCGACCGCGTCCGCTCGATCATCGGCATCTCGCCCGTCTCGGCGGCCGGTTTCCCCCTCGACGGCGAGACCTGGGAGCTCTTCGCCGGAGCAGCCGACGCACCGGCGAACCGGCGCGCGATCATCGACAACACCACCGGCGGCCGGTACGACGACGCCTGGCTGAGCAGCCTCGTCGAGCGATCCGTCCGGCGCTCCTCCGCGACGGCGTTCCGCGCCTACCTGGACTCCTGGTCCCGCACCGACTTCCACGAGCGCGTCCGCGACAACCCCACACCCGTCCTGCTCGTCGTCGGCGCCCACGACCCCGCGCTCGGCACCGAGGCGATGGAGGCCACCTGGCTGCGCTGGTACCCGAACGCCCGCCTCGAAGTCCTCAAGGACGCCGGCCACTACGCGCCGGAGGAGACCCCGGGGGCCCTCGCGGAGGCCATCGAGGCCTTCCTCGCGGCCTGAGGGGCCGAGGCGCCCTCCCGCCGTCCCGACCCGCCCCCCTCGGACGCCTCTACCCTGGAGACACGGGCAGGGGACGGGCACCCCGCTCCTCCCGCGCCCGGAGCCGCACAGGCGGAAGGGCGGCGGTCATGTACTTCAGCGACCGGATCGACGCGGGCCGGCAGCTCGCCACCAGGCTCGGCCGGTTCAAGGACCGTGACGTCGTGGTGCTCGGTCTGCCGCGCGGTGGCGTGCCGGTGGCCGCGGAGGTCGCCGACGCCCTCGACGCTCCGCTCGACATCTGTCTCGTACGGAAGCTGGGCCTGCCCCGTCAGCCGGAGCTCGCGATGGGCGCGCTCGGCGAGGGCGGTGTACGGGTGCTCAACGAGCGGGTGCTGCGGGAGACCGGCGCGGACGAGCGCGATCTCGCCGCCGTCGAGAAGCGCGAGCTCGCCGAGCTCGATCACCGGGCCCGGCGCTACCGGGGCAGCAGGCCGTCCGTGCCCCTGGAGGGCCGGACGGTACTCGTCGTCGACGACGGCCTCGCCACCGGCGCCACGGCCCTGGCGGCCTGCCGGGTGGTACGCGCGCGGGGCGCCGCCCGGATCGTGCTCGCCGTGCCGGTGGCACCGCCGGACTGGACGGCCCGTCTCGGCGGCGAGGCCGACGAGACGGTGAGCGTCCGCACTCCGGAGCAGTTCTACGCGATCGGGCAGTTCTACCGGGACTTCACCCAGACCCCGGACTCCGAGGTCATCGCCTGCCTGGACCGGAACCGCGCCGCCCACGGCCCGGTCGTCCATGACGCTGACGTACGGATCCCCGCCGCCGGGGCCACGCTCACCGGACGGGTCGCGGTGCCCGAGGGGGCCGCGGGGATCGTGCTGTTCGCCCACGGCAGCGGCAGCAGCCGGCACAGCCCCCGCAACCGGGCGGTCGCGGCGGCGCTCAACCGGGCGGGCCTCGGAACGCTCCTCTTCGACCTGCTCACCGAGGCAGAGGCGGGGGACCGGGCCCGTGTCTTCGACACACCGCTGCTCGCAGGCCGGCTCGCCGGCGCCACCCAGTGGCTCGCCCAGCGGCCCGAGGGCGGCGGCCTTCCGCTCGGCTACTTCGGCGCGAGTACGGGAGCCGCCGCCGCGTTGTGGGCGGCGGGCGACCCCGCGTCCCCGGTGGCCGCCGTCGTCTCACGCGGTGGCAGACCCGACCTCGCGGCCGACCACCTGGCCCGGGTCAGGGCCCCGACGCTGCTCATCGTGGGCGGCCGGGACGAGCTGGTCCTCGACCTCAACCGGCGGGCCGGTTCCCGGCTGCGCTGCGAGAACCGGCTGGCCGTCGTGGAGGGCGCCACCCATCTCTTCGAGGAACCGGGTGCCCTGGAGGAGGTGGCGGAGCTCGCCGCCTCCTGGTTCACCCGGCACTTCCGTGACTAGTAGGGACCGTTGACGTTGTCGATGGACCCGTAGCGGGCGGCCGCGTAGTTGCAGGCGGCGGTGATGTTGGCGACCGGGTCGAACAGATCCGTGGACGTGCCCGGCACGTGGTAGGTGTCGAAGGTCGGCTGGATCACCTGGAGGAGCCCCTTCGAGGGGGTGCCCTTCACCGCGTTGGAGTCCCAGAGGTTGATGGCCTGGGGGTTGCCGGACGACTCGCGCATGACGTTGCGGAGGATCCCGTCGTAGGAACCGGGGATACCGTGCCGGGCCATGATGTCCAGCGACTCCCGGATCCAGCCGTCGAGGTTGTTCGCGTACTGGGTGGCGGCGGCCGGGGCGGCCTGGACCGGAGCGGCGGCGGGAGCGGCCTGCGCGGCGGAGGCTCCGGTGCCCTTGGCGACGGCCGGGGCGGCCGCCCGGCGCTCGGAACGGCTCGCCCGTTCGGCCGAACCGGACTTCTTCGGCTGCGCGGGGGTCGCCTTCACGGAATTCCGACCGAGCGTCAGTTCAAGGCCCGGGTGAATAAGTGACGGGTTGTCACCCACAGTGGTCTTGTTGGCCTGGTAAAGGCTCTTCCAGCCGCCCTGAATTCCCTTCTTCTGGGCGATCAGGGAAAGCGAGTCACCGCTGGCGACGGTGTAGGTCCGGGCGGCGGCCGGGGCGGCGGGAGCCTTGGCCGTGGCCGCCGCGGCGGGGGCGGCGAGGGGCCGGGCAGCGACTTCCGGGGCTCCGGATACGGTCGCGGCGCCGGCTGCGGCGGGGGCGATGAGCGGCAGGGCGAGGGCTGCCCCACCCGTTCCGACCAGCGCGATTCCACGCGAGACGGAGTGGCGTCGGGGGCGGCGGTGCTTACCGTGTGCAGGCATGACGGATTCCTCTCCGGCGCCTTCGGGGTGAGCTGTCGGGTTCGGACTGGAGATGTCCGGCCGCGCGCACGCGGCTTCACCCCGAGCCGTTCCGGATTCCGGGCCGGCGTATTCGTGGGTCCCCCGCTCCTGCCGTCGGGTGAAAGGGAGGTATTCCGAGCGGTGGCAGGATTCGGCGATCCGCTCGAATGGAGGTGACCGTAGGCCAGTCGTGCCGGAGAGAACAAGGGGTGTGGATGTCTCTGCTCGGTGAATGGATCACAGAATTCATCGAATTCAAGATCGACCGTTTCTCCGGCCCGCCGAACTTCCTTGTGCGGCGCGGCATGCGCCGGCTCGGGGAGCGGGCGAGTGCTGGGAAAAGTGAGTCGCATCACCAGGCGTTCAATGTCCGTATATGGCCCTTAATTCTCTTAATAGAAGAGTGTGTTGGAAAGTGCCCGTCGGTCGGGGTGTACTCAAGGGCATACGTCGCAAAGCCGACATTCGTCCTGAACGATGGAGTGACCCCGACCGAGGAGCCGCCCGGATGTCGCCCTCCGCCTCCCTGCTCACCCCCGACACCCTCGACCGTGAGGCCGCCGCCCTCTACGAGAGCGCCACCTGGCAGCGGATCGTCACGGACTGGACCGCCGCAGCTTCACCCACGACCGCCCCCGCACCCGACGCCCCGCCGGACACCGAGAGATGGAGAGCCCTGCTCTCCGTGCCGGTGGACCGGCTCGTCGCCGACGCGCTCGACGCCCTGCCGCCGCCCCTTCCGGCCGAGCGCCGCCTCCCGGGACGGCTCGGAGCCGTACTGCCCGACCGGCTCCACGCCTGGCGCCGCGTCGGCCAGCCCGAGCTGCGCCCCTCGGTCCACCTCGGCTACGCCCGCCTCGTGCTGACGGAGTGGGGCTGGCAGAACGCCCCCTACAAGCTGCGCGACGCCCGCGGCGCCCGGTGCGTCTGCGGCGCCCTCCTCGCCGCCCACCGGCTCGGCTACGGCAGCGCGACCACGATGAACGAGGCGGCGGCGTGGATCATGGCCGAACTCCGGTCACGGGGATGGCGGGACCTGATCGGGCCCTGGAACAGGGCGCCCGGCCGTACCGCCGCCGACGCCCTCGCCCTCCTCGACGCCACGATCCACCGCGCCGCGCACGCCGGCCACTGACGCCCGCCTGTCGTGCCGCCGGGCTACGTGATGGATGCTCAGGTGCGCCAGGAGCAGCCATCACATGTGGTCCGGGCGGAGAACAATGAGCTGCGAGCCGCTCACTGTGCCGCCCTCGCCCCGACCTCCTGAAGTGCGGTGAGGAGACCGCGCACGGCGGGCAGGGCGAGCGAGGACTCGCGTACCGCCGCGTGGATCGAACGGACCGGCTCCGGACCGCGGACCTTGCGGACGGTCACGTTCGGGTGGCGGCTGCCCAAGGCCGTCAAGGGGATCAGGCTGACGCCGAGACCCGCCGCGACGAAGCCCTGCGCGGTGGCGTACTCCTCGCACTCCACCGCGATGTCCGGAGTGAACCCGGCCGCGGCGCATGCCTCCATGACCGCGTCGAGGCACGGGCCCGGTCGCTCGCTGCCGACCCAGGGTTCGGAGGCCAGCGCCGCCAGGTCGACGGCCGTGCGGCGGCCGGCGAGCGGATGCCCCTTGGGCAGCACGGCCCGGTAGGGGTCGTCGAGCAGATGGACCAGCCGGAGCCCGCCACCGGACGCGCCGGCGCCGCCGACCCGGGGACGTACGGTCAGGGTGAGGTCCGCCTCCTCGTCGGGCGCCCCGTCGGCGATCCTCAACTCCACGCGTACGCCCGGGTGTTCGGCACGGAATCGGGCCAGCGCGGGAGCGACGAGCTCGGCGCCCGCCGTGACGAAGTAGTGGACCGAGATCTGTCCGGTGCGGCCCGCCCGCAGATCGGCGAGGGCGGTCTCGGCCTCGGCGACCTGCCGGCCGATGGCGGCGGCGTGCTCGGTCAGGAGACGTCCGGCGGCGGTCGGGCGCACGCCCCGGCCGAACCGTTCGAGCAGCGCGATCCCGGCCTCCTTCTCCAGGACGCCGATCTGCTGACTGACGGCGGAGGGGGTGTAACCGAGGTGCGCGGCAGCGGCCGTGACGGAGCCACTGCTGACGACGGCCCGGAGCACCTGCATGCGTCTCACATCGAGCATGTAGCAGAGCTTAACGGCGACCCCATGATTCTTCGCTTGTCCTGTCAGATCGGGCGGGGGACCGTGGGTGACATGACATCGGCGACACGCATGGGCGTCCTGGCCCTGCTCTGGGGCTCCGGCTTCCTCTGGATCAAGATCTCCCTCGACGAGGGCCTCACTCCCGGGTGGATCACCTTCGTACGGTGCCTGCTCGGCGCGACGGTCCTCCTCGTGCTCGCCTACGCGGCGGGCCAGCGGCTGCCACGGGACAGGACGACCTGGGGGCGGCTCGTCGTCGCCGCCTTCTTCTGCAACGCGCTGCCGTTCCTGCTCTTCTCGATCGGCGAGCAGACCGTGGACAGCGGCGTGGCGGGCGTACTCAACGCCACCACCCCGCTCTGGTCCCTCCTCGTCGGACTCGCCCTGGGATCCGAACGCCCCCTGCGCGCCACCCGCGCGGCCGGCCTCGCGCTCGGCTTCGCCGGAGTCCTGCTGATCTTCGCGCCCTGGAGCCACGGCTCCAGCCTGATGAGCTGGGGCGCCCTCGCACTCCTCGGCGCCTCCGCGAGCTACGCCGTGGCCTTCGCGTACATGGCCCGCCGCCTCACCGGCCAGGGCGCCGCCCCGCTGGCGCTCTCCGCCGCGCAGCTCCTGACGGCGACCGGCCTCAGCACGCCCGCCCTGACGGCCGGCGGACCGACGACGGTGACCTGGGCGGGGGTTCTCGCGGTCGCCGTCCTCGGGATCCTCGCCACCGGAGTCACCTTCCACCTGAACTACCGGATGATCGCCGACGAGGGCCCGACCGCCGCCGCAACGGTCGGCTACCTCCTGCCGGTGGTGTCCGTGACGCTGGGGGCACTGGTCCTCGACGAGCCGCTGACGGCACGCGTGGTGGCGGGCATGGCGGTCGTCCTGGTCGGAGTGGGCCTCACGAGACGGCGGCTCGCCGGGGCACAACCGAGGGCCCGCGCGCGCGTGACGCCCGGGGCCTGTCCTCCGGGTCACACCGCGAGCCCGGCACGGCCCGAAGGACAGGCCCCCTGACACGATAGGGGGGCCGCAGCGCTCACGCCCGGCAACGCCAACGACGCCACCGCCTTGGGCCAGGCCCTCGACAGCATCCGCATCCCGCGTGCCCTAGGTCGTTGCGGCTCCCGGCGGGCGGACGGCCGACCACGACGACCAAGGGCTGTCCCGTAAAAGATTTCCGGACCTCTGCGGTGGGCTACCCCATGACGGCACGAGCCGTGTCGAGAAACGCCGATCGGTTGCCCTCCAGGTAGTCCCGCACGCTCTCGTCTTCGGGCAAGCCTTCCCACACGGTTCGGTTGAGGTCGAGGAAGTGTGCGTGTGCAGCTTCATGCACGGCAGGGGGGAACTGGATGCGGATGAGCCGGTCCGCGACCCAGAAGCGGTACATCACATCCCGGGTCGTGAGGTACCAATCGTCGGTGTCCTCCCAGTCGGAAGGCCGGGTGTACGCGCAGCGTTCCGCCTCTGCCGACACCTCGATGAATCGCTCCAGCAGTGACAGCCGCTCCGCGCGCCGGGTTTCTGACAACGCGATCTGCTGCCGTTCCTGTTCAGCGCGTTCCGCTGACCGCTGAGTCCTGTGCTGGACGAGGTAGGACAACATGCCGCCGAGGACAACGCCGCCCAACGATATGAGGGACAACCAGATCTGACCTGACATGACGATCACCATCCGATGACGTCGCTCTCTGAGACGATCGCAGTGGCTGCTGTGATCACGGCGTAGGTCCTGTCCTGGACAGCCCCGTTCACCGGGCTGAGCCCGCGCCTGTTCGGCAAGCTGGTGACCGTGCTGCGGCGTGAGGGTGCGGATGCGAGTCCGTAAGGGCCGGCCGTGGAGCCTTCCGCTGGAGGACCGGGCTCTGCTGGTCGCGGCTTACTGGCGCACGGACCTGACGTTGCGCCAGCTCGCCCTGTTGTTCGGGGTGTCCAAGTCGGCGGCGGACCGCATCATCAACCACCTCGGGCCGATGCTCGCACTCCAGCCCCGCACGCGGTTCTCCAAGGACACCGTGCTCATCGTGGACGGCACCCTGGTCCCGACCCGGGACCACACGGTGGCGGAGCAGTCCAAGAACTACCGGTACTCGACCAACACCAGGTCGTCATCGACGCCGACACCCGCCTGGTCGTCGTGGTCGGCCGTCCCCTCGCCGGAAACCGCAACGACTGCGAGGCGTGGGAGGAATCCGGCGCCAAAGCCGCCGTCGGCAGAACACTCATGATCGCCGACGGCGGCTATCACGGTACCGGGCTCGCCATGCCCCACCGCCGACGCAAGGACGAGGACCTTGCGGACTGGAAAGAAGCACACAACAAGTCCCACAAGCAGGTCCGGGCCTGCGTCGAGCACGTCTTCGCGCGCATGAAGACCTGGAAGATCCTTCGCGACTGCCGCCTGAAAGTCGACGGAGTTCACCACGCCATGCTCGGCATCGCCCGGATGCACAACCTTGCCCTCGCCGGGTAGACGAGCGGCCCCCACAACGGCCAACGACGCCTGAGGCAGCTCGTAGATCATTTACGGGACAACCCTTAGAGCTCCTATCGGAATGCGTTCAAGCGTCGCCGGCAGCTGAGTGCGCACCCGAGGGTGAGGAAGGCGACGTGGATGTCGTCGCGTATCTCCCAGCGGATCCATGGACGGCGGAACCAGTGCAAATGAGCGAACGCGCGCTCCAATCCCCAGCGTTGGGCACCCAGAGCGGAACTGTGTTCGATGCCGCGACGGGTGATCAGTGGCTTCACGCCGAGATCCCAGACGAGGCGGCGGTACTTGTTGTAGCCGCGGTCCGCAAGGATCACATCCGGGCGGCGCCGAGGCCGGCCGCGCTTGCCCCGCACCGGCGGTACGGCCAGAAGCAGCGGGATCAGCTGGGTGACGTCGTCACGGTTGCCGCCGGTCAGGGCAGCGGCGAGCGGGATCCCAGGACCTGCCCAGACCAGCTGACGGGTGGGCAATGGGCGGTGTTGGAACCGCTGTTGCCGAAGGGCAAGAAGCCTGGTCGGCCGCCGATGTGGGCCAGGCGGCAGCTGATCGACGGGATACGGTTCCGGGTTCGCACCGGCATCCCGTGGCGGGAGATCCCCGCCGAGTACGGGCTGTGGGGCCGGGCGTACGACCTGTTCCGGCGGTGGCAGCGGGACGGCACCTGGTTTTGGATCTTCACCGCGCTGCAGGCCCAGGCCGACGCGAAAGAGCTGATCACCTGGGACATCAACGTCGACTCCACGGTGTGCCGGGCCCACCAGCACGCCGCCGGGGCGAGGAGAAGGGGGAGCTGCAGAAGGAACCGCCCGGCGGCGTCACCGTCGAGCCGGACGACCATGGGCTCGGGCGCTCGCGCGGCGGCCTGAGCACGACGCTGCACCTGGCTGTCGAGCAGGGCCAGAAGCCCATGTCTATCGTGATCACGGCCGGGCAACGGGGCGATTCCCCGCAGTTCGAGCCTGTCCTGAAGTTGGAACGGCGCTGCTGGTCAGGCGGTCGGCCCAGTGCGGAGCCGCCGCACGTCCCGTACGAGCGTGTATGAAGCGCTGAGGAAGATCACGGCTCCAGCCCCGATCCAGAGGACCGATGCCCCAGGGTGATACTCACGAATGGCATGAGCAAGCAGCATCATGCCGGCAAGGACGCCGAAGGCCGAGATCAGAGCGCTGATGCGGTGAGTCACACGGACATCATCAACGACAACCCCGGCCAGGGGAAGTGATCCACATGAAGCGGCCTGGACCCGTATCCGGATCAAGATGGCTGCGAGGTGGAGTGCGCCCTCGTAGGCGATGGCGAGCTTGTCCGTTGGCATGGCCAGGCCGCGCCGCTGCTTGAGACGGCTGATGCACCGGGCGACGGTGTTGCGTTGCTTGTATGCCTGCGCGGCGAAGCCGGGCCGACGACCGCCGGCCCGGCCTCGCCGGAGGCGGTGTCCGATCTGGGCAGAGGGCTGCGGGACGACGGCCCGGATGCCTCGGCGGCGAAGACGCCGGCGGGTCGCCCGGGATGAGGAGGCCCTGTCTGCAAGGACGACGTCGGGTCGGGTTCGTGGCCGGCCCAGCCCCGTGCGCGGGACTCTGACGCGGGCCATGACCGCTTCGAAGGCGGGTGCGTCGCCGGCCTGTCCGTCGGTGACATGGACGGCGAGGGGCCGTGCCTGAGCGTCAGCGGCGATATGAATGTTCGTGCTCAGGCCGCCTCGGGAGCGTCCGAGTGCGTGATCGGCGGGTTCAGGCCGGCTCCATGCCGAGCCGATCCCACAGCTACGCTGATCGGGGCAGTCCACAGCGAGCAAGACCAGGGGAATCCGTGAACCGACCGCTGCTGTTCCTCGACGTGGACGGGCCACTCAATCCTTACGCAGCCAAGCCGGAGCGGCGTCCCGACGGCTACACCACACTCCGAGTTCCCCGGAACGACGCCCACGAGGACGTCAGGGGCCTCTCGTCCCGACGACGCCCCCTGCGGGTCTGGCTCAATCCAGAGCACGGGCGAATCCTGCTCCAGCTCGGCTTCGAGCTGTGCTGGGCCACCACATGGATGGAGGACGCCAACCGGTGGATCGCACCGGTCCTCGGCCTTCCGGAACTTCCCTTCGTCGACTTCGGCGATGTCCTGCTCCAGGAGCGCCCCGATGGAGTCCACTGGAAGACCGGACCGCTGGTGAACTACGCACAGGGCCGTCCTTTCGCCTGGGTGGACGACGAGCAGAGCGAGCTGGACCAGACGTACGTGTCCGCCCACCACCGAGGGCCCGGGCTCCTGCACCACGTCAACCCGCGGATCGGCCTGCGGGAGAGCGACTTCCACGCGCTCGCCGACTTCGCCCGGTTCCTGGCCACCTCACGCACCATGGGCTGAGCACCCCGCCAGCTCTTCGGGCTGCTCCGCACTCGGAGCCAAGAACTTCGCGGGACAGCCCTCAACTTGTTCGTTGTCTTCCAGCCTCGAGCGGTGGCTCGAACTGAGCAGCTCACCTGGGGGCAGGCTTCGTCTGATCCTGCGCTCCGACCAAGGCGCACGTGACCACGACGAAGGCCGTGAGGTGCGATGTTCCCGAACCGCGAGGCAGCGGCCCCGGACGGCCACCCGGCACCAAGATCAGACACCGTGCACCCCGCTACGACGTCGGCAAGACCGTCGAACGCCCCAAGACCCTCAAGGCCATGGGCAAGCAGACTCAGGTACCGAGGAGTTCGATGATTTCGCTCACCCGGCGGGCCGGGAAGGGGGTCCACCGCGGCGTTGGTGCCAGCCGGGAGACCGCTGTGCTGAGCCACTCCGGGTCTCCGAGGCGGTGCAGCGCCTTCGCATCGGACATCTTCGCGACCAGGTCGATGACCAGGGCCATGTGCATGGACGTGTAAGTGCGGTCGTGGTGCGTGTAATTCACCGACCAGGGCTTGTACCGGTCACGAATGCCGGACAGGGAGCAGCCGTCCCGGCCACCGTCCATGTAGCCGCCTGCGTCGACGATGACACCCCCGGTGCGGGTGGCCATCCATGGCTTCATGGTGGTCCTCAGCCGAACGGTGTGGAGGCTGCTCCACGGGACGACGTCCCGGGGGTCCGTCTCTCCCCGCACGTGGTGCTCGATGCCTTCCGCGGCGAGCACCAGGCACGACCCATCGTTTCGCTTTGGGTCCCCGATGACCCATCGGTCCCCGACCAGTTCCAGCGGCCCCAAGTGCTGCATTCGGCTTCCCCCATGGATCCTGTGTTCCCCTGCCCGAAATTTACCCTCGGCAGGTCCGTCCAGGAGTCGTGCCACCGAGGAAGTCCCCCGCCGCCAGGACCGTTACCGCCCCGGTCCCGGGCGACCTTCAGACAGCCGCTCGAACTGCCTCATCCGCAGGCCCGTGAACGTTTCCATCCATAACGGCTCACCCCTCAACAGCCCACCTTCACAGGGGAATGGCCCGCGAGGCAGCCTTCTGCAACACGCTTTAGTCGACCCGTTCGACGACGAAGACCGGGATCTCGCGGTCGGTCTTCCGCTGGTAGTCGGCGTAGTCCGGGAACGCCGCCACGGATCGTTCCCACCACGCCCGGCGCTCCTCGCCGGTGACCAGACGGGCCTTCATGTCCCACACCTGCGGGCCGTCACGGAGTTCCACGAGCGGCGAGGCGACGAGGTTGTGGTACCAGACGGGGTGCTTGACCGCCCCGCCGTTCGACGCGACCAGCGCGTACGCACCCTCGTGCTCGACCCGCATGAGCGGGGTCTTGCGGAGCTTGCCGCTCTTCACGCCGACGTTCGTCACCAGGACGACGGGCATCCCGCGCATCGTCGTGCCCTTGGTGCCGCCGGACGACTCGTACAGCTCGACCTGGTCGCGCACCCACGTCGTCGGGCTGGGCTCGTACTCGCCTTCGAGGGGCATGAGTGTCCTTTCGGGAAGTCCGGCGTCACCGGCTGCCTGCTGCGTCCCTCCGACGCTATCGGACGGCCCGGCCGGGGCGGAGCATCCTGGTCCGTGCGTTGTCAGTGCCGACTCGTAGGGTGGCGCCTGACGGCGCGAGAGCGGTGACCCAGGGGAGAGTGGGCGGCATGCGGGAGTTGTTCCTGGCGGAGCGGCAGGCGTACATCCGGTGGATCGACCTGCCCGGAGACGGACCCGCGCGGGTCTTCGTCCACGGCCTCGGCTGCACTGCGGCCTCCGACTTCGCCCACATCGCGGCCCACCCCGCCCTCCGCGGCGGCCGGGCGCTGCTCGTGGACCTCCTCGGCCATGGACTGAGCGACCGGCCCGCGCACTTCGACTACCGCATGGAGTCCCAGGCGGCGGGGGTGGCCGCCGTCCTCGACCACCTCGGACTCACGGGCGTCGACCTCGTCGGGCACTCCATGGGCGGTGCCGTGACCATCCATCTGGCCGCGGCGCGCCCGGAGCTCGTGGCCCGGCTCGTGGTGGCCGAGCCGAACCTGTACGCGGGCGGAGGAGCTTTCAGTTCCCCCGTCGCCGCTCAGGACGAGGACACGTTCGTGGCGGAGGGGTTCGCCCGGATGTCGGCCACCGTCGACCGCGCCGACTACGCGGCCCGGCTGCGCCTGGCCGACCCGGTGGCCGTCCACCGCAGCGCGATCGCCCTCGTCGAGGGGAGTGTGCCCGCGCCGGGCGACCTCCTCGCCGCGCTCGCCGTGCCCCGGACGTTCCTGGTCGGAGAGTTCAGCCTGCCGGATCCCGACGCGGAGAAGGCGCGGGGCTTCGGGATCCCGGTGATCGAGATCCCCGGCGCGGGACACAACCTGATGCTGGACAACGCGGACGGATTCGCCACGGCGCTCGCCCGCGCCCTGTCGGACGTCCCGGCCCCGGCCCCAGGACCCCGCTGCAGCTGATGCGAGCCCGGGCGGCCGACATACCGGTGAACCACGGGCGCCGGCCGTCCTCCCCCGTCACCCACCCCTCCAGGAGTCTCAGGTGCACAGCCTCACGTACGCCGACGTCACGACGGCAGCCCACCGGATCGCGGGCCACGTCCGCCCCGTCACGGTCACCCGGACCGACCCGGGCTCCGAGCCGTACGAGCTCCATCTCGCCCTGGAACTGATGCAGCACACCGGCTCCTTCAAGGCCCGGGGCGCGCGGAACTTTCTGCTCGCCCACGGTGAGGAAGGCACCCTCCCCGCCGCCGGCGTCACGATCGCCTCCGGCGGCAACGCGGGCCTGGCCTGCGCCTGGGCCGCGCTCCGGCAGGGAGTCCGCGCCACGGTCTTCCTGCCGACCACCGCCCCCAGGGTGAAGGTCGACAAGCTCCTCGGTCACGGCGCCGACGTCCGTCTCGTCGGCACGGAGTACGCCGAGGCGCTGACCGCCTGCGAGACGTTCGCGGCCGAGACCGGCGCGCTCGCCTCCCACGCCTATGACCATCCCCTGATCGCCGCCGGGGCCGGCACCCTGCTCGACGAGATCCACGACAGGATCCCGGACCTCGACACCGTCGTCGTCGCGGTCGGCGGAGGCGGCCTCTTCGCCGGAGTCGCCACCGCCGCCCGGCACCACGGCATCCGGACCGTCGCCGTCGAACCGGAGCACTGCCGCGCCCTCGACGCCGCCCTCCGGGCAGGCCGCCCCGTCGACGTGGGCGTCGAGTCCGTCGCGGCCGACTCGCTCGGCGCCCGCCGTGTCTCCGCCACCGCTCTGGAGGCCGCCCGGCAGGGCGACGTCCGTACGGTTCTCGTCACCGACACCGAGATCGTCCGCGCCCGGCAGGCCCTCTGGGACGACCGGCGCCTCGCCGTGGAGCACGCCGCCGCGACAGCCCTGGCCGCCCTCACGACCCCGGACCGGTCCGACGCCCCCGACCGGGGCTATCGCCCCGAACCGGGCGAGAAGATCTGCGTCGTCCTCTGCGGCGCCAACACCGACCCCACCGACCTCACCCGCGCCCCCGCGTAGCCGACCCACGGCCGGACGGACGGAGTGCCGGGCTGGTGAGGAGTGTGGGGAGCCGGTGGCGTGACGGGCTCGCCGCGTGCGTCAGGATGGGGACATGACCGAAATTCGTACCCCCCGTCTCATCCTCCGCCGCTGGAGCGACGACGACCTCGTCCCGCTGTCCGAGATCAACGCCGACCCGGAGGTCATGCGCTGGATCGGTGACGGCTCGGTCCGGGACCTGGAGCAGACCGCCGAGGACATCGAGCGGTACGAGGAGGAGTGGGACGAGGAGGGCTTCGGGATCTTCGCCGTCGAGCTCATCGCCTCGGGCGAGCTCATCGGCTTCGCCGGACTGTCCGTGCCCGAGTTCCTGCCCGAGGTCATGCCCGACGTGGAGATCGGCTGGCGCCTCGGCCGGCCCTTCTGGGGCCAGGGGTACGCCTCCGAAGCCGCCCACGCGGTCCTGGAGTTCGCCCTCCAGGACCGCGGGCTCGACCGGGTGGTCGCCATCACGCACATCAGCAACCAGGCCTCCGAGAACGTCATCGGCAAGCTCGGCATGACCGCCGAGCGGGAGACGAACCACCCGGCCTTCGACGTCCCCCTGCGCGTCTACGCGATCGACCTCACCGAGTACGAGGCCTGAGCCTTCCGAGGGGAGTACCCCTCAAGGGGCCGGTCAGTGCCGCTCGGGCAGGTCACGCTCAGCCGGCAGCGACGTGAGGTCCCGGGCCGTGGACGGGGCGGCGGCGCGCGCGGACGCCGGGGCGGCGGGCTTCTCGCCGCAGAAGGCGGCCTCCAGCGTCCCGCCGAGTGCCGTGTTGGCCGCGCCGTGGTTCGAGGTGTTGGCCAGGGCGGAGAGGCTGCGCCGGCCGTCCCGGGTCGAGAAGGCGTACGTGTAGAAGCCCTGCACGGTGCCGGTGTGCCCGTACACCCGCGTTCCGCACGACAGGTCGTAACGGCGCAGCCCGAGGCCGTAGAACCGGGTGTTGGTGGCGTCGGTCGGCGTCACCGTCGTCATGGCCTCCATCATCGCCGGGGACAGCAGCCGGCCGCGCATCAGGGCGCTGGTGAAGGTGTTCAGGTCACCGGGGCTGGAGATGACGGCCCCTGCGGACTGCGCCCAGGAGACGGTCTGCTCCGTGGAGTCCACGAGCGCGCCGCCGGCCTCGTCGGGGTGCAGGTAGCCGCGGACGTGCGTGCCCCTGATCCGGGTGTCGGGGTGCACGTACGAGGTCTTGCGGAGCTTCAGCGGCTTGAAGATACGCCGCTCGTACGCGTCCGCCACGGTCCTGCCGGTGGCCTTCTCGATGAGCATGCCGACCACCACGAAGTTGGCGTTCGAGTACTTGTAGGACACGCCGGGCTCGGTGGTCCGCGGCTCGCTCAGGGAGAGGTCGACGAGCTCCTGGTAGCTGAACACCCGGTTCCGCACGGCCTCGAACCCCGGCACGGTGTTCGCGAACATCGCGTTCGTGTAGTCCGCGAGACCGCTGCGGTGCGTCAGCAGATGACGGACCGTGATGCGGTCGTCGGGGAGCAGGCCGGGCAGGTAGCTGTTCACCGGGGCGTCCAGCTCCAGCCTGCCCTCCTCCACCAGCTGCAGGAGCACGACCGTGGAGAACGTCTTGCTGACGCTGCCGATCCGGAAGCGCGAGTGGATGTCCATGGACGCCCCGGAGACACGGTCCTGGACGCCGACGGTACGGCTCCGGACCCCGTCGGGTCCGGTGAACCGGGCCATCGCCCCCGGCGCGCCGTTGGCCATGGCCGAGTCCAGCGCGGCGACGACGCCGTCCATGTCGGGCGCGGGAACGGCGGGCGTGCCCGCGACGCTGGGGGAGACGGGAGTACTGGGGGCGGCGAACGCGCTGGTGGCGGGGACGACGCCCGCGGCGAGCGCGGCGATCAGGGTGGCGCTCACGGCCAGGCGTCGGTGCGACAGGGGCACGGTGGTTCCTCGACTTCTTCCGGATCGGTCGGCGCGGCACACGGCAACGGTGCGCCGCGGGGCTCGGGAGGACCGGCTGGGCCTGGCCCCCGGTGTGCCCATGGATCATGAGTGCCAACGCCCGAGATCGGTTCCTGACACGGGCCACGGGTTACGGAGCCGCCGGCTCCGGTGCCGGCCCGGCTGCCGCGGCACGCGAGGAGCCCCTCCACCGTGAGGGTGGAGGGGCTCCTCGTACGCGATCCGACCCTGCCAGGGTCTTCCGGCTACTTCAGGACGGCCAGAGCGGCGTCGTAGCTGGGCTCGTCACCGATCTCGTTCACGAGCTCGGCGTGCAGCACCTTGTCGTTCTCGTCGAGAACGACGACGGCACGGGCGGTCAGGCCGGCCAGCGGGCCGTCCGCGATCTCCACGCCGTAGTTGGTGTGGAACTCCCGGCCGCGGAGCGTCGAGAGGTTCTTCACGTTCTCCAGGCCCTCGGCACCGCAGAAGCGCGCCTGGGCGAAGGGCAGGTCGGCGGAGATGCACAGCACCACCGTGTTCTCCACCTCGCCGGCCTTCTTGTTGAACGCGCGGACGGAGGACGCGCAGGTCGGGGTGTCGATGCTCGGGAAGATGTTGAGGACCTTGCGCAGACCGGCGTAGTCCTTCAGCGACTTGTCAGCGAGGCCCTCGGCGACGAGCGTGAAGTGAGGCGCCTGGCTTCCGGGAGCGGGCAGGCTGCCGTTGACCTGTACCGGGTTGCCCTTCAGCGTGACCTGGGCCATGGGGAATCTCCTTCGGGCGGTGTAGATGACAACGTGAGGAATCGTACGGCGTGCGGACCCGCGCGCCCGACGCGAGCCGCTCGAACGCGTTCATCGACCACCGATCCGGCCTTGTCCAGACCTCTTGACGCCCCCTTACCTCACTCCTTAAATCATGGGGTGACGAAGTAGGTTCGCCTCGCTCGGGTGAACGACCTGTCATGCCCATGACGCACCACCCTTCTTTCCTCCCCAGACCCACAGACCCCGCACGGAAGAGAGAGCCATGCCCTCCTCCCGCTCCCCACGGCGCCCGCTCTTCACCGCCGTGACGGCCCTCGCCCTCGCCGTGGCCGCCGCGGCACTCGGACTCGGCCCCACCGGCCCCGCCCCGGCCCTCCAGCCCACCGCCGCCACCGCCGCCGTGACCTTCTCCGACGACTTCGACGGCGCCGCCGGGCTCCCCGTGGACGGCACGCGGTGGCAGATCGAGACCGGCGACAACGTCAACAACCACGAGCGGCAGTACTACACGGCCGGCAACAGGAACGCCGCGCTCGACGGCCGGGGCCACCTCGTGATCACCGCCCGCAAGGAGAACCCGGGCAACTACCAGTGCTGGTACGGCCGGTGCGAGTACACCTCGGCCCGGCTCAACACGGCCGGCAGGTTCACCACCCGGTACGGCCATGTCGAGGCGCGCATGAAGGTGCCGCGCGGCCAGGGCATGTGGCCCGCGTTCTGGATGCTCGGCAACGACCTCGGGCAGGTCGGCTGGCCCGCGTCCGGCGAGATCGACGTCATGGAGAACGTCGGCTTCGAGCCGTCCACCGTGCACGGCACCCTGCACGGCCCCGGCTACTCCGGCTCCGGCGGCATCGGCGCCGCGTACACCCTGCCGGGCGGCCAGGCCTTCGCCGACGCCTTCCACACCTTCGCCGTGGACTGGTCGCCCGACCGGATCAGCTGGTCCGTGGACGGCACGGTCTACCAGACCCGTACGCCCGCCGACCTCGGCGGCCGTACCTGGGTCTTCGACAAGCCGTTCTTCCTCGTCCTCAACCTCGCGGTCGGCGGGTACTGGCCCGGCGACCCCGACGGCTCGACCGCCTTCCCGCAGCAGCTCGTCGTCGACCACGTCCGCGTCACCACCACGGACGGGCCCGGCGCCGCCGGACCGATCACCGGCGTCGGCGGCAAGTGCGTCGACGTGGCCGGAGCGAACCCCGCGAACGGGACCCCCGTCCAGCTCTACGACTGCAACGGGACCGGCGCTCAGCAGTGGACCGTGGGAGCGGACGGAACCGTACGCGCGCTCGGCAAATGCCTCGACGTCGCCTCCGGCGGCACGGCCGACGGGACACCCGTCCAGCTCTACGACTGCAACGGCACAGCGGCCCAGCGCTGGACCGCCAACGCCGCACGAGACCTCGTCAACCCCCAGGCCGGCAAGTGCCTGGACGCCACCGGCAACAGCTCGGCCAACGGCACCCGGCTGCAGATCTGGACCTGCACCGGGGGCGCGAACCAGAAGTGGACGGTGACGAGGTGAGCCGGTGACCGGATGAGTACGAGGGCCGGGTGACCGGGAACGAGGGGGGCCGGGCACGGTCCACCGGGCCGCATCGAGGCCTGCCCCGTCCCGCCACGTACGCTCGATCCCGTGCCACCTGCCCTCCGCCTCCACCGCGTCGCCGTCCTCGTGCTCGAAGGAGCGAAGCCGCTCGACGTCGGCATCCCCGCGCAGGTCTTCACGACCCGAGCGAGCATGCCGTACGAGGTGCGGGTCTGCGGCGCGGAACCCGGCCCGGTCACCGGCGGCGACGGACTCTCCTACGCCGTCGCCCACGGCCTCGACGCCCTCGCGTGGGCCGACATCGTCTTCGTCCCCGGCTACCGCTTTCCCGACCGCGACGACCCGCCGCGCGCCGTCGTGGAGGCGCTGATCGCGGCCCACGACCGGGGCGCGCGCCTGGCCGCGATCTCCACGGGCGCCTTCGCGCTCGCCGCGACGGGACTGCTCGACGGCAAGCGGGCCACCACCCACTGGCACTACACCCAGGCCCTCGCGGCGAAGCGCCCCCTCGTGCGGGTCGACGAGAACGTCCTCTTCGTCGACGAGGGCAGCGTGCTCACCTCGGCGGGCGCGGCCTCCGGCATCGACCTGTGCCTGCACATCCTCCGCGGCGACCTGGGGGTGGCCGCCGCGAACCACGCCGCCCGGCGTCTCGTCGCCGCGCCCTACCGCAGCGGCGGGCAGGCCCAGTACGTGCCGCGCAGCCTGCCCGAGCCGCTCGGCGAACGGTTCGCCGCGACCCGTGAGTGGGCACTGCACCGGCTCGGCGAGCCGCTCACCCTCGACACGCTCGCCCAGCACGCGGCCGTGTCGCCGCGCACGTTCTCGCGGCGCTTCGTGGAGGACACGGGCTACACGCCCATGCAGTGGGTGATGCGGGCCCGCGTCGACCTCGCGCGTGAACTCCTGGAGCGCTCGGAGCGGAGCGTCGAGCAGATCGCCGCCGACGCCGGGCTCGGCACCGGCGCGAATCTGCGGCTGCACTTCCAGCGCATCCTCGGCACCACACCGAGCGAGTACCGGCGCACCTTCACCCAGGGCGACTAGGGAGGTGGCCTCGTCCCCCTTCACCCACACCCGTCCACCACGAATCGTCGGGGTCCAGCCCCTCGGTGCGCATGGCGGGAAGCCGCCGATGTTCTTGGCGCGATCCTTGCGGACCATGGCGATCCCGCCTCTGTCGACAGGGGTTCCGCCGAGCGAACCTGGTGGCGACGCAGAAAGGGACACCTCATGACTCGCATCGCCATCAATGGTTTCGGCCGCATCGGACGCAATGTGCTGCGCGCACTGCTGGAGCGCGACACCGACCTCGAGGTCGTGGCTGTCAACGACCTGACGGAGCCGAAGGCCCTCGCGCGCCTGCTCGCCTTCGACTCGACCTCGGGCCGCCTCGGCCGGCCGGTGAGCGTCGACGGGGACACCCTCGTCGTCGACGGCCGTCGTATCAAGGTGCTCGCCGAGCGCGAGCCGGCGCAGCTGCCGTGGGCCGAGCTCGGCGTCGAGATCGTCCTTGAGGCGACCGGCCGTTTCACGTCGGCCAAGGCCGCCCGCGGCCACATCGACGCCGGCGCCGAGCGCGTCCTCGTCAGCGCGCCCGCCGACGGTGCCGACGTCACGCTCGCGTACGGCGTCAACACCGACGCGTACGACGCGGACCTGCACACGATCGTCTCGAACGCCTCGTGCACGACCAACGCGCTCGCGCCCCTCGCCAAGGTCCTCGACGACCTCGCCGGCATCGAGCACGGCTTCATGACGACGGTCCACGCCTACACGCAGGAGCAGAACCTGCAGGACGGCCCGCACCGCGACCCGCGCCGCGCCCGCGCCGCCGGCGTCAACATCGTGCCGACCTCGACCGGCGCCGCCAAGGCGATCGGCCACGTGCTGCCGAACCTCGACGGCAAGCTGTCGGGCGACTCGATCCGGGTGCCCGTCCCGGTCGGCTCGATCGTCGAGCTCAACACCACCGTCGCCCGCGACGTGACCCGCGAGGACGTCCTCGCGGCGTACCGTGCCGCCGCGGAGGGCCCGCTCGCCGGTGTCCTCGAGTACTCGGAGGACGCGCTCGTCTCCTCCGACATCACGGGCAACCCGGCCTCGTCGATCTTCGACTCGGAGCTCACCCGCGTCGAGGGCCGCCACATCAAGGTCGTCGCCTGGTACGACAACGAGTGGGGTTTCTCGAACCGCGTCATCGACACCCTCCAGCTGCTCGCCGCCCGCTGAGCCGACGCCGCTTTCCCGCTGCCCCCGCCGAACCACGGATTCGGCGGGGGCAGCGGCGTTCTCACGCGCTCCGGATCGCCGGGCCCGCGACCTGGCCTCGGCGCCGCGCGTACGGAGGGCGCCGGGGCGTTCCTTCGACGGACCGTCCCGGAGAAGACCTGGCCTCGGCGCCGCGTGTACGGAGGGCGCCGGAGCCGTGTGTCGTTCCCCCGTGTCAGCGGCGTACGGCCCGCAGCAGCAGGGTGGCGCCGAGGACCGGAACGCCCAGCGAGAACACGAGGAGCAGCAGGAGCTCCATCGGCCCGATCCGGGACGAGGCTCCGAGCAGGACGCCCAGGAGGACCACGACGGGCACGGCCACTCCGGTGACGGTTCCGATCAGCTTCTGACGGCTTTCCCACTGAGGTGCGCCCCAGAGCAGCACCAGGGCGGCGATCAGCGCGATCGCTCCGGCGTACGGGCTGATCAGGAGGAGCACTCCGGACGCGCCGAGGAGGATCGCGGTCAGCTTGGTGCGGCCGGGCGCGGACGCGGATCCGGCCGGCGTCTCCTCGGCGAGGGCGGAGGCGGCGACGGTACGCGGGTCCCCGAGGCCCGCCAGGACCGCGCGGACCTGGTCGTCGTCGTGCGCACCGCTGACCTCGACGTGCTCGCGGAGGTCCGCCAGGAGCTCGGCCCGGCGCTCGGCGGGCAGTCCGGCCGTCTCGCGCCCGACGGCGTCGAGGTAGGCGGCGACGAGCGGGTGGTCGATGGCGTTCATGCGGAATCCCCCTGTGGGTCGGTGAGGAAGTGGTCGACGGCGTCCCGGAACAGCGGCCACGCCCGGGCGAACTCGGCGAGGGAGGCCCGGCCGACGCTCGTGAGCGTGTAGTAGCGGCGTGGTGGACCGCTGGGGGAGTCACGCAGCTCGGTGTCGACGAGGCCTTCGCGCCGCAGCCGCGACAGCAAGGGGTAGATCGTCCCCTGGCTGGTGGTCATGACGCTGACCGCGGAGAGCTCGGCGACGAGCTCGACGCCGTACTTCGGCTCGTCCCTGAGCAGCGCGAGGACGCAGTACTCCAGCAGCCCCTTGCGGAGCTGGCTCGGGACCCTGCTGCCCGCCTCGTGCATTGCGTTACCAGGAACCATGTAATGCAAGGTAGTCGCCCGAGGGCCCCTCCGACAAGCCCGGCCCCCGGGACGGACCTCGTCCCGGGGGCCGACTCGTCGGCAGGCCGCCGCGTCAGCCCGCGGCCCGGTACGCCTCCGTCAGCTTGCCGACGGCGCCCGCCGGATCGCCGGTGAGCAGCAGGTGGTCCGCTTCGGCGAACGGCCCGGCGACGGCCTCCGTGACGTTCTGGCCGATCCGCTCCTGGACGATCAGCCGCGCCGCCGCGACGAGCCTCCGGGCCTCGGGGGAGCGGCCCCGGCCGGCCGCCTGGAGCGCCTTGGCCGCCACGCGCACCGTCCGCAGCGCGGGCTCCCCACCGGACGGAGCCGGAGTGAGCGTCGTCAGCCCCCAGCCGTACGGGTACTGCGGGTCATAGCTGCGGTCGCCCACGTTGATCGGCAGCTGCGCCTCCGACCTCGGCCAGGTCACCGGCAGCTGACCGGTGAACGGCCGCCTGCCGTAGAGGACGTCGGCGACACCGGCGCCCTCCGTGCCGGGCAGCCAGGACGCGACGAGCGCGTCGACGGCCGGCAGCCGGTCGCCGATCAACTGCGGCCGCCCGGACACCACCAGGACCGCGCACGGCATCGCCGCGCAGACCTTGTCCACCGCCGCCTTGTCGGCGGGGGTCAGTTCGAGGTCGTTGCCGTTGCCGACGTCGCCGAACCCCTCCGCATACGGGGTCTCGCCGACCACCACGACGCCGACGTCATAGCCGCCGGTCGGGGCGGAGGCGTCCTTCGACCAGGCGATGTCGGCGTCCGGCGCCGCCTCGCGCATCCCTTCGAGGATGGTGGTCCCGGTGGTCGTACGACCGGAGGAGCCCTGCCAGCTGATGGTCCAGCCACCGGCCTGGTTGCCCAGGTCGTCGGCGTTCGACCCGGCCACGTACACCTTCTGCGAGGGCTTCAGCGGCAGGACCGCGCCCTCGTTCTTCAGGAGCACCTGGGACTTCGCCACGGCCTCGCGTGCCACCGCGCGGTGCTCGGGGGAGCCGATCGACGGCAGGTTCGTGGTGTCCGCGTAGGGCTTCTCGAACAGGCCGAGGCGGAACTTCTGGGTGAGGACGCGGGCCACGGCGTCGTCGATCCGCGCGGTGGAGATCCGGTCGGCCTCGACCTCGGCGGTGAGGGTCCGGGTGAACTCCTGGTAGTTCGTCGGCACCATGATCATGTCGAGACCGGCGTTGACCGAGGTGCGCACGTCGCTGGGGTAGTCGCCGGGGATCTGGTCGATGGCCTGCCAGTCGCTGATGACGAAGCCCTCGAAGCCCATGCGGTCCTTGAGGACTCCGTTGATCATCTCGGCGTTGGCGTGCATTTTGACGGGCCCCTGGTCGTCGCCGAGCACGTCGAGCGACGAGTACGAGGGCATGACCGTGCCGGCGCCGCGCTTCACCGCCTCGGCGAACGGGGCGAGATGCACGGCTTCGAGCTCCGCGCGGGTGACCTTCGTGACGCCCTGGTCGATCGTGTACGAGCCGGTGGTCGAGGAGCCGAAGGCGGTGCCGCCGTCGCCGACGAAGTGCTTGGCGCTGGTGAGGACCTTGTCGTTCCGGTCGAGGTCCTTGCCGTTCCGCGCGCCCTGCATGCCGTTGATGACCGTCTCCATGGCGGTGACCAGTGCCGGGTCCTCGCCGAAGGCCTCGTAGGAGCGGCCCCAGCGCTCGTCGCGGGTCACGCAGACGCAGGGGGCGAAGTCCCAGGGGACGCCGGTGGCCCGTACCTCCTTCGCCGTGACGGCGCCGGTCCTCGCGGCCGACTCGGGATCGCGGCCGGCGCCGATGCCGATGTTGTGCGGCATGATCGTCGCCCCGATGACGTTGTTGTGACCGTGCACCGCGTCCACGCCGTAGATCAGGGGAATCTGGTAGCGGGTCGCCCGAGCACGCAGCTGGTACGCGTCGACCATCGCCGCCCACGCCTCCGGCGTGTTGGGGGTGGGGACCGATCCGCCGCCGGAGAGCAGGGACCCGAGGGCGTAACCGGCGATGTCGCCCGGCGCGCGCAGCGCGTTGCGCTCGGCCTGCGTCATCTGCCCGGCCTTCTCCGCGAGGGACATCCGGGAGAGCAGGTCCGCGACCCGCTTGCGTACCGGCAGCCGGGCGTCGAGGTACGGCAGGCCGTGCGCGTTCACCACGACGAGCGGGTTCTCCGCGGGGGCCTTGGCGCCGTCGACCGTCAGCCGGAGCGGAACGGTCTCGGCGGACTCGGCCGCACCGTCCTTCAGCGTCGGCACCGTGATCGAGCGGGTCGTGCCGGAGGGCGTCCCGGCGGGGAACACGACGCTGCCCGTCACGGGCCGGTAGTCCTTCCCGGGCTCGGCGCTGCCTCCGTCGCCCGTCTCGTACGTGACGGTGACGGGCTCACCGACCGGACCGGAGCCCGTGGTCGCCACGGAGACGTCGACCCGGGCGCTGCCGCCCTCGTCGACGGGATGTACGACGGACCGCGTGACCACCTTGGTGTTCAGGGCGGGCTCCGCCGTGCCGTACAGCTCCACGCCGTCCAGGGCGAACGCCCCCGGCCCGCCGGTGGGGAGCGTGACGGCGTACCCCCACATCCGGTCGAGGCCGAGGACCTGGTCGATGCCGCCGACGGGCTGGTAGTCGGTCCGGTAGGTGAACTCGGAGAACGGGATCTCGACGAGGTGCCACCCCTCCCAGTCGTCGGTGAAGGACGTCGTCCACAGCTCGGACGCCTCCCCGTTCGCTCCGCCGTCCTTGATCTCCAGGGCGATCCGCCGCCCCGATCCGGGAGGCAGCGGCGCGGTGTTCTGGCCGTACCACCAGAGCCGGATGCCCTTGTACGCGGTCCAGTCGTGGGCCGGCCGGTCGAAGGCGAAGTCGTGGGTGAAACCGCCCCAGCCGCCGATGTCGTAGCGGCCTTCGAGGACCTTGCCGCCCTCGGGCGCGTCGGGGCGTTCCGCCAGGGCGAGCGTGGGGTGGGACTGCGTGGCGTCGCCCCAGGTGAACAGGCCCTCGGCGGGCGGACTCGCGAACGGCACCTCGCCCTCGAAGCGGTCGACGGCCCGGGGAGCGGGCTCCTGGGCGGCGGCGCTCGGCAGACCGCCGGTGAGCAGGCCGGTGAGCACGGCGGTCACGGCGACCACCGCCGCGCTCACCGTCCTTCGGGAACGTGCGGGGGGCATACGGGCTCCTTGGAACAGGTACGGGGGACCGGGGAGGGACATGGTCAGGACGGGCTGTGGGTCCACTTCTGGTTGGCCCCGCCGGTGCAGGTCCAGATCTGCGCCCGGGTCCCGTCGGCGGAGGAGTTGCCGGTGACGTCGAGGCACTTGTCCGCACCCGTGTTGACCACGTCGTGCGTCGAGGCGTTGTAGGTCCAGCGCTGCGCGGCGGTGCCGTTGCAGTTGTACAACTGCACCCGCGCCCCGTCGGCCGTCGAACCGCCGGTGACGTCGAGACACTTGCCGAGGGCCCGTACGCTGCCGTCGGCGGCGACCGTCCAGCGCTGCGCCGCGGTGCCGTTGCAGCCGTACAGCTGGACGGGGGTGCCGTCGGCGGTGGCCCCGCCCGCCACGTCCAGGCACTTCCCGGCCAGTCCGGTCAGCGGCCCGGCGCCGCTCCCGCCGCCGGGCGTCCCCGCCCAGGCGAAGGTCGCGGTGGTACGGGCGGGCAGCGCGTACGTGAAGGACTGGCCGCCCCAGTCGACCCGGACGGACTGGGCGGAGGTGCCGCCGTTGTGGGCGATGAGCGCCTTGGTGCCGTCGGAGTTGCGCCAGGCCACGTTCCGCACGGTGCCGTTGGCGGTCGAGGCGATGCGGTACGCCCCGGGCCTGACGAACTTGGTCAGGTGGCCCGTCGTGTAGTACTCGATCGTGTAGTCGACCTGCCCGGCGCGGGCGCCGCCCTCCTGCACGGTGATGAGACCGGTGCAGGTGCCGCAGCCGCCGTTGTGCGGGCCCATGTCCTGGTTGAGAGCGAGGCTCCACTTGACGAGGCTGCCGCTCCAGTTGCGGGCGTAGCCGACGATGTCGTTGAGGTCCTCGTTGTGCTGGTTCGCGATCCAGGTGCCGCCCGAGTGCTCGGTGCTGAACTGCCTGACCGTCGGATACTGGTCGTGGACCTGGGTGCCGACGGCCGGGTCGCCGAAGTAGCCGTGCCAGGCGATACCGCCGAAGAGGGGGTCGTTGCGCACCCCCGCGTCGCTCAGGATCCCGGCGCCGAAGTTCGCGTAGTCGCCGTAGTTCCAGTCGTGGACGAGGACCTTGGTGGTGATGCCGGCTGCTCGGAAGGCCGGGTAGACGTGGTTCTTGGTGAACTCGACGAGCCCGGCCGGGTTCCAGCTCATGCCCGGGTAGTTCATGGCGGTGGGGTTGCCGGCCTGACAGCAGTTCGGCTCGTTCTGCACGGAGAGGTAGTCCACCTTCACCCCGGCGGCCTGGTAGCTCTGCACGTACTTGACCAGGTACTGGGCGTACAGCGGGTAGTACTCCGCCTTCAGCCAGCCCATCTGGTCCATCCGGCCGTTGTCCTTCATCCAGCCGGGGGCGCTCCACGGCACGCCCTTGACCCGCAGCGCGGGGTTGAGCTGCTTGGCCTGCGCGGTCAGCAGCCGGACGTTCGTGTCGTAGCCGTTGGACCCGAAGTCGTTCAGGTCGCAGCAGGTGTCGTCGAGGGAGACGTTCCCCGGCCGGGAGAGGTCCGAGGCGCCGATGGGATTGCGGACGAAGGAGAGGCCGATGCCCTCGGTCGGCGAGAACAGCTTGCGCATCACCTCGTCGCGGGTGGCCGCGCTGACGGCGCCCCCGCGCAGCAGATGGGCGGTCGTGTCGGTGATCGACGCTCCGCCGCCCTCGTACTGCTGGTAGGTGGTGCTCTCGTCGACGGTGATCGTGTGGTTCGCGGTGCCACCGGCCGGGCCGAACGAGAGGGGCGCCTGCAGGGCGAGACCGCGGGTGACGGTACGGCCGCCGGAGTCGGACGTGGTGGTGAGCCAGACGTCGACGCGTTCGCCGGCGGCCTGCGCGGTGCCGGGACCCGCGAGGACCAGGCTGCCCGCGACGAGGGCGCCGGCGGTGAGCGCGGTGAGGGGCCGGTGGCGGCGGGCCCGGTGATGAAGGACTCGGGGACGGGGGGCTGTTCCTCGTCTCCCCCCTCGGAGGAACGCGAGACCCCACATAAGTGTGTTATGCACCTGACAACCCTTTCGCCGTTCCGCGCCGCGGCGGATCGCAACAGCAGGCCTTTTATCAAGGTTTGAAGTTATGGGTCCCCTCGGAGGCCGTCAACCCTTCGGATCCGAAAGCCAAGCAGCTCTCGCGCCCCGGTTGCGTTTGTCACGTGCAAGGAGTGGAGAACGACGCAACTCGCTTGCGCGGCTTGCGATACTCTTGCGCTCATGACGCGACGACTTGCTCAAGTGGCCAAGAAGGTGGGAGTCAGCGAGGCGACGGTCAGCCGCGTCCTCAACGGCAAACCCGGTGTCTCCGAGGCGACACGGCAGTCCGTGCTCACCGCTCTCGACGTGCTCGGTTACGAGCGGCCCACGCAGCTGCGCGGAGAGCGCGCGCGTCTGGTCGGGCTCGTGCTCCCGGAGCTGCAGAACCCCATCTTCCCGGCGTTCGCCGAGGTCATCGGCGGCGCCCTCGCGCAGCAGGGCCTGACCCCGGTGCTGTGCACACAGACCAAGGGCGGCGTCTCCGAAGCGGACTACGTGGACCTCCTCCTCCAGCAGCAGGTGTCCGGAGTCGTCTTCGCCGGCGGACTGTTCGCGCAGGCGGACGCGCCGCACGACCACTACCACCAGCTGGCCGAGCGCAACATCCCGGTGGTCCTCATCAACGCCTCCATCAAGGGGCTCAACTTCCCCTGTGTCTCCTGCGACGACGCCGTCGCCGTCGAGCAGGCGTGGCGCCACCTCGCCTCCCTCGGCCACGAGCGGATCGGCCTCGTCCTCGGCCCCGGCGACCACGTCCCCTCGCGCCGCAAGCTCGAAGCGGCCCGGGCCATGGTCGAAGCCGCCGGCGGAGAACTGCCGGACGAGTACGTCGTACGGTCGATCTTCTCGCTCGAAGGAGGCCAGGCCGCGGCCACCCGCCTCCTGGAGCGGGGCGTCACCGGGATCGTCTGCGCCAGCGATCCGCTCGCCCTCGGCGCCATCAGGGCCGCGCGCCGCCGGGGACTCTCCGTCCCCTCGCAGGTGTCGGTCGTCGGCTACGACGACTCCGCCTTCATGAACTGCACCGAGCCTCCCCTCTCCACGGTGCGCCAGCCCATCGAGGCGATGGGCCGGGCCGCCGTCGAACTGCTCTGCGCCCAGATCTCCGGCACTCAGACGGATCCCGGAGAGCTCCTCTTCGAGCCCGAGCTCGTGGTGCGCGGGTCGACCGCGCCGCCGCCGACCGTCTGACGCTTCTCCGCTCCGTTCCTCGGCTCCGGCGCCGGGGAGGCCTTCGTGCCTCCTCGGCGCCGGAGCCGTTCGTCGTTGACCTGCGGGGATGTGAGCCCTCAACCCCCGGTTCTGCCACGGCTGTTGACAAAGCGGTGACCTGCTAGAAACCTGACACCCCGGCGGCGCAAAAGATTAACGAAAATGCTCAATAAGTCTGTATCTCGCCGTCATTCATTGTCAGAGTTCCGCTGGGTTCCTGGCGAGAGGCCCTGTGCCGGCTCCGAGCCGTGGCCCAGCAGACGGAGAGGCCCCTATGAGAGGCACCATCCTGAGCCGGCGGCTGACGGTCGGCGTACTGATAGCCGCACTGTTCGCCCTCGGACTCCTGCCCGTCACCGCGTACGCGGCAGCCGCACCCAACCTGGCCCTCGGCAGAACCGTGACGGCGGGAGGCGCCCACGGGGCGTATCCGACGGGCAACGTCACCGACGGAAGCCAGCAGTCCTACTGGGAGGGCCCGGCCGGGTCGTTCCCCCAGTGGGTCCAGATCGACCTCGGCGCCGGAACGCGCGTCGACGGCGTCGTCCTGAAACTCCCCACCGCCTGGGAGGCCCGCTCCCAGACCGTCGCCGTGCTCGGCAGCACCGACGGCGACACCTTCACCACCCTCGCCGCGCCCCAGTCACGGGCGTTCACGCCCTCCTCGGCGAACACCGTCACCCACGCCCTCACCTCCACGACGGTCCGGTACCTCCGGATCCAGGTGACGGCGAACACCGGCTGGAACGCGGCCCAGCTCTCCGAGGTCGAGGTCTACGGCGAGAGCGACCAGGGAGGACCGGTCGACCCGCCGCCCCCGGGCACCAACCTGGCGCGCAACAAGCCCATCGAGGCGACCTCGACGACCCAGACGTACGTCGCCGCCCACGCCAACGACGACAACACCGCCACCTACTGGGAGTCCGCAGGCTTCCCCTCCAGCCTCACGGTGAAGCTCGGTGCCGACGCGAACGTCACCGCCGTCGTCGTCAAGCTCAACCCGGACCAGGTCTGGGGCCCCCGGACGCAGGCGATCCAGGTCCTCGGACGCGCACAGGACGCCTCAGGCTTCAGCTCACTGAAGGCCCGCGCCGACTACGTGTTCAGCCCCGGCACCGGACAGAACACCGTCACCATCCCCGTCACCGGCCGCTACGCCGACCTGCGGCTGACCTTCTTCTCCAACACCGGCGCCCCCGGCGCCCAGGTCGCGGAGTTCCAGGTCGCGGGCACGGCGGCGCCCGGCCCGGACCTCACCGTCACCGATCTGACCTGGTCTCCGTCCACCCCCTCCGAGACGGACGCCGTGACCGTCAACGCCACCGTGCGCAACGCCGGCACCGCGGCGGCCGCCGCCACGACCGTCCAGGTCAGCGTCGAAGGTGCCGTGGCCGGTTCCGCCCAGGTCGGCGCGCTCCCCGCCGGAGCCTCGGCGACCGTCCCGGTGGCCGTGGGCAAGCGGCCCATGGGCTCGTACACCGTCTCGGCGGTGGTCGACCCGACCGACACCGTCCCGGAGCAGGACAACGGGAACAACAGCCGGACGGCCGCCACGAAGCTGGTCGTCGGCCAGAGCCCCGGCCCCGACCTGCGGGTCACCGGGATCACCAGCAACCCGAGCAGCCCCGCCGTCGGCTCCGCCGTCACCTTCACCGTCGCGGTCCAGAACCGCGGCACGACCACCGCCGCCGGCACGGTCACCCGTCTGACGGCGGACACCACCACCCTCAACGGCACGGGCTCCATCGGCGCGGGCCAGACGGTCAACGTGCCGATCTCCGGCAGCTGGACCGCCACCTCCGGCGGCGCCACGCTCACCGCGACCGCCGACGCCATGGGCACCCTCACCGAGACCGACGAGACGAACAACGTCTTCTCGCGCTCCCTCGTCGTGGGCCGGGGCGCCGCCGTTCCGTACACCGAGTACGAGGCGGAGGACGCCCGCTACCAGGGCACCCTGCTCACCGCCGACCAGAAGCGGACCTTCGGGCACACCAACTTCGCCACCGAGTCCTCCGGCCGCAAGTCGGTCCGGCTGGGCGCCACGGGTGAGTTCGTCGAGTTCACCTCCGCCAACCCGGCCAACTCCATCGTCGTCCGCAACTCCGTGCCCGACGCGGCCACGGGCGGCGGCGCCGACGCCACGATCAGCCTCTACGCCAACGACGTCTTCGTCCGCAAGCTCACCCTTTCGTCCAAGCACAGCTGGCTCTACGGAAGCACCGACGACCCCGAAGGACTCACCAACCGCCCCGGCGGCGACGCCCGGCGCCTCTTCGACGAGTCCCACGCCCTGCTCGCCCAGTCGTACCCGGTGGGCACGGAGTTCCGCCTCCAGCGCGACGCGGGGGACGCCGCGTCCTTCTACATCATCGACCTGATCGATCTGGAGCAGGTGGCGCCCCCGGCCGCCAAGCCGGCGAACTGCGTCTCCATCACCGAGTACGGCGCCGTCCCCAACGACGGCATCGACGACACCGACGCCCTCCAGCGCGCGGTGACCGCCGACCAGAACGGCCAGATCCCCTGCGTCTGGATCCCCGCCGGCCAGTGGCGCCAGGAGCAGAAGATCCTCACCGACGACCCGCTGAACCGGGGCCAGTTCAACCAGGTCGGCATCCGCGACGTCACCATCCGGGGCGCCGGCATGTGGCACTCCCAGCTGTACACGCTCACCCCGCCGCACGAGGCGGGCGGCATCAACCACCCGCACGAGGGCAACTTCGGTTTCGACATCGACCACAACACCCAGATCTCCGACATCGCCATCTTCGGCTCGGGCACGATCCGCGGCGGCGACGGCAACGCCGAGGGCGGCGTCGGCCTCAACGGACGCTTCGGCACGGGTACGAAGATCAGCAACGTCTGGATCGAGCACGCCAACGTCGGCGTCTGGGCCGGCCGCGACTACTCCAACCTCCCGGAGCTGTGGGGACCCGGAGACGGCCTTCAGTTCACCGGCATGCGGATCCGCAACACCTACGCCGACGGGATCAACTTCGCCAACGGCACCCGCAACTCCACCGTCTTCAACTCGTCCTTCCGCAACACCGGCGACGACGCCCTGGCCGTCTGGGCCAGCAAGTACGTCAAGGACACCTCGGTCGACGTCGGCCACGACAACCACTTCCGGAACAACACCATCCAGCTGCCCTGGCGCGCCAACGGCATCGCGGTCTACGGCGGCTACGGCAACACCATCGAGAACAACATCATCTCGGACACCATGAACTACCCCGGGATCATGCTGGCGACCGACCACGACCCGCTGCCCTTCTCCGGACAGACCCTCATCTCCAACAACGCCCTGCACCGCACCGGCGGCGCGTTCTGGAACGAGGACCAGGAGTTCGGCGCCATCACCCTGTTCGCCCAGGGCCAGCCGATCCCCGGCGTCACCATCCGTGACACCGACATCCACGACTCGACCTACGACGGCATCCAGTTCAAGACGGGTGGCGGCGAGATGCCGGACGTGAAGATCACCAACGTCCGCATCGACAAGTCGGTCAACGGCTCCGGGATCCTCGCGATGAGCGGCGCCCGCGGCAGCGCGACGCTGACGGGCGTGACCATCACCGACTCGGCCGAGGGCGACGTGCTCGTCGAGCCCGGTTCCCCGTTCGTCGTCCACAGGGCCGGCTGAAGCCCGTGACCCCGAATCGAGGACACAGATGACCCTCCGCAACCGCGGATCACGGTGGCTGAGAACCGTGATCGCGACGAGCCTCCTGGCGCTGGGAGGCCCCCTGGCGGCCGCCCATGCGGCGGGCGGCCCCAACATCGCCCTGGGCGACGCCGCCGCGGCGTCCGGATCCCACGCCGAGTACGGCGCCGCGAACATCACCGACGGCAACCAGGGAACGTACTGGCAGAGCGCCGGCAGCACCCTGCCCCAATGGGTCCAGGTCGACCTCGGCGCCACCACCCGCGTGGACGAGGTGGTTCTGAAACTGCCCGCCGGCTGGGAGAGCCGCAACCAGACGCTGTCGGTCCAGGGCAGCGCCGACGGCACGAGCTTCGCCACCCTCAAGAACTCCGCCTCCTACACCTTCGCCCCGGGCGCGGCCAACACCGTGACGGTCTCCTTCCCGGCCACCCAGGCCCGGTTCGTACGCGTCGACATCACCGCCAACACCGGCTGGCAGGCCGCCCAGCTCTCCGAACTCGAGGTCCACGCGGCCGACGGGTCCTCGGCCAACCTGGCGAGCGGCCGCACCCTGACCGCGAGCAGCCACACCGAGGTGTACACGGCGGGCCACGCCAACGACGGCAACCGGGCCACCTACTGGGAGAGCGCCAACAACGCCCTCCCGCAGTGGATCCAGGCCGACCTCGGCTCGTCCGTCCGCGTCGACCGGGTCGTCCTCCGGCTCCCCGACGGCTGGGGCGCGCGCAGCCAGACCCTGAAGATCCAGGGCAGTGCGAACGGCACCGCCTTCACCGATCTGACCGCCTCCCAGGCGTACACCTTCGACGCCGCCGGGGGACGGGCCGCGACGATCACCTTCGACGCGACCACCATCCGGTACGTCCGGGTCCTCGTCACGGCGAACTCCGTCCAGCCCGCCGCCCAGCTCTCCGAGCTGGAGGTCTACGGGCCGACCTCGGGCGACACCCAGGCACCGTCCGCGCCCGCGAACCTCGCCCTCACCCAGCCGGCCACCGATCAGATCCGGCTGACGTGGAACGCCGCCACCGACGACACCGGTGTCACCGGCTACGACATCTACGCCAACGGCACCCTGCTGACCAGCGTCGCCGGGAACATCACCACCTTGACCGACACCCGGCCGGCGAACCAGACGGTCACCTACCGCGTCCGAGCCAAGGACGCGGCGGGCAACCAGTCCGCCGACAGCAACGCCGTCACCCGCGCCGGAAGCGGCGGTGGAGGCTCCAACCTCGCCGTCGGCAAGGAGATCAACGCCTCCTCCACCGTCCACACCTTCGTCGCGGCCCACGCCAACGACAACAACACCAGCACCTACTGGGAGGGCGCCGGCGGCAGCTATCCGAACACTCTGACCGTCAAGCTGGGCTCCAACGCCGACGTCAACAGCCTGGTCCTCAAGCTCAACCCGGACACGGCCTGGTCGACCCGCAGCCAGACCGTCGAGGTCCTCGGCCGCGAGCAGAGCGCCACCGGCTTCACCGGTCTCGTCGCCGCGAAGAGCTACACGTTCGACCCGGCGGGCGGCAACACCGTCACCCTCCCCGTCTCCGCCCGGGTCGCCGACGTCCAGCTGAAGTTCACCGCCAACACCGGTTCCGCGGCGGGCCAGCTCGCCGAGTTCCAGGTTGTCGGCGTCCCCGCCCCCAACCCCGACCTCGAGGTCACCGGACTCACCACCACGCCCGCCTCTCCCGTCGAGTCGGACCCGATCACCGTCACCGCTACCGTCCGCAACAGCGGACCGGCCGCCGCACCGGCCGGCGCCGTCGCGCTGCGCCTCGCGGGCACCAAGGTCGCCACCGCGCAGGTCGGCGCCCTGGCCGCCGGTGCCCAGACCACGGTCAGCGCCTCCATCGGAGCGCGCGACGCCGGCAGCTACCAGCTCAGCGCCGTCGCCGACGAGGCGAACGCGATCATCGAGCAGAACGAGTCCAACAACACGTACACCCGACCCACCCCCCTGGTGGTCACGGCGGTGTCCAGCTCCGACCTGGTCGCCGCCTCCGTGACGACCTCGCCGTCCAGCCCGGCCGCCGGTGACACGGTCACCTTCAAGGTGGCCCTGAAGAACCAGGGCACCGCGGCGAGCGCCGCGGGCGCCCACGGCGTCACCCTCACCCTGACGGATTCGACGGGCGCCACCGTCAAGACCCTGACGGGCACCCACAGCGGAGCGCTAGCGGCCGGTGCGGGCGCGGAGGTGAACCTCGGCCCGTGGACGGCGGCCAACGGCTCCTACACGGTGAAGACGGTCGTCGCCGACGACGCCAACGAACTCCCGGTCAAGCGCGCCAACAACACCTCCACGCAGCCCCTCTTCGTCGGACGCGGCGCGAACATGCCGTACGACATGTACGAGGCGGAGGACGGCACTGTCGGCGGCGGAGCCACCGTCGCCGGGCCCAACCGCACCGTCGGTGACATCGCCGGCGAGGCCTCCGGCCGCAAGGCCGTCAGCCTGGACGCGACGGGGGAGTACGTCGAGTTCACCACCCGGCGCTCCACCAACACCCTGGTGACCCGCTTCTCCATCCCGGACTCCCCGGGCGGCGGGGGCATCGACTCCACGATCAACGTCTACGTCGACGGCGTCCTGAAGAAGGCGATGCCGCTGACGTCGAAGTACGCCTGGCTGTACGGCGCCGAGACCGCGCCGGGCAACTCCCCGGGCTCCGGCGCCCCCCGGCACATCTACGACGAGGCGCACCTCCTCCTCGGCGAGACCGTACCGGCGGGCAGCAGGATCCGGCTCCAGAAGGACGCCGCGAACACCTCCACGTACGCGATCGACTTCGTCAACCTGGAGCAGGTCGCACCGGTCGCGAACCCCGACCCGGCCACGTACACCGTGCCCACCGGATTCAGCCACCAGGACGTACAGAACGCCCTGGACAAGGTCCGCATGGACACCACGGGCACGCTCGTCGGCGTCTACCTGCCGCCGGGCGCCTACCAGACGTCCAGCAAGTTCCAGGTGTACGGCAAGCCCGTCAAGGTGGTGGGCGCCGGACCGTGGTACGCCCGGTTCCACGCTCCGTCCACCCAGGACAACACCGACGTCGGCTTCCGTGCCGAGGCGGCCGCCAAGGGCTCGCTCTTCAAGGGCTTCGCCTACTTCGGCAACTACACCTCGCGGATCGACGGGCCGGGCAAGGTGTTCGACTTCGCCAACGTGTCGGACATCGTGATCGACGACATCTGGAACGAGCACATGGTCTGCCTCTACTGGGGCGCCAACACCGACCGGATCACGATCAAGAACTCCCGCATCCGCAACATGTTCGCCGACGGCGTCAACATGACGAACGGTTCGACGGACAACCACGTCACCAACAACGACGCCCGGGCGACGGGCGACGACAGCTTCGCCCTGTTCTCCGCGATCGACGCCGACGGCGCCGACATGAAGAACAACGTCTACGAGAACCTGACCTCGACCCTCACCTGGCGGGCCGCCGGGGTGGCCGTCTACGGCGGCTATGACAACACCTTCCGCAACATCCACATCGCCGACACGCTCGTCTACTCGGGCATCACCATCTCCTCCCTGGACTTCGGCTACCCGATGAACGGCTTCGGGACCGGACCCACGACCTTCGAGAACATCTCCGTCGTGCGGGCGGGCGGTCACTTCTGGGGCTCCCAGACCTTCCCCGGCATCTGGGTGTTCTCCGCCTCCAAGGTCTTCCAGGGCATCCGGGTGAACCACGTGGACATCGTCGACCCCACCTACAGCGGGGTGATGTTCCAGACGAACTACGTGGGCGGCCGGCCGCAGTTCCCCATCAAGGACACCGTGTTCACGGACGTCTCCGTCACGGGCGCGCGCAGGAGCGGTGACGCCTTCGACGCGAAGTCCGGGTTCGGCCTCTGGGCCAACGAGGTGCCCGAGTCGGGGCAAGGGCCCGCCGTGGGGGAGGTGACCTTCAACGGGCTGCGGCTGAGCGGAAACGCCGTGGACATCCGCAACACCACCTCCACGTTCAGGATCAACGTCAACCCGTAACCCGTCCGCTCTCCAGCGAGGCCGATGCAGGTGGCTTGCAGCCACTTGCATCGGTCTTGCGTGCGTTCTGGCCGGGCCCCGCCCCATACCGGGCGGGCGGACCCCGTGCGGAGTCGTTGAACTGTCGGCTTCCTGAGCGGCGAACTCGACCCATCAGCCCTTGACTGTCAGGCAATTACGAAATCAGCGCGATATCTTGCGTTCACTTGTTGGGGGTGGTTGAGTGAGCCGCGCCCCACAACGCACAGGCGGTGGGGCGACCTCCACGTTCAGGCCCGAAGGGGACCACCCATGAGAAGTGCCCGGTTCCGCCGCACGCGCCGCGCCAGCGCGGTCACCCTCGTCTCCGCGCTCACGCTGACCGCACTCGCCGCCTGCGGCACGAGCAGCAGCAACAACGGCGGCGGCGGCCCTTCGGAGGGCGGCGGCTCGTCCGACCCCACCGCCCCGCTGGACCCGAAGACCAAGGTGACGCTCACCATCGACTGCATGCCCCCCGCGGCGAAGGCGGCCGAGCTCAAGGAGTGGAAGGAGGACGTCGCCGAGTTCAACAAGACGTACCCGAACGTCACCATCGAGGGCCGCTCCACCCCCGGCCAGTGCCTGGAGCCGCCGCGCTTCACCGCGATGCTCAAGGCCAAGTCCCAGCCGGACGTGTTCTACACCTACTTCACCGACCTGCCGCAGGTGCTCTCCGAGGACGGAGCCGCCGACATCACCGCGTACGTCCACGACAAGAGCGTGCCGCTCCTCAAGGACATCGACCCGAACGTCCTCGGCTCCCTCAAGCACGACGGCAAGCTCTACGGACTGCCCACCAGCAACTACACGATGGGCCTCCTGATCAACCGCAAGCTCTTCTCCCGGGCCGGCCTGGACCCCGACGCCCCGCCACGCACCTGGCCCGAGGTGCGCGCCGCCGCCAAGAAGATCGCCGCACTCGGCGAAGGCATCGCCGGATTCGGCGAGTACAGCGCCGGCAACACCGGCGGCTGGCACTTCACCGCGCAGATGTACAGCATCGGCGGCGAGGTCGTCGACGCGAGCGGCAAGAAGGCCGCGTTCAACAACGAACTCGGCAGACAGGTCGCGAAGAACCTCCACGCCATGCGCTGGGAGGACGACAGCATGGGCAAGACCCAGCTGCTCAAGTGGGGCGACCTCCAGAAGCAGATCGCCACCGACAAGCTCGGCATGTTCCTCGCCGCCCCCGACGACATCGCGTACATGGTCCAGCAGCTGGGCGCGACGTACGAGAACTTCGGCATGGGCCCGATCCCCGGCGAGAAGAACACCCTCGCCGGCGGCAACAACTACATGATCAAGAAAGGGATCTCCGGCGACAAGATCAAGGCCGCCGTCGCCTGGCTCAACTTCAAGAACCTCACCGTCGGCAAGGGCCAGTTCGACTGGGCCCGTACCAAGAAGGACGCCCTGCCCGTCGGCGTGCCGCAGCCCAACTTCTGGCTGAACGAGTCCAAGGCCACGGACGACGCGGCCCGGCTCGCCAACGCCACCATGCCGGTCGCGAACTTCAAGTCCTTCATGGACAACCCCGTCGCGGGCAAGGCCGAACCGCCGAAGGCGCAGGAGGTCTACAAGGTCCTCGACAACGTGATGTCCGGACTCCTCACCAACAAGGACGCCGACATCGACAAGCTCCTCGCCGACGCCGAGGCACAGGTCAACCAGGTCCTCGCCCAGCAGTGACGGACCCCGGCGGGGGCGCGGCGAACCGCCCTCGCCGGCCCCCGCACCCCACCCCGGCAGACCAGTACCGAGGAGCGATGATGTCGGCCCCCAGCATGACCCCGAGCAAGGCGGGCCGCCCCCGCCACTCCCCGCCGCCGGCGGGCCCCCCGGCCCCCGCCGGCCGTGACCGCCTCGCGAAGAGCGTGCGGCGCAACCTCACCGCCCACGGCTTCCTCATCGGCGCCGTCCTCTGCTTCGCCTTCTTCTCCTGGTACCCCATGGTCAGGGAGTTCCTCCTGGCCTTCCAGAAGACCGAGAGCGGACAGACGACCTGGGTCGGCCTGGACAACCTCATCACCGTCGTCAACGACCCGGCCTTCTGGCAGGCCTGGCGCAACACGCTCCTGTTCACCGCGCTCGCACTGGTCTTCGGCTTCGCCGTCCCCTTCGCCGTCGCCCTCGTCATCAACGAGTTCCACCACGGCCAGGGCTATCTCCGGCTGCTGGTCTACCTGCCCGTCATGCTCCCGCCGGTCGCCTCCGTCCTCCTCTTCAAGTACCTGTACGACCCCGGCTACGGGCTCCTCAACGAACTGCTCCGCCTCCTCCACCTCCCGGAGCAGCAGTGGCTGCAGGACCCCGACCTCGCCATGCTCTCCGTCGTCATCGCATCGACCTGGATGAACATGGGCGGCGCCGCCCTCATCTACCTCGCCGCCCTCCAGAGCATCCCCGGCGAGCTGTACGAGGCGGCCGAACTCGACGGCGCCGGAATCCTCCGCAAGATCTGGCACGTCACCATCCCGCAGACCCGGCTCATCCTCTCCCTGATGCTGCTCATGCAGATCATCGCGACCATGCAGGTCTTCGTCGAACCGTTCCTGCTCACCGGCGGGGCGGGACCCGAGGGATCGACCACGACCGTCGTCCACCTCATCTACCAGTACGCCTTCAACTTCAACAACTACGGTGCCGCGGCGGCGCTCGGCCTGCTCCTGCTCGTACTCCTGGCCGGATTCTCGGCGGCGTACGTCAAGCTCAGCCGCGCCGAGGACGAGTAGGACCGGGGAGACCAGCATGTCCACACGCACACTCATCTCGCCGGCGCAGCTCGCCCGCCCCCGCGGCAAGGTCCTCTACTGGACCGTCTTCGCCCTGGTCGTCGGCGGCTTCACCCTGGCGTTCCTCGGACCCCTGTACTGGCTGGTGTCCAGCGGCTTCAAGGACACCCAGGAAGTGATCCAGACACCGCCGACCCTGGTGCCGGGATCCTTCGCCCCGGAGAACCACACCCGGGCCTGGGAGGTCATGGACCTCGCGACCCTGCTCTTCAACACCCTCTACTACGCGTTCGGAGCGCTCGCCTTCCAGCTCGTCCTGGACGTGGCCGCCGCCTACTCCCTCTCCAAACTCCGGCCGGTGTTCGGCAAGGCCGTGCTCGGCCTGATGCTCGCGACCCTCATGATCCCGGCGACCGTCCTCGTCGTTCCCCAGTACCTGACGGTCCTCGACGTGCCGATCTTCGAGCGCAACCTCCTCAACACCCCCTGGGCGATCTGGCTGCCCTCGGTCACCAACGCGTTCAACATCTTCCTGCTCAAGCGCTTCTTCGACTCGATCCCGAGGGAACTCCTGGACGCCGCGTCCATCGACGGAGCGTCCCCGACGCGGATCCTGTGGTCGATCGTGCTGCCCCTCTCGCGCCCGATCCTCGGAGTCGTGTCGATCTTCGCCGTCGTGGGCGTCTGGAAGGACTTCCTCTGGCCGATGCTCACGCTCCCCGACCCCGCCCTGCAGACGCTCAACGTCGGCATCTACTCCCTGTCCAACGGCGTGCCCGTGAACGTGCTGATCGCCGCGCTCACCATCGCCTCCGTGCCGACGCTGCTCATCTTCCTGGTCTTCCAGCGAAACATCATGAGCGGCCTCACCGCCGGCGGACTCAAGGGCTGACGGCCCACCACCCCGACCTGCCCGAAAGGACCCTCACGTGGCAGCCCCTCACTCGCATCGCACCGAAGACTGGTGGCGCGACGCCGTCATCTACCAGGTGTATCCGCGCAGTTTCGCCGACGGCGACGGCGACGGCACCGGGGATCTCGCGGGCGTCCGGGCGAGACTGCCCTACCTCGCCGAACTCGGCGTCGACGCCGTCTGGTTCACCCCCTGGTACCTCTCCCCGCTGGTCGACGGCGGCTACGACGTCGCCGACTACCGCACCATCGACCCCGCCTTCGGCACCCTCGCCGACGCCGAGAAACTCATCACCGAGGCCCGCGACCTCGGCATCCGCGCGATCGTCGACATCGTCCCCAACCACGTCTCCGACCAGCACACCTGGTTCCGCGAGGCACTGGAGGCGGGCCCCGGCAGCGCCGCCCGCGCACGCTTCCACTTCCGGCCCGGCCGGGGAGAGCGCGGCGAACTCCCGCCCAACGACTGGCCGTCCCAGTTCTCCGGGAACACCTGGACCCGCGTCGCCGACGGCGAGTGGTACCTCCACCTCTTCACCCCCGAACAGCCCGACCTCAACTGGTCCCACCCCGACGTCCGCCGCGAGCACGAGGACATCCTCCGCTTCTGGTTCGACCGAGGAGTCGCGGGCGTCCGGATCGACTCCGCCGCCCTGCTCACCAAGGACCCCGGCCTCCGCGACTTCGTCGAGGGCGTCGACCCGCACCCGTACATCGACCAGGACGAGATCCACGACATCTACCGCTCCTGGCGCGCGATAGCCGACGAGTACGGCGGTGTCTTCGTCGGCGAGGTCTGGCTGCCCGACGCCGAACGCTTCGCCCGCTACCTCCGCCCCGACGAACTGCACACCGCCTTCAACTTCACCTTTCTCACCTGCCCCTGGGAACCGGACCGGCTGCGCCGCACCATCGACGACACCCTCGCCGAACACGCCCCGGTCGGCGCCCCCGCGACCTGGGTCCTGTGCAACCACGACGTGACCCGCACCGTCACCCGGTACGGACGCGCGGACACCGGCTTCGACTTCGCGAAGAAGGCCTTCGGCACCCCCACCGACCTCGCCCTCGGCACCCGCCGGGCCCGCGCCGCCGCGCTGCTGACCCTGGCACTCCCGGGCTCCGTGTACGTCTACCAGGGGGAGGAACTCGGCCTTCCCGAGGCGGACATCCCGCTCGACCGGATCCAGGACCCCATGCACGCCCGCTCCGGCGGCACCGACCCAGGCCGCGACGGCTGCCGCGTCCCCCTGCCGTGGATCGCCGACGCGCCCTCGTACGGGTTCGGATCCTCCTCCGAGCCCTGGCTCCCCCAGCCCCGGGACTGGCACTCCTACGCCGTGGACCGGCAGCGGGACGACGAGGCGTCCATGCTGTCCCTCTACCGTGAGGCGCTCCGGCTGCGCCGAACCCGGGAGGGCTTCGGCGACGGCCCCCTGACCTGGCTGCCCGCGCGCGAGGGAGTACTCGCCTTCACCCGGGCCGCGGGCCTGCTGTGCGTCGTCAACCTCTCCGCCCCGCCGGCCGAACTCCCGCCGCACGAGCGCCTGCTCCTGTCGAGCGGCCCGCTCGACCCGGACGGCCGCCTACCGGTGGACACGGCGGTGTGGCTGCGCGCCTGACCCGACGGCCGGACCCTCGGGGCGCCACCACATCTGAGAAGGCGTCAGGAGAACCTCCCGGGGGTCCCAGCCCCGGCACGGGACGTCAGGAGACGGACCTGCCGAAGAACTCCAGCTCCGCGACGGCCACCTGCTTCCGGGGATCGGCCCGCCACGCCGTACGCAGCACCAGCCGCACCGACAGCGCGTCGCGCACCCGCACGTCGACCCGCTGGGTGCCGCCGTCGTTGACGCGGTGCTGCGAGACCCGCGTCTCGCCCGAGGAGTCCCGCACCACCAGGTCGAACGTGCGCGGGGTCGCCTGACCGTCCGCCTGGGTGGTGTTCTTCGAACTGCCGGGGGTGATCAGGACACTCAGCAGATCGGTCGGCTCGGCGAAGCGCGCCTCCAGGTACTGGCCCGCCGAGTCGCCCGCGTACCCCGTGCCCCACCAGGTGTTGGAGTACCCGTCGCCCGCCAGCTTCGGCTCCTGCCTCGGCGCGGAGTGCGAGGCGGCCCAGGCGACCGGATGCACCGGGACCCGGGTGGCGAAGTGGTCCTGGACCGCCCGTGCGGCGGGCGGACCGCCGACGACACCGCCGACCACCACGGCCACGACCGCGGTGGCGATCAGGGCTCGGACGATCCAGCGGCTCCGGTCGCGGATCAGACCGGGACGCCGTCCCGCGTACGGGCCCTCGGCCGTGGAGAGCCGCTCGGGGACCATCGGCGTCGCGCAGAAGCGGCAGAAGTGACGGCCCGGGGTGTTGGCGAGCGAGCACGCCGGGCACGGGGTGCCGCCCTGGACCGGCGCGGGCGCCTCGGCGGCCCGCACCGCAGGACGCGCGGCCTCCGGACGAGCGGGCAGCACGGGCGCGGCCACGGCGGGCTCCACGGGCCGGTTCCCGGGAACCGGGACGAGGAGGGAGCGTACAAGCGTGTCCGACGGCCCCTCGGACGCCGGCCTCGCCTCCGGTGCGGCCGCCGACGCGGGCGTCTCGGGGGACGCGGACACGGCGGGCAGCGGGGCGGTCACCTCCTCGGGGCCGACGCCCGGACGGGCGGCGTCCGCCGCGTCGGAGGCTGGGACACCCGACGTGCCGACGGCGGCCGATGCCGGAGCCGGCGCTCCGGGGGCAGTCGTGGACTCCGCCGCCGGGGACGGCTCGGGACGCGCCACGGCGGGCGCGGCGTCACCGCCCGCCCCGCCGCCGGCCGGCTCCTCCCGGACCGCCGACTCGGCGCCGGACGGGGACCCCCCGGCCGCCGCGGCGGCCCCACCGGCCGAGCCCGGGCCCGAGGCCGGGCTGTCCCAGCGCAGGAACGCTCCGCAACTGTCGCAGAACGACTGATCCGTCGTCCGGACCGGGCTCGCGCAGTCCGGGCAGGGACGGGTCTGGGGCGCGTCACTCATCAGGGTCAAGCTCCTTCGGACGTACGGGAAGTGGTCACCGACACCGTGAACGGCAGGTGCGCGGGACGGGCCGCGGCCACGACCGCCCGCAGTCGGTGCGGATCAACGGCTGCCGGGTCGGCGACCCGGAGAACGACACGCAGCCCGGCCACGGGCGTCCCGGGGAACGGGCCGAGCGGAGCGGCGGACCAGCTCGCGCCCCCGCTCTCGGAGATCTCCGGCGGCACGCCGAACGCCAGCCGGACCGCCGCCGCGAGCCCCTGCCGCGTGCCGCGGACCCGGTGCAGCGCCACGGCGGACGCGACCGCGTGCCGGCGCAGCGGAAGCGGCTCGCCGCCGTCCAGCTCCGCGCCGACCCAGGTCGCGAGGTAGTCCACGAAGTCGGCCGGGGCCAGCGCGGGCGAGAAGTACGCCTCAAGGGAGTCCAGGACGCTGAAGAGGGGGGCCAGGACGACATCGAGACCGGAGACGAACCGCTGCCCGAAGTCGTCCTCCGCGTAGACGGCGGGCAGCGCCGCCCCCAGCGGGTAGGGCGTCGCAAGCCCGGGAACCGTCCCCCGCGCCGACCCGCTCACCGCGCCTCGATCACACGGACGCGGTGGTCGAACGGGAAGAGCAGCGCGGACGGCGACAGCTCGATCCGGTCCGTCACGTCACCCCTGCGGCCGGTCAGCGGGTCCGCCGGATGCAGCAGGACCTCGTCCACCAGCTCCACACCCGGCACGCGCTGGAGCGCCGCGAAGACCTCCCCGGCCCGCAGCGGGCGCCCGAACGGCCACCCCTCGCCGTGCGCCCCGCCCGTCAGCGGGTCCAGATACGCGTACAGCGTGTCGAGGGCCGCGGCCCGCACCCGCTCCGCCTCCGCCGCCCGGAAGGAGTGGAGCGTCGCCACCACCGTCACCCCCTGGTAGAACGGCGGCCCCACGGCGAGCCGGGTCCCCAGCGGACGCCGCTCGTCGAGGAAGCCGGTCACCCGGGAGAGAAGCTCCTCACCCGGGACCAGCTGCTCGAACCGCAGCCGCCCGCCCCGGTCCGGCACCGCCTGCGGCACCACCAGGACCCGCACGGCGTTCTCGCCCGCCTCGGCCGCGTCCGCCGCCAGGCAGGAGATACGCGCGGCCTCGGGCGCGGCCCGCCGCGCCAGCTCCTCGTAGTCACGGGCGGTGACCGCACGCTCCTGCGCCCGCAGGGTGATGGGCGCCCGGGACTTCGCCTCCTCGACGGTCTCCCCGTCCACCCCGCCCCGCGCCGCCTCCCGGTTCTCCACCCGCGCGATGTACGGGATGGAACTGCGCAGCACGGTGATCGTGGAGCGGGCCACGTTGCCCGCCCGGCCGCCCCCGGTACCGTAACGGACCGCGCGGATCGCCGCGCCCTTCGGCGGCACCGCCCCGAACTGCCTCAGGGTGCCGTCCGGCTGGCGCACGCACGGACCGAAGGCGATCTCGCCGGTGGTCGCGTCCAGGGTGACGTGGCGGTCCTCCGGGCGCGAGGAGGCGAAGTCGCGGACGACGCTCCACTCCTGCCAGCCGGCCTCCGGATCGTCCTCGTCCCCACCGCCGTCCGCCCGCTCGGCGACCTGCAGCAGCAGCGGAGGACGGTCGACGACCGGCGCGTGCGCGAGCCGCACCCGCTGACCGGCGACGCCCTCGGACTCACCGAGCGGCTCGTCCCGCACCGCCTCGGCGTGCGCCGCCCGCACCGTCCCGCCGATCGTGAACGCCGCCGCGGCCCGTACGGTCGGAGACTCGCTGTACGAGGGCAGACCCTCGACCGGCTCCACGACCCGGCAGCGCACCCAGCCCGCCTCGTGCCCCGCGAGCCGCGAGACCGTGTGCCCGGACGGCATGTGCAGCACGACCTCACCCGGGCGGTTCAGGCCACCCGTGGTGTCCTCGTCGACCTCGCACCCGACCCAGCCGTCGGCCGCCGTCCACGCCTCCCACAGCAGGGGCGGCCGGCGTGGGTCCACGCCGACGCCGTCCACCCTGCTGTCGAGGTCGAGGACCAGCAGACAGTCCGGTACGGCCGCGGACAGACCGAGCAGCAGCAGATCGCCGACGCGCGGCGCCGGCGAGAAGACGGGCACGTCCTCGCCGCCGGCCAGGTCCTGCGAACGGTCCTCGGGCGTACCCCCGCTCTCCTGGCGCACGAGACGGGTCAACGCGCAGGGCACGACGGTCAGATCGGCGGTGGTCGCGAACACCACCGCCTCCTCCGTCTCCGTACGCCCGGTCGACACCTCCGTCCCGGTGGGCAGCACCACCGGCTCCGGCTGCGGAGCGGAGAGCCGGAAGGTGATCTCGGCACGCGCGGCGGCGGGCGGGAACAGCGTCACCCCGAGCAGGTCGAGGAAGGCCAGATGGTTCTTCTCCGGGACCCGGTTGAGACGGTAGACGAGCTGGTCCGCCATGTGCGCGACGGCCTCGACCAGGGTGACGCCCGGGTCCGAGACGTTGTGGTCGGTCCACTCGGGGCACGCCTGCTGGATGTAGCGCTTGGCGTCGTCGACGAACTGCTGGAAGCGGCGGTCGTCGAGATGGGGTGCGGGCAGGGCCATGGCGGCTCTTTCAGTCCTCGGAGGGGATGACGTAGAAGGGGAAGACGAGATTGCGCGGATTGTTGGCCCCGCGGACCCGGTAGCGGACGTCGATGTACAGCGTGGTCGGTTCGCCGGGCGCGGGGGCGACCGTGACCTCCTCGACGTCGATGCGCGGCTCCCAGCGGTCGAGCGCGGACACCACCTCGTACCGGACCCGGCCCATCGTCGCGTCGTTGACGGGCGCGAACACCAGCTCGTGGACCGCGCAGCCGAACTCGGGGCGCATCGGCCGCTCGCCCGGAGCGGTCGCGAGCACGAGCCGCATCGACTCCTCGATCTCGCGGTCGCGCCGGACGAGGGCGATGGCACCGCTCGGGCCGGTCCGCAGCGGAAAGGCCCAGCCGGCGCCGACGAAGTGCTCACTCACAGGAAGGTCCTCCTCAGGACCGGCAGACCGGCCATCAGAACGGCAGGTTCGCCACGACGGGGTTCGGCATCGGGACGGTCGAGGTCACGAACGTCGGGGCGTTGACGACGGCCTGGGTCAGCGCCGACACCTTGAACTTCACCCCGGCCTTGATGTCCACACCCAGCCCCGCGTCGAGCTTGATCCGCCCCTTGGCGGAGAGCGTCAGATCCGTCCCCGACTCCACCGTGACCCCCCTGGCCCCCGTGATGGTGACCGTCCCGTCGCTGTCGATGGTCAGCGTGGTCCGCGCCTCGTTCAGCTCGACGCTCAGTGCCCCCTTCGACGTACGCAGCCGGATGCCGTGCGAGGCACGCGTCCGGCCGCCCTCCTCCCGCAGCTCCACGGTGTGACCGGTGCGGGAGGTCAGCGCGCGCCACTGGACCCGCCCGCTCGTCGGATCGACGGGCGGCACCCGGTCGGTGGCCGGGGTGTGCTTGTCGACCCCGTTGTAGAGCCCCGCCAGGACGTACGGGTGTTCCAGCGACCCCCGGTCGAAGGCACACAGCACCTCGTCGTCCACCTCCGGCAGCATCAGACCGCCCCCACCGCGCCCGCCGAGCTGGGCGACCCGGCACCAGCCGCTCTCGTACGTCGCCGAGAGCCACGGGAAACGCAGCCTGACCCGGCCCTGCGACAGCGGGTCCTTCGTGTTGGTGACGAGCGCGACCGCCACACCCGGCATCGGCGGCGCCGGCTCCCCACCGCCCGAAGCCGTCCCGTACAGCGAACGGAACTGCCGGCCCGACACGGTCAGCCACGTCGTGAACTGCCGTCCCGACGCGAAGACATGGCGGACACCGGTGGCCGTGTAGCGCCCCTCGAAGGGGAAGCCCGCGCCCTTCACGGCCACCGGCTGCCCCGGCTTCAGCGCCGGATTGCCCGTCACGGCGACCTCCAGCTCCGCGAACGACCCGGTGACGTCGTCCGCGAGCGCCAGGGCCGCCCGCGTCACCTCCGACTGCGTCGTGAACGGCGTGCCCGTCGCGGCCAGTTCGGCCGGGCCGAAGGGCGCGGACAGCTGCGCGGGCGTGATGTCGGAGACGATCTCGGCGCTTGCCACGGCGGGCGTCGGAGACGACAGCGCCTGCTTGGTACGGGGATCCCAGCCCCGCACGTCGACCTTCCCGACCTGCCCGGCGGCGGTCACGGACACCCGGCTGTGCAGGGTGTTGCTCCCGAAGTCCAGGACGTACGGGCTGACCGCCGCGGGCGTCGTGTCGGCGGGCGCGGACGAGGCCGGAGGCAGCGCGGCGAAGACGAGCCGGCCCGCCGGGTCCAGCGAGAGACGGACGTCGTTCTCCCGCGCCAGCCGGGACAGGAAGTCCCAGTCGGTGATGTTGGGCTGGGTGGCCAGCTCGTACACCGTCGGAGTCGCGTCGATCTTGCCCAGCGGGATGCGGTTGAGCGCGGCGAGCTTCCTGACGATGTCGGACGCCGTCATGTTCGGATAGCCCTCGACACGCCGACTGCGCAGCAGACGGTGGCCCGGGTCGTAACCGCGCACGATCAGATACCGGCCGTGGCCGGGCGCCGCGTCCACCTCGACGGCGGTGACCTCGCCGGTGAGCATCGGCTCCCCGAGCTTCCCGTCGGTGAAGGGCGAGAGCACCGCCATGGCACCGACCTTGAGGAACGGGAACTTCCCGGTGAGGGTGCCGTCCTTGTCGCCGAAGGTCAGCTGGAAGGCGGACGGGACGTTGACACTCGCGTCCACCCACCCCTCGGTCAGGCGGACCGCGAGCGGGTCCGGCAGCGGCGTGCCGTCGAGCTGCACGTGGAGGACGGTGGTGAAGGTCTTCTCGCTCATGAGGCGCCCTCGGTCTCCGGCGTTTCGGTGGTGGAAGGGAGCAGCAGTTCGGTGCCCGGCCGCAACCGCGTCGGGTCGTCGATACGGTTCGCCTCGGCGATGACCCGCCAGCGGGTCGCGTCGCCGTACTCCCGCCAGGCGAGGGAGGCGAGGGAGTCCCCGGCGACCGTGCGGTGCACCCGACGGGCCGAGAGCGCGCCCGAGGTCGGGTTCTGCTTCTTGGTCGCGCTGGAGATCTCGGTGAGCGCGAGCGAGCAGGTGGCCCGGATCGGCATCCCGCTGGGGCTGAACAGGGTGTACGTCGCGGAGACGGAGGTGACGTACGCGACGAACTGCACCGTCGAGAACGACCCCCAGGTGAACTGCACCCATGGCGGCGACGGCGCCTTCGCGCTGATGCTCTGCTGAGTCACCTCGCAACAGGAGAGCAGCAGTTCCACCTGCTGCTTCACATCGTCGGACGACGGGTCACCGGAGCGGTCGAGGAAGACCTCCAGCTGCAGCTCGGCGGGCCGGCTGCCGGTGAACTTCGGCGGCGCGCCCCGGTCGTAGGCGACGGCCTGCTCGGTGTGCCAGCTCGCGGACCGGCTGAGCCTGAGCTGATCCGGGTTGAACTCGAACTTGACCTCGCCGAGCTTGCCGCCGTAGTTGCTCGACAGGTCGGTGGGCGGCTGGTGGATGGCGAGCGTCGCGCGCGACAGTCCGCTGGCGACGAGCCCGCCGAAGGACGGTGCCATCTCAGGCGCCTCCCGCGTCGGTGAACCCGTGGTGCGCGATCTCCAGCGTCTCCGTCGCCACGGCCGGGTTCGCCGGGTCGAGCGTCGGCCCCGTCCAGCGGACCGGGAGCACCTCCACCAGGCCCCACTGGGCGACGAGCGACCCGTCCGCGCGCAGCGCCGCGATCTGCGCCGTCGGTCGGGTGATGCCGGTGGCGAGCGACGAGACCCAGGCGGCGACCTTGGCGGTGTCGGGGGTGAGGGGGCGGGTGAGGCGGATGGTGGAGAAGGTGACGCGGGTGGGGAGCTGCCAGACGAAACCGTTGTTCCCCCCTTCCCGACGCTGCTCCACTTCGACCTCGGAGGAGAGACCGTCACAGCTGTTGAACAGGCCGAGGTCCTGGCCGTCGATGCTGAGCTTGAAGAAGACGGTGGATGCGGGGTCCAGCTGCTGGGGCATGGTGGCGGGTCTCTCGGATCGTCGTGTCGGTGTGGGGCGGAAGCCTGGGAAAGGGCCCGGACGGCCGGTCAGCGGCCGTGGTCGCGGAGGCGGCCCACCCGCTCCCGGTCGGCGCGGAGCTCGGCGCGCAGCAGCCGCGACAGCGGGGTGACGAGACGGCGGGCCAACTCGTCCAGCTGACTCGGCCCCTCGACGTCGGCTTCCGCGACGGCGTCGACGGCGTGCGGGGTGGCCCCGGTCCGCTGTACGGCGGCCCGAGCCGGCGCGGTCCTGGTCACGGTGGTGGCGCGGGGGGCGTGCGGGGCCGGAGCGGGGGCAGCGCCGGCCCGCTGGAGCGGGACGGGGGCCGCGACGGGCACACGGGGCGCGGGTGTCGGGGGCGTCGCCTCGGGAGCGGCGTGACGCTGGACGGCCACCGGGCGCGCGACCGCCCGCGCGGCGGAGGGCGCGGCGATGGGGACGACGGGACGCGGGGAACCCGGCGGCGGCGCGTCGGTGCGGCGCTGGACGGTGGCGACGGGAACGGAGGCGGGCCGGGAGAGGGGCACGGCCGCGGTGGCGGGGGAGGTGCGCGGGACCGGGCCGCCGGGGGCACGGGGAGCGGGCGGCACCGTGGTGTCCGCCTGCTTCGGCGTGAACGCCCGCGTGCCGGCGAGCGGAAGCGTGGCCTGCCGCTGCACGGTGGACACGCCGGCACGGGGTACGTCGGTGACGGTGACCACGGGCATGGGGAGTTCGGTGGGAGCAGGAGCAGGAGCAGGAGCAGGAGCAGGAGCAGGAGCAGGAGCAGGAGCAGGAGCAGGAGCGGGCGGCTGTGCGGCGGCCGGGGGAGTGGGAGCTGACGCACTCGGGAGCGCGGCGCTCTGCCGAGGTGCGGCCGTGGACCGCTGTACGAGGGGACGCCGCGCGGCGACCGTGGGCGTGACGGGAGCCGCAGGAACACTGTCCGGCACGGTCGTCGGCGGCGCCGGATCTCCCGGAACGTCAGCCGCCCCCGGGGCGGTCGCCCGCTGGACCGGCGCCGACGCAGAGGTACGCGGAACCGGCGCGACCGGCGGAAGCGCGGGCGCGGTCAGGGGGGTGCTCGGGGCCGGGGCGGCCGGCCGGGGCGCGGGCGCCAGGGGGATGCCCGGAACGGTCGAGGCCGTGGCCTGAGCGGAAGCCGGCCGACTCGGGGCGGGCGGGGTGACAGACGGGGTGCTCGGCGGTGTGATCGGCGCGCCGATCGGAGACCGGCGCGGCGTGGCGCTCGTACGAGGCGTGGGGTTGCCCCGTGGCGTCGGCTGCGAGCGTGGCACGGGTGCCTCGACGGCCGAGCGCTGCACGGGAGCGCCGAGACCCGGCGCGGCCGGGGGAGGCGTGGTGGCCGGGCGCGGCGCGGCCGCCGGGGTTGCCGGGGGAGTCCCGGGAGCCTTGGGCGTCGGGGGATTCGGCGGTGCCGACTGACGTACAGGAGCGGCAGGAGCCTTCCGCGGTGCGGGTCCTGACGGACGCGGCGGGCCCGCCTGGGGTTCCGGAGTCACCGAGCCCGACGGACGCGGCGAGCCCACCTGGGGTTCCGGAGCCATGGGGATCGCCGGGTCCGGCGGCGGCGTGGACGCCGTTGTGTTCCAGTCCGCGCCGGGGGCACGCCGTGAGCGGCGCACGGCAGGGCGGCGCTGCACCGGCGCGTCGGCGGTGCCGACGGGAGTCCCGGGCCCCACGGGGGAAGCGGGGCCCGGGACGTTCTGGGGCCGACCGGCAGCCGAGGGCTCCGGTGCGGCGGTGTCGTGCGCGGTCGTCGGCACCGTCCCGCGCTCGGACGCCGGGACAGGGGCTGCCGCCCGCTGGACGGGCGCCGCGCCGGGCGTGACCGTGCCACCCGGCCGGGCCGCCCCGGCGGGGGCGAGTCGGCGCGGAGGCTGCGCGGGCCGGGCGGACACGAGCGACGCACGGCGAACGGGCGCCGGCCGTACGGGCCCGGGCGGCGTGGCGGCGACGGACGGCGTCGCCGTACGCACCACGGACCCGGCCTCGGAGGTGGGTTCGCCGGCGCCGCGCGTGGACGCGGACGTAGAGGCCGTGCGCTCGGGACTCCTTCCGGACGCGGCAGCGCGCTGGACCGCCCGAGACGCGGACGGGGCCGGCCCCGAGGACGTCAACGGGCGCGGCGCGCCGCCACCTCGTACCGGAGCGTCGGCCGCGTCCCGTACGACGGCATTGTCCCGAACGGGAGCGGCGGCAGGCTCACGCCGCACCGGTGCCGGTGCCTCACCCCGTACGGGACGGGCCGCCCCGCCCTCCTGTCCTCGCGGAGCCGTCGCCGTGCGCCGCGCCACGGACGGCGTGGCGCCACGAGCCCCGGCCTCCGGGGGCACCGAACCGCCCGCACGACCGGAAGCCGACCGCGCGGCCGAGTCCCCGGCCGAGCCGGGAGCCGACACAGAAGCGGACCCGGAGGCCGCTCCCGAACGCGGGACCGGCCCGGGAACCGAACCGGAGGCCGCTCCCGAACGCGGGACCGGCCCAGGAACCGAACCGGAGGCCGCTCCCGAGCCCGGGACCGGCCCGGAAGCCCTCGCCGAGCCCGTCGTGGACGCCGCCGCCGCGCTCGTTCCCGTCACCGGCAGCCGCAGTCCCGGCAGTTCCGCCGTCGCCTCGGCGTGAGCCGCCGACCGCTGTACGGGCCGCACCGCGTCGAGCAGTACACCGCCCGGCGCGTCCGGCACCGCCCCATGGCCCAGGTCGCTCTGGAAGGAGGGGTTCCAGTGGGTCGCGAGCGAGGCGGCGAACCCGTGCTCCGCGACAGTACGCGGAGTGGTGGTGTCCAGGACCCGCTGCAGGGGCGGCAGCCCACGCCAGGAGGCCCCCGGCGCCGTCACGGGCGCGGTGCTCTCCTCGGGCGCGGCGCTCCGCGCACCGCCGCGCGCCGACCGCGCCGCCCGCCATCTCTCGAACATCCCCACCGTCTCCTCCGACCCCCTCTCCGTACAAAGCCGTTACGCCTGCGACCGCTCCACGAGGGACGCCACCTGAGCCACGTACCTCCGCCGGTCCGCGTGCTCCAGATCGAGGATGTCGTCCATGCCCCAGTGGAAGTGGAAGGCGAGGTACGCGGTCTCCTCCTCGATCCGGTCGGCCGCGTACGTCACGATTCCCCCAGGCGGCTCCCCGCCAGCTCGACCTCGAAGGACTCCTCGCAGTGCGGGCAGGCGACGGCGGCCCTGGTGTGGCCCTCCGCGTTGATCTGCCGGTAGAAGTCCTGGAGGAACGCCAGGTCGGAGGCGAACATGTTCTCCACCGTCCCGTCGTGGACCGACGGGAGCGTGCCGAGCCGCGTGATCACCCGGCCGAGCAGCACCACCGACAGGTACGCCGGGTTCTCACGGACCCGGATGTCCCGCAGCGGGAGCAGCTCGTCCCTGGCCGTGGCCAGCCGCATCGCCCCTTCGCGGTGCACGGTGCCCGCCTCGTCGACGAACCCGCGCGGCAGCTCGAACGCGAACTCCGTGCGCAGCGGCTCCTGCCGGTGGCCCGGCAGCGCTCCCGCCGCTCCTCCTTCGCGTCGCATCAGCCGAGCGTCAGCTCTTCGAAGGTGATGGTGACCTGCTCGGTCAGGGCGGCGGCGTCGCCGGCCTTGGTCGCGCTCAGCTCCACCTTGGTGCACCAGGCGTTGCGCAGGTTGTACCGCTTCACCTCGGTGAGCTGGTAGTCCAGGAAGATGATGGACGCGTCCTTGCGGGCCGAGCCCATGTCGCCCGCGATGGAGGACGTGATCCACTCGGTGAAGGCGGCGGACTGGGTCGCGCCTCGGGTCACCGTGCACTCACCGGCCTTCTTCACACCGGGCAGCTTCTTGATGATCGGCTTGCCGTCCGCGGAGACCTGCTGGAACTCGATCACGTCCTGCTCCATCGAGAGGCCGCTGATCTCCTGGAGGGTCTCGACCATGACGCCGTCGATCTGCAGGCCGAAATTGTGGGTGGTGAGGGCGTCACCGGTGTCGAGGGACATACGGTTCACTCCTGTTCATGAGAGGGGTTTCGGGTGCTGAGGGGAGGCGGGCGGAGGACTACTCCTCCAGCTCGCCGCCGCCGCCCTGGAACTGCGCGAGACGGAAGACCACGAACTCGGCGGGCTTCACCGGGGCGATCCCGATCTCGCACACCACCCGGCCCAGGTCGACGGACTCCGGCGGGTTGGTCTCGGCGTCGCACTTCACGTAGAACGCGTCCTCGGCACGCTGGCCGAACAGGGCGCCCTGACGCCACTCGTTGACGAGGAAGGCCGAGATGTTGCGGCGGATACGGGCCCACAGCGACTGGTCGTTGGGCTCGAAGACCACCCACTGGGTACCGACGAGGATCGACTCCTCGAGGTAGTTGAAGTAGCGGCGGACGTTGAGGTAGCGCCACGCCGGGTCGGAGGCCAGCGTCCGCGCGCCCCACACGCGGATGCCGCGGCCGGGGAAAGCGCGGATGCAGTTCACGCCGATCGGGTTGAGCAGGTCCTGCTCACCGCGCGTGATCTGGAGCTCCAGGTCGACCGCGCCGCGCACGATCTCGTTGGCGGGGGCCTTGTGGACACCGCGCTCGGAGTCGTTGCGGGCCCATACGCCGGCCATGTGGCCGGACGGCGGAACCGTGCGCGTCTGGCCGCTCGCCGGGTCGAAGGCCTTGATCCACGGGTAGTACAGCGCCGCGTACCGGGAGTCGTAACCGGCCACCTCCTGGCGCCACTTGCGGATGTCGCGGGCGTTGAGCGAGGGCGGCGGGTCGAGGATCGCCATCCGGTCGCCCATCAGCTCGCAGTGCGCGATGAGGCCGATCTGGACGGCCTTGACCTGCTCCAGATCGATGAGTCCCTGCTGGTAGGCGGCCATCAGGTCCGGCACCGCGACCATGTTGATCTCGTCGAAGGCCTCAAGACCGCCGAATCCGGTGCGGTCGGCGGAGTCGCCGATGAACTGCTTGGACTCCAGCGCGGCGGCGACGTCGGCGTGCGCCGAGACCTGCGCGGGCACCTGTGTGGGCGGCGCGAGCGTCACGGTCTGCGCGTCGGGCCTGGCGAGCTGCCCGCCGGCCGCGGCCTCCTCCAGGACGATGGTCTTGGAGCGCTGCTTGACCTGCGCCACGACGTAGTTGCGGGCGCTCTTCTTGGCGGAGGCGTCGAAGCTCTCGACGACCTTCTCACCGTCCTTCACGACCAGCTTGAAGCGCTCCGCCTCGCCCTCGACGTCCTGCACCTCGACGGTGAGCGCCCCGCCGGCCTCGGAGCCGGCGGCGACGGCGGCGACCCGGAAGGTGCCGAGCGCGACGGACTCACCGGCGACGAGCTGCGGCGCCGCGACGGCGGGCGCGGATCCGACGGCCCGCGTGGCGCCCTGCGCGTCCCCACCGCCGACGCGCACGACGTACGCGGCGGTGCCGCCGTTGTTGAAGAACCCGTACACGGAGTGGGCGAGGTAGTACCCGTCCGTGAAGTCACCGAACGCCGCGACGTACTGCGACCAGTTGGTGACGAGCACCGGCTCGTTCAGCGGTCCGACGGGCGCCAGGCCGACGAAGGCGGCGACGGAGGTCCCGAGGCCCTCGATGGGGCGGGAGCCGCTGGCGACTTCCTCGACGTAGACGCCGGGGGACAGGTACGTGGGCATGGTGCGTGTTCTCCTCGGGGAGCGTGGTGCTGCGGAAGGCGATGGTCGTGCGGTGTCACGGGGTGGTGCGGACGGAGCCGAGGGCGGCGCGGGCGGACATCCGCCCGGGGCGGGTGCGCGCTCCGTTCCACCGGCGCGGGCGGGTCCCGTTCCACCGGCCGAGGCGCGTACCGCTCCTCCGGCCGGTACACGGACCGCTCCTCCGGCCGGTGCGCACCGCGAACGTGCCGTGCCCCGCCGCCCTGGAGCGCGGACGTCTGTGCCGCGTCGGATTCATCCGCTCGCCCTCCCCTCGGCCGTCGGCAGCGGTCGCACGCTTCCGACTCTCGCCGAGCCCCGCCGCCCCGACCAGGGAGGAAGGGGCGTTCGCGAGGGCAGCGACGGTTGCCCTCGCGGACACCGCTCCGCGCGGCCCGCCCTCCACCGGGCCCCCGCCCCACGGAGTCCGGCGGCCACCGTGGCCGCCCCGGGGCCCCGGGGGCACGACGCGCTGCCCCCGAGCAGGGACTTTCGGGCAGCCTGAGGCCCCCTCCGCCCCCTTAACGTTCGCCCATGACCATGTGGACCTCTCTGGACCCGGCCGAGGTGACCGTCGAGCCCGGAGCACGCGCCGGCGCCCGACTGCGGGTACGGAACACCGGCGACACCGTCGAGGAGTACCGGCTCTCCCTCGTCGGGAAACCCTCGGGCTGGTCCCGGGTGGAGCCGGACGTACTCCGCCTCTACCCGGGCAGCGAGGGGACCGCCGAGATCTCCTTCGCCCCGCCCCGCTCCTCCGACGTGGAGGCCGGACCCGTCGCGTACGGCATCCGTGTCGACCCCCGCGAGAACGGCGCCGCCCGCGACGTGGTGGAGGGCCGGCTGACCATCACGCCCTTCACCGAGACCCGCGCCGAACTGCTGCCGCCCTCGCTCCTCGGCCGCTTCCGCGGGCGGGCCCGGATAGCCGTGGACAACCTCGGCAACACTCCGCTGACCGCGTCCCTCGTGGCGCGCGACGACGCGAACCGGCTCACCTTCGACGTACGGCCGAACTCCGTGCAGATCGCCCCGGGCCGTGCCGCCTTCGGGGAACTCGTGGTGCGGCCCGAGGCCGTGCGGTGGACCGGCGCCGAGGAGTCGCACCGGTTCACCGTCGCCGTACGGCGGGCGGGCGACGACACCACCCTCGACCTCGACGCCACCTTCGACCAGCGGCCCGTCCTCGGGAACTGGCTGATGGTGGTCGGCGGACTTCTGCTGACCGCCGTGATCGCCTTCGTCGTGCTCTGGTTCAACTTCTCGCCGAAGATCGTCAGCGCGGCGAAGGAGATCCGGGCGACCGGCGCACCCAGGCCCGCACCGCAGGGCACGGGGTCGGCGCTGCCTGAGGCGCCGCCCCCGCCGGGCGGCCCCGGAGAGCCCACGCCCGGCGGCCCTCCGCCCGCCACGGACGGCGGACCGCCGCCGGCCGGCGGGGACGGCGGGCAGGGCGGAGCCCCGGGGGGCAGCGGCGGCGGCCCGACGGAGCGCGACCAGGGCGGTGGCGGCCAGGACGGCGGTGAGCAGGACGGCGGCGGAGCGACCCAGCCGCCGCCGGACTCCGGTGACGACGGGAACGAGCAGCCGCCGGCCCCGCCCGTCGCCCCGGAGCCCGTGCCGCCCTGGGTCCCCGGCTCCCCGAAGGACGTCATCGTCGAGTTCGCCCAGGAACGCCTCGCGCACATGGCGTCCACCAACCCGTGCAGGCTCCAGCCGGGTTGGAGCCCCGGCGTGATCGACCCCCCCACCCGCCGATCCCTCGCCTGCTACCAGAACGCCGTCGTGCGGGACGGGGAAGAGAACGGGAAGAACTCCGCCGAGATCCTCAAGACGGACGCCGAGGGCACCCTCGGCCCGGCCACCCTCACCTCTCTCTGGGCTCAGGGCATCACGCCGGAGAAGGTACGGACCGGGGGCACCAGCTGGGAGACGACCCAGTTGATGGCGGCGTTCTGGGCGGCGTACAACCGCGACTACAACGAGACCGACTTCGAACGGGCACGCACCAACGCCCGGTGGGGCATCGACCACTTCCGCTCGAACAAGGACACGACCAGCCGCTACAGCACCCAGGTCGAGTCGAAGATCCGGGCCTACCAGGCGGCCGTCGGCGTCACCGTGACCGGAAACGTCGACTGGCCGACGCTCCGCAAGATGCTCGGCGGCAGCATCATGTGAGCCGACGGGTGAGCGGTCCGACAGCCAGGAGGGGGCCACCCGCACGGGTGGCCCCCTCCTCCGGTTCGACCGCTCCACCGAGCACGCCCGTCACGGCGCCCAGGGCGCCCCCGCGTCCAGGACGAGCCGTCCCGCCTTCTGGTACTCACGCCGAGCCCCCGCCCGCACGTCCTCGCCGGTCACCGCCGAGCCACGGGCCGCCGCCAGGTATCCGGCCGTCACCGCGGCCGAGCGGATCGCGCCGCCCGCCAGCTCGAACTCCTCGGCGCAGCGCGCGATCTCCTCGCGCGCGCCCTCCGCCTTCGGCGTGCCCGCCAGGCAGGAGTGCCAGAGCGAGACCCGCTGCTCCGGATCCGGGAACGGGAAGTCCACGACCAGATCGAGCCGGCGCGTGAACGCCTCGTCGATGTTGGCCCGGAGGTTGGTCGTCAGCACCGCGATCCCGGAGAACGACTCAAGGCGCTGGAGGAGATACGCGCTCTCCAGGTTGGCGTACCGGTCGTGCGAGCTCTTCACCTCCGACCGCTTGCCGAACACCGCGTCGGCCTCGTCGAAGAGCAGCACACAGTCCGTGCGGTCCACCTCGACGAAGATCCGCTCCAGGTTCTTCTCGGTCTCGCCGACGTACTTGTCGACCACCGACGAGAGGTCCACCACATAGAGGTCCAGGCCGAGGTCGCCCGCGACGACCTCGGCGGCGAGCGTCTTCCCGGTGCCCGACTCCCCGGCGAACAGCGCGACGACTCCGCGTCCGCGCCCGCCGCCGGTGCGCAGCCGCCACTCGCCGAGCACCCGGTCCCGGTTGCGGGCCCGGCCGGTCAGCTCGCGCAGCAGCCCCAACGGCTCCTCGGGAAGGACGATGTCGGCGAAGTCGACCGCCGGCCGGATCCGCCGCGCATGACTGTCGAGCAGCGGCGCCGACACCAGCCGGGCACCCCGCTGCACCTGCGCGGAGGTGAGCGCGCCGCCCTCGAACGCGGCGAGCGCCCGCGCCGTACGGGCCGCCCTCCGGACCTGGTCCCCGCTGAGGCGGTACGGCGCGGTCGCCTCGTCCAGGTCGAAGTCACGCTCGACCGGGCCGAGTTCGGCGCGCCACAGCTCACCCGGGCGTGCCGTGTCCTCCGGTGCGTCGATGACCAGCAGCTCTCCCTCCGGCGCCCACCCGGGGTCGGGGGCGTCCGTGCCGGCGAGGACCACCGTCGTATCCCGCGAGAAGAGGGCGCGCACCAGCGGGCCGGGCCGCGGTGGCAGCGGCTCGACGACCACGGCGGCGCCGCGGAGCCGTGCCTCCCGCAGCAGCACCCGCGCCACTGTCTCGTCGACGGACTCCGGCCGGTACCGCAGCACGGGCCGCCCAGAACCGAGCAGCGCGGCCACCACCGAGCCGGTGGCGGCCCCGGGAACACGCTCCCGCAGATGTACGGTGACGGGGCCGGCCGCGGCGACCCGCGCGCCGAGCCCCGTGGACGCGGCGTCCGGGTCCGCCCCGGTCCCGGCGAGCAGCTCGACTCCCTGGCCGGCCAGCCGGGCGTCCAGCCGCCCGTCGTCGCCCAGCAGATGCGCCACCACCCGCTCCGGTACCCGCAGGGCCCGCCCGGGCAGCGGCCTCTCCTCCTCCTCGACGTCAAGGAGTCCACCGGAGCGGAGCGGCGCCGTCGGATGGAACCGGTCGCGGGCGGCCGGGTCGGCGGGACCCGTGCCCGCGAGGTCGAGGGCGAGGGCCACGGAGGCCCGGCGCCGCGCGACATCGTCGTTGAGGTACCCGTACAGCGTCTCGAAACCCCGGTCCACATCGGGCGCGAGAGCCACGAGCAGGATGTGCGCGTCGAGCGGGGACAGCCCGAAGGACCGTGACAGCGCCCCGAGCCGGTCCGCCCGAGCCGTGTCGGGCAGGGGGAGGCCGGCGCCTCGTGCCGGGGCGGGGACCGGCTCCGATGCGGACCGACGGGCCGCCTCCGTACTGACGTAGAGCCCGCGCAACGGGTCGCCGGCCGTGGGGTCGCCCGCACTGCGGGTGTCCACGAGCGCCCCGATCCTCGACCGCAGCGCGTCGATCAGCTCAAGGACACCGTGCGGACCGTTCACGCCCCGGCCTCCCTCTCCGCACCGGAGCGGGCGCCGGGCCGGGGGCCGGAATGCGAGCCGCCGCCCTGAACCCCCTTGAGCCCCCTGGCACCCTCGATCCGCTCGGCTTCCCCGACCGCCGTGGTCCCCGTGCGCCGGATCATCCGAGGCCTGCCGTCGGCGGGCACGCCGTCGCTCCCGCGCAGGATGAACTCCGCCTCGGTGACCGGCGGGGCCACGTCGTGCACCGGTGTGACGGGGAACGGCGTGCTGATGACGACGTCCAGTGAGGGCTTGAGTTCGCCGCCGAGCGCCGACCAGATGTCGGCGAGCGACCGCGACTCGGCGGGCGGCACCGCGACGGAGATCGGCAGGGAGGAGGTGAGCGGCCGCACCGACTCGGGCACGGAGCCGTCCGGCAGCACCTCGTGCGGCAGCAGCAGCGCCATCGCGCCCGAGAGCAGCCGGTGCTCGTCCTCAGGCCGTGACGTCCAGGCCGTCACCAGGTAGGAGAGCCGGAACCAGCGCGGTGGCCGGCGTCTGCGCGACACGACGCCGCCGGCGTCCCGCTCGGCGTAGGCGCCGCGCTCCCGTCGCGCCACGTCCTCCCGGATGTCGTACAGATAGGCGTTCAGGGTCGGGGCGTTGCGGCGGGCCGCCCAGTCACGGGTCGGCGCGTCGAAGGCGACGTCGCCGGTGACGGCGGGCGCGAGCAGCCGGCGCAGTGCCTCGTCGATCTCGTGGATCATCAGATGTAGCCTTCACGGAGCGCGTACGCGACGGCATGCGCCCGGTTGGTGAGCTGGAGCCGCGTCATCAGCGCGTGCAGGATGTTCTTGACGGTGCGTTCCGAGTAGGCGAGCTTCTCGCTGATCTGCCGGGTGTCGAGCCCCTCGGCGAGGAGCCGCAGGACGTCCACCTCGCGCGGCGCCATCCCGAAGAGCGGCACCGCCCCGCCGGCTGTCGCTCCCGTGGTCGTCGCCCTCTGGAGCCGTCCCACCTGGTTCAGCAGACGGCTGACCAGATCGGGCGGCAGTTCGCCCTCGCCGCGCGCCGCGCAGTGCACGGCGCTCAACAGCCGCTGTTCGGTGGCCTGGTGCCGCCAGATGATGGCCCGCACCCCGTATTCGACCACTGCCAACAGGTCGGGCTCGCGCAGCTCGCGCGCGACGAGCACGACGCGCTGGTCCCTCCCGCGCAGCAGGCGTCGCAGTTCGGTGGTGGTCGGCTCGTCGATCTGTTCCGCGAGCATCACGGCGACCGCCGGGCCGTCCCGGTCGCCGTCGTCCTGGTCAGGGACGACGTCGACGGTCGGCTGATGCCGCAAGTGGCTGATGAGCCCGGCCCTGCTGAGCGGATCGGATGCGTGGACGGTCACCGTCACCCGCTTGGTGAGCACTTCCCCTACCTGCTCTTTCTCACTCGCCTCGACGGTCCGGGAGCGGCAGGGGTCTTCGGCGCGACCGCCGAGACGGCCGTCCTGGTGTCCTCCGCCGGATGGTCGGCACGCATGGTGAGCCCCCCGAGGTCTACTGATCCGTGGCGGAGGCGCCGGCCGCGGGTCTGCTGATCCGCGGCCCGGGCGCGCGCCGGCCACGTGTGGTCCCGTCCAGCTTCCCGTGCGCGACTCACGTCTCACTGGCGTCGCGCTAACGTTCTACTGCCGCTGTTCGGAACCCGGCTGACCCCGCCCCACCAACGTTCTCCCGTGTGGTGCCTGTCACGTGCCGCGGCCGGGGAAGGCGAGCGGACGGCACCACGTGCCTCAGGCGATGAGGAACCAGCCGGACAGCCTCCGCCGTTCGGGCGCCCCGCTGAGCGTCCGCCCTAGTACGGGCCGCCGCGGAAGAGGAGGCTGCCATGGTGGCGCGGGCCGAAGCCGTGCTCGTGGGCCGCGTCGGAGCGGTCGGCGGGGGACGAGCGTCCGGCGAGCGCCCGGAGCCTCGCCAGGCCGGCCAGCACCTCGTCCCGGTGGTCCGCGGACTTCATCCAGACGGGCAGCCGGGCGAACATCGCCAGCGTCGGAGAGGCGTGACGTTCACGCAGGCGGGCGCCCACATAAGCGGCGAGCGCGTCGACGTGCTCCTCGTCGTACGCCCAGAGGATCCGCCCCGCGCAACGGGTCTGCAGCCAGAGCGGCCGCCCGAAGAAGGGGTCCTCGGTGCCACCGGGCACCACCCCGACCAGCGCGGTGCCCCGCCGCTCCGCCGTCCACTCGGCGACCGCGCCGCAGCCGGCGCAGCTGAGGCGGCGTGGCTGGAAGAGCAGGGCGCTGACGTACTTCGGTGCGTCGAGCCGGGGCAGGGGCACGACGAGTGCCCGGCCACCGCACCGGGGACAGACCACCTGCACCCGGCGGGTGAACCGCACGAGCCACGTGCCGTGGTCATGGTGGCGCTCCGGTCCGGGGCGTGCGGGCTGGGAACTCATACCGGACACCCTGCCAGGCCCGCCGCACCCCGGGCGACCGGATTACGTCGGACCGTGGGAGCGGACCGGCGCGCGCCCCCTGGGAGTCGGCGCCCCCGCGCCGTCGGGCGACGCGGAGGACGCTCTTGCCGCGCGTGGTCCCCTCGGCGAGACGCCGCAGGGCCGGCGCCGGGTCACCGAGGCAGTGATCGGCGGTGACGTCCGCGCGGACCTCGCCCCGGGCGACGAGGCCGAGCGCACGGCGGGCACCACCGGCGAGCTGATCCGGACGCCGACCCGCGTCGCGACCGTCCGCACGGACGCGGACGCGGGCGGCACGCCCTCCGCCCGTGCGACCGCCCACGCCCGACCGTCCGCACGGACGCGGACGCGGGCGGCGCACCCCCCGCCCGTGCGACCGCCCACGCCCCCTCCGCTCCTACGCCGCCGCCAGCGCCAGCGTCGGCGACAACCGTGACGCCCGGACCGCCGGATAGAGGCCCGCCACCGTGCCGATCGCGAGCGTCGCGGCGAAGCCACCGCCCACCGCCCACAGCGGTACGACCCACGGCAGCCCGCCCGTCGACGCGTACACGCCCGTCGCCGCACCGCCCAGCGCCACGCCCGCCAGGCCGCCGAGGCCCGACAGCATCAGGGACTCCGTCACGAACTGGATCCTGATCTGGCCCCGGGTCGCGCCGAGGGACCGGCGCAGGCCGATCTCGTGGCGCCGTTCGAGCACGGAGATGATCATGGTGTTGGCGACACCGACCCCGCCCACCAGGAGCGCGATCCCGCCGAGGCCGAGGAGCAGCGTGGAGAACGCGCCCTCCGTCGCCGCCTTCGCCTTGAGCGCCGATGACGGATCACCGACCGACACGTTCTGCGGGTTCCGCGGGTCGATCGTCGGCGCCAGAAGCCGCTGGACGTCCCGTACGGACGCGTCCGTGGACCGCTCGTACACCGCCGTCGGATGCCCGTCGAAGCCGAGCAGCCGCGCCGCGCCCTCCCAGCCGACCAGCGCCGACCGTTCGATCTCGGGGGCGAGCGGCAGCGGGTCGAGGACACCGATGACCGTGAAGTACCGGTCGTCGATCCACACCTGCTGCCCCGGCCCCGTGATGCCGAGCCGTCCGGCCGCGACATGGCCGAGCACCACGGACGGATAGCGGCCGTTGGCGCCGTTCAGCCACGTGCCGGACGCCGTCCCGCCGCGCAGCACACGGAGGAGCCCCTCCGTGGCAGCCTTCACCGCGATCCCGCCGGTCTCACCCTCCGGGATCTTCTCCGTGCGGCGCGCCGAGCTCTTCAGGTCGCCGGTCCCGGCGGCCTCCTCGACCCCCGCGATCCGGCCGACCATGCCCACCGCGTCCTTGGGCAGTTTGACCTCCTGCCCGCTGAACATGCCCTCGCCGGGCTTGGCGACCAGCATGTTCGTGCCCAGCGCGTCGAGCTGCCGGAGCAACTGCGCCTGGCTGGAGGCCGAGATGCCCACGACGGCGATCATCGTGGCGATGCCGATGGCGATGCCGAGCGCGGACAGCACCACCCGCACGGGCCGGCTCCGCAGCCCGGCGGAGCCGACGTGCAGGACATCGCGCGGTCCGAGCCGGGCGGCCTTCGGAACAGTGCGCGTACGGGACATCAGGCCGCGACCTTTCCGCGAGCGGTGTCCGCCACCACACGTCCGTCACGGATCCGGACCTGCCGGGGCAGCCGTCCCGCGATCTCGGTGTCGTGCGTGATGACGGCGATCGTCGAGCCCTCCGCGTTCAGTTCCCGCAGGAGCCCCATCACCGCCTCCCCGGAGGCCGAGTCGAGGGCGCCCGTCGGTTCGTCGGCGAGCAGCAGCGCCGGTTCGCCGACCACCGCCCGCGCGATGGCGACCCGTTGTCTCTGCCCGCCCGACAGCTCGTGCGGCCGGTGCTTCATCCGGTCGGCGAGACCCACCCGGGCCAGCGCCTCGGCGGCCATCGTCCGCCGCCGGGCCCTGGGCAGCCCGGAGTACAGCAGCCCCTCGGCCACGTTCTCCAGGGCGCCCACGCCGGGCACCAGATGGAAGGCCTGGAAGACGAAGCCGATGTGCCGGGCGCGCAGCGCCGAAAGCCCGCGGTCCGACAGGGAGGCGATGTCGTGCCCGGCGATCTCGACCGTTCCGGCGCTGGGCCGGTCCAGGGTGCCGACGATGTGCAGCAGCGTCGACTTGCCCGAACCCGACGGTCCGACGATCCCCAGCAGCTCGCCTTCGGTGACGGTGAGGTCGACGCCGTCGAGGGCGCGGACCCCGCCCGCGTACTCCTTGGTGACTCCGGAGAGCCGTACCACCGTGCTCATGAGGACGGCACCCCGACCTTCATGCCCTCGCGCAGCCCCTCGCCGCTGACCTCGACCCTGCCCTGCCCGAACATGCCGAGCTCGACCTCCACGTCGCGTGCCGTGCCGTTCTCGACGACCTGGACGCCGAAACCGCCGCCGGGCAGCGCGAGCAGCGCGTTGACGGGCACGGACAGGACGTCCCGGCGCGTCTCACCGGTGAGGTCGACGGTGACCGGGGACTGGTCGATGCCCCTGACCTTCCCCGGCTCGTCGAAGGAGACCGTGACGGGGACCTTCGGGGTCCTGTCCTGCGGGTCGTCGCCCGCCGACGCGGTCCTCCCGACGGCCGACACCTTCCCGGGAAGCTCCGTACCGTCCGGCAGCCGGACCTTGACCCGGGTGCCGGTCCTCGCCGACGCCGCCTCCGACACGGGGATCTCGAAACGGACGACGCGCTCGGAGCCGGTCACGGTGAGCACCGCCGCACCCGGCGCGATCCGGTCGCCGACCGCGGCACCCGCCTCCTTGATCCGTACGGCACTGCCCGCGAAGGCGATCCGGTCAGGACCGATCGTGCCCGTCTGCTTCAGACCGTGGGACTTCTGCCAGCGCTTCACGGCGGCGGCGGTCTTCACCGTGTACTCCTCGTCGACGTCGAAGCCCGTGTACCCGAGGGCGGCGAGGTTCTCCTCCAGCTGCCGCACGTCTCTGCCCTCGTCCCCCACCTTCAGCGTCCGGTACATGGGCTCGGCGCCGTACATCAGCCGGACGGGACCGCCCTCGACCTCGTACAGCCGCTCGTCCCGCCGGACGACGGATCCGGCGGCCGCGATCCGGGTGAGGACCCCGGCGGGCCCGGCGTTGATCTTCCGCTCGCCGAGATGCCCCAGCGTGCCGTCCCGCTGGGAGCTGTCGCTGAGATCGCCCCGGGTGACGGAGGCGGTCGCGCCCGGCAGCCCCGCGGAGCCGCCCGAGCCGGCCGCCGTGTCCCGCTGTTCCGGTGCGGACAGGGCCGTCACCGCGGCGCCGCCGCCCGCGACGGCCACGATCGCCGCGAGGGCGAGCACCAGCCGACGCCGGCCCATCGGCCGTTCGCGGCCGCTCACCGGGCCACGCTCTCGCAGGCCTTGGCGGCCTTGTCGAACTTCTGCTTCTCCGCGCCCTGCGGTATCGGCCGGGCCGCCTGCGCCCCGCCGTCGAACGTCGGGTCGGGCATGTTGAAGCCGTTCTCGCGCATGCACTTCGCGTACGCGAGCGCCTTGTCCTTGTCGGCCTGCGTCGGCTCCTCACCGAACCCGGCGCCGCCCGCCTTGTCCCGGCAGGCCTTGAACGCCTTCTCCATCTGCTCCTTCGACACGCCGTCGCCGCCGATCGTGAGCCCGACGCCCTGCTCGCCCGGCTTGGGCTCGGGCACGTCGAGGCCCTGCTCGCGCAGGCACGCGCGGTGCTCGAAGGCCTGGTCGGCCTTCTTGCCCTCCTCGCTCACTCCTCCGTCGCTCCCTCCGGAACCGGAGTCCGAGCCGGAACAGGCGGTGGCGAGCAGGGACACGGCGGCGGCCAGGGAAGCGGCGGCGGCCCGGGTGATCCTTCGAATCGTCATGCCGTGGAGCGTGCCGCGAAGGGATGTTTCGTCTCTCTCAGCGGTTTTGTTTACACCGGCGAAAGGTCACTCTCGGATACACAGGGGACATGCGTGTACTGGTGGTGGAGGACGAGGCGTTTCTCGCCGAGATGATCGCCGAGGGGCTGCGCCGCGACGCGCTCGCCGTGGACATCGCGGCCGACGGCCTCGAAGCCCTCCGGAAGATGCAGCTCGGCGAGTACGACGTCCTCGTCCTGGACCGTGACCTGCCCGGGATACACGGCGACGACGTGTGCCGCCGCGTGGTCGAGCAGCGGCTGATGACCCGGATCCTGATGCTCACGGCGGCGGGCACGGTACGGGACTGCGTGGAGGGCCTCGGTCTCGGCGCCGACGACTACCTGACCAAACCCTTCGCGTACGACGAGCTGCTCGCCCGGGTCCTCGCGCTCGGCCGGCGCGCCCGGCCCGCGCTTCCACCCGTACTGGAACGGGCCGGGATCGTCCTCGACACCGCCCGCCGCCAGGCCTGCCGGGACGGACGCCACCTGCATCTGTCACGGAAGGAGTTCGCGGTCCTGGAAACACTGCTCCGGGCCGAGGGAGCCGTCGTCAGCGGCGAGGACCTGATCGAGCAGGTCTGGGAGGAGCACACGAGCTATCGAACGAACGCGGTACGGGTCACGCTGAGCAAACTCCGGGCGAAACTCGGCGAACCGACGGTCGTGGAGACGGTGCCGGGCTCGGGCTACCGGATCGTGCCGTGAAGCGGATGCCGACGGGGGAGCGGTCCCGGCTGACGGCCCTGTACGGAGGGCTCCTGCTGCTCGCGGGAGCCCTGCTCACCGGGGTCGTGTACCTCCTCGTCCAGGAGGGCCTCTCCTCGTCGATCAGCCTGGCCGTCACCGGGGCCGTACCGGCCCGGCGCCTCGAGGATCTGCCGACCATGTACCCGACGGACTTCCGGACGGCCGAACCCGCACGTCCGGCACCCACCGACCCCGCCCGGATCCCCGGCGAAGCCCTCGCGATCACCCGGACGGTGAGCGACGCGGCGGAGTCGGCGGCCCTCGAACGGCTCCTCACCGTCTCGCTCGTCGTCCTCCTCGCCTACGCGGTCCTCTCGGTCGTTCTCGCCTGGTGGATGGCGGGACGGGTGCTCCGGCCGGTGGCCGTGATCACCGAGACGGCCCGCCGGCTGTCGGGCGAGAACCTGCACGAGAGGATCGCCCTCGGCGGGCCGCCGGGCGAGCTGAAACGACTCGCCGACACCTTCGACGGCATGCTGGGCCGGATGGAAGGGCTGGTCTCCGCGCAACAGCGGTTCGCGGCGAACGCGGCGCACGAACTGCGCACACCGGTCGCCGTACAGCGCGCCGCGGCCGAGATCGGGCTCGCGGGGGAGCCGTCACCCGAGCGGATCGCCCGGATCCGTACGAAGCTCATCGAGGTCGCCGACGACAGCCAGCGGATCATCGAGGGCCTGCTGCTGCTCGCCTCCTCCGACCAGGGGCTGCGGGAAAGGAGCCCGGTGGCGGTGCACGAGGTGGCCACCGAGGCCGTGGACGCGCTGGCCGCGGAGGCGGGCGAGCGCGGGGTGACGCTGACCGTACGGGCCCGCCCGCTGACCGTCGACGGCGACGCGGTGCTCCTCGACCGGCTGATCCACAACCTGGCCGTGAACGGCGTACGCCACAACGTCCCCGGAGGCCGCGTGGCGGTCCGGACGGGTCCCGACGGCATCGAGGTGACGAACACCGGCCCCGAGGTGCCGCCGGACACCGTCCCCCTCCTCTTCGAACCCTTCCGCCGCCTCACGGAACGCACCGGCGCCTCCGGCGAGGGCGCGGGCCTCGGCCTGTCGATCGCCGCGTCGATCGCCCGCGCCCACGACGCCACGGTCGAGGCGTTCCCGAACCCGGAGGGAGGCGGTCTGACGGTACGGGTGCGGTTCGGGACGGCCGACTGAGGGCGCGCGCCCCGAGGCGGCCGCCCCGGGGCGAACGGCACTTCAGCGGCCGGGACCCGACCCGTCGCCCTGCCGGCCGAGAACCTCCAGGTAGTGCGGGTTGCGCATGATGCCGAGGATGTTGCCGAACGGGTCGAGCACCGCCCCCGCACGGAAGTCGCCGTAGTCGCGTAGCGGTTCGTGCTCCTTCGCGCCCAGGCCGAGCAGCCGGGCCATCTCGGCGTCGGCGTCGTCCACGTGCCAGTACGCGACGACACCGGCCGGGGCGGAGACGGTCCGCGAGACGCCGAACTCCTGCAGATAGTCGCCGAGCCGGAACTCGATGTACTCGGGACGCTCGAAGTACGGCTCGACGCCCAGGGCCTCGGAGTACCAGGCTCGGGCGGCGGCCAGGTCGTCGGCGTGATAGCGGATGGTCGCGAGACCGCGGAATGTCGTCGTCATGGGGAACACTCTGCCCGCCATATAGGTCAGTTGTTGTCCTGGATCGACGTCCGACCGTCAGTCGCACCGATACGTGAACGCCGCCGCCGATGTGTGGGCGGTGGGCGAGACGATCACGAGGCGCGCCTCCGCGTGGTGCGTCCCGGGTCCGTGGAAGGTCCACAAGAGACGCAGCCTGGCCTCCTCCTGTCCACGCGTCAGGCGCTCGCGCAGCGGCGCGGACCGGGTCCCGTCACTGCGTTCCCAGCGGTACGTGAGGGTCCCCGGCCGCCCGTCCGTACGCACCACACCCACGACGTCCGCCGTGCCGTCGCAGCCGATGCGCTGCCCCGTCACGCCGACCGTGACGTCCCGCACCGCGACGCGGGGACCGCCATGGCGCCAGGCGAGGAACACGAGGACGGCGGCCGCCACGACGGCGGCCCACGCGAAGCGGAGCGGCCACCGGGACCGGGCGGGGCGCGGTGCGGGGACGCCGGGGACGGTGCCGTGCCAGACCCGCACCGCGGTGGGCGGGATCGCGCCGCGCCGCGCCGCGGCGGCGGTCACGCCGGGACCGAACCGCAGGACCTCGCCCTCCGCCCGGTCCGGCGCCGTACCGGGCGCCGGGCGTGCGAACCAGTGGCTGCCGAGCCGGGTGGCGCTGTAGTCGTCGTCGCTCATGAGACCGCGCACCGCCGGACGAAGACCTGTTGGAGGGAACCGCCGTTCGCGGCGGCGGGGTTCGTGGTCACGCGCAGCCCCCAGTGGCAACCGGCGCCCCGGACCTCGTGGGTGAGCGCGACGGTGTACCGGGTGGCGCCCTCGCGCCGGAAGGTCTCGGAGCCGTCGGGCGCGCCCGGTGACCCCTTCTCGTCCCCGGTGAACCACTCGACGGAGATCGTCACCGGTCCCGTTCCGTCCGTCGTGACCTCGACGCTGCCGGTGGCGGTCGCCGGCCCGGTCTGGCGCGGTCCGGTGACGGAGACCGCCGTCACGGACACGGGCGGAGAAGGGGCGGCGGTGGTCGGGGGCGGGGTCGTCGGTGTCGTCGGCGGGGACGTCGCGGGCGCCGTGGAGCCGGAAGGTGTCGCCGGGTCCGGCGGGGCCGGGGACGGCGTCGGCGGGCCCTCCGAGGGGGGCGCCGCCGGGGAGACGGCGGGCTCCGGGCTCTGCGAGGAGGAGGGCAAGGGACCCGGCACGGTCGGAGCGGGCGCCGTCGTGGCGGGCGTGACAGGGCCCGGTGGCGGCGCGCTCGGCGGGGCGCTCGGCCCGGTACGCGTCGTCGCGAACGCCTGGGCGGCCTCGTCGCCCTCGGCCTCCTCACCGCCGGCCCGCGCGGCGAGGGCGAGCAGGAGCGCCAGGACGAGCCCGGCGGCACCCGCCGGCAGCCCCCGCGGGATACGCCACCGCGGGCGGGACCGCGGGGTGGGCAGGGTGGTGGTGGCGAGCGCGGTCGTCCCCTCCGACCTGCCGCCGGAGGAGGGGAACAGCAGGGGCAGGAGCGCGGCGAGCGCCGCAAGCCGCCTCCGGCCCTTCTCCTCCCAGTCCGCGCCGTACGCGGCCGAGGCCACCGCCTCCAGCTCCGTCACGAACGCGGCCGCGTTCTCCGGTCGCTCGTGCGGGGACTTGGCGAGACCCCGCCGGATGAGCGGACGCAGCGGCTCCGGCGCCTGTCCGTCGGGAACGGGCGTGTCCAGGTGCTGCAGGGCGAGCTCCGCGACGCTACCGCCGGAGAACGGCTTCCGCCCGGTCAGACACTCGAAGAAGGTCGCGGTCGCCGCGTACACGTCGGCGGCCGGCGACGCCGGCGCGCCGTTCCACTGCTCCGGCGCCATGTAGGCGGGCGTGCCCGCCACTCCCGGCGTGGCACCCCGTCCGGTCGCGATGCCGAAGTCGACGAGCGTGGACGACCCGTCGGCGGAGACGAGGACGTTCGCCGGCTTGTAGTCACGGTGCACGACGCCGGCCCGGTGAGCGGCGGCGAGGCCCAGGAGCGAGCCCTTGAGCACGACGAGAGCGGCCTCGGGACCGGTCGAACCCTCCCGCGCCAGGAGGGCGCGCAACGCGACGCCGTCGACCAGCTCCATGACGATCGCCGCACCCTGGGGCGCCTCCACGTACTCGTAGAACCTCACGACGTACGGACTGTCCAGAGCACCGAGCAGCCGGGCCTCGGCCCGGAACCCCCGCACGAACGCCCCGTTCGAGCGGAACTTCTCATTCAGGTACTTCACGGCGACCGGCACACCGGTCGGATCGTGCGTCGCGAGCACGACCCGGCCACTGCCGCCCGCACCCAGCTCCCGCACCTCGCTGTACCCCGGGACCACCCATGCGCCCATCCCCGCCCCCTCGACGCCGTACCCGACACGCCCCCTCGACGCCGTACCCGACACGCCCCCTCATAGGGACACATTCCCGCCACGGCCGGTTCCCGGCGGTGCGGGCCGCCGCGTCGGCTCGTGCAGGCCGGAGGAGCGGCCCGCACCGGCCTCGGGCGGCGTCCACGCGGGTGATCGGGGCGGGCATCCGGTGGAGGCGGGGTGGGCGAGCTCGTGCCCGACACGAGGCGGCGGCGCACAGTGGGGGCGTGGATGTCGAGCAGGTGACCGACGAGCTGTACGGCCTCAAGCCGGCCGAGTTCGTCCCGGCGCGGGACGCGTACGTCGCCCGGGCACGGAAGGCGAAGGACACGGCCGCGGCGAAGGCGATCGCCGCCCTGCGCCGGCCGGGACTCGCGGCATGGGCCGCGAACCTCCTGGCCCGGGAGCGGCCGCAGGAGACCGCGCGCTTCCTGACGCTGGGCGAGACCATGCGGGAAGCCCACAGGACGCTCGACGGCGAGCAGTTGCGGGCGGCGAGCCAGCAGCGGCAACAGCTCGTGACCGCTCTGGCCCGTACCGCCGCCGACCTGGCCCGAGAGGCCGGACAGCCGGTGAGCGACGCGGTGCTCCACGAGGTCGAGCAGGCCCTCCACGGGGTACTGGCCCATCCGGACGTCGCCGAGCAGTGGTCGAAGGGCCGGCTGGTGAAGGTGCCGGAGGCAGCGGTCGGCTTCCCCGCGGTCGCCCCGGAGTCGGTGCCCGCCAGGCCCGCCCCCGCCGAGCAGCCGGCGCCGAGGAAGGCCGAAGGGGGGCGCGCCGCGGAGAGACGGCTGCGGGAACTCGATCGGGCTCGAACGGAGGCGGAGGCCGCGGAGCGTGGGGTCGGCAGGTGCGAGCGGGAACTCGGCGCCGCCCGTGAAGCGCGGGAAGCCGCAGAAGCAGAGGCCGAGGAGGCAGCCGGCCGGATTCGCGACCTGGAGTGGGCGCTGCGGGAGGCCCGTGAGAACAAGTCCGCGACGGCGGCGGCCGCGGCGGAGGCCGGTACGAGGGTGAAAGCGGCGGAACGTGCCCTCCGGGAGGCCCGCCGAGCCGCCGAACAGGCCGCACGAGCCGTTCACGACCTGGAGCGGCAGCCCGAGCCGTAGACCCCCGGCGCGCGGGAGCCGTATGCGAGGCGTACGCGTTGCGTACGGGGTTGGTCCGCTCTCCGTACGGTTGCCGTGGGTAGAGTGTCGGCCAGGAGGTCCCATGTCCGAGTTGTTCGACGCTGTCGACGCCCTGGTCGCGTCCCGCGCACCCCTGCCGCCGCCGGAGGAGCGCAAGCGACTGCGCACCGCACACGGTCTGACCCTGGACCAGGTGGCCGCCGCGCTGCGGGTGCGCCGGGCGACCGTCAGCGGCTGGGAGTCCAGGACGGAGCCGCGAGGACCGGAACGCGAGGCGTACGCCCGGCTGCTGAAGCAGCTCGCCGAGCTGTACCCCCTCGCCGCCGGTTCGGCGGAACCGGCCGAGGACACGGCGGCGACCACACGAGCCCCCGCACCGGAAGCCGGTCCCGCCGGTCCCGCCGGTCCCGCCGGCTTCCCCGGTCCGGCTGTTGCCACCCCCACGCCGGAAACCGGCCAAGCCGCGCCGCCGTCCTCCGGGCACGCCACCGGCCCGACCGCATCCGAGAGCACCCGGCCCCGTACCGCCGCCGCTCCGGCGGCCGCGCCCCGACCCGAGCGCCGCACCACGAGACCGTCCTCGGCAGCGCGCCGCCCCGGCGCGGTGAAGGCCGCCCCGGCGGGCGCCCCGGCCGGGGGCACGGACCCCCGGTTCGAGCACGGCCCCCTCGCGGTCGTCGACGTCACCGACGACGGCCGGGTCCTCGCGTACTGCGTCGGAGGCCTGGTCCTGGACGTGCCCGCGAAGTCCGTCCCGTCCCTGGTCGACTGGGCCCTCAAGGAGGCCCGGCTCGGGCAGCCGAAGCTGTCCGGCCCCGGCAAGGACGCCGACCCGCTCCTCGTGCTCACCGAGGCCGCCCTCGCACGCTACGGACTGCCCGTCACCCTGACCGACGAGGAGCAGCTCGCCGGGCGCATCCCCGAGGACCACCAGGTCGTCAAGCAGCTGGCCCGGGGCGACTGGAAGCTGACCAAGCGCGGATTCGGGCCGTGGGCGCGGATCTACCGCCCCGCCACCGGCTCCGAACGGGCCTGCGTCCAGCTGTGCGTTCCGTCCTGGAACGCGCTCGACGCCCGCCACTGGGGCGACGCCGCCCAGCTGCCGCCGGCGGAACTCGCCAGGGTCCTCGGTACGTACGCGGCCCGCGTGATGACGCCGCGCGGCTCCACCGCCGTCACCGGCCTCGAACTGATGACCGCGCTGCACCCGCCGACCCGCGCGTCCGAGCCCGACGCCGACGGCACGCGGCACTCCGAGCACAACCCCGGTTCGCTGGGCAGGGAACCGGTCGACCCGGCACCCTGCGAGGCCCCCGACGGGCACCCCGTACTGAAGGACCTGCCCCGCTTCCACCTGCGCGGCCCGGCCGAGGCGCTGTTCGAGGAGGCGTACGACTGGGCGCGACCGATGACGGACGACGAGTGCCTGCGCCGGAACCTGGTCGGCATCGATGTGAACCTCGCCTTCGCCGCCGGCGCCAACGGCCTGGTCGTCGGCCTCGGCGCGCCGACGCGTGTCGACCGGCCGGTGTTCGACCCGAAGCTCCCGGGAAGCTGGCTCGTCGATCTGTCCCATGTCGACCTGTCGAAGGTGAAGGTCGCCAAGGACAAGTGGGTGGAACTGGACGGCAGTCTGCTGCCGAGCCCCTTCACACGGACGGGCGATCGGCCCGAAGGCCCGGCGTGGTACGCCACGCCCACCGTCGCCTACGCGGTGGAGCTCGGCTACGACGTGGCGCCGATCGAGGCCTACGTCCGCCACGAGAACGGCCGCTACCTCGACGGCTGGTACAACCGCCTCCGTGACGCCTACCTCGCCACCATGGCCGAGCTCGGGGTGTCCGCGGAGCTGACACCGGCCGACTTCCTGACGGCGATGGACGGCTTCCGGAGCCGTGACCCGGAGCTCGCGATCGTCGTCTCGGCGATCAAGGCGACGGTCAAGGGCGGCCTGGGCAAGCTGCGCGAACGCCCGCGCGGTGAGGGCTGGCGCCCGGGCCGGCCGTGGCGGGCGCTGGCCCGCCCGACCTGGCGACCGGACATCCGCGCCGCTGTCATCTCCCGGACACGCGTCAACCTCCACCGCAAGATCGTCAGGCACGCCGCCTTCACCGGCGACTACCCGGTCGCGATCCTGTCCGACTGCGTGGTGTACGCGGTCGACGGCACCTCACCGCTGGACTTCCTCCCGTACCGCGACGGCAGACCGCTGCCCGGCGGCTTCAAGCTCGGGGTGAACCCCGGCCTCGTCAAGCACGAGGGAACCCAGACCGTCCTCTGGGGCGAGGGAGTGAGGGAGCGGTTCGACGCTCCCGAACTCAACCTGGCCCGGTACATCAAGGACGGCACCGTCACCGGCGCCGACAACGGAGAGTAGGAGAGGGCGATGACCCTGTTCGGGGACGGCCTCGACAAGGCGGTGCAGAAGTCGTTCACCCGCCCTGCCCCCAAGAGCGCCGGCGCGCAGATGCGGTACCTGGTCCGGCAGCTCAAGGGCACCAGGGCGGTCGCCCGGATGCTGAGGATCTCCCAGCGCACCGTCGAGCGCTACGTGAAGGACCAGATCAGGAAGCCGAGGCCCGACCTGGCCGCGCGCCTGGAGCACGAGGTGAGGCAGCGGTGGCAGCCCCAGATCAGGGCCAGGGCCCGGCAGAAGGCGGCCACCACCGGCGGCATCGTCATCGACACCCGCGCCCGCCTCGGCTACACGGCGCCGATCGGCTCGACGGACCAGGACCGCACCCGGCACCTGACCGTCGCTCTGCCGCCCGCGTACGCCGCCCGCCTCTTCGCGGCCCAGGAGGCCGGCGCAGGCGACGACGAGCTCCAGCACATCGCGGCCGAAGGGCTGAAGGAGGTGTACTTCCAGGACGGCGGTCGCCGCGCCGGAAGCCTGGAAGAGGTCCGCTTCACGGACATCCAGCACCTGGAGTTCGACCTGTGACCGGAGTGCGCCAAGGACGTTCCTTCGCGGGCGCCGAGGTCGTGGCACGCCATGCCACGACCACAGGAGTTCCGACGCGGCCGAGGGGTGCCCGAGCCCGTCAGCGTGACTTCCCCAGGGGCCGGGGCGTCCGAGGGGCCACCAGGCCGGATTCGTAGGCGAGGACCACGAGCTGGGCGCGGTCGCGGGCATGGAGCTTGGTCATGGCCCGGTTGACGTGGGTCTTCGCGGTGAGCGCCGTGATCACCATGCGGGCGGCGATCTCGTCGTTGGACAGGCCCTGCGCGACCAGGGTGACGGCCTCGCGTTCGCGGCTCGTGAGGGCTTCCAGCGCCGTGGAGACGCCGCCGTCCTCGGCGGGAAGCAGCCCGGTGACGTACCGGTCGATCAGCTTGCGGGTGATCAAAGGGGCGAGCAGGGCGTCCCCCCGGGCGGCGACGCGCACGGCGTGCAGGAAGTCCTCCGGCACGACGTCCTTGACCAGGAACCCGGCTGCCCCGGCGCGCAGCGCCTCCAGGACGTATTCGTCCATGCCGTAGTTGGTCAGGATGACGACGTGGACGGCGGCGAGTGCCGGATCAGCGGCGATGCGCCGGGTCGTCTCGATGCCGTCGAGGACCGGCATCCGGATGTCGACGAGAGCCACGTCCGGCACGTGCTCCCGTGCCAGAGCGAGCCCCGCGGCCCCGTCGGCCGCCTCGGCCACCACCTCGATGTCGTCCTCGAGGTCGAGAAGGGCGCGGAACCCGCCGCGGAGGAGCGGCTGGTCGTCGACCAGCAGGACACGGATCACGACGACCGGTCCAGGGGCAGCTCGGCGTGGACGGTGAAACCGCCCCCGTCCCGTGGTCCGGCGCGCAGCCGACCCCCGAGGGCGGTGACCCGTTCCCGCATGCCGAGCAGCCCGAGGCCGGGTGCCGTGACGCCCGCCGGTGTCGCCGAGGTCGCCCGGCCGTCGTCGTCGACGCGTATCGCCACGGCGTCCGTACGGCAGTCGATCCGCACCGAGGCCGTGCCCGCGTCCGCGTGCCGGGCGACGTTGGTGAGCGCCTCCTGAACGATCCGGTAGACGGTCCGGTCCACCGCCGCCGGCACGTCGTCGCGCCGGCCCTCGATCGTCAGCGTCGCGTCCACGCCGAACGCACGGGCCCCCTCCACCAGGTCCGGGACGTCATCGAGCCCGCACGGCGGAGCCGTGTCGTCGTCGCGCAACGCCTCCAGGGTCGCGCGCAGCTCCCGGCTCGCCTCCCGCCCCGCCTGCTGGATCGCGAGCAGCGAATCCGGCACCTCCTCTCCTCGCTTCCGGGCCACGTGCACGGCGACCTCCGCCTGCACCTTGACGACCGAAATCTGGTGGGTGAGCGAGTCGTGCAACTCTCGGGCTATACGGAGCCGTTCCTCGTCGGCGCGACGCCGGGCGGTCTCCTCCCGGGTACGCTCGGCCTCCTCCGCCCGCCGCTCGGCCTGCCGCAACGCCTCTCCCGCGGCGCCGGCCGCGACCAGCCAGGCGATCTCGAGCGCACCCCTGGCCTGCGCGAACGCCTGGCCCGTGTCGTGCAGACCCGAAGCCAGGGCCGCGACCGGGAGCGCGGCCAGCATGACGACGCTCGCCACCACCGTGACGGTGCGGTACCCCGCCCGTACCGCCGCGTACACCGCGAACAGGTAGGCGACGACGGGCACGTCGAAACCGGCCGCCTGATGGCCCACCGCGCAGAGCCCGGTGACGGCAAGGACGGCGACCGGTGCCCGGCGGCGCGCCGCCAGGGCAAGCCCGCCCGCCGTCAGGAGTCCGAGCCCGAGCAGCTCGAGGCGGGTCGTCGTGGCCGTGACCGGACGCAGCCCGGCGAGGCCGGTGACCAGGAGCGCCGCCGCCACGCCGGCCGCGATGACCCAGTCCCCGTACCGGTCCCACACACCGGCTGTCCGTGTCCTCATGCGCGCACCCTAAACCCGGTGGTGTCGGCGGCGAATCCTCCTCGCGGCCAGCGAACGGCTACCACGCCCGTGGTAGCCGGCGCCGTGCCTGCCGCAGACGCGGCAGTGCGAGGAGTCTGCGCTCGCCGGACGACCGGTGAGCGGTCCGAGGGCCAGGATCTGGGGGACAGCGGCGGGGCGGCCCCGCCCGCCCCGCCTGACCAGAAGGAGCATTCCCATGAGCCCCGACCTGTTGCTCGCCGCCGACGTCCTCAGCTTCAGCCCCGGCCGCCTCGGAGCCACGACGGGGGCGCTGCTCGGCCTCGCGGGCGTGATCATCGCCTGGCGCGCCCTGGCCCGGCCGACCAGTCGCCCCGGCCCCGTACCGGCCGTGGTCGCGGGCCTGACCGGCCTGCTCCTCGGCGGACTCGTCGCGGCGACCGCCGAAGGCGGCCTGGGCACCGGCAACGGCCTGGGCGGCGCCTACGTGGCCGTTCTGACGGGCCTGCTCGCCACAGCCCTCGGCGGTCGGGCCGTGTCCCGCTCCCGGCGCACCGGCTGAGGCTCGCCGGGCGCACCCCCGAGGCCGCGCGCACCCCGAAGCCGGGACCACCGTCGACGGCCGTCGGGAACCCGCCCCCCCAGAGCCGGGTTCCCGACGGGCCACCAGGGCGTCAGAGCATCAGCAGCAGCCGCGTGTTCGGTACGAGCTTGCGGTTCACGCTGGTGCTCTGCACGAAGATCGTGAAGTCGTCGTTGTGGTCCGGCTTGACGCGGACCTCCACGTCCGGCAGTCCGAGCAGGGCCCGGGCCTGGGGACCCGTGTACACCCGGTCCGTCTTCTTCTCCAGCACCGCGATCTGCTTCCGCGCCTGGATCTTCTCCGACTTGCTCAGCTGATAGAACGCACCACCGGTGCGGTACGTGTGGCCGGATTCGACGACCCATTCCCGTATCGCGGTGTCACGAGCCACCGGAATCAGCGCGTACGCGGACTGCTTCACCGGGGTGAGCCCGGCGGCTTCGATGGTCTTCTTGTTGACCGCGTCGGCACCCGCGGAGAAAACCGCTCGCGATCCACGGATTCCCTTGGTGCGGCCCACCATGAATTTCTCGGTGGCTTCCTGGATGACCTGCCCGGCCTCTTCCAGACCCTGGGTGCTCGTGGCGTCCCAGATGGCGATGTTGTCCTTCGGGAAGCCGTATTGCATGGCCTCACGCTTGCCCATCTGGTCCGGCACGAGGACGGCCAGCGTCCAGTTGTCCTCCTGCGTCTCGATCATCTTGCCGACGGCCTCGACCAGTTGGCGCGGATCACGCGCAGGGGCGTCCGAGCAGCGGTGACTCGCGTTCTCCTGCCCGTCGGTCAGCACGAACGTCAGGAAGCTGTGGTCGCCGTACAGTTGCGCCGTCTGCGCCAGCTCGCGCTGCGACTTCAGCGCGGCCGCCAGCAGCGCCGTCATTCCCCCGACCCGGTACAGCTGCTTCAGCGACGGCATCCGCAGCACGTCCTTGTCGTAGATGACGCATTCCACCTTGTCGGCGAAGACGTACACCGTGACACGCGTTTCCTGGTCCAATTCCCGCGACCGGCGGGCGAGATAGGCGATCTGCTGGTCGGCGACCTCGATGACCTTCCCGCTCAGCCGCGACATGGACGAACTGGCGTCCAGAACAAGAGCAACATGATTGATGTAGTTCTGCGTTCGGGTCATGGCGACTCCCCCTCTTTCCGACTGGATGCTCCTACCTTCTCACCCACCACTGACAATCGGTCCTGACTCCCGGGCCGAGCGGCATTCCGACCCCGTCAGGGGGTGAGGGCGGGGTCGGCGTCCCTACCGTTCCCGACCGTCGACAGGGACGCCCAGACGGGCGGCCACGGTGGTGAGGGCAGCTCCCAGGGGGAGCGCGACCCGGGTGAGGGCGTGCCGGTCGCCGCGTGTGGGGCCCTGGTTGACGATGAGGACGGGTGTTCCGGCCTGAGCTGCCTGGCGGACGAACCGGAGCCCCGACATCACGGTGAGGGAGGAGCCCAGGACGAGCAGCGAGGTCGCGCCACGGACCAGTTCGCGGCAGTGCTCGACCCTCTGCGGAGGGACGGCCTCGCCGAAGAACACCACGTCCGGCTTGAGGACGCCGCCGCAGACGCCGCAGGGCACCACGTGGAAGTCGCCGACCTGTTCGTCGGTGAGGTCGGCGTCGCCGTCCGGGTTGATTCCGGCCGCCTCCGGCTCGAAGCCGGGGTTGGCCTCATCGAGGCGCCGGGCGAGCTCGCCGCGCGGGCCGGCGGCGCCGCAGGAGAGGCAGACGACCCGGGCCAGGCTTCCGTGCAGTTCCACGGCGTCCTCGCTGCCGGCGGCCTGGTGCAGCCCGTCGACGTTCTGGGTGATCACACCCGAGAGCAGGCCGTGGCGCCCGAGGGCGGCCACGGCCCGGTGCCCGGCGTTGGGGCGGGCACGGCCGAAGGTGCGCCAGCCGAGGTGGCTGCGCGCCCAGTACCGGCGCCGCGCCCCAGCATCGGCGGTGAACTCCTGGTAGGTCATCGGGGTGTGTCGGGTGAGGCTCCCGCCCGCGCCCCGGTAGTCGGGGATCCCCGACTCCGTGGAGAGGCCGGCCCCGCTGAGCACCAGCACGCCGCCGGCGTCCAGCGCGTCGGCGACCGGCCCCAGGTCCGTGGTGCCCGGCGGCAGGTCCTCGGCAGGTGTCCAGCTCAGAGTGGGACGCATACGCATGCCGCCAGGGTACGAAACGAGGTCGCCCTCAGCGCTTCGACCGGCCCGTGCACGACGGACGGCTGTACCCGCGAGGACCGCGCCGATCGCTCGGCCGTGCCGGGCGCGGCTCAGCCCTCGCGGCTCAGCCTCGTGGGTCCCGGCTCAGCCCCCCAGGTGCGGAAGGAGGCGGTCCGGGGTCAGGGGAAGGTCCCGCAGCCGTACGCCCACCGCGTGGTGCACGGCGTTCGCGATCGCGGCGGCCGTCCCCACGATCCCGATCTCCCCGATCCCCTTGCTGCCCATCGGGTTGAGGTGAGGGTCCTCCTCGTCCAGCCAGCGCGCCTCGACCGCCGGCACGTCCGCGCAGACGGGGACGTGGTACGAGGCCAGGTCGCGTTCCGCGAAGTCACCGAACGCGGGATCCAGGGTGCTGCCCTCGGTGAGCGCCATGCCCAGACCCATCGTCATGCCGCCGATGAACTGGGAGCGGGCGGTATGCGGGCTGAGCACCCGGCCCGCGGCGAACACCCCGAGCAGCCGGCGGACCCGCACCTCGCCCGTCACGGCGTCCACCTCGACCTCCGCGAACTGCGCGCCGAACGCGTGACGCGCGTACGGGGATTCCCGCCCCGCCTCCTCGGTGGTGTCCGCCCGCGCGGTGAGGCCCTCGGGCGGAAGCGGACCGGCGTGGGCGCGCAGCATGCCGGCCAGGGCCGTGCAGGCCTTGTGGACCGCCCACCCCCAGGAGGAGGTCCCCGAGGAGCCGCCCGCGAGCGGGGCGGTCGGCAGTGCGCTGCTGCCGAGTTCCACGCGCACCGAGGACGCCGCCGCGCCGAGCGCTTCGGCGGCGATCCGGGCGAGGACGGTCCGCGCCCCGGTGCCGATGTCGGTGGCGTTCAGCCGTACGACGTGGCTGCCGTCCGGCGCGGCGTGCGCGGACGCCGTCGAGGGTTCGAGGAGGTACGGGTACGTGGACGAGGCCACTCCGGTGCCGGTCAGCCGGTCGCCGCTCCGCCGCACCCCCGGCCGGGGGTCGCGGTCCGCCCATCCGAAGAGCCGGGCGCCCTGCCGCAGGCATTCGGCGACGTTCCTGCTGCTGAACGGTCTGCCGCTGTCGGGTTCCGTCGCGGGCTCGTTGCGCAGCCGGAGCTCGACCGGGTCGACGCCCGTGGCGACGGCGAGCTCGTCCATGGCCGCCTCGAGGGCGTACATGCCGGACGCCTCGCCCGGGGCCCGCATCCACGAGGGGCTGGGCACGTCCAGGGCCACCACGCGGTGACTCGTGCGACTGTGCGGCGAGGTGTACATGACGCGGGCGGGGACGGCCGCCTGCTCCACGAACTCCCTGACCGTCGACGTCTGGGTGACGACCTCGTGGGCGAGGGCGCCGATCACGCCGTCGGCGTCCGCGCCGATGCGGACGCGCTGGACGGTGGGGGCACGGTGGCCGACGACGCTGGCCAGCTCACGGCGGGGGAGGACGACTCTGACGGGCCGCCCGAGGTGCCGGGAGGCCATCGCGGCGAGGACGACCTGCGGCCGCGGGGTGCCCTTGGAACCGAAGCCGCCGCCGACGTACGCGGAGACGACCGTGACGCGGTCCCCGGGCACCTTGAGCAGCTGCGCGAGGACGTCCCGTACGGTCGTCGACCCCTGGCTGGAGTCGTACACCGTCAGCTCACCGCCGTCCCACCACGCGGTGGAGGCGTGCGGCTCCATCGGGTGGTTGTGCTGGGCGGTCATGGTGAACGTCGCGTCGACACGCACCGCCGACGCGGCGAAGGCCGCGTCGAAGTCGCCGCGTTCCCGCAGGCCCGGTTGGCCGCCGTTGGCCTCCTCCGGGACGCGGAGACCGGGATGGCCGGCGGGGGGACCCGGGTCGTGGTCCTCCTCGGCGTACTCGATCCGCAGGCCGTCGGCGGCCGCGCGCGCGTTCTCCGGGGTGTCGGCGACCACGAGCGCGACGTACCAGCCCCGGTGCGGGACACGGTCGTCCTGGAGCAGGGCGAGGGTCCCGTCCTCGGCCTCGCCCAGCCGGGGCGCGTTCTCGTGACTGAGGACCGCGAGGACCCCGGGCCGCCGCAGGACCTCGTCGGCGTGGACGGCGGTGACCCTGCCGCGCGCGACGGCGGCGGGCACGGGGACGGCGTGGACGCAGCCCGGCGGAGTGTGCTCGGCGGCGTAGCGCGCCGTGCCGGTCACCTTCTGACGGGCGTCACGCCGGACGGCGTCCGCGGCGTCGACATCGGACGCGGACGGGGCCAGGGGCGGGGGAGCCGGGGTCATGACGGCCTCCTCAGGGGCGGGGCGTGAGATCGGTGAGCACACGGACGGCGAGGTTGCGGGCGAGCGGCACCTTGAAACCGTTGTCGCGCAGCGGCTCGGCCGCCGCGAGTTCGGCGTCGGCGGCCCGCGCGTACGTCTCCTCCGTGGCGGGCGCCCCGCGCAGCACCTCCTCGGCGGCGCGGGCACGCCACGGCTTGTGGGCGAGCCCGCCGAAGGCGAGGGCGGCATGGCGGACGACGCCGTCCTCCACGGTGAGCACGGCGGCGACGGATGCGAGCGCGAAGGCGTACGAGGCACGGTCACGGGCCTTGCGGTAGGCGCTGGGGGCCCCGGCGGCCGGTGGGAGCGTCGCACCGGTGACGAGCTCGCCGGCACGGACGACGGTGTCCTGCTCCGGCCGGTCACCGGGCAGCCGGTGGAAGTCGGTGACCGGCACGACACGCTCCCCGTCGGGTCCGAGCAGATGCACGCGCGCGTCGAGGGCGGCGAGCGCGACCGCCATGTCCGACGGGTGCGTGGCGACGCACCGCGCGGAGTGGCCGAGCACCGCGAGGTCGCGGTGGACTCCCTCCCGTGCGGGGCAGCCCGTACCCGGTTCGCGCTTGTTGCAGGGCTTCGAGGTGTCCTGGAAGTACAGGCAGCGGGTGCGCTGGAGGAGGTTTCCGCCGGTGGTGGCGGCGTTGCGCAGCTGTGCGGACGCGCCGGAGAGGAGCGCCTGCGACAGTACGGCGTACCGGCTCCGTACGAGCGGATGGACAGCCAGGTCGCTGTTGCGGACGGTCGCCCCGACGCGCAGGCCGCCGTCCGGCGTCTCCTCGACACCGTCCAGCGGCAGCCGGCTGATGTCGACGAGGAACGGAGGGTCGGCCACCCCGAGCTTCATCAGGTCGACGAGATTCGTGCCCCCGGCGAGGTACTGGGCGCGGGGGTGGGCCGCGTACGCGGCGAGCGCCTGCTCGGTGCGGTCGGCGCGCAGGTATCCGAAGGGCTTCACGAGGCGGCCTCCGCGATGGCGTCCACGATGTTCGGGTAGGCGCCGCAGCGGCAGATGTTGCCGCTCATGCGCTCACGGATCTCCTCCGGGGTGAGGTCCACCGGACCTTCGCCGTCCGGCGGGCCCGGTGGTGTCACGTGCGAGGGGTGCCCGGCCGCGGCCTCGTCCAGCATGGCCACGGCCGAGCAGATCTGGCCCGGCGTGCAGTAGCCGCACTGGAGGGCGTCCCGGGACACGAAGGCCTCCTGGAGCGGATGGAGGCGGTCCGGTGCGGCGAGGCCCTCGACCGTGGTGACGGGCTCGTCGCACGCCACGGCGAGCAGCAGGCAGCTGTTCACGCGCCGCTCGCCCACGAGCACCGTGCAGGCCCCGCACTGCCCGTGGTCGCAGCCCTTCTTCGCCCCGACGAGGTCCAGGTGCTCGCGGAGGGCGTCCAGGAGGGTGGTGCGGTGATCGAGACGCACGGTGTGCGTGGTCCCGTTGACCCGGAGGGAGACCGCCGACGTGAGGTCGTGGCGCCCTTCGGTTCCCCCTTCGCGCACGGCGGCGGTCCCACTGGTCCCTTCGGTACGGTCCACGGTTCCTGCTCCTCCGACGATGGCTGGGGTGACCCTCTCTGCCCGACATCCCCTTCCCCGCCACCTTCGCCGTATGTCCCCCTTGTCCGCCGAACGGCGTAGAGCGCTGATTACGCCGCCTTGTCGGCCATGCGTGGAACGTAGGGAGCCGGGAAGGCGGGCCGAAAGGCACCCGTCCGAGAGGGTGAGAGGAGAAAGCCATGCCCCGTGCACCGGAAAGCAGGGCGGACAGCGAGACGGCGGAGGCGCAACGGCCGCCGCCGGTGACCGAAGTGATCAGGACGGCGATGGAGCAGCTCGCGCTCCTGCTCGACCAGCCGGCGGAGGCCGTCAGCTCCTGCGGACGCCGCGAGGACGGCAACTGGCACCTGACGGTCGAAGTCCTCGAACTGCCGCGCGTGCCCGACACGATGAGCCTGCTCGCCTCGTACGACGTCGACGTCGACCACCACGGGCACCTCATCGGCTACCGGCGCACCCGCCGCTACGAGAGGGGACGGGCGGACCGCCGCTGAACGATGCGGCCCCCCGCACCCTGGCCCCACCCCGTCCCACCCGACCACAGAGGGAGAGCGAGAAGTATGACTGTCATGCCCACCCAGAGCGCTCCGGCATCGTCCGGGGGTGGCTCCAGCGGTCTGTACGACGTACTTGAACTGGTTCTGGACCGTGGCCTGGTGATCGACGCCTTCGTGCGCGTCTCCCTGGTCGGCATCGAGATCCTGAAGATCGACGTACGCGTCGTCGTGGCGAGCGTCGACACCTATCTGCGCTTCGCCGAAGCCTGCAACCGGCTGGACCTGGAAGCCGGCCCGCGAAAGAACCCCGGCCTGCCCGAACTCGTCGGCGACATGACCGAATCCGGATCGCACGCCAAGACCAAAGGCGCCCTGAGCGGCGCCGCGCAGACCATATCCGACGCCTTCCACCAGGCACGGGACGAGGCGACGGAGGAGAAGAGCGGCAGCGGCGGATCGCGCCGCCGCACCTCGACCCGACGGGAGGACAAGGAATGAGCACCTACGTCTACGGCATCGCCCCCGCCGACCGGAGGCTCCCCGACGCCCTCGAGGGCATCGGCGACCCCCCGCGGCCCGTCCGCACCGTGCGCAGCGGCGACCTGGTGGCCCTGTGCAGCGACGCACCGCCCGAACTGAAGGCCAAGCGCCGCGACCTGCTCGCGCACCAGCACGTGGTGATCCTGGCAGGCAAGGACGGACCGGTGCTGCCCCTGCGGTTCGGCGGGGTCGCGCCCGACGACGAGACCGTCGCCGCGATCCTCGGGGAGCACCACGACCGCTACGTGGATCGGCTGGAGAAGCTCGACGGCAAGGAGGAGTTCAACGTCAAGGTGTACCACGACGAGGAGGCCGTGCTGCGCGTCGTGCTCGCCGGCGACCCCGGCCTGCTGGCCCGGCACGCCGCCCAGCGCGAGGCGGGCGGTGGCAGCCACGAGGAGAGGATCGCCTTCGGCGAGCTGGTCGCGCGGGCCGTCGCCGAGCGGGAGAAGGACGACGCGGCGCTCGTCGAGCGGACCCTGGCGCCGTACGCGGCGGCGGTGGCGCGCGGGCCGGCAGGCACCGGCCGGCTGGCCGATCTGTCGTTCCTCGTCGAGCGCGAACGGCAGGAGGAGTTCCTGGCGGCCGTGCGCGCCCTCCCTCAGGAGCACGAGCACCTCAGGGAGCAGGTGACGGGACCGCTGCCCGCGTACAGCTTCGCCGACCCGGAGTGACCCATGGGACTGCTCAAGGAAGTCCTCCTGCTGCCGGCCGCACCGGTGCGGGGCACCGCCTGGGTACTGCGGCAGGTCGTCGAAGTGGCGGAGCGTGAGTACTACGACCCGGACGTCGTCCACCGCGAACTGGCCGGTCTGGTGGCGGCGTTCGAGGCCGGCGAGATCGACGAGGCGGAGTTCGACCGCAGGGAGGACGCCCTCCTCGCCCGCCTGGACACGGGGCGGAGGAACGGCCGATGACCCGCCCCGAGCGCCTGCTCATCGCCGCCGCCCGGGCCGTGGGCCGGTCCTCCGCCCGGCTCCACCACATCACCGGCGGCAACCGGGGGACGCCTCCCGCCTCACTGGTGGCCACCGTGCAGGTGGCGGTTCCGGTCGCCGCCGCGTACGAGCGGTGGGTCGACCACTGGTCCGTCCGGGGCCGCGCGCCGAGCGGTCCGGGCCACCGGCGCCCGGCCCGGGTCACCCACCGGGCCCAGGAGCGCAGCATCGCGTGGACCCGCGACGGGACGAAGGGCCCCGTCCGGGGCGCGGCGAGTTTCCACGAGGCCGCCGAGAACCTCACCTGCGTCGTGGTCGCCGTCGAGTACCGGCCGCGTTGGCGGGGCGGCCACACCGGCGGGGCGTGGAGGCTCCGCCGCCGGATCGAGCGAGAACTGCGGCAGTACGCCGGTTCCCTGATGCTCGACGAGACGGAAACGCCCGCCACCCCCGAAGAGACGGAGGAGGACGGCGTATGACGATGCCGTCGGGACTACCGCGTCCGTACGACGACCAGTCGGCAAATCTCGCCGACATCCTGGAGCGCGTCCTCGACAAGGGCGTGGTGATCGCCGGAGACATCCGCATCAACCTCCTCGACATCGAACTCCTCACCATCAAGCTGCGCCTCGTCGTGGCGTCGGTCGACCGGGCCAAGGAGATGGGCATCGACTGGTGGGAGCAGGACCCGGCCCTGTCGTCCGGAGCCCGCCGAGGCGAACTCGGCCGGGAGAACGAGGAACTGCGCCGCCGTATCGCCGAACTGGAGGCGAGGCAGGAGCCATGAGGAACGAACCGCTGAACCCCGAAGACCCCGGGGAGGAGCCCCCGAGGCACGAACCCCGCAACGACGAACCCCTGTTGTACGTGTACGCCGTCGTCCGCTCCGGCAGCACCGGGCCGCCCCCAGGCCCCCCGCCCGGCGAGACGCTGGGTACGGGCCTGGCCACCGTCACGCACCGGGGACTGACCGCCCTCGTCGAACCGGTCCCGGCGGCCGACTTCGACGAAGCACCCCTGCGCGACCGCCTGGAGGACCTGGACTGGCTCGCGGGAGTCGCCAGGGCCCACCACGGCGTGGTGGCAGCGGCGGGCCGGCACGTCACCACCGTGCCGCTGCGCCTCGCGACCGTCTGCCGCGGTGAGCGAGGCGTGCGCCGTCTCCTCTCGGAAGGGGAGCACCGCCTCACGGCAACCCTCGACCGCCTGACCGGCGCCCACGAGTGGGGAGTCAAGCTGTACGTCGAGGAGGCACCCGCGAGGACGACGTCCGCGGGCGGCGGAGCCCCGACCCGCGCGGCTTCCGGCCGCGACTACCTGCGGCGCCGGCTGGGCGACCGGCAGGCCCGGGAGAACGTCGACGACTCGGCGGCCCGCGCCGCACGACAGCTCCACGAGCTGCTCGTCCACGCCGCGGCGGAGGCGGTGCTTCACCCGCCCCAGCAGGCCCGCCTGACCCAGGGACCCGGCCGGAACGTGTTCAACGCCGCCTATCTCGTCCCCGACGAGAAGCGGCGCGAGTTCCTCGACCGTCTCCCCGCGCCCGAAGACATGCCCAACGGCCTGCGCGTGGAGTTCACCGGCCCCTGGGTGCCCTACTCCTTCACACGGACCGATACCGACGAGGAGGCGGAGGGATGACGGACCAGCGGGAGATCGCTCTCGTCGACCTGCTGGACCGGCTGCTGGCCGGCGGCGTGGTGCTCGCCGGGGACATCACCCTGAGGATCGCCGACGTCGACCTCGTACGCGTCGACCTGAAGGCGCTCATCAGCTCCGTCGGCGACTCCGTGCCCTCCCCGTGGGAGCGGGTGACACCGTGACGACACGACCGCGACGGGTGGAACTCGACCCCGACACTGTCGAACGCGACCTGGCATGCCTGGTCCTGACCGTCGTCGAGCTGCTGCGCCGGCTGATGGAACGGCAGGCCGTCCGCCGCTTCGAGGTGGGTGACCTCACCGAGGAGCAGGAGGAACGACTCGGTCTGACCCTCATGCTCCTGGAGGACCGGATGGAATTGCTGCGCGAGCGTTTCGGAATGGAACCGGAGGACCTCAACATCGATCTCGGCCCGCTCGGCAAACTCCTGTGAAGCAGGGTTTGTCGCGGCGAGGTCCGGTCAGACGATGATTATGAGCGCATCGGAGAAGAGCAACGAGAACCCGTCCGGCCGGAACAGTTCGCGCCATGCCTCGGACAGCACAGGCACCGGCACACGAAGCCGAACGAGCCGCGCCGCGGACGAGACGAAGAAGACCGTACATGCGGTGGAGGAGACCGAGGAGAAGGCCACCGGGGCCCTGACCGCGCTTCCCGCCCCCCTCGCCGAGAAGACCCTGGCGGCCGTCGAGGCCGTCCGGGGCACCGGTGGGACGCTGGTGACCGCCGTACGCGCCCGCAAGGCGGTCACCGGCAGCGCCGCCGTGAGCGCGGCCGCCGCCCTCACCGGCGCCTACGCGCTCGGACGTCGGGCGGGACTGCGCTCCCGCGGCCCGCTCTCCCGGCTCACCGGCGGCCGTATCTGATTCCAGGTCGCCCGAAAGGAAAAGAAAAAGGAAACCGATCCCTCCCCGGGAATCCCGTTCCCTGGGATCCCCATTCACGTGGAGCGGGAGGGGTCGAATACCGAACAGGGAATTCCGGAGGTTGTCGACATATGGTTCCCCTGCTGTTGGTTCTGCTGCTGGCACTGATTCTCTTCGGTGCCGGATTCGCGGTGAAGGCCCTCTGGTGGATCGCCGTGATCGTGCTCGTCCTCTGGCTGCTGGGCTTCGTGGCCCGGCCGAAGGGCGGCACGGGCCGCTGGTACCGCTGGTAGACCTTCCCGTCGCCCCTCGGGGTACGACGGACCGCGCCCGCTGCCGACACCGGCGGCGGGCGCGGTCGTGTCGCACCAGCAGCGGGCGCGAGCGCGTCGACCTGGTACCACGGCGAACCCGGCACGGTCCTCCTCCGAGGACCGTGCCGGGTTCGCCGTACCGTGGGGAGGTTCAGGCCATCAGGACCGAGTCGTCGCCGGGGCGCGCGCCGGGCAGCCGATGACGGGCGGCGACCAGTGCCGTGTCCACGTCCCGCGTGCCCGTGGAGACACAGAGCGTGTACGCGATGTCGTCCATGCGCCGCCGTACCTCGGCGCCGCCGTTCTCCGCGTGCAGCATCCTCAGCGTCTCGTACTGCTCGACCAGATTGCTCAACACCGCGGGATGGGCCATCAACACAGTGCTTCTCCCTTCGCCGTCAGGGCGCCGACCGCCCGGTTCGATGCCCCGGGTACCCCCGCTCCCGGGTTGTATGCGGAAGCCGGTACCGGCAGGCTCCGGCCGCTTGCTCCCCCCACCCCTCCACGGCCGCGCCCCCCTCCCACCCCGGACGGACGGCACGCGGCAGCGCCCGCGATCCCGCAAGCGGCGAATGGAAAGCGAAAAGGGGGGAAAGGCGCAGTACGAAGTGTGTGCGAAGCGCGGTAGGAAGCCGTGTGAGAGAGGGGGAGGCTGATGACGGACGCGATCGCCGCCGAGCGTGCGACACAGGAGCCCGTGCTGTCCGTGAGCGTCGACTACGACGCCGGGGACGCCGACGACGGCATGATCGCGTCAGCCCGCGCCTTCACCGCGGACTTCCTCGCCGCCGCACCGGCCGTGGGACGCGAGCCGGTGCCCCGGGAGCGGGTCGACATGGCGCGTCTGGTGGTCAGCGAGCTGGTGACCAACGCGGTACGGCACGCCCCGGGCCCCTGCCGGCTTCTGCTGGAGCTGTTCGAGCACGTACTCGACATCTCGGTGTACGACCGCGCGGAAGCCTCCCCCGTCCCGCGAGGTCACGATCCCGGCCGCGTCGGCCAGCACGGGGTGGAGATAGTCGTCGCGGTCTGCGAGAGCGTGCGCGTCGAGCCGCAGCACCCGACAGGGAAGCGGGTCAGGGCACGTCTGTCCCTCCTCGGATCCGGATGACCCGGGGACGGACGCGGCCGCGGCGACCCGATCTCGAAATTCCCGCGCATGCTCCGGGAGCGCCCGGGTATACGAGCCGCCCGGGGGAGAACGCGTTGCCGACGACTGAAGGGGTCAGTGGAGTGTCGACTGCAGTGCCGACGGAGACGAAGGACCGCACCGAGACGAAGGAGCGCACCGAAGGAACCGTGGGGGGCCTGCCCGTTCTCGAAGCCCCCCGCGAGATCGCGCCGAAGGACGCTCGTGAGCTGTCGAAGCTGTTCTTCGGCCGGATGTCCGTACTGGAGGAGGGGACGCCCGAGTACCAGTACGCACGCAACACGCTGATCGAGATGAACATGTCACTCGTCCGCTACGCGGCCGGTCGTTTCAGGGGCCGGGGCGACGAGATGGAGGACATCGTCCAGGTCGGCATCATCGGACTGATCAAGGCCATCGACCGGTTCGACATCACCCGTGAGGTGGAGTTCACCACCTTCGCCGTGCCGTGCATCGTGGGGGAGATCAAGCGGTTCTTCCGTGACACCTCATGGGCGGTCCACGTGCCGCGCCGGCTGCAGGAGGCCCGCGTGGAGCTGGCCAAGGCGACGGAGGAGCTGAGCTCACGCCTCGGGCGGGCGCCGACCGTGCCGGAACTCGCCGCCCTGATGAACCTCTCGGAAGACGAGGTGATCGAGGCCCGGATCGCCTCCAACGCGTACAGGTCCACCTCGCTCGACGCGCCCGTCGGCGGCGGCGACGAGGAGGACGGCGGCGCCATGCTCTCCGACCTCATGGGGGAGGAGGACCCGGCGCTCGAGCTGTTCGAGGACTTCCACGCCCTCGCACCGCTCCTCGACGAGCTCGGCGAGCGGGACCGCCGGCTCCTCCATCTGAGGTTCGTCGAGGAGCTGACCCAGTCGGAGATCGGCCAGAGGCTCGGAGTCTCGCAGATGCAGGTGTCACGACTGCTTTCGCGCAATCTGGCCCGCCTGCGCCAGGGCATGCTCGCTCCCCTGGAGGAATGAGCCGAGGAGCGAGCCTCCCTCCAGCAAGTGGAGGAATGAACCGAGGAGCGTGCCACCCTCCAGGAAGAATCCGACGGGAGAGACCGAACGGCCTCACCGGAAGCCCCTACCGGTGAGGCCGTTCCCCCGCACTCGCCCCACGGCGCAACCTCCGCTTGAGAGAACGGCGTTCGTCGTCGCTCAGACCGCCCCAGACGCCCGTCACCTGGTGGGAGTCGTCCATGGCCCAACGCAGACACGCGTCGCGCACGGGGCAGTGCCGGCAGACCGCCTTGGCCTCCTCGGCCTGGACCAGGGCGGGGGCGCCGGTGCCCACGGGGAAGAAGAGATCGGGGTCGACGTTCTGGCAGGCTGCGGACGCGCGCCAGCTGTCCATGGGTCCTCCTGACCGACGGGTGAAGGGAGAGTTCCTTTCTTCTCGGCTCACCGGTCACCGCCGCTTGAAACGCCGCCGCCATGGGTGAATTCGGCCCGTTTCGGGCTCCGGCTCCGCCTCGTCACGCCGTGCCGCGGCGCGACGGGGGAGCAGCAGTGGGGTCGTCAGCAGCAGCAGCCCGGCCAGCCCGATGGCCGTACGCGGGCCGAGCAGGCTGCCCAGCACCCCCCAGGCGGCCGTGAGGACGGCGGTCGAGGCCTTGGTCGTCACCGCCCAGGCGGACAACGTGCGGGCGACCCGGTCGTTCGCGGTGCGTTCGAGACGCCAGGTGGCGCTGACGGGGTTGAAGACCCCGCAGCAGAGGATGAGCCCGAGCTCCACGCCCACCACGAGAAGCAGCCCGCCGGGACCAGGACCGAGGTAGGCGAGCCCGACGGGCCAGATCGCGCGCAGCGCCCCGGCCGTGACCAGGATCCGGTGCTCTCCGAACCGGTGGACGAGCGGTCGGGCCAGCCGTGAACCGATGAGGCCGCCGATGGAGGGCAGGGCGAAGGCGAGGCCGTACTGCCACGGGGTGAACCCGAGCCGGTCGAGCATCAGGACGGCCAGCAGTGGCTGGACGGCCATCACCAGGCCGTTGAACAGGACGGTGTTGAAGAACAGGGGGCGCAGCGTCGGGTCGGCGAGGATGTACCGCCAGCCGTCGAGCAGGTCCCCGGCCGGCGTGCGCGTGGCCCTCCGGGGGTCGGGCCGCGGCTCGTGGCCGCCCATCGCGCGGATGCCCAGGGCCGAGAGCAGGTAGCTGACCGCGTCGGCCACCACGGTCGCGAACGGTCCGAGGAGCCCGATCGCGGCGCCGCCCAGCGGGGGCCCGATGATCGTGGTCGTCCAGGCGGTGGACTCGAACCGGGCGTGGGCGACGAGCAGGTCCTCGGCCGCCAGCAGATTCTTCAGACAGGCTCCGGAGGCGGCGCGGAACGTGATGTCGGCCGCCGCGACGACGACCGAGACCAGGAGCAGCTGAAGGAAGCTGAGCACGCCGAGTGCGAACGCGGCGGGAATCGTCAGCAGCGCCGCGCACCGCACCAGGTCCATCGCGATCAGCACGGTCCGTTTGCGGCGGAACTCCACCCAGGGGCCGAGGGGAACCGCCACGGCGGCGCCCACCGCGGCCCCCATGGAGAAGAGCGCGGCGACCTCGGCGGGCCCGGCTTCCAGCACCTGGATGGCGATCAGCGGGAACGCGCCGAAAGCGAGCCAGGTGCCGAGCGCGCTCGTTCCGTACGCGCCCCACAGCCACCCGAACCGCCGCCCCAGCCGGCGCCCGCTCCTCATGCCCGACGACCTCTCGCCCTTCACTGACACAACCGATCCGCGACCAGAAGCATCAAAGCGGTCGTCAAAGCCGGAGATCAAACAACCGAAAAGCCACCCGCCCACAACCAACGGTTGTGCCCTTACGATGCGGGCATGGATCTCCATACCGTCCGGACTTTCGTGGCCGCGGCAGACGCGGGGCAGTTCCAGGAGGCCGCCGCCGAGCTGTCGATCACCCAGCAGGCCGTCTCCAAACGGATCGCCGTCCTGGAACGCGACCTCGGCGTGCGGCTGTTCACCCGCACCGCGCGGGGCGCCGAGCTCACCATCGACGGGCAGGCGTTCCTGCCCCACGCACGCGAGCTGCTGCGGGTCGCCGAGCGCGCGGCGGCGTCCGTCAGCGCCGGCCACCGCCCGCTGCGCGTCGACGTCATCACCTTGCGCAGCGCGCAGTCCGGCCTGATGCGCGGCTTCCACCGCGTACACCCGCACATCGACCTCGACGTGATGACGCTGTTCGGCATCGAAACGGCTGTCGCCGCCATCCGCTCCGGTGCGATCGACGCCTCCTTCCGCGCCGTCGCCGCCCCCGGCAGGCCCCTCCCCGAGGACATCGCCTCGATGCGGGTGCTCGACGAACCGCTCCAGCTCCTCACCGGCCCCGCCCACGCGCTGGCCGGCGCCCGGTCGGTGACCCTCGCCCGGCTCGCCGGGCACCGGATCTGGATGCCCGGCCTCGTTCCCGGTACCGAGTGGGCCGCCTACTACGACGACCTCGTCGCCGAATTCGGCCTCACCATCGAGGCGACCGGCCCCAACTTCGGTTCCGAGGCGCTCCTCGACACCATCGCCGACACCCCGGCCCTGGCCACCTTCATGGGCGGCCGGACCCGGCTCGTCTGGCCCGCCGACCACGGCCTGCGCCGCATCCCGGTGACCGGTCCGACGCCCGTCTACCCGCACTCGCTCCTGTGGCATCGCGACAACCCCCACCCCGCGCTGACCACCCTCCGCGCCCACCTGACCGCCACGACGACCGACCACGACGCCGCCGAGACCTGGACGCCGAGCTGGGTGATTCCGAGCTGAACGGCCGTAGCCCAGATGCCACGTATCTCCCGCACAGCCTCTTCGCTCGCCGCGACAGAGGCCGGTACGGACCGCATGGCCGGGGCCGCCGGGAAGGCGAGTGAAGACGGCACGCCGACCGGCCCGGTCCACCCGCCCGGTGCTGTCACGTTTCTGCGGTGAATCCCTGCCCCCGGGCGGGTGAGAGGCCAGGTAACCGGCCGAGCCGTGGGGGCCCGGCACGCTAGAAACCGAATGTGACCAGCAACCTGCTCCGGAGCGTGCCGACGCTCCTCCTCGCTGCCGTACCCCTCCTCCCGCTCCCCGCGTCCGCAGCCGTCGCCTCGCACACCGAGGTGCGCCGGGACCCCGTGGTCTTCGTCCACGGTTGGAACTCGGACGGTTCCACCTGGCAGTCCATGGCGAAGCGATTCCGGGCGGACGGATGGCCGGCCGACCACCTCGACCAGTGGACCTACGACACCACCCGGTCCAACGCCACGACCGCCGCGCGGCTGGCCGACGAGATCGACCGCGTCCTGAACCTCACGGGCGCCTCCAGGGTCGACATCGTCACCCACTCGATGGGCGCCTTGTCTTCCCGCTACTACCTCAAGAACCTCGGCGGCTCGTCCAAGGTCGACGCCTGGGTCTCCCTCGGGGGGCCCAACCACGGAACGGCCACGGCACATTGGTGCGGCGGAGCCTCGTGTGTCGAGATGCGCCCGGGATCCGACTTCCTGAACAACCTCAACTCCGGTGACGAGACCCCCGGCTCCCCCCGCTACGCCACCTGGGGCTCGCCCTGCGACATCGTCATCAGCCCCAAGAACAGCGTCGCCCTCTCCGGCGCCCTGAACACCACCACCGCGTGCCTCGGCCACAGCGAGCTGCACGCCGACCCGACGGTCTACGAACAGGTCAGGACACACGTGCGTTAGTCACGGACGGGGCCCACCCCGGCAGCCGCACCACCGCCCGCACGGACGACGAGCGACGGGGGGCCGCGGCCCGGGGCGCCCTGCCCCCAGACCGCCGACCATTCCTGACGGAACATCCAGCAGCCGCCCCCCTACGGACGGGCAGACCACCTGCCGGCGAGGCCGGCGTGAGGCCGGCCCCGGTGCCCGCGCTCGCCTCGCGCCCTGCTGTGCTACGTGGGATGCGGCGGTTCGGTGTCGGTGGCCGGTGTAAGTGTTGGTGTGTCAGACCGGCGTGTTCTCGCTGGTCGGGCCTTGCGGCAGAGCATGGTCACTGGCATGGGGCCGTACCTGCGTGGGGTAGTGCCGTCATGGGGCGCTACACCCCGATCCGCTCCGCTGTCTCGGAAGCGGAACTTCTCAACAGCGGTGTCCATCACGCCCACCTCACCGATCCGGACAGGCGCTCGATCCGCTCCTCGTCCATGTCGCGACGGGCATGGAAAGCGGCGGGCTCGGCGATCCACTGCCCAACAGGAAGGACGCGAGCGCCGCCGGCCACGCCTCGGCCTCCGCCTCATGGCCGTCGCGCGAGGGCACGCGGAAGATGAAGGGGACCTTCAGGTCGCCATGTAGCCGGTGACAGACGGCGGGCGGCTTCGATGCCGCGCCGCCAACGCTCGTGCTCGGAGTGGAGGACCGCAGCCGAATGAACGCCGCGAGGGCGGCCGAGTCGCGGGACGTGAAGAACGCCAGCAGGCCCTTCGCCGGCCGCTGACACCTGCAGAGCCCTCGCTGCTGCTTCTCAGCCGTAGTGTCCTGTCCTCGCAGACGGGCTTGCAGCGGCTCGGGGCCTGCTGCTCCGCGAGGCACTCCACGATCCGGGCGTCGCGGGCCCCGCAGGGCTTCCAGGAGCTTGGCGAGCCCGCCGAACGCCTTGCTCGTGAGCAGCGGCCGCCGACGGCGGTGTCGGGCAAGATCCGCAGGGGGTCGGTGGACAGTTCCGCCTGGGCGGGCGGCACCGATGCTTTGGCCGGGCGGCCACATCGCCGTCGAGGTTGACCAGCTTCTGGCCGACCGCCGCCCGGACGGCCAGAAGCGCACCCGGCACGGCGCCACCGCCCATGTCCGGGCGAGTACCCGGCCGGTACGGAGTCGCCGCCGCACAACCCGATACGCGACAACCCGATGCGCGCGGGTGCTCGGGATCGTTGTCCGTCTGCCGGGAACACCGGTGCGTCGGCGCCTTCCCCGCGGGGAGGGCGGGCCACGCGCCGTCGACTTCGTGTTCCCAGCCGCTCGCCCGGCGAGTGGGCACTTATGGAAGGCGGAGAATGACCACACGCAGAAGGTTCCTCGGCCGTACCACCGCGGCCGGCGTCATGGCGGGCCTCGCGGCCTCACCGGCGGCGGCCGAGGACGGGAGCGGGGCACCCGCCGACGCCCCGGCCGTTCGGCGCGGTCGGGCCCGCGACGCGATCGTGGCGGTCAACAGCGGTATGCGGTCGCACTACGCCGCGCTCAAGTCGGATCTGATTGCGCAGCTCAGTCCCGTCCTTGTGGTCCAGAACGACGCCAGGGGCGGAAGGTTCACCCTTCTCCACGACGGCACGCGGGAGTCGCTGCATCCCGTCGGGGAGGTGTTCGAGCTGGCGAAGTCTGTCAGCCATGTGCCGCTCGGCGTCTTCTCGATCATCGCGCCCTACCTGAGTGACAGGGTTCCGAACGTCCCCGGCGCGGACCGCATCGATCCGCACGACCTTGCCATGGTCGCGTTCAAGGACGCCGCGACCACCGACTGGATCACACCGCTCCGGCAGTACGCCGACACGCTGGCCGCGGCCCGGCGGCGGCTCGACCAGGCCGGCATCCCGCCGGAGATGGTGGTCTCGTGCGCGCGGGTGCTCGACGGCGCGCTCGCGTTCATCGAGGTCTCCACCGCGGCCCGGTTCTTCGACATCAGGTCGTTCGAGGACTTCTCCCACAGCGTCTACGCGGACATCCGCACCAATATGAGGTTCGCGGCCGAGGCCCAGATCGCTGGTGTGCAGGGCGTCCTGCGGATGTGGCGGGCCCGGATCGGTGAGGAGGCGTGGCGCGACCTGTACACGGTCGTGCTGTCCCAGTGGGCCACGTCCGAACTGAACCAGAACTCGATCATCATCAGGCCGTGCATGAACCCGGCGAAGGTGGCCACCCATCTGATCGACCTGCCGGCCGCCGAGCCGCTCTCGGACCCGGTCTTCGTGGCCCTGGACAACCTTGCCCGGATCGTGCAGGACAACATCGCGGCCGAGTTGGTCTTCCCTTCGGACCGGGCGGCCGCCGATGCGCTCAAGGGCCCGCAGGATCTGCTCGCCGACGAGATCCTGGACCAACTTGGTGCGGCGACGCCGGGCGTGGCGGCGTACTCTGCGCCTGCCGGAGCCGGGATGGGCGCCTGCCCCGTCGCCCGAAGGGGCTCGGCTTCTCCACAGGGCGGTACGGCGCACGACCTCTGAGGCAGCTCCCGCCTCCGCCTGCCACCCCCGCCGGCCGCAGCGCGCGGGCCAGCCGGTCGAGGTCCCTCGGGGACCGGCTGAAGAGAGCGATCAGCAAAGCCATTCCAGCCTGAGGCGGCCTCGGCCTTCGGAAGGGAGGCCGAGGCCGCACCCAGGAGTACCCGGGGACAGGCCAGTTGCAGAGCGCTGGAGTCCGACAGGAGGGGAACGAAGGCGCTGAACAAGCAGGGGTCCCGGCGCATGACTGTTGACGGGGTCGAGTACCGCTGGAGAACCCGGAGGCCCTCCTCCACGCAGGGACTTCCCTGGACACCTATGAGCTACGCCGTCGAAGCGGCCAACGGCAACGAGTCGGGCACGACCTTGATCGCCACCAGCAGCCAGGCCCATCCCAGTGACTGGGTGGGTTTCGAGGGAGTGCCCATCCGCCCAGCCCACGTCGCTGCCACATCCGAGAAGTACGAGGACCGAGGATGGGAACCAACCAGGGCCGGGTCTCACCTTTCCAGCTCGACCGACTTGCAGGGCTCAGCGAACTGCCGCACAGGCTCCAGGCCTGGTTCGCCGAGCATGAGGACTAGGGCATCGTCCTGTCCTAGCGGTAGACGTAGCCGTCCCAGACATAGGCGTCGTCACCGAAGCCGACGCTCTCGTCTAGCCCCCACCACTGGTTGCCGGCATCGCTGACGCAGTCCCACGAGACCGGCCACGAGCCGGGCCTGGTGACGTTGAGGTAGCCGACGACGGGGGCCTTGCCCGCGGGCTCGGGCGAGTGCACGGGGGTGTGTGCCACGAACGTTATGGACCTGGTACTGATCGGGAAGCATCCCCAGGCTGGCGCGGCGCTCGCGGTGGCGGGTGCGGCGCCTGCGGCGGCGACCAAGACCATGGTGACCACTAACGGTCTGATCATGCTCTTCATGCCTCGTCCCTCTCGTCGTGTAGCTGACAAGCAACAGGGGAGGTTTCCCCTCGCCCAGTGCTTGGCTCTGGGCTCTCACGATGCCTGACATGTCAGCGCCCAGTCCTTGTCAGTCCGCGCAGGAGTGTTGGAGATTCACGCACGCCTCGGTCGGCAGGTGCCTGTAGTCGCGGGGCGGGAGGCCGTAGGCGGCTCGGAAGAGGCGGCTGAAGTTTGCCGGGTCGGTGAAGCCCCAGCGTGCGGCGATGGCTTGGACCGGGCGGGCCTGGAGGCGGGGGTTGACCAGGTCGAGACGGCAGCGTTCCAGGCGGCGATGGCGTATCCAGGCTGCCGGCGAGGTGCCGTCGGCGGCGAGGAGCTGCTGGAGATGGCGCAGGGAGATGTGGTGGGCGTCCGCGATCGCCTGGGGAGTCATGGCCGGGTCGGCCAGGTGCTCCTCGACGAACGCGTTGATCTGGACCCGCAGGGCGGTCTTGCGGGTCTCCGGGGTCAGTGCCTCCTCAGCCTCCAGGCAACGGGCGATCACAGATGCCAGGAGGTCCAGGGTGACCGAAGCGAGGGTGGGGATGTCAGCAGGGGTGAACTCCGCGGCGCGTGCGTTGAGGTCGGTCAGCCAACGAGTAAACACCCCGCCCATGCCGTGGCGCCCGTTGACCGGGACAGCGAACAGGCCTTGCGCCGCCTTCTCCGGCAGTGGCAGCAACCCACGAGGAAACTGCACGGTCACATGGGACCACCTGTCCGGAAAGAGCGCGAACACCGCCACGGTAAGGGCGGCTGCTGTCCAGGACCGTCAGGTCACCGGTGCGCAGCGTCGTGTCATTCCCGTCTAACGAAACAATCCCGGCTCCACTGAGAAAGTAGTTGATCAGGTACACCTCAGGGTCGGACTGTCGAATCAGCTTCGCCGTTCGCGCGATCTCCAGATGCGAGTAGGCCAGCGCGGACACCTGGACCTCCCCCAAGTCCAGGACGCGCATCTTGGCGAGGAAATCCTCGTGGTCCTCACTGCGCAGCCGGTTACGCATGTGCGAGTGCGATGTGGTTTCTTCCCACAGTGCGAACCGCTCCGGCGCGTCCACAACCTCCGTGGTGAACTCCGTCACCAGCATTCCCCAGACCCCCGTAGTTTCTGCTCCCCCGGGATCCAACCTGGCATGGGGAGGCGTAGGCAGTCCAGCAGCACTTCGGCCACATGCCGTCACGGGTCTCTTCGCCGGGCGACGAAGCCTCAAGATCAAGACGTATCGAGCTTCGCAAACAGATTCTTTCTCAGGGCTGTCCGCCCTCCATGCGAGAGATCGGTGCTGCGCTCAAGCTCAGCAGCACCTCGTCCGTCGCACACCAGCTCATGGCACTGGAGCGGAAGGAAGTGCTCTACCGCGACCCCTACCGCCCTCCGCGCGTACCGGGAATCGGTCGGGGACGTCTTCTCATTGCCACGGCAGCTGGTTCGCGAAGGCCGACTGTTCGCGTTGAAGGTGGTCGGTGACAGCGTGATCGACGCGGCTATCTGCGACGGAGACATCGTTACCGTGAGGCAGGCAGATGCCGCAGACCATGGTGACGTCGTCGCCGCGATGCTGGACGGCGAAGCCACGGTGAAGTGTCTGCGCCGCGAGGACGGCCGGGTATGGCTGATGTCCCACAACGCCGCTTACGAGCCGATCCCGGGCGACGACGGCGTCATCCTCGGCGAGGTCGTTGCCGTCCTGCGCACTCTGTAGCCCGGATCGCCAAGGTGACTGCAGCTCTGCTCGGGCGGCCCGCAGGGGCCCGTGTGGAGGTCACGCGGTTGCTGGCTGAGGATGGGCGGCACGGGTTCTGTGACCTGCGCCGGCCGTGTCAACAGCTTCCTCGGGATGGTTCGGGGCCAGGAGTTCGCCCTTCGTCTGCATCCCAACGGTGGCGAGCAGTTGATGCGACGCTGCCGCGGGTACGGCGGCTACCACGACGATCGCGCCCCGGGCCCGGAGCTCAGCCGGTCCTAGCGAGCTCGTGGATGGTTGGCTGTCGAGGAGGGAATCCGCCGTGATCACAATATGGAGGATGATCATGGCGTTGCAGCAGAAGACCTGGACGGCGCCCGCGTAGGTGTTCACCAGGTGCGTGAACGGCGATGCCGGCACCAGCACGTCCGCTGGGTCCTCCGGGGGGTGGGCCACGGTGATCGTGGGGCCGGCCTCGCCGTGCAGGAAGCCGCGGTATGTCCCGGTCGCGTCCGGGTAGATGTACGCCCCGCGGGACATCGTGGCCCGGGTGGCGGTCACCATGACGCCGTGCCGGTACAGCCAGCGTTCCCGCCGCGCGCGGATCACTCCGTAGAGGGCCGGGCACAGGCCCAGCCAGGCGAAGCCGCCCATCGGGACCGTGAGGAGCACCAGGTCCCATCTGCTCAGCGAGCCGGCCACCAGGCAGAGGACGACGAGCGCCAGCAGGTGCCACAGCGCGCCCCGCAGGATCCGGCGGTGGAACCTCGTCCGCCAGGTGGGGGTGAGCGAGCGGACCACGGCGAACGGGGCCCCGTCGATGTCGTCGCTGTCCGTCCGGTTCGCCAGGATCGCGTCGACCCCGTCGGCGAAGGCGGTGGCCGCCGCCTCGTCCACGTCGTCGACGCGGTGGACGCGCGGCGCCGCCCCGGCCTTCGCCCGCAGTTCGATCAGGACCGAGCGGCCCTCGGCGCGTATCCGGCCCAGCCCGTCGGGGGTGAAGGTGACCTGCTCGCGCGGGAGGTCGAGGACCAGTCCGATGTCCTCGACGGACAGGACGGCCCCGCCCCGGCCTCGGAGCACCGGGAGGGAGGAGATGGAGGTCGACATGGGCATGCTCGTAGAGCGGGTGTCGTCCCGGTCAGCCTCGGATCCCCGCTCGTCCGGCCCTTCCGGGGGGGAGGAGGGCGGCGAGGGCCGCCGCGACGCCTGGCTTCCGAGCGGGCGGGCCACCGGGGCGCGCCGGAGGCCGGGTGGAAGGCGGTGGTGTGCAGTTCGGCGTCGTCAGCGGACGCCGCCGATCTGGGTGCAGGAAGCGACGGACGTGCTGCATCGCTGCCTCGAGCTCGCGTTGGCCTTTGGGGGTGGGTTTCGGCTTTGCTGTGGAGATCGGAGCTCATCGATGTCGTTGTGGGGCCGGGCCCCTGTCGTGGTTCGTTGAGTCGTTGCCGGGCTGCCCGGGGGGTGGTTTTGGTGTCGTCGGGGGGGCCGTGCACAGCCGAGCGGGGCATGTCCCCGCCGTTCCCGGTTGTTTCTGATGCCAGGAGTGGCGGGGGCTTATCTGGTGTCAGGCGCGCGTGTTGACGCTCACCGGTCTTGATCCGGTGGGCGGCTTCCATCCCTGGACTGTGGCCGAGATGCCGACTCGGGTGCTGCAGTTGATGACTTGGAAGTGCAGGTGTGCGCCGTTGGCTGCTCCGGTGGCTCCGGACCAGCCGATGATCCGGCCTTGCGGGACCCAGTCGCCCTTGTTGTAGATTGCCCGGTTGAGGTGCGCGTAGTGGGTGCACTGGCCGTTCGAGTGGCGGATGATGACCTCGATGCCGTTTTCCCAGTACGGGGACCAGTCCGAGACGAGAACGGTGCCGCCCTGTGCGGCGGAGACCTCGTAGTTCGCCGGCAGTCCGAAGTCCCAGGCGTGCTCGTTGTAGGGGCCGGTGTGCGAGTACGTGCCCTCGGGGCCCTGGGTGACGAGGTAGGACTCGCCCGACGGATAGGGAAGTTCGTAGTAGTAGTCAACGGCCGCGGCCGGCGGGGCTGCTGTGAGTCCGATCCCTGCTGCTGTGAGCGCTGAGCTTGCCATGGCGCCGAATCTGAGGAGAAGTCGTCTCGCGTTGCGCACTGTGCCTCCCGCTGCGGGTCTGATCCAGACGGGACAACACTGGCACCAACTGCCCCTTTCAACAAGGTTGTTGAAAAAAGTTGCAGCAAGTTCTTTCGTCGGCGCGAGGGATCGAGGGGTGGGTGTACGACGGCGCCGGACGCCGGCCGGCAGCTGGGCGGACGGTCTCCTTCGATTTGGGGGAACGATGCGCGGCGAGCCGTCCCGGAGCGACACATTCTGCGCGGGGGTCATGAACTGTTGCCGGCCGGGTGACCAGGGAGCGCACTTCGGCGAGTTCCTTTGTCGCCTTCTCCTTCACCTTCGGCTGCCACTGCTTGCGCGCCTCCCTCCGCATCATGCCGGGCGGGTTTTCGCTGCCTGTCAGGCCGGTGAGGGCCGGATGCGTGAGGCCGTCGCCGAGGCGCTGAGGGGGTCTACTTCCCGCAGTGTGGTGCCCGCGCCGCGAGCCTGGAGGGGGTCCGGATGCTCGAGCATGGAGCGCATCGGGTTCGGCCTGTGACCGCGGTGGGCGAAGCGGTGTCCGGGCGGGGCGCCGCCGGTGCGCACCGCCGGGTGACCGGCCGTCAGGGGGCCGGTGTCGACGCCCGGCTGCGGCTGTTCGCCGTCTGGTGGCCGCCGGTGTTGGCGACTGCGAGGCGGACGGCCTTCTCGCTGCCGTCGAGGCGGGCGCTGTCGCCGGCGCCTACCTGGGCTGCTGAGGGGGAAGCTGCTGCCGCGGGGAGCGGTGAGGCCTATGAGCAGGGATGGTCCGGCGGCGTCGCCACCGTCTGCACGATGCTGGCCTGTGTGGCCGACCACCACCGCCGGCAGACGGGTCGGGCCGCGGATGCCCGCCGCCTTATCGAGCACCACGCCGTCCGCCGGGCGGTCGGCGCCGTAGGGGACGGCACGCGATGAGCATCTGGAGCGCGGCGGGCATTGCCCGGGACTCCGTCCGCCGTCAGGCGGCCGGCCTGGACGCCGGGCAGGTTGAGGAGAGGGCCGCTGAGGCGGCGCAGCGCGAGCGGGGGACCGCCCGCGACGCCCGCAACGGTATGGTGCCCGTGACAGACCTTCTGGCCGCCGTCGACCCGCAGCGGCTTGCCGAGAGGTGGGCGGCCAAGCACACCGCATGGCGCCGGATCCGGGAGCTGCTCGCAGCGGCCGGCCGGGGGCGTCTGCGCCCCGGACGCCGATGAGACCGGCACCGGCTGGGACCGCGAGCGTGAGACCTGCCGGCAGCAGCGCCTCGCGGCCGCCGAGGCGCACCAGGCCCGCCGCCAGGAAGCGCCGCCCGAGGCGCACCGGGCCCGCCTCCGCGAGGAGGCGTCGGCCGAGGCGGACCGGGCCCGCCGCTGCGAGGAGGCGTCGGCTGTCACCCCGCGGCTGTGGTTGAGCACTGCCCGGGCCGCCCCGGTCGGGCATGCCGCCGCCCGCACGGGCCTGATGCTGGAACAGGTCGTTGTGCAGCTCGCCGCCCGTATAGAGACGGGCGGCGACGGGACCCTGTCCGTGCCGCCGTTCCACCCCGACCACATCTGACCAGCACCACCCCGGCCGAAGGAGACAAGGGGTACGTGAGCGCGATTCAGCTCCGCGAGTACCAGAGGGCCGGTCTGGCCGCGATCCGGTCGTGGACCGGCTGGCCGCACCGCAGGGTGCCCGGGCAGGCGGGGGAGCGGGCGACGTTCGTCTCGGCGACCGGCTCCGGCAAGACCATCACGGCCGCCGCAGCGGCCCGCCAGTTCTTCCCCCACGGCCGGATCCTGGTCATGGTCCCCACCCTCGACCTCCTGGTGCAGACCGCCGCCTCCTGGCCCTGCGTCGGCCACATCGCCCCGATGACCGCAGTCTGCTCCCTCGGCGGTGACGACGTCCTCGACAGCCTCGGCGTGCGGACCACGACCAACCCCATCCGGCTCGCCCTGTGGGCGGGCTCCGGCCCCGTGATCGTGTTCGCGACGTACGCCTCCCTCGTCGACCGCGACGACCCTCAGGACATCATCGGCCGCCGCAAGGTCCGCGGACCGCTGGAGTCGGCGCTCGCCGGCGGGGACCGCCTCTACGGCCAGAAGATGGACCCCTTCGACCTGGTGGTCATCGACGAGGCCCACGGAACCGCCGGCGACGCCGCCCGCCCCTGGGCCGCGATTCACGACAACACCCGCGTCCCGGCCGCCTTCCGCCTTTACATGACCGCCACCCCCCCCGCATCCTCGCCGCCCCGCGCCCCGGCCAGGGCGGCGAGGACGTCGTGGTCGCCTCGATGGAAAGCGACCCCGGGGGCATCTACAGCGAGTGGATCCACGAGCTCGGCCTGTCGGAGGCGATCTCCCGGGAGATCCTCGCCGGTTTCGAGATCGATGTCCTGGAGATCCGTGACCCCGACCCCGTCCTCGGCATCTCCGAAGAATCGCTGCGCGGACGGCGTCTCGCACTGCTCCAGGCCGCGCTGCTGGAGCACGCCGCCCAGCACAACCTCAAGACCGTCATGACCTTCCACCACCGGGTCGAGGAGGCCGAGGCCTTCGCTGCCAAGCTCCCGAAGGCCGCCGCCGAGCTGTACGCCGCCGAGCCCGGTCCGGGCGCCCTCGCCGAGGCGGAGAAGCTGCCCTCCTCCTTGATCGATGCCCGCCTCTACGACCTCGAGCCCGGCCGCCACGTCCCGCCGGACCGGGTCTGGGCCGCGTGGCTGTGCGGGGACCACTTCGTGGCCGAACGCCGCGAGACGATCCGCCAGTTCGCAGGCGGCATCGACGCCAACGGCCGCCGGGTCCACCGCGCCTTCCTCGCCTCCGTGCGCGTCCTGGGCGAAGGTGTCGACATCACCGGCGAACGCGGAGTCGAAGCCATCTGCTTCGCCGACACCCGCGGCTCCCAGGTCGAGATCGTCCAGAACATCGGCCGCGCGCTGCGGCCCCATCCCGACGGCACCGTTAAGACCGCCCGCGTCATCGTCCCGGTTTTCCTCCAGGCCGGCGAAGTCCCGAAGGTCGTGGTGGCCTCCGCCTCCTACGCCCCCTCGTCGCCGTCCTCAACGGCCTGCGCTCCCACTCCGAGCACCTGGTCGCCGGCCTCGCCTCCCGCGCACTCACCCGCGGCGAGGAGAACCGCAAGATGCACGTCCACCGCGACGAGGAGGGCCGCATCGCCCCCGCCGGCGCCACCACACCCACGGGCGGCGGCGACGAGGAGGAGCAGGCCGCCGAAGCCGCCGCGCAGGCCGCCGCCGAATCCGCCCTCCTGCACTTCGCGCCCCCCCGCGACCCGGCCACCATCGCCGCGTTCCTGCGCGCCCGCGTCTACCGGCCCGAGTCCCTGGTCTGTCTGGAGGGCTACCAGGCCCTGCGCCGCTGGCGCGCCGAGCACAACATCACCGGCCTCGCCGCCGTCCCGTACGACACCGAGGCCGAGCTCGGGACGACGAAGACGTTCCCCCTCGGCCCGTACGACACCGAGGTCGAGCTCGGGACGACGAAGACGTTCCCCCTCGGCCGGTGGGTCCACCAGCAGCGCAAGAACCTGCGCGCCGGCGTCCTGGAGCCCTACCGCAAGGAGCAGCTCGACGACGAGGGCATGGTCTGGGAGCCCGGCGAGGAAGCCTGGGAGACCAAGCTCGCCGTCCTGCGCTCCTTCCACCACGCCCACGGCCACCTCGCCTCCCGCCAGGACGCCGTCTGGGGCGACAGCCAGGCAGACAGCATCGCGATCGGCCAGCTGATGGCCGACCTCCGCAAAGCCCACGGCCTCGGCAAGGACCCCGTACGCGCCGCCGTACGCGCCGCCCAGCTCGCGGCGATCGACGCCGACTGGGACTGCCCCTGGCCGCTCGACTGGCAGCGTCACCACCGCGTCCTCGCCGGCCTCGCCGCCGACGAGTCCGACGGCCGCCTGCCCGACATCGCCCCGGGGGCGCGCATGCGCGGTACCCGCGGGCTGGGATCGTGGACGGCCACCTCGATGCTGTCCGGGGGAGCGGTCAGGTCCAGGGTGCAGGTGCCGCCGGCATGGCGCAGGGCGTTGGTGACGAGTTCCGAGACGACCAGGACCACGGTGGCGGCGGCCTCGGCTCCGATCGGGCGTACGAGGCCGTCGAGGAAGGCCCGGGTGCGCTCGCGGGCGCCGACGATGGAGGCGGTGGAGCGGGCAGCCGCGACGTCGACGCTCATCGCGTCCATCAGGTTCGCCCTGGTCTCTGGTTCGCCAATGCCCGGTCCTGTCCGCCCAGTGCTTGTGCCCCGGCCTGTAGCGGGCAACCCCGCGATGGCCGCCCCTGCGCCTTTCAGCGTCGCTGTTCGAGGTCGATTACCTCATCTTCGGCCGCTCGGAAATCTATGTTGGCCGCAGTAGACATTGGGTGGTGGTGTGGTTATGGTTTCTCTCGTAGCCCAGAGAGACCGCAGGGCCCGGCAGAGATGAACTGCCGGGCAGCAGTACCCGCAGTTGCAGTTCGCAGGACGGTGCGGTGACGGAGTTTCGAAGCCAGAGTTTTTGCAGGACGGCGACGGGACTGGTGACCGGACCGGGTGGCCCGCAGTGATCAGGGGCCGCCGTGAGCGGTACCGCAGTCGCAGTACCCGCAGTAAGTGCAGTCCGCAGTAACCCAGCAGTGAAGTCAGTGAGCAGTACCTCGGTGAAGGCGTCGGCTGCGGGCGCGCGCACCGGGAGGTTCGGCAGTGGGGTTCTGAGCCAGAGCAGACGCAGGACGGGTGACGGGGCTGGCTGCCGAAGTGGCGCTGTGAGAGGCCACCAGAAGTACGCAACACCAGCAGTTCGCAGTAACAGCAGTACGAGTTCCCGTTTGGTAAGTGATCGATCCAGAGGGAAGAACGGAGGAGCCGAGCACCATCAGGATCGCCCGGGCAGATGTCTTGAGCCCGGGTACCGCAGGACATCGATAGTGAGGTGGTCTCCGGTCACGCAACCGCGATCCCCGCGCCCCCGACAGCATTCAGGTCGGTAGGCTGCGGACACAGAAGGCCGGTGCAGCATCAGGGCCGGCAGATGGTGTAGCAGTTCCTTCGGGGCCCGGGTGCCAGTACTGGCACCCGGGCCCCTCCACGCGTTCCACAGAGAGGTGAAATGACAGCAGACGACTCGTACGGCCGTCTCGACGACGACGACTACCCCGCCTACACGATGGGCCGGGCCGCCGAGATGCTCGGCACCACCCCCGGGTTCCTCCGCGCCATCGGCGAGGCCCGCCTGATCACCCCGCTGCGCTCCGCGGGCGGCCACCGGCGCTACTCCCGCTACCAGCTGCGCGTCGCCGCCCGTGCCCGCGAACTTGTCGACCAGGGCACCCCCGTCGAGGCCGCCTGCCGCATCGTCATCCTGGAAGACCAACTCGAAGAGGCCCAGCGCATCAACGCCGAACACCGCCGCGCCGCCGAAGCAGCGAATCCAACGGCCGCGGCTTGATCTGAACCGCGCCTGCCGCCGCTTGACAAGCCTGCCCGCACCCGGTCCACGACGTGTACTCGTTTCCTGTGGTGACAGCATGTGCAGGCGTGTACCGTCTGCGTCAGCTGTCGTGGTTCGGAAGTTCCCCTTTGCCCACGCCGAAGGCGTGGGCGTTTTGCTGTGCTGTGCCGCAGGAACCAGGGCGATCACCTCCCCCCCCCGCATCGTGCGGGAGGCGTTCATCGACTGGAAGGCATCAGACATGGCTACGGGAACTGTGAAGTGGTTCAACGCGGAGAAGGGCTTCGGCTTCATCGCCCAGGACGGCGGCGGACCCGACGTCTTCGCCCACTACTCCGCCATCAACTCCTCGGGCTTCCGTGAGCTCCAGGAGGGCCAGACCGTGACGTTCGACGTCACCCAGGGCCAGAAGGGCCCCCAGGCCGAGAACATCAACCTGGCCTGACCCTTCCCGCCCCATGGGCGGCTGAGCCTGCCCCCAGGCCCTGCTCCTTCAGGTTCATTCCCAGGAGGAGCAGGGCCTTCGCGCTTTCCCTCCCTCCCCTACGCCGACGAGCCGTTTCCTTCGTTGGGCCCGCTGACATCGCGACCCCATTGCGGGCCAGCCCTGGGCGACACCAAGCCGCGGCAGGGGCGCCTGTCTACCCAAGCGGCGACGGCGATGACAGGCCTCAGGTCAGCCGGCTGGCTGAGTTCCTTTGTCAGACACCCCCTAGGGGGTGTCCGGAAAGTCATGGGAGCCAGAGTCGGAGGCAGGCGAGGGTGACCATGGCTTGGTAATGGGTGGCTCGTTTGTCG
>NZ_JBHVZO010000005.1:539672-544127 GCF_042879855.1 Streptomyces sp. NPDC058326 | reverse complement strand
AGCGTTAGGGAAACGCCCGGTTACATTCCGAACCCGGAAGCTAAGCCTTTCAGCGCCGATGGTACTGCAGGGGGGACCCTGTGGGAGAGTAGGACACCGCCGAACACCTGCCCTTTTAGCTCAGTCGGTAGAGCGTCTCCATGGTAAGGAGAAGGTCAACGGTTCGATTCCGTTAAAGGGCTCACAGTAAGAAGGCCCCCGCCTCATGGCGGGGGCCTTTTTGCGTTCCGAGTACGGAGAGACGTCAGTGGCGGGCGTTCCCGAAAAGGGATCGCCCGCCAGCGTGTCAGCGGTCGTCGGGCTCCCTGATGCGCATCGCCAGGATGGCCATGTCGTCGGAGGCCGGGGCCTGGGCGAAGCGCTCCACCGCGCGGAGGACCCGGGAGGCCACGGCGCCGGCCGTCAGGCCCGTGCAGGTCTTGAGGACCTCGGCCAGGCCGTCGTCGCCGAGCATGCGGGTGCCCTCGCGGCGTTCCGTCACGCCGTCCGTGACACAGAGGAGGACGTCGCCCGGGTCGAGGGTGATCGTCTGCTCGTAGAGCTCCAGGTCCTCCATGACGCCGAGGAGCGGCTGGGGCTCGGCCGACGGCTCGACCGTGCCGTCCGGGCGGAGACGGAGCGGGAGGGGATGGCCGGCGCAGACGACCTTGAGGATCGCGGAGCCGTCCTCCTGCGGGCGCATCTCGCCGTAGAGGAGTGTCAGGAAGCGGCTGCGGGCGCCCTCGTCGAGGATCGCCGCGTTGAGGCGCTCCAGGACGGCGGGGCCGCCGAAGCCCTCGCGGGCCAGGAGACGCAGGGCGTGGCGGGCCAGGCCGGTCACGGCCGCGGCCTCGGGGCCCGTACCGCAGACGTCGCCGATGGCGAAGCCGTAGGCGCCGTCGCGGATCGGGAAGAGGTCGTAGAAGTCGCCTCCGACCTCGTTGCCCTCGCCGGCGGCGCGGTAGATGACGTCGACCTCGACGCCCGGGATCTCGGGAAGGCCGGGCGGGAGCAGACTGCGCTGGAGGGACTGGCTGATCGCCATCCGCTCCGAGTACAGGCGCGCGTTGTCCAGGGCGAGGGCGGCCCGGCGCGAGAGGTCCTCGGCGAGCTCCAGGATCTCCTGGCGGAAGTGGTCCTCCGAGGGCCTGCCGAGGGTCAGCATGCCGATGACCCGGTTGCGGGCGACGAGCGGCAGCACGACCGTCTCGCCGGCGACCGTGCTCGCGGTGGCCAGGGTGGTGTCGATGCCGGAGGAGAGCGGGCTCATCGGATGGTCGAGCGCGCGGACCGAGGCGGTCAGCGCGGCCTGGTGGGCGGCCTCGCCCGGCGCGGACCAGACGCGTGCGCCGGGGGTCGGCACCGGGTCGGGCGGGGCGATCGAGGAGAGCAGGTCCTTGAGGCCGTCGATGCGGTCCTCGTCCTCGTGCAGGACGTACGAGAGGTACGGGTCGGAGGTCTGGTCGGCGATCGTGTAGACCGCGCACCAGGTCGCGAGGGTCGGGACCGTCATCTGGGCCATCAGGGCCAGCGTCTGGTCGCGGTCGAGGGTGCCGGCCAGGAGGTCGGAGGCCTCGACGAGGAAGCTGAGTGAGCCGCGGCGCAGTCGCTCCAGCTCGCCGAGGCGGGCGGACTCGACGGCCAGGGCGATCCGGTCGGCCGCGAACTGGAGGCGGAGCGCCTCCTCGTTGGAGTAGCGGTTCGCGCCCTCCGCGGCGACGCCGAGGGAGCCGGTGAGCCGGCCCTCGACCTTGAGCGGGACGGTGACCACCGAGCGCATGCCGGTGCCTTCGAGGAGCGGGACGGCGCCGGGGACCGCGGCCAGGTCCTCGTGGACGGCGGGCATGCGGGCGGAGCCGTAGCGGCTGGCGCCGGTCTCGACAGGGACGCGGGCGAAGCGCTGGCGGGCGGCAGGGAGGCCGGTGGTCGCCCGTACCTCCAGTTCCGTCTCGTCGTCGGTGGCGAGGAGGAGGAAGGCGGCGTCGCCGTCCAGCATGTCGCGGGCGCGTTCGACCGTGCGCTGGAGGAGGCCGTCGAGGTCGTCGGGGGCGGGGGAGCCGATGAAGACCTCGAAGGGGTCGGCGGCGCGGCTCTCGGCTCCCGGCTCGGCGGTGGGGCGCTGGGGGGTCTGGAGGACCGACCGCTCGTGCTCGCGCACCAGGAGGCAGACCGTGGAGGGCTCGCCCTGGGCGTCGCGGACCCGGAGGTGCGAGGCGTAGACGGGGATGACGCGGCCGTCGGCGCAGCGGATGCCGTAGCTGCCCTCCCAGCGGGACAGGCGGAGGGCCTCGGCGAGGCCGGTGCCGATGCCGGGGGTGTGGGGCCAGGCGGCGAGGTCGCCGAGGGGTTTGCCGGTGACCTGCTCGGAGGCGTACCCGAAGAGTTCCTCGGCGTCCTCGTTCCAGGCGCTGATGGCTCCGTCGCGGTCGATCTGGGCGACGGCGACGCGGACGCGGCTGTCGGTGACCGGGAGGAGCGCGTCGGGCAGGACGGGGCCCGCGGAGCGGGTGCCGACCGGGCGCCGGGGGAGGTCGAGGTGGAACCAGACGTGCTTGCGGGTGGGGGAGTAGTCGACGCCCCAGCGGTGGGCGAGGGCGGCGCAGAGCAGCAGGCCCCGGCCGTTCTCGCGGTCGGGGCTGCCGAAGGTACGGCCGCTCTGGACCGGGATCTCGCGCTCGGGGTAGCGGTCGGCGACCTCGACGCGGATGCTGTCGTCGGCGCGGAGGCAGAGGACTTCGGCGGAGGTGCCGGCGTGGATGACGGCGTTGGTGACGAGCTCGCTGGTGAGGACGACGGCGTCGTCGACGAGTTCGGGGTGTCCCCAGCCCTGGAGGGTGTCGCGCACGAAGGCGCGGGCGGCCGCGACGGACCGCCCGACGGGCTCGAAGCTTGCAGTCGCCCGCGCGGTGATCACAGCACTCCTCGTACGCGTCTCGACGCCCGGTTCTGCCATGCTCGGTCTGTCCCTCCCGCTGCCCGGTGGTCGTACGCGCGCCACACCGCCCCCGCCGGGCGGAACGGGTCGGTTGGACAGCCGGAAGCCAGGTTACTTACCTTCACTGTCCGGGTGGATGCCGGTCGCGGTGATTCCGTCCCCCGGGGGTAGGGACGCTGAGCGAAGCTGCCGAACTGTTATCGCCTGGTTCGGTGGCGGTGAAACACTGGGCAGGCTACCGGTGAGAGCCGGAGCGGTACGGTCGACCCCTTTCGGGAGGGACACGGTGGAACCTGGCACGGCGGCGCGACGCGGCGGAGGCAGTGGCACGCGCGCGAGGGGCGGGCGTTCCCGTGGGGGGACGGTGCAGGTCGACGCGGCGGCGCTGGAGCGGTTGCTGGCCGCACTGGTGTCCATGCGGGACGGAAACCTCCGCAGGCGGCTCACGGTGTCCGGCGACGGGGTCATGGCGGAGATCTCCGCCGTGTTCAACGAGGTCGCGGACCGGCAGATGCATGTGACGGGGGAGCTCTCGCGGGTCCGCCGGGTGGTCGGACGCGAGGGCAAGCTGTCCGAGCGTCTGGAGGCGGGAGCCAGTGAGGGGGCGTGGGCTGCGGCGATCGAGGCGGCGAACGCTCTCGTCGACGATCTGGCCCGGCCGGTGTCCGAGGTGGGCCGGGTGCTCTCGGCGGTGGCCGAGGGCGATCTCGAGCAGCGGATGGACCTGCGTTCGGAGGGTGCCGACGGGGCGGTCCGGCCGCTGCGCGGGGAGTTCCTGAAGGTCGCGCGTACCGCCAACAACCTGGTCGACCAGCTGTCGGTGTTCGCCTCAGAGGTGACCCGGGTCGCCGTCGAGGTGGGTACCGACGGCAAGCTGGGCGGGCAGGCGCAGGTGCGCGGGGTGTCCGGTTCGTGGAAGGACCTCACGGACTCGGTCAACACGATGGCGAACCGGCTGACGGCGCAGGTGCGGGACATCGCCCTGGTGACGACGGCGGTCGCGGACGGCGATCTGTCGCAGAAGGTCACGGCGAACGTGGCCGGCGAGATGCTGGAGCTGAAGAACACCGTCAACCGGATGGTGGACCAGCTGTCGTCGTTCTCCTCCGAGGTGACCCGTGTCGCCCGCGAGGTGGGTACGGAGGGCGAGCTCGGCGGCCAGGCCGAGGTGGCCGGGGTCGCCGGTGTGTGGAAGGACCTCACGGATTCCGTCAACACGATGGCCGGCAACCTGACCAACCAGGTGCGGGGCATCGCCGAGGTGACGACGGCGGTCGCCAACGGCGACCTGTCGCAGAAGGTGCGGGTGTCGGCGCGCGGTGAGATCGCGCAGCTGGCGGACACCATCAACCAGATGACGAAGACGCTGCGGACGTTCGCCGACGAGGTGACCCGGGTGTCGGGCGAGGTCGGCGCGGAGGGTCTGCTCGGCGGTCAGGCGCAGGTGCCGGGGGCGGCGGGAACGTGGAAGGACCTCACCGACTCCGTCAACACGGTCTTCCGGAACATCACCACGCAGGTGCGGGACATCGCGCAGGTGA
>NZ_JBHVZO010000005.1:518738-539574 GCF_042879855.1 Streptomyces sp. NPDC058326 | reverse complement strand
GACGACGGCGGTGGCCAACGGCGATCTGTCGCAGAAGGTCACGGTGGACGTGGCCGGCGAGATGCTGGAGCTGAAGAACACCGTCAACACGATGGTCGACCAGCTGTCGGCCTTCGGTTCCGAGGTGACCCGGGTGGCCCGGGAGGTCGGCGTCGAGGGTCTGCTCGGCGGCCAGGCCGAGGTGCCGGGCGCGGCCGGGACGTGGAAGGACCTCACGGACTCGGTGAACACGGCCTTCCGCAACCTGACCGGTCAGGTGCGGGACATCGCGCAGGTGACGACGGCGGTGGCCAACGGCGATCTGTCGCAGAAGGTCACGGTGGACGTGGCCGGCGAGATGCTGGAGCTGAAGAACACCGTCAACACGATGGTGTCGCAGCTCTCGTCGTTCGCGGACCAGGTGACCCGGATGGCGCGGGACGTGGGCACCGAGGGCCGGCTGGGCGGTCAGGCGCGGGTGGACGGCGTCTCCGGGCGCTGGCGTGAGCTCACCGACTCGGTGAACTTCATGGCCGGCAACCTGACCTCGCAGGTGCGGCAGATCGCACAGGTGACGACGGCCGTGGCCCGGGGTGATCTGTCGCAGAAGATCGATGTGGACGCGCGGGGCGAGATCCTGGAGCTGAAGAACACCATCAACACGATGGTCGACCAGCTCTCGGCCTTCGCGGACCAGGTGACCCGGGTGGCCCGTGAGGTGGGCACCGACGGGCGGCTCGGCGGCCAGGCACAGGTGCCCGGTGTGGCCGGTGTGTGGCGCGACCTGACGGACTCGGTGAACGGCATGGCCGGGAACCTGACCACCCAGGTCCGTAACATCGCGCAGGTCGCCACGGCCGTGGCCCGGGGTGATCTGTCGCAGAAGATCGACGTGGACGCGCGCGGCGAGATCCTGGAGCTGAAGAACACCCTCAACACGATGGTGGACCAGCTGTCGAACTTCGCCGAGCAGGTGACCCGGGTGGCCCGTGAGGTGGGTACCGAGGGCATCCTGGGCGGTCAGGCCGAGGTGCAGGGCGTCTCGGGCACCTGGAAGGACCTCACCCAGTCGGTGAACTTCATGGCGAACAACCTCACCATCCAGGTGCGGAACATCGCCGAGGTCACGACGGCCGTCGCCAAGGGCGACCTGTCGAAGAAGATCACGGTCGACGCCCGGGGCGAGATCCTGGAGCTGGTGACGACGGTCAACACGATGGTCGACCAGCTGTCGAACTTCGCGGACGAGGTGACCCGGGTGGCCCGTGAGGTGGGCACCGAGGGCATCCTCGGCGGCCAGGCGCGGGTGCGTGGAGTCACCGGCACCTGGAAGGACCTCAGCGACAACGTCAACCTGATGGCCAACAACCTGACCAGTCAGGTGCGGAACATCTCGCGGGTCTCGGCGGCCGTCGCCAACGGCGACCTGACGAAGAAGGTGACGGTCGAGGCGCGCGGCGAGGTCGCCGAGCTGGCCGAGACCGTCAACACCATGGTGACGACCCTGTCGTCGTTCGCGGACGAGGTCACGCGCGTGGCCCGTGAGGTGGGCACCGAGGGCGAACTGGGCGGTCAGGCGCGGGTGCCGGGGGTCTCCGGCACCTGGAAGGACCTGACCGAGTCGGTGAACTCGATGGCCGACAACCTCACCGGTCAGGTGCGGCAGATCGCCGCCGTCACCACCGCCATCGCCAAGGGCGATCTCACCAAGAAGATCGACATCGACGCGCGCGGTGAGATCCAGGAGCTGAAGAACACCATCAACACGATGGTCGACCAGCTGTCGAATTTCGCCGAGGAGGTCACCCGCGTGGCCCGCGAGGTGGGCACCGACGGGCAGCTCGGCGGCCAGGCCCGCGTCCGGGACGTGGAGGGCACCTGGAGCGATCTCACCGAGTCCGTGAACGAGATGGCCGGGAACCTCACCCGTCAGGTGCGGGCCATCGCGGCCGTGGCCACCGCGGTGACCCGCGGCGACCTCAACGTCAAGATCGACGGTGTGGACGCGGCCGGCGAGATCCAGGCGCTCCAGGACAACATCAACACGATGATCTCCAACCTGCGGGACACCACCCTCGCCAACGACGAGCAGGACTGGCTCAAGAGCAACCTGGCCCGCATCTCCGGCCTCATGCAGGGCCGCCGGGACCTCGACGACGTCGCCTCGCTCATCATGAGTGAGCTGACGCCGGTGGTCTCGGCCCAGCACGGGGCCTTCTTCGTCGCCATGCCGACGGGCTCGGGCCACGGCGACGCCGAACTCGTCGGTGAGGGCGACGGCTCGTACGAGCTGCGGATGCGCGGGAGTTACGGATACTCCACCGGTTCCATGCCGACCTCGTTCCGGCCCGGGGAGACGCTCATCGGGACGGCCGCGGAGGAGAAGCGGACCATCCAGGTCAATGTGCCGCCGGGCTATCTGAAGATCTCCTCGGGGCTCGGGGAGGCCTCGCCCGCGCATGTGATCGTGCTGCCCGTCCTCTTCGAGGGCAAGGTCCTCGGGGTGATCGAGCTGGCCTCGTTCCAGCCGTTCACGCAGATTCAGCGGGACTTCCTCAACCAGATCGCCGAGCTGATCGCCACCACGGTCAACACCATCAGCGTCAACACCAAGACCGAGGTGCTGCTCCAGCAGTCGCAGGAGCTCACCGAGCAGCTCAAGGAGCGCTCGGCCGAGCTGGAGCACCGGCAGAAGGAGCTCCAGGGCTCCAACCTGGAGCTGGAGGAGAAGGCCGAGCTGCTCGCCCGGCAGAACCGCGACATCGAGGTGAAGAACACCGAGATCGAGGAGGCACGGCAGGTACTGGAGGAGCGGGCCGAGCAGCTCGCTGTCTCCATGCGCTACAAGTCCGAGTTCCTCGCCAACATGTCGCACGAGCTGCGCACCCCGCTCAACTCGCTGCTCATCCTGGCCAAGTTGCTCGCGGACAACGCCGAGACGAATCTGACGCCGAAGCAGGTCGAGTTCGCCGAGACCATCCACGGAGCCGGCTCCGACCTGCTCCAGCTGATCAACGACATCCTCGACCTGTCCAAGGTCGAGGCGGGCAAGATGGACGTCTCTCCGACCCGGATCGCGCTCGTCCAGCTCGTCGACTACGTGGAGGCGACCTTCCGGCCGCTGACGGCGGAGAAGGGGCTCGACTTCTCGGTGCGGGTCTCGCCCGAACTGCCGGCCACGCTCCACACCGACGAGCAGCGGCTGCTCCAGGTCCTTCGCAACCTGCTCTCCAACGCGGTGAAGTTCACCGACTCGGGCGCGGTGGAGCTGGTGATCCGGCCGGCCGGCACGGATGTTCCGCAGTCGATCCGCGAGCAGCTCCTGGAGGCCGGTTCGCTGCGTGACCCGGAGGCAGACCTCATCGCGTTCTCGGTCACGGACACCGGCATCGGGATCGCGGCGAGCAAGATGCGGGTCATCTTCGAGGCGTTCAAGCAGGCCGACGGCACGACCAGCCGGAAGTACGGCGGTACGGGGCTGGGACTCTCGATCAGCCGGGAGATCGCGCGGCTGCTCGGCGGCGAGATCTTCGCCGCGAGCGAGCCGGGCCGTGGGTCGACGTTCACGCTGTATCTGCCGCTGAGCCCGACGGAGCTGCCGTCGGGGTTCGGGCAGGGGGCGCAGGACACGGACGATCCGCAGCAGGGCGCCGAGGAGGGCACGGCCGGGGCCGTTCACGCGTTCCCGCACTTCCCGCCGCCGCCCGTACGGACAGAGGCGCGGTCCGGAGCCGGGGCGCTGTTCCGGCACCGGCGGAAGGCGGCGGCGGAGGCGACCGGGATGCGGACGGCGGTGCCGGGGCAGTCCGGCACGGAGGCCGGGGCGGGCCGGGTGGAGCCGGAGCTCGACGCCGAGCCGCGCCGGACCTTCAGCTTCTCCGGCGAGAAGGTGCTCATCGTCGACGACGACATCCGTAACGTCTTCGCGCTCACCAGCGTCCTGGAGCAGCACGGGCTCGCGGTGCTCTACGCGGAGAACGGGCGGGAGGGCATCGAGGTCCTGGAGCAGCACGACGATGTGACGATCGTCCTGATGGACATCATGATGCCCGAGATGGACGGATACGCGACGACGAACGCGATCCGCCGCATGCCCCAGTTCGCGGGTCTGCCGATCATCGCGCTGACGGCGAAGGCGATGAAGGGCGACCGGGAGAAGGCGATCGAGTCGGGAGCATCGGACTACGTGACCAAGCCGGTCGATCCCGATCACCTGTTGTCGGTGATGGAGCAGTGGATGCGGGGGGCGTGACTCCGGGCCGGGGGCTCGCGCGGAGCGCCGCGCGAGCCCCCGCGTCTTCGCTGACGGACTGTCGCCACACGGGTGTGAGAGGGCGGGATACGGGGAACCTTCTGGTCTCCCACCGCGTTTCAGGTATGTGCACAGTGACATCGCGGTGACAGGGTGTGGCGACGGGCGGGGTGCGGCTACGATGACCGGCACAAGGACGGACGGCGTTAGGGAGTCGTCTTCTGGGGCGGCGCCCGGTGCTTCTCCCGGTTCCGGGAACCGGGCAGAGCCGTTGCCGGGACGAGGAGGACGGGGCATGGTGCAGAAGGCCAAGATCCTCCTGGTCGATGACCGGCCGGAGAATCTGCTGGCGCTGGAGGCCATTCTCTCCGCGCTCGATCAGACGCTGGTGCGGGCATCGTCCGGGGAGGAAGCGCTCAAGGCGCTGTTGACGGACGACTTCGCGGTCATCCTGCTCGACGTCCAGATGCCGGGGATGGACGGTTTCGAGACCGCCGCGCACATCAAGCGGCGGGAGCGGACCCGGGACATCCCGATCATCTTCCTCACCGCCATCAACCACGGCCCCCACCACACCTTCCGGGGGTACGCGGCCGGCGCGGTCGACTACATCTCGAAGCCCTTCGACCCGTGGGTGCTGCGCGCCAAGGTCTCGGTCTTCGTCGAGCTGTACATGAAGAACTGCAAGCTGCGTGAGCAGGCAGCTCTGCTGCGGCTGCAGTTGGAGGGCGGCGAGGGCGGCCACGGCAAGGAGTCCGCCGGTCTTCTCGCCGAGCTCTCGGCCCGGCTCGCGGCCGTCGAGGAGCAGGCGGAGGCGCTGTCGAAGCAGCTCGACGACGATTCCGCCGACGCGGCGGCCGTCGCCACCGCCGCGCATCTCGAGCGCAAGCTCACCGGGCTTCGCCGGGCCCTGGACGCGCTGGAGCCGGGAACCGGCGCCGCGCCGACGCTGCCGGCCCAGGGCTGACGTACCGTCACCGGGACGTCGGGCCCCCGGCGCGGGCCGGTGTGAGGCGGCGTCAGCCCCGCGCCACCGCGAGGACGACACGAACGGGTGAGGCGGACAGCCGGTCCCCACACCGGTAACCTCGGCATCATGGCTTCACGTACGTCCGGCAAGGGTTCCCCGTCCACGGCGGGCACCGCAAAGCCGCGCGCCGGCCGTACGACGGGCGCCGCGAAGAAAGCGGCGCCCGCGAAGTCCCCCGCCAAGCCGCCCGCGAAGAAGGCACCGGCCAAGAAGGCCGCGCCCGCCAAGCGCGCGCCCGCGCGGAAGACGGCGGCGAAGAAGCCGGCGCCCCGGCCCGCGCCCTCTCCCACCGGCGGTGTCTACCGGCTCGCGCGCGGCGCCTGGCTGGGCCTCGCGCACGCGGTGGGCGCGATGTTCCGGGGGATAGGGCGTGGCGCCAAGGGCCTCGACCCGGCCCATCGCAAGGACGGGCTCGCGCTGCTCCTTCTCGCCCTCGCGCTGATCGTTGCCGCGGGCACCTGGTCCAACCTCCGCGGACCCGTCGGCGACCTCGTCGAGATGCTGGTGACCGGGTCGTTCGGCCGGCTCGATCTGCTCGTACCGCTGCTCATCGGAGCGATCGGCGTCCGCCTGATCCTCTATCCGGAGAGGCCCGAGGCCAACGGCCGGATCAGCATCGGTCTCTCCGCGCTCGTCATCGGCGTCCTCGGCCAGGTCCACATCGCCTGCGGTTCGCCGGGGCGCGGCGACGGCAGCGAGGCCATGCAGGACGCCGGCGGTCTGATCGGCTGGGCCGCGTCCCAGCCGCTCGTCTTCATGATGGGCGAGGTCCTCGCCGTACCGATGCTGGTGCTGCTCACCCTCTTCGGGCTGCTCGTCGTCACCGCCACCCCGGTCAACGCGATCCCGCAGCGGCTGCGCGCCCTCGGAGCCAGGCTCGGCATCGTCGAGCCCGCGTACGACCCGGCCGAGGCGCACGACGAGGACCACGACAGGTACGACGAGGAGTGGCGGGACGCCCGGCCGGCGCCCCGGCCCGCCCGGCGGCGGGGCTCCGGCCCGGCGGAGCCGTACGACGTGGACCGCGCCGAGGCGGAGATGCTGGAGCGGCGCGGCCGCGCGGCGCGCCGCCCCGCCGATCGGTCCGCCTTCGACTCCGGGCTCGACCCGGTGGACGTCGCGGCGGCGGCCGCCGCCGCGCTCGACGGCGCGGTGCTCAATGGCATGCCGCCGTCCCCGATCGTCGCCGACCTGACCAAGGACGTCACCGCGGAGCGCAAGGCCGCCGTGGCCGCCGCCGCGGAGGCCGCCGCCGAGGGTGCGGAAACCGGGGCCGTGGCCGCTCCCGTGCCGCCGGCCCGTGGAGGGGGCCAGCGGCCCGGCGGAGGCGTACCGGATCTGACCAGGCCCGCGCCCGAGCCGACCGATCTGCCGCCGCGGGCCGAGCAGCTCCAGCTGTCCGGCGACATCACCTACTCCCTGCCGTCGCTCGACCTCCTTGAGCGGGGCGGCCCGGGCAAGACGCGCAGCGCCGCCAACGACGCCGTGGTGGACGCGCTCACCAACGTCTTCACCGAGTTCAAGGTCGACGCGGCCGTCACCGGTTTCACGCGCGGGCCGACGGTCACGCGGTACGAGGTCGAGCTCGGCCCCGCCGTGAAGGTCGAGAAGATCACGGCCCTGACCAAGAACATCGCGTACGCCGTGGCCTCCCCGGACGTACGGATCATCTCGCCGATCCCCGGGAAGTCCGCGGTCGGCATCGAGATCCCGAACTCCGACCGGGAAATGGTGAACCTCGGCGACGTGCTGCGGCTCGCCGCTGCCGCCGAGGACGACCACCCGATGCTGGTGGCGCTCGGCAAGAACGTCGAGGGCGGCTACGAGATGGCCAACCTGGCGAAGATGCCGCACGTCCTGGTGGCCGGAGCCACCGGCTCCGGCAAGTCCTCGTGCATCAACTGCCTGATCACCTCGATCATGATAAGAGCGACCCCCGAGGACGTCCGGATGGTCCTGGTCGACCCCAAGCGGGTCGAGCTCACCGCGTACGAGGGCATCCCGCACCTGATCACGCCGATCATCACCAACCCCAAGCGAGCCGCCGAGGCCCTCCAGTGGGTGGTCAAGGAGATGGACCTCCGCTACGACGACCTGGCGGCCTTCGGCTACCGGCACATCGACGACTTCAACCAGGCGATCCGGGACGGCAAGATCAAGCTGCCCGAGGGCAGTGAGCGGGAGCTCAAGACGTACCCGTACCTGCTCGTCATCGTCGACGAGCTCGCCGACCTGATGATGGTGGCGCCCAGGGACGTCGAGGACTCGATCGTGCGCATCACACAGCTCGCGCGCGCCGCCGGCATCCACCTGGTGCTCGCCACCCAGCGGCCGTCCGTGGACGTCGTCACCGGTCTCATCAAGGCGAACGTGCCGTCCCGGCTCGCCTTCGCGACCTCCTCGCTCGCCGACAGCCGGGTCATCCTCGACCAGCCCGGCGCGGAGAAGCTCATCGGAAAGGGTGACGGTCTGTTCCTGCCGATGGGCGCCAACAAGCCCGTCCGCATGCAGGGCGCCTTCGTCACCGAGCACGAGGTCGCGGCCGTCGTGCAGCACTGCAAGGACCAGATGACCCCGGTCTTCCGGGAGGACGTCACCGTCGGCACCCGGCAGAAGAAGGAGATCGACGAGGACATCGGCGACGACCTCGATCTGCTCTGCCAGGCCGCCGAACTGGTCGTCTCCACCCAGTTCGGCTCCACGTCGATGCTCCAGCGGAAGCTGCGCGTCGGCTTCGCGAAGGCCGGCCGGCTGATGGACCTGATGGAGTCCCGGAACATCGTCGGGCCCAGCGAGGGTTCGAAGGCGCGGGACGTGCTCGTGAAGGCCGACGAGCTGGACGGGGTGCTCGCCGTCATCCGCGGGGAGTCGCTCTCGGGTGAGTAGCTCCGTGCCGTTCCGGCCGGTCCGGACGGAGTGGCAGCGGGGGAGCGGGGTACCCGATCGAGACCGGGCCGAGACTCACTCGTAAGGGAACGATGGGCAACCGTTTCCCCTGGCCGTACGTCAAGTTGGAGGGAGGGACAGAAGGATGTCCCAGCCTCATGGCGTACAAACAGCACCCGCCCGGTTGCCCCACCCTTTCGTACCACCCATAGACTGAACGTCCAGCAGGTGGCTACACGCTCGAAAGGCGCTCTCGTGTCCATCGGCAACTCCCCCGAAGACGACCGGATCTTCCCGGCAGACGACCGGGACTCGATCGGTCGCGCTCTCCAGCAGACCCGCATCGCCGCCGGTCTCACCGTCGAAGAGGTCAGTGCCTCCACCCGTGTCCGGATCCCGATCGTGCACGCGATCGAGGAGGACGACTTCTCGCGCTGCGGCGGCGACGTCTACGCCCGCGGGCACATCCGTACCCTCGCGCGCGCCGTCGGCCTCGATCCGGCTCCGCTGATCGAGCAGTACGACGCCGAGCACGGTGGCCGTCCCGCGCCCACCCCCGCCGCCCCGCTGTTCGAGGCGGAACGCATCCGCCCCGAGCCGCGCCGGCCCAACTGGACCGCCGCGATGGTCGCGGCCATCGTCGCCGTCGTCGGTTTCGTCGGCTTCACGATGTTCAACGGCAACGAGGCGCCGAAGGGCACCACCACCGCCGACGGCGGCCCGGCGCCCGCACCGGAGAAGGGCACCTCCGCCGCCAAGCCGAAGCCCGTCAAGCCCGTCCCCCCGAAGCCCACCGAGAGCGCCATCGCCGCCGTCCCGCAGGACAAGGTGACGGTGAAGCTCTCCGCGATCGACGGCAAGAGCTGGATCTCGGCCAAGGGCCACGACGGCAAGCTGCTCTTCGACGGACTCCTCCTCGAGGGCGAGTCCAAGACCTTCCAGGACGACGAGCGCATCGATCTGGTCCTCGGCAACGCCGGCGCGATCGAGCTCCACGTGAACGGCAAGAAGCTCCAGGACAAGTTCGAATCCGGCCAGGTGGAGCGGCTCACGTACACCAAGGGCGACCCCGAGGCCGGCTGAGCCCCGTGAGCCGGCCCCCGATGTGACCTCTGTCGCGCAGGTGAACCCTGCGCGACGGGGGAACGGCCGGGACGAAGTACCCTTGAGCCCATGCCCGAACGCCGTACCGTCGCCCTTGTCACTCTTGGCTGCGCCCGTAACGAGGTGGACTCGGAGGAGCTCGCAGGCCGCTTGGCAGCGGACGGCTGGGAGCTCGTCGAGAACGCCGAGGACGCGGACGTAGCCGTCGTCAACACCTGTGGATTCGTCGAGGCCGCCAAGAAGGACTCCGTCGACGCCCTGCTCGAAGCCAATGATCTGAAGGACCACGGCAAGACTCAGGCCGTGGTCGCCGTCGGCTGTATGGCCGAGCGGTACGGCAAGGAGCTCGCCGAAGCCCTCCCGGAGGCCGACGGCGTCCTCGGCTTCGACGACTACTCCGACATCTCCAACCGCCTCCAGACCATCCTCAACGGGGGCAGTGTCGAGGCCCACACTCCGCGTGACCGGCGCAAGCTGCTGCCGCTGTCGCCCGTGGAGCGCCAGGAGGCCGCCGCGGCCGTGGCCCTGCCGGGGCACGGCGCCGCCGCCGAGGCCCCCGTCGACGCGCCGGCCGACCTTCCCGACGGCCTCGCGCCCGCCTCCGGGCCGCGCGCCCCGCTCCGCCGCCGCCTGGACACCAGCCCCGTGGCCTCCGTGAAGCTGGCCTCCGGCTGTGACCGCCGCTGCTCCTTCTGCGCCATCCCCTCCTTCCGCGGCTCCTTCGTCTCGCGCCGTCCCTCGGACGTCCTCAACGAGACGCGCTGGCTCGCCGAGCAGGGGGTCAAGGAGGTCATGCTGGTCTCCGAGAACAACACCTCCTACGGCAAGGACCTCGGCGACATCCGGCTCCTGGAGAGCCTGCTGCCCGAGCTGGCCTCCGTGGACGGCATCGAGCGCGTCCGCGTCAGCTACCTCCAGCCCGCCGAGATGCGCCCCGGCCTGATCGACGTCCTCACGTCGACCGAGAAGGTCGTGCCGTACTTCGACCTGTCCTTCCAGCACAGCGCCCCCGACGTGCTGCGGGCCATGCGCCGCTTCGGCGACACCGACCGCTTCCTGGAGCTCCTGGAGACCATCCGCTCCAAGGCCCCGACGGCCGGTGCCCGCTCCAACTTCATCGTCGGCTTCCCCGGCGAGACCGAGGCGGACTTCGCCGAGCTGGAACGCTTCATCACCCACGCGCGGCTCGACGCCATCGGCGTCTTCGGCTACTCCGACGAGGACGGCACCGAGGCCGCCACGTACGAGCACAAGCTCGACCAGGACGTCATCGACAAGCGGCTCGCCCACCTCTCCCGGCTCGCCGAGGAGCTCACCGCGCAGCGCGCGGAGGAGCGGATCGGAGAGACCCTTGAGGTACTGGTCGAGTCCGTCGACGACGAGGACGGTGTGATCGGCCGCGCCGCCCACCAGGCCCCCGAGACCGACGGACAGGTGGTCCTCACCACGGCCGACGGCGAGAGCCCCGACCTGGCCCCGGGCCGTATGGTCAGGGCGAAGGTCGTCGGCACGGAAGGCGTCGACCTGGTGGCCGAGTGTCTTTTCGAGGAGGCGGGCAGATGACCGGAGTCCCGGCATCCGCGACGGGCGGGACCGGCAGGCCGGCGCCCCGCGGCAAGCTGGGCGCGGCGGCCGTCAACCAGGCCAGCCTGTGGAACATCGCCAACATCCTGACCATGATCCGGCTCGTGCTCGTGCCGGGCTTCGTGCTGCTGCTCCTCCAGGACGGCGGTCATGACCCCGCGTGGCGGGCCTGGGCGTGGGCGGCGTTCGCCGTCGCCATGATCACGGACGTCTTCGACGGGCACCTCGCCCGTACGTACAACCTGGTCACGGACTTCGGGAAGATCGCCGACCCGATCGCCGACAAGGCGATCATGGCGGCCGGCCTGATCTCCCTGTCCGTTCTCGGGGACCTGCCCTGGTGGGTCACCGGGGTCATCCTCGCCCGGGAACTGGGGATCACCCTGATGCGGTTCTGGGTGATCCGGCACGGGGTCATCCCGGCCAGCCGGGGCGGGAAGATCAAGACCCTCGCCCAGGGCACGGCGGTGGGCATGTACGTGCTGATGCTCACCGGGCCGCTGGCCACCCTGCGCTTCTGGGTGATGGCGGTGGCCGTCGTGCTGACGGTCGTCACCGGTCTGGACTACGTCCGTCAGGCGGTCGTGCTGCGACGCCAGGGGCTCGCGGAGGAGCGGGCGGCCGCGCGGTCGGAGACGGCGACGCGATGAGCGTGGCCGCCCGGGTGCTGGCGCTGCTCGCGGAGCGTGGTCAGACGCTGGCCGCCGCGGAGTCGCTCACGGGTGGTCTCGTGGCCGCCGAGCTGACCGGGGTGCCCGGGGCCTCGGCCTCCTTCCGCGGGGCCGTCACGGCCTACGCGACGCCTCTCAAGCAGGAGCTGCTCGGGGTCGACGGGGCCCTGCTCGCGGAGCGAGGGGCAGTGGATCCCGAGGTCGCGCTGCAGATGGCGGCCGGTGTACGGGACCGGCTCGGCGCCGACTGGGGGGTCTCGACGACCGGCGTCGCGGGGCCCGACCCGCAGGACGGGCAGGCCGTCGGAACCGTCTACGTGGCCGTCGCGGGACCGGTCGCGACCGGTGCCCGCGCCGGGAAAGTGGCCTCGTTGCGGTTGAACGGCAACCGGGCGGACATCCGTAGAGAGAGCGTACGGAGCGTGCTGGAACTGCTCCATGAGGAACTCTCGGGAAATGCGCGGGCACAGGATACGGAACACAACGGGGGGAATTGATGTTTGCAGCCCTGAGTGAACACGACATCGCTCCCCGCACGGCCGCAGCGCAAGGCGGTACGGTGGGGCGTGAAGGATGCGGCTACGCGGTCCGAGGAGGGAGCCACCGATGATTCTGCTCCGTCGCCTGCTGGGTGACGTGCTGCGTCGGCAGCGCCAGCGCCAGGGCCGTACTCTGCGCGAAGTCTCCTCGTCCGCCCGAGTCTCGCTCGGCTATCTCTCCGAGGTGGAGCGGGGGCAGAAGGAGGCATCCTCCGAGCTGCTCTCCGCGATCTGCGACGCGCTGGACGTACGGATGTCCGAGCTCATGCGTGAAGTGAGCGACGAACTGTCCCTGGCCGAACTGGCCGAGTCGGCGGCGGCGAGCGAACCGGTGCCCACACCGGTACGTCGCCCCATGCTCAATTCTGTTTCGGTGACGTCGGTGGCCGGTGTGCCCACCGAGCGGGTGACCATCAAGGCACCCGCGGAAGCTGTCGACGTCGTCGCTGCCTGAACCGAATCGGGAAGAAGCCCCGGTCGGTGCCCCTTGACGGGGTGCTGATCCGGGCTTTTCTCATTTCTGCCCGTATATGAGGTGGATTTGTTTGAGATGCCGGGTTCCGGTCAGGCGTGCCATGGTGGGGGAACCGTTCGACCGAGGATGGAGATTCCGCATGTCTGTCGTGAAGAGCCCGCTGTCCGAGTCCGATCTCAAGACGGTCGGCAACGCGCTCCAGGGGGCGCTGGTCGACCTGGTCGACCTCGCCCTGGTCGCCAAGCAGGTCCACTGGAACGTCGTCGGGCCGCGCTTCCGCTCCGTCCACCTCCAGTTGGACGAGGTGGTGGACACTGCCCGGGCGCACTCCGACACCGTGGCCGAGCGCGCTTCCGCTCTCGGCGTCAACCCGGACGGACGCTCGGCGACCGTGGCCTCGTCCAGCGCGATCGGAACAGTGCCCGAAGGCTGGATCAAGGACGAGAAGGCGGTGCAGATCCTCGTCGCCGCGCTCGGGGCCGTCATCACCCGGATGCGGGAACGCATCAGCGCGACCGCCGACCCGGACCCCGTCAGCCAGGACATCCTGATCGCCGTGACCGGCGAACTCGAGAAGCATGCCTGGATGTTCACCGCGGAGAGCGTCTGAGGGCGTGGGTGTGAGGGCCCTGCCGGTGTGGGCGGGGGTGGCCGTCCCTGGCGGAGCGATACGTACGGTGTGCGCCGGGTCTGCCCCCGGTGCGCTCTCCCGCAGGGTGATCCTGCCGGTCTAGCGTCGACCGCAGGAGGCGGCCATGGTACGGCGACGGATACCGCCGGTGACGCTCGCGCTCATCGCGATCGGGCTGGCGGCCGGGGGACTCTGGTGGTGGGCGGTGCTGCGCCTGGTGCTGGTGCCGGGAGAGGCCGGTCCGGTCGAGGGGGCGGTCGCCGCCGGAGGCTGGGGCCTGAGCCTGCTGCCGGTGCATGTGGCCGCCTCGTCGGGGCGGCCGGGACTGGTGGTCCGGCGCGTCACCAGGGCATCGCGACACCGCCGTTGGGGCGCAGGATCTGGCCCGTCGTGAACGCGGAGGCGCCCGAGGCGAGATGGAGGACGGCATGCGCGATGTCCTCGGCCTCCCCCACCCGTCCCAGGGGTGAGTGACGGATCATCGCCGCCTCCGCCTGCTGCTGGGCGGCCGGCTCGTGGCGGTCCGTCATGGGGGTGCGGATCCAGCCCGGGGCGACCGCGTTCACCCGGATGCCGTACCGGCCCGCCTCCGTCGCCAGGGTCTTCGTCAGCTGGACGACGGCCGCCTTGGTGACGCTGTAGCAGAGCAGGCCGGGGCTCGCGGTGTCCATCGCCCCCGAGGCCATCGTCACGATCGAGCCCGGGATGCCGGCGGCGATCATCGAGCGGGCCGCCTCCTGGCAGGCGTACAGGACGCCTTTGAAGTTGACGGCGAGGACCCGGTCGAGGTCCTCGTCACGGGTCTCCAGGACCGGACTCGTGTGCATGATCCCGGCGATCGCGGCCATGACGTGGAGAGGGCCCGCCGCGCGGACGGCGGTGGCGAGGGCGGTCCGGTCCGTGACGTCGAGGACGTGCGAGTGTGCGGTGCCGTCCTCGTGGGTGATGAGGGCCGCGGTCTCCTCGACGCCCTGCCCGTCCCGGTCCGCGCAGTGCGTCGTGGCGCCGGCCTGGGCGAGGAGAACGGCCGTCGCGCGGCCGATGCCGCTGCCGGCGCCGGTGACGAACGCGGTGCGGCCCGTGAGGTCGTACGCCGAGAGGGTCGTCATGTCCGGACCGTACGGGTGGAACTGACGGGCCGTCAATTAGTGGGGGAGTGCTTCCCGTTCGTTGTCAGGGCCCCGTTGGCACCCGGCGCACCAGTACGTGACCCGGTCACCGAGCTCCGCCTTGCGGATCGGGGCGCCGCAGCGCAGACAGGGGCGGCCCTCACGGCCGTAGACGTGCAGCGGCGTGCCGGGGTGACGCGCTGTGGTCGTACGCCGGCCGGGGCGGTCCTTGTTCGCCTCCAGGAGGCGGTGCGCGGTCGCCACCAGGCGGGCGGGGACTCCGGGGGCGAGGTCACCGACGGGCAGCCAGGGGGTGACGCCGGCGAGGAAGGCGAGCTCCGACTTGTACACGTTGCCGATGCCGGCCAGGTTCCGCTGGTCGAGCAGGGCCTCGCCGAGCGTCCTCGCGGGGTCGGCGGTGAGCCGGCGTACGGCCTCCTCCGGGTCCCAGTCGGGGCCGAGCAGATCAGGGCCGAGGTGGCCCACCACGCCGGGCTCGTCGTCGGTGCGGATCAGTTCGAGGACCGGGAGCCGGTAGCCGTACGCGGTGGACTCCTCGTTGCCGAGGATCGCCCGGATCTGATGGTCGGGGCCGCCGCGCGGGCGCTCACCGGTGGCGTACACCCGCCAGGCGCCGTCCATCCGCAGATGCGAGTGGAGGGTGAGACCGCCCTCGATCCGGGCGAGCAGGTGCTTGCCGCGGGGGGTGACGTCGAGGAGCGTGCGGCCGGTGAGGTCGGCGGTGGCGAAGCGGGGCACGCGGAGATCCGCGCGGGTGAGTACCCGCCCGGCGAGTGCGGAGTGCAGGAGATGGGCGGCCTGCCAGATGGTGTCTCCTTCGGGCACGGATCCAGTGTGGGGGGTGAGGGGGCTTGTTGCCGGGTGGGGGGCCGGGCCGGGCGGTTGTCGCCGTGGGGGTCAGGCGCGGAGACGGAGGCCTCTTGGGGTGGCCAGGAAGCCCGCTGATTCCAGGGGGCGGGACAAGGGGGACGTCAGGGCAGTCGTGCCGTTGACGCGCTCCACCGTGACCGTGCCCAGGGTGCCCGCGCGGGCCGACGCCGCCAGCGCTTCGGCCGCCGCCTTCAGGGCCGGGTCGTCCGGGTCCGACGGCCAGGACAGGAGCGTCTTGCCGCCGCGCTCCATGTAGAGCGTGAGCTCGCCGTCGACGAGGACCACCAGCGCGCCCGCCTTGCGCCCCGGTTTGTGTCCGGCACCGGTCGGCGGCTCGGGCCAGGACAGGGCCGCCCCGTACGCGTTCGCCGGATCGGCCGCCGCCAGGACCAGCGCGCGCGGGCCGGTCGCCGCCTCCACGCCCCGGTCGCGGGCGGTCGCGGCGGCCCGCAGCCGGTCCACCGCGCCGTCCATCGCGAACTGGGCCGCGCCCAGGCCCTCCACGACATAGCCGCGGCGTGCCTGGCCGCTGTCCTCGAAGGCGGCCAGGATTCGGTACGTGGCCGAGAAACCGCCCTCCACTCCCTCGGCGGCCACCGCGCCCCGGGTGACCACCCCGTGCCGGTCGAGGAGGGTACGGGCCAGCGCGTGTGCCCGGTGCGTCGGCTCCGGTTCGAGCGGGGGCAGCAGCGACCAGCGGCCGGAGACCGTGGGCGGGCCCGTACGGGAGACGGGGCGGGCGGCCCCCGTCAGCGTGCCGTACCGGCCGCGCGGGACCGTGCGCCGCGCCCGGTGGGCGGTGGATCCCGCCGTACGGCCCGAGCCGAGGAGCGAGCGCAGCGGCGCCAGGGTGTCGTTGGTCAGCCTGCCCGACCAGGCGAGCTCCCAGACGGCGTCGGCGAGCTGCGGGTCCGTCGCGTCCGGGTACGTGGTGGCCCGGATCTGGTCGGCGATCTGGCGGAAGAACAGGCCGTAGCCCCCGGAGAGGGCCGTGAGCACCGACTCGTGCAGCGCCGACAGCTCCAGCGGATGCGGCGGCGGAAGGAGCAGCGGCGCCGCGTCCGCGAGGTACAGCGAGACCCAGCCGTCCTTGCCGGGCAGCGAGCCCGCGCCCGCCCAGACCACCTCACCGGTGGTCGTCAGCTCGTCGAGGATCCCCGGGGCGTAGTCCCGGACCCGCGACGGCAGGATCAGTTTCTCCAGGGCCGACGCGGGGACGGGCGCGCCCTGGAGCTGCTCGATCGCGCGGGCGAGGCCGTCGATGCCGCGCAGGCTGCTGCCGCCCAGGTGCTGCCACTGCGGAAGGAAGGTGGCGAGCGCCGCCGGGGGCACCGGCTCCAGCTCCTGGCGCAGAGCGGCGAGGGAACGGCGGCGCAGTCGGCGCAGGACCGTGGCGTCGCACCACTCCTGGCCGATGCCGGAGGGATGGAACTCGCCCTGGACGACCCGGCCGGAGGCGGCCAGCCGCTGGAGCGCCCCGTCGGTGACGGCCGCGCCCAGACCGAGGCGGGCGGCGGCCTGGGAGGAGGTGAAGGGGCCGTGCGTGCGCGCGTACCGCGCGAGGAGGTCGCCCAGGGGGTCCTTGACGGGCTCCGTGAAGGCCTCGGGCACGCCGACCGGCAGGGCGGTGCCCAGGGCGTCCCTGAGCCGGCCCGCGTCCTCGATCGCCGCCCAGTGCTCCCGGCCGCCGATCCGCACCCGGATCGCACGGCGCGCGCTCCCGAGCTCGGCCGCCCAGCCGGCCTCCGCGCCGCGCTCGACCAGCTCGGCGTCGGTGAGCGGACCCAGGACCCGCAGCAGGTCGGCGACCCCCTCCACGTCCTTGATCCGCCGGTCCTCCGTCAGCCACTGGAGCTCCCGCTCCAGCTCGGCGAGGACGTCGGCGTCCAGCAGTTCACGCAGCTCCGCCTGGCCGAGGAGCTCGGCGAGCAGCCGGGAGTCCAGGGAGAGCGCGGCCGCCCGCCGCTCGGCGAGCGGGGAGTCGCCCTCGTACAGGAACTGCGCCACGTAACCGAAGAGCAGGGAGCGGGCGAAGGGGGACGGTTCGGTGGTGGTGACCTCGACCAGGCGGATCCGGCGGGACTCGATGTCTCCCATCAGCTCCGTCAGGCCCGGGAGGTCGAAGACGTCCTGGAGGCACTCGCGGACGGCTTCCAGGACGATCGGGAACGAGCCGAACTCGCTCGCCACCTGCAGGAGCTGGGACGCGCGCTGCCGCTGCTGCCACAGCGGGGTGCGCTTGCCGGGGTTCCGCTTGGGCAGCAGCAGGGCGCGCGCGGCGCACTCGCGGAAGCGGGAGGCGAACAGGGCGGAGCCGCCCACCTGGTCGGTGACGATCTGCCCGATCTCGCCCTTGTCGAACAGGGCGTCGGCGGCGCCGACGGGCGCCTTGTCGGCGTCGTACGTGGTGTCGAGGTGCCGGCCGGGGTCGACCGGTTCGTGGTCGAGGAGGTCGAGGCCCATGTCCAGGCCCATCAGGTCGGCGTCCGGGAGGCGCAGCACGATGCCGTCGTCGGCGTGCATCACCTGCGCGTCCATGCCGTACCGCTCGGCGAGCCGCGCGCCGAGGGCCAGCGCCCACGGGGCGTGCACCTGCGCACCGAACGGGGAGTGGATGACGACCCGCCAGTCCCCGAGCTCGTCACGGAAACGCTCGACCAGGATCGTCCGGTCGTCCGGCACGTGACCGCAGGCCTCGCGCTGCTCCTTGAGGTACGCCAGGACGTTGTCCGCGGCCCAGGCGTCCAGGCCCGCGGCGAGCAGCCGCAGCCGCGCGTCGTCGTCCGCGAGGGCGCCGACCTCACGGAGGAACGCGCCCACCGCGCGCCCCAGTTCGAGCGGCCTGCCCAGCTGGTCGCCCTTCCAGAACGGCAGCCTGCCCGGCACGCCGGGGGCGGGGGAGACGAGCACCCGGTCCCGGGTGATGTCCTCGATCCGCCAGGAGGTGGTGCCCAGCGTGAACACGTCGCCGACCCGCGACTCGTAGACCATCTCCTCGTCGAGCTCTCCGACCCTGCCCCCGCCCTTCTTGGGGTCCGAGCCGGCGAGGAACACCCCGAACAGGCCCCGGTCGGGGATCGTGCCGCCCGAGGTGACGGCGAGCCGCTGCGCACCCGGCCGCCCCGTGACGGTGCCGGCGACCCGGTCCCAGACCACGCGCGGGCGCAGTTCCGCGAAGGCGTCCGACGGGTAGCGGCCGGCGAGCATGTCGAGCACGCCCGTGAACGCCGACTCGGGCAGCGAGGCGAAGGGCGCCGCCCGGCGCACCAGGGCGAGGAGGTCGTCCACCTGCCAGGTGTCGAGCGCGACGGTGGCGACCAGCTGCTGCGCGAGGACGTCCAGCGGATTGGCGGGGATCCGCATCGACTCGATCGCGCCCGAACGCATCCGCTCGGTGACCACCGCCGCCTGCACCAGATCCCCCCGGTACTTGGGGAAGACCACGCCCGTCGACACCGCGCCCACCTGGTGGCCGGCGCGGCCCACGCGCTGGAGCCCGGAGGCCACCGACGGCGGCGACTCGACCTGCACGACGAGGTCCACCGCGCCCATGTCGATGCCCAGCTCCAGACTGGAGGTGGCGACCACGGCGGGCAGCCGGCCCGCCTTCAGATCCTCCTCCACCTGGGCGCGCTGCTCCTTCGACACCGAGCCGTGGTGGGCGCGGGCGAGCAGCGCCGGGGCACCCTGCGCCGACCCCGACTGGGCCATGATCTCGGCCGGGGAGGCCGTGTCGGGGAGGGGCTCGCCGGTCGCCCGCTCGTACGCGATCTCGTTGAGCCGGTTGCAGAGGCGCTCGGCGAGACGCCGGGAGTTGGCGAAGACGATCGTGGAGCGGTGGGCCTGGACGAGATCGGCGATCCGCTCCTCGACGTGCGGCCAGATCGACGGTTTGTCGCCGCCGTCCTTGCCCTCGGAGGCGGGTGAGCCGCCCAGCTCGCCCATGTCCTCGACGGGGACGACGACGGAGAGGTCGAACTCCTTCCCCGACGGCGGCTGGACGATCTCCACGGCACGCCCCGGCGACAGATAGCGGGCCACCTCGTCCACCGGGCGGACCGTGGCGGAAAGGCCGATCCTGCGCGCGGGGCGGGGCAGCAGCTCGTCGAGCCGCTCCAGGGACAGGGCCAGGTGGGCGCCCCGCTTCGTGCTCGCGACCGCGTGGACCTCGTCCAGGATGACCGTCTCGATGCCCGCGAGGGCCTCGCGGGCGGCGGAGGTCAGCATCAGGAACAGCGACTCGGGCGTGGTGATCAGGATGTCCGGCGGCCGGGTCGCGAGCGACCGGCGCTCTGCGGCCGGGGTGTCGCCGGACCGGATGCCGACCCGCACGTCCGGCTCGGGCAGTCCGAGCCGCACCGACTCCTGCCGGATACCGGTCAGCGGCGAGCGCAGGTTCCGCTCGACGTCCACGGCGAGCGCCTTCAGCGGCGACACGTACAGCACGCGGCAGCGCTTCTTGGGCTCGGCCGGCGGTGGCGAGGAGGCCAGCCGGTCCAGGGAGGCGAGGAAGGCGGCCAGTGTCTTGCCCGAGCCGGTCGGGGCGACGACGAGGACGTCCGAGCCCGCGCCGATGGCCTGCCAGGCGCCCTCCTGCGCCGCCGTGGGCGCGGTGAAGGCCCCGGTGAACCAACCACGGGTCGCGGGGGAGAACGAGTCGAGCGCTGACCTGACCATGCCCCCCATCGTGCACCCGGCCACTGACAACGGCAGGGACCTGGGGATATTCGGACGCTCCACGGCGGCTGTGGGGCCCTGTCGCAGAATGGAGGCATGACGAGCGGGGAGCGGGCACGGTACTGGCAGTACGCCGAGCTGCCCGGGGTCGACCTGCTGCACGCCCACTACGTCCGCAAGGCCTTCGCCCGCCACACCCACGAGACCTTCGTCTTCGCCGCGATCACCGAGGGCGTCGAGGCCTTCCACTACCGCGACGAGCTCGTCCACGCGGGCCCCGGACAGATCGCCCTGGTCAACCCCGACACCCCGCACACCGGCCACGCGGGCGTGCCCGAGGGCTGGACGTACCGGACGATCTACCCGGACGCGGAGATCGTCCGCTCCATCGCCGCCGACACCCTCGCCCTGCGCGGCTCGGTCGGCTTCACCGCGCCCGTCGTCGACGACCCGTACGCCGCCAGGCTCGTCGTCGGCGTCCACCGGGCCGCCGAGGAGGGCAACGCGCTCGCGGCCGACAGTCTGCTCCGGCTGGTCACGGCCCGCATGCTGCGCAGTCACGGCGGGATCGTCGCCCCGCTGCCGCCGCGCTCGGCGGGCGCCCGGAACGCGGCACGCGCGCGTGCCGTCCTGGAGGACCGCTTGGTCGACCCGCCGACCCTGGAGCGGCTCGCCGGCGACCTCGGCACCAGCCCCTTCGCCCTCCTCCGGGCTTTCAGGGACGCGTACGGGATGCCCCCGCACACCTGGCTCACCGACGCGCGCGTACGGCGGGCCAGAAGGCTCCTCGACGCCGGCACGCCCCCGGCGGAGGCGGCCGCCGTCGTCGGCTTCACCGACCAGTCCCATCTCAACCGGCATTTCACCCGCAGTGTCGGGGTGCCGCCGGGGGCGTACCAGCGCGGGCGACGCTAGGGGGTGTCTTGTCGATCGGGGCGGACGCCGCGAGCCCCGCCGGGTAGGAAACACACCCCCGGGGGGACGGCGGGGCAAGACACTAAAAGCACC
>NZ_JBHVZO010000005.1:315782-518728 GCF_042879855.1 Streptomyces sp. NPDC058326 | reverse complement strand
TTTCTATCGTTTTTTTTCCCGGTGTGTGTGGGGGTGCGGGGGGGGTGTTACCCCGGGGGGCGTCGCTGGGGGGTGAGTTGATGCTCGCCCCCCGTGCCGCGAGCCCGGCCTGATCGACAAGACACCCCCTGGGGAACGGCGGCGCAAGAACGTACAAGACCGGGCCGTCGGCTCCGCCGTACCGTCCTGACGTGGCAGAACAGACAGCATCCCCCGTCATACGCGACAGCGCACCGGCCAAACCCGACGCGGCTGTCGTCCGCGACGCCCTCGGTGTCGGCATCGCCGTCGGCCTCTCCGGCTTCGCCTTCGGCGTCACCTCGGCGGGCTCCGGGCTCAGCGTCCTCCAGACCTGCGTCCTCAGCCTGCTCGTCTTCACCGGCGCCTCACAGTTCGCGCTGGTCGGAGCGCTCGCCGCCGGCGGCAACCCGTTCACGGCGGCCGCCGGCGCCTTCTTCCTCGGCACCCGCAACGCCTTCTACGGGCTGCGGCTCTCCCAGCTCCTGGCTCTGCCGAGGGCCGTCCGGCCGTTCGCCGCCCACTGGGTGATCGACGAGACCACGGCAGTCGCCCTCGCCCAGCCGTCGCGCCGGGCGGCCCGCCTCGGCTTCACCGTCACCGGACTCACGCTGTACGTCCTGTGGAACGCGACCACCCTGCTGGGGGCGCTCGGCGCCGAGGCGCTCGGCGACACCGCCGCCTGGGGGCTCGACGCGGCAGGACCCGCCGTCTTCCTGGCCCTGCTCGCCCCCATGCTGAAGTCGGCGACCGAGCGGGCCACCGCCGGCATCGCCGTCCTGCTCGGCCTCGGGCTGCTGCCCGTGCTGCCGGCGGGGGTCCCGGTCCTGGCGGCGGCCCTCGCCGCACCCACGGTGCTCTGGCTCCAGGGCCGCCGCCGCACGGCCCCGGCCGGACGAGAGAAGGACTCCCGATGAACGTCTGGATCGCGATCGGCCTCACCGTGGCCGGCTGCTACCTGGTCAAGCTGCTCGGCCTGCTCGTACCCGCCGGAGCGCTCGAACGTCCGCTCGTCCAGCGGCTCGCCGCCCTGCTCCCCGTGGCGCTGCTCGCCGCACTCACCGCCCAGCAGACGTTCGGCGCGGGCAGCACCGTTGTCCTGGACGCCCGCGCGGCCGGACTCGCGGCGGCGGCCGTCGCGCTCGTCCTGCGGGCACCGTTCCTGGTCGTCGTGGGCGCGGCCGTCGCCGTCACGGCGGGGGTACGGGCCCTGGGCTGGTGAGGGCTGTGCTCCGCGCCGGCCTGCGATAGTCGAACCCCGGCCGGCCTGCGACAGCCGAACCTCCGGCCGGCCCGCGACAGCCGAACCCGGCCGGCCCGCGACAGCCGAACCTCCGGCCGGCTCGCGACTGGCCGCGCCCTGGGTACTCCGGCGGCAGCCGCGACCATCACCCCTCGGGCGCACGGCGGCGGCCGGTTCGCCCGGCTCAGCCGACGGGGCGGCCGTGGGCGCGCAGGGTGCGCAGGGCCTCGACGGTGACGATCGGCCGCCCCTCAAGGGCCGACCCGGGGGCCCAGGCCCGCCGGCGGATCGGCCAGCCGCCGTCCTCCTCCTGGTCGGCCGCGAGCCGGTCCAGGGAACGGGCCATCTCCTCCTCCGTGAACCAGCGGGCGGCCAGCGAGTCCGGCACGCGCGCGTAGTCGTGCGGGAAGTGCAGCTCCCCCGGCGCGTAACCCTCGGCCAGGGGGTAGTCCTCCTGCCGGTCCGGGTCCAGGACGGCGAGCCGCTGTTCACGGACGAGACGGCCGAGGCGGTCGGCGGCCACCTCCGCCCGCGAGCGGTCCGGGGCCCCGTCCAGGAAGGCGACCGCGGCCTCGATCTCGTACGGATGGGACTTCTCCAGCGACTCCACCGCCGACCAGCAGAACTCGGTGGCACGGAACAACCACGCGTGCCACACCTGGTTGCGGTGCAGCAGCCCGACGACGGGGCCGGTCGTGAGCAGCGCGCTCGGCGGGGAGTCGACGACCGGGGCGAACGGAGCCGACGGGTACGCGCGCTGGGACGGGTGGACCGCCGGGAGTGCCCCGTCGTGGGTGGACACCTCGGTGAGGTACCGGCAGATCCGCTCCACGCGCAGCCCGCCGCAGCGGCCGATGGAGTCGAGGACCCGCAGGGCGTGCGCGGTGTGCAGGGGCTGGCTGACCGGTCCGCGCAGATCGGGTTCGAGCGCGTGGCCGTAGCCGCCGTCCTCGTTGAGGTGCGCCGCGAGGGCCGTCTCCACCTGATCCGCGCCGCCGCGCAGGAAGTGGTAGGCGAACCTGCGCTGTTCGAGGACACGGGCCGTCAGCCAGACGAAGCGCTCGGCGCGGGCCAGCGGGGTCGGGGGCGGAGAGGAGAGGGGTTTTTCGGCCATGCTCCGACCGTAGGGCGGAAAGACGCGGTGACAAGGCTTACGGAGCGGGCTGCACTCTTGGGAGCGGGATACTGGGGTCATGCGGTTGACGATTTTCTGGGAGCGGATGGCGGACCACTTCGGTGAGTCCTACGCCGAGTCCTTCGCGCGGGACCATGTGATGACGGAGCTCGGGGGCCGGACGGTACGCGAGGCGCTGGAAGCCGGCTGGGAGGCGAAGGACGTGTGGCGGGCGGTGTGCGCGGCCGTCGACGTGCCCGCCGACAAGCGGTGACCGGCGGGCGAAGGACGGGGTGACCGGCGGACGGTACGGCGACCGGGCCGGGCGTACGGCGGGCGAGGGATTGGGTGACTGGCGGGCGGTACGGCGACCGGCCGACGCGCGGCCGGGGGTACGGCGGGCGGCCGAATTCGGGCGGCCGGAGGCCCGGAGGCGGGTGGCCGGGCGGGGCGACGGCACGGTGCGGGACGGAGCCGGGCGGGGTGGCCGGAGGCGATGCGCGGGGTCCCGGGGTGGAATGTCCGTGCGGTGCGCGAGACTGACGGGGTGGCCCCGACTGACGACACCGAGACGACCGACCTGACGGCTTCGGCCGATGCGACGACACCGACCGCTTCCGTGGCCCCGGCCGACAGAGGCGACGGCGGTGGTGACGGCGGAGGCGCGGCGTCCGTGGCGGCCGGCGATCCGGCCGCCAGGATGCCGCGCTGGCTGCCCCGCGCCCTCGTCCTCGCCCTCGCGCTCTACGCCTGCTTCCTGCTGGGCAACTGGGCCTTCCACCAGCTCGTCGGCCTCCTCGTCAACATCCTGCTCGCCTTCTTCCTGGCCCTCGCCATCGAACCGGCGGTCGGACGGATGGCCGCGCGGGGGATGCGCCGGGGCCTCGCCACCTTCCTGGTCTTCTTCGCCGTTCTGGTCTTCGGCATCGGCTTCGTCGTCCTCCTGGGCTCGATGCTCGCCGGCCAGATCGTGGACATGGTCGAGAACTTCCCCCAGTACCTCGACTCGGTGATCAAGTGGATCAACCAGACCTTCCACACGGACCTGTCGCGGGTCGAGGTCCAGGACAGCCTCCTGAGCTCCGACTGGCTGCAGAAGTACGTGCAGAACAGCGCCTCCGGCGTGCTCGACGTCTCCGCCACCGTCCTCGGCGGCCTGTTCCGGCTTCTGATGATCTTCCTGTTCTCGTTCTACTTCGCCGCAGACGGGCCCCGGCTGCGGCGCGCCCTCTGCTCCGTCCTGCCGCCGGCCCGGCAGGCCGAGGTGCTGCGGGCCTGGGAGATCGCGGTCGACAAGACGGGCGGTTACCTCTATTCGCGCGGGCTCATGGCCCTCATCTCCGGCGTCGCGCACTTCGTGCTCCTGGAGATCCTGGACGTGCCGTACGCGCCCGCGCTCGCGGTGTGGGTCGGCCTGGTCTCGCAGTTCATCCCCACCATCGGCACCTACCTGGCCGGTGCGCTGCCGATGCTGATCGCCTTCACCGTCAACCCCTGGTACGCGCTGTGGGTGCTGTGCTTCGTCGTGACCTACCAGCAGTTCGAGAACTACGTGCTCCAGCCGAAGCTCACCTCCAAGACCGTGGACATCCACCCGGCGGTGGCCTTCGGCTCGGTCGTCGCGGGGACGGCGCTGCTCGGTGCCGTCGGCGCGCTGATCGCCATCCCGGCCGTCGCCACTCTCCAGGCCTTCCTCGGCGCCTATGTGAAGCGGTACGACGTGACCGACGACCCGCGCGTCCACGGCCACCGCAGATACGGCGAGGCGGTCGTGGCCCGGCTGCAGAAGGCCCTGCACCACAAGAAGGAGACCGGCGCACCCGAGGATTCGTGAGCCCGCGGCTCAGAGGTACGAGGGCCGGGTGACCCGGTGCCGGAAGGTGTGCCAGATCCATGCCTGCACGGCCACGAGCAGCGGGGTGACGCACAGCAGGGCGGGCACCAGCAGACCGAGCGTGGAAGGGGCCGCCGCCCGCTCGGGGAGCGGGAGCGCGGTCCCCGCCCAGAGCGGAAGGCCGCCCATCAGGCCCGCGGTGAGCGCGAAGGACTGCCAGGGGCGCCCGGCGTGCCCGACGAGCAGGCGAGCACGCTCGTACGGCCGTCCCGTGAGCCGGAGCGTGGCGAAACCCAGCCCGTGCGCGGCGAACAGGGCGGCCACGGCGAGCGCGGTGAGGACGGCCGAGGGGCCGGTCGCGGTGGTGTACGGCCGCCCGGTGAGGAGGGCCGCGAGCAGCCACCCCCAGGACAGCGCGACGGTCCAGCTTCCGCACGTCACGGCCCCGTCGCAGGTCGCGCGCCAGCGCGGACCGGGGCCGCGGCCGCGCGACCAGAGTCCCGCGTCCCGGACGGTCCAGCCGGTCAGCAGGGCCACGACGACCGGGATCTGACCGCTCAGCAGGTCTCCTTCGAGCGCCGGGAAGCAGCCCACGAGGACGCCGGCGGTGGCGACGAGCCAGACCTCGTTGCCCAGGAAGAAGGGCGCGAAGGAGGTGAGGACGAGCCTCCGCTCGTGGTCGCTCCGGCCGAGCCAGGGGGTGAGCATGCCGGTACCGATGTCCGCCCCGGCGAGGACGGACCAGCCCACCGCGAAGAAGGCGAGCAGGACGATGGCCAGGGTCTCCACGGGGGCTCCTCGGGCTTTCCTCGGGGCTGTACGAAAGGGATGGTCGGCGGTACGAAAGGGATGCTCGGGCGGCACGACAGAATGCTCGGCGGTACGAAAGGGACGTTCGGGGACTCGGCTCAGTAGCGGGGCGCGGGCAGCGCCGCGGACGGGTCGGGCGCACGGTCCTCTTCGCCCTCGGCGGGGCGCTCGTCGTGGCCGAGGCCCGACTCGACGGGGCCCCGGCGGGCGTGCCGCGTGAGGAGCCAGGCGTTGAGGACGGCGAGCAGGACGAAGACCGTGGTGAAGACGGTGAGGGAGAGGCGCATGGTGCCGGGGGAGAGGTCCGAGACCGCGTCCTCCGTCCTGAGGAGCCCGTACACCACCCAGGGCTGGCGCCCTGACTCCCGGAAGACCCAGCCGCTGATCATCGCGAGGTACGGCAGAGGCACGGCCGCCATCAGGACGAGATGCCAGAGGCGGAACCGGAAGACGACCTTCCTGAAGGAGGCCAGGATCACCCCGGCGAAGCAGAGGTACATCATCAGGGCGAAGCTGATGAGCATCAGCAGCGCGCCGCCCCGGGTCCACGCCTCCGAGGGCACGTAGTCACCAGGGCCGAAGCGCTCCGTCAGCTCCGCCTGGACCCGAGCGATCTCGGCGGACTTCCCGCTGAACACGGCCGACTTCATCGGCTGGAAGGCGTCCAGGACGGCGAACTGCACTCCGCCGAAGACGGCGGTCACCATCAGCGCGGGCGCCGACAGGAACACGCCGAACCGCAGGCTGCGCCCGAAGAACGCCCACTCGGGGCTCCGCCGGAAGAGGTGGTACGCGCTCACCCCGGCCATGAAGAAGCCCGCTGTGAGCAGCGCCCCCGCGAGCACGTGCCCGAAGGCGAGCAGCGCGGAGGGATTGGTCAGCACCGCCACCGGGTCGTCGAGCACGAGCTCACCGTGCTCGGAGCCGTACCCGACCGGGTGGTTGAGGAAGCCGTTGGAGACGAGGATCCAGTACGCCGACAGACAGGCGGTCAGGACGACGATCCAGATCGCGGCCAGATGCGCCCAGCGGTTGAGCCGGTTCCAGCCGAAGATCCACAGGCCGAGGAAAGTCGACTCGACGAAGAACGCCACGATCGTCTCCACGGCGAGCGAGGCACCGAGGACGTTCCCCGCCTCATGGGTGAGCCCGCTCCACGCCATGCCGAACTGGAACTCCATCACGAGACCCGTGACGATCCCGACCGCGTAGTTGATCACGTACAACTGGCCCCAGAACCGCACCATGCGGGCGTCCAGCGGCTTCCGGCCGAACGTGGCCTTCGTCTGGAGCACGGCGACGACCGTCGCGAGCCCCAGGGTGAGGGCGACGAAGAGGAAGTGGCCGCCCGCGGTGAGGGCGAACTGCAGCCGCGCGAGATCGAGTACGTCCTGGTTCACCCGTACAGCGTCGGCGTACGGTCAGCGGCCCGGCGTCAGCCCCCGGTGGACACCGGCCGTACCCCAGCGGTTGCGCCGGCCCACGCGCGCGTACTCCCCGAGTCGCGACGGCCGGCCCCGGTCCCCTACGGGCCGGGGCACCGGAACGGGTTACGCCAGCCAGCCCGGCGTGATCATCCCGGACTCGTACGCCAGGATCACCAGCTGCGCCCGGTCGCGCACCGCCAGCTTGGTCATGATCCGGCTGACATGGGTCTTCGCGGTGGCGGGGGAGAGCACGAGCCGGCCGGCGATCTCGTCGTTGGAGAGCCCGGCGCCGACCAGACCGAGAACCTCGCGCTCCCGCTCTGTGAGGGCGTTGAGCCGGGGGCTCGGATCGGGCTGCCGATCGGCCCGTGCCGCGAACTCGGCGATGAGGCGGCGCGTCACGGCCGGGGCGATCAGGGCGTCGCCGCGCGCCACGACCCGTACCGCGTGCAGCAGTTCCATCGGCTCGGTGTCCTTCACGAGGAAGCCCGACGCGCCCGCGCGCAGTGCCCCGTACACATGGTCGTCCGCGTCGAAGGTGGTCAGGATGACCACCCGTACCCCCGCGAGCCGCTCGTCGGCGGTGATGCGGCGGGTGGCCTCGAGGCCGTCGAGCACCGGCATGCGGATGTCCATCAGGACCACATCGGGGCGCAGTTCGCGGGCGAGGCCGATCGCGCGCTCCCCGTCCCCGGCCTCGCCCACGACCTCGATGTCCTCCTCGTCGGAGAGGATCGACCGGAAGCCGGCCCGGACCAGGGTCTGGTCGTCGGCGAGCACGACACGGATCATCGGGGGTCCCCCTCGGGCACGGTGGGTACGGAGAGCGGCAGCCGCGCGTCCACCAGGAAACCGCCGCCGGCCCCATTCTCGGCGGTCAGCTCGCCGCCGAACGCCCGGGCCCGCTCCGCCATGCCCCGGATGCCGCTGCCCAGCGGCCGCCCCTCCGGCGCGCCCCCGCCGTCGTCCTCGATCCGCAGCCGTACCACGTCCGCTCCCCAGTCGAGGGTGATGCGGACGGTCCTCGCGCCCGCGTGGCGGGTGACGTTCGTCAGCGACTCCTGCACGATCCGGTACGCGGCGAGGTCGACGGGCGGCGGCAGGGGCACGGGCGTGCCGGTGGACTCCGTACGGACGTCGAGACCGGCACCCCGGGCCCGCTCGGCGAGATCGCCGAGGAGCGCGAGACCGGAGGAGGACGGGGCGGTCGGCGTCGGCTCGTCGGCGCGGCGCAGCACCCCGAGGGTCGCCCGCAGCTCCCGCAGCGCGTCCTTGCTGGTGGCCTTCACGGCCTCCAGGGCCTCGGTCGCGGTGACGAGCCCCGCCTCGGGCGCGGGCCCCTTGCCGAGCCGGTGCAGCGCCGCACCGGACTGGACGTTGATCAGCGAGATGCTGTGGCCGAGCACGTCGTGCACCTCGCGGGCGATCCGCAGCCGCTCCTCGGTGGCGCTCTGCCGGGCGCGGGCCTCCTGCTCGCGTTCGGCCGCGAGCGCCCGCTGCTCCACCTCGTGCAGATAGGCGATCCGGGTGCGCTGGGCCCGGCCCACCGCGACGAGGCTGATCAGCCAGCCGGCCAGCATCACGAGCGAGGTGTCGTCGATCTGGCGGTGGCCCGGCTGCTGCCGGACCTCCCCGAGGCCCACCGCGAGCAGGGTGACGGCGGCGAGCGCGACGGCGGCGGCGAACCGGCCTTCGGCGGCGGTCGTGTACAGCGCGAGCGCGAAGGTGATCATGAGCGGGCCGTCCTGGGCGGACAGCGGGTAGTAGACGACGCACGCGAGCAGCGTGACGACGGCCACCGCGACCGGCTGACGCCGACGGAAGTACAGCGCCCCGCACCCGACCAGGACGAGCGCCCAGCCGAGCACCGTACGGACCACGGGCTCGCTCGCGTACCGCGCCGAGACGAGGGTCCACACGGCGACGACGACCAGGACGGCACCCGCCACCAGGGCGTCGGCGGCCCGCGGCGAAAGACGCTCGCGGGGGGACCGGCCGGGGGAACGGGGCGGGAGGGACATGCGTCGAAGGATAGGCGGGGGCCGTTCCGGGGGTGGTTCGCGCGGGAGCGGGTCGCCGGGGAGCGGTTCGCGGCCGGGCTCCGCCGGGGCACGGGTGCGGGAAGGGGCGGACTCGGGGGGCCTCGATGATGTTCGGGACGGCGGACGAATGGTGGGCGCTGGTGCTCATCCCGGCCGTGCTGTGGGTGTCGTGCGGGCCCTTCGTGGTGCTGGGCCTGGGGGTCTGGCGGCGGGCTCGGTCACGGGAGGCGCCGGGCCCGGCCGTTCGCGAGGGGGTTGGGCACCGGGAGGTAGTGCGGGGCCGTCGCCTCCGCACCGATCCAGCGGGAGAGCAGGTTGGCCTTGCCGGGGAGGGTGGGGGAGTCGAGCAGGCCCTCGACGTCGGGAAGGGCCCGCAGCCGCCCGCCCCGCTCGAACTCGGCGCGGGCCAGGGCCCACAGGGCGGGTCCTGAGCCCGGGAAGCGGTGGGTGAGGGCACCGGCGATCTCGGAGAGGTTGTTGACGACGAGGCAGTAGACGAGCCTCCGCCACGCCGCCGCGCGGGGCATCGGAGGGACAGTCTTGGCACCCTCCGCGTCACGGAAGACGGCCTGGACGGGGGCGCCCTGAGCGTCGACCGCGACCAGCGTGTTCTGCAGGTGGCACTCCACGACGACGCCGAAGCGGGCGAACGCCTCCAGGACGGGCGCCACGACACACCGCAGATAGGCCGACCACCAGGGCAGGGGATCGTCGACGCGGTCGAGGGGGTTGCCGGGGAAGCCCTCGGCGAGCGCGGCGGCCAGCACGGCGGTCGAACCGGGGACCAGATGCCGGTCGAGGCCGTCCCGGACGACGACGGCGCAGGTCTCGAAGAGGCCGTCCACCGTCCGGTAGCCGCGGTCGCTGAGCCAGGCCGCGGGACCGTCCATGGCCGCGAAGGCGGCGGTGACGAGCGGGTCCGTGCGGCGTACGTGGAGCAGTTCGTGCCGTCGCATCCGGCGGACGTCGTTGGTGATCCGTACGTCGAGGCTGAACTTCAGGAACAGGTCCCCGCCGTCCCGGGAGCCGTCCCCCGGGACGTGCAGGGTGCGCACCGAAGCCGTCGGCCGCGCGGACCGGGGAGTGACGCCCAGACGGACGAGGCGCCCCTCGGCGAAGGCGGTACGCACGCGCGTGGCCCGGTCGGACAGTTCGAGCTGCCAGGGGTGGGCGGGAAGCAGCCGGTAGCCGGGGGGTGCCTCGCCGAGGGCGTCCAGGGCCCGGGTGTCGCCGTCCTCGACGACCGCGTCCTCGCGTACGCCGAGCAGGACGAGCGGGAACTGGGCGTACGCCTCGGGGGCGTAGCGCAGCCAGGCGGCAGGGGGGCCGCCACTGGTGCGCGCCTTGGGGGCGGGGTGGCACGGGTGGCCCATGACCAGTGCCTGTTCGGAGCGTAGCCAGGGGTCCTCGGGCGGTGCCGTACGGGCGCGTGCGGCGAGTACGGCCCGCACGGCGGTACGGCTCGCGGCCATCTCGGCGGCCAGCGCCGGGTTGGTCCGCCCGGTGGAGGCGTGCATCTCCCGGACGGCGAGGTCGACGAGTTCCGCGTGGCGCAGGGGACGCCAGATGTGCCCCGTCCACAGTTCGGCGTCGGAGGTGCGGTGGCCGGGGCGGACGCGCAGAAGCCGGCCGCTGACGCGCAGACGGTGGACGGTGTACGCGGTGGACAGGTCCTCGGTGAGGTCGCGGGCGGGGGGCTCGGCGGGGGCCTCGGCAGGGTCAGCGGCCTGCCGTACGGCAGGGGCCGCCGCCTGGTCCGCCACGAGGTCCGCCGCTCGGTCCACCGACCGGCCCGCCGCTCGGTCCACCGCCCGGTCCTCGGCCCCCGCTGTCGCGTCCGCCACCGGGTCCGCCGCTGGGTCCGCTGCCTCGCGGAGCAGGCAGTTCAGCAGGGGTGTCACCGCCAGCGCGTCGGCGGCCCGCGTGAGTCTGTTCATCGACATCAGTATGTGTGGATTGCGTTCGACTGCGATAGAACATCCGCATGTGCCGAACTGCCGCGGAGCGCACCCTCGCCGCCGAGCTGGACACCGTCCGGCCGGCGCTGACGGCCGCGTACGCCGCGGAGCTTCCCGGTGCCAGGGCCGCGGTGCTGACACGGCTCTGGCGCGGTCTCGTCCATGAGCCGATGCCCTGGATCGCCGCGCGCACGGCCGACGGCGAAGGCGTCACGCTGTGCCTGGCCGACGGGCGGCGTCTGCGCGGCCCGCTCTCGGACCCCTGGGCGACGGCCGCCTCGGTGTCCGAGCTCCGCCTCGACGGGGCCCGGTACGACCACCCGGCTGAACTGGTGACCGCCCTGGCCGTGCCGGGAGGCGGCCGGCTGGCCGCCGAGCTCGACCACAGTGCCGCGTCGCTCGCCCTCTCGCGCACGGCGCCTCGACGGGAGACTCCGCCGGTCCATCCCTGGGAGTGGGAGCAGGGGGAGACCGACGGCCATCCGTATCATCCGGGCTGCCGCTCCCGGCCCGGGTTCTCCGCAGCCGAGCAACTGGCCTACGCGCCGGAGCACCGGCCCGTGGTCGCCCTGCGGCTGGCCGTGGTCGAGGGGGCGGCGGTGTCGGGGGAGTGGCCCCGCGAGCTTCGTGACGGCGCCGCCGTGCTGATCCCCGTGCACCCCTGGCAGGCCCGGCACGTCCTGTCAGGCCGGCCGCTGCGACCCGGTCCGGCCGGACACCCCCTGCTCTCCCTGCGGACGCTCGACATCGGCGGCGCCACGCACGTCAAGACGTCGCTGAGTACGCGGCTCACCTCGGCCGTCCGGGACATCTCGGAGTACACCGTCACCCACGCCGTCGCGACCTCCGACTTCGTCGAGCGGCTCGTCCGCCGGCTCGACGGGCGGCTGCGCATCGCCCGCAACCTGGCGGTGGCCGGGGCGGGAACGGCCGACCTGGCGGCGCTCCTGCGCGAGTCGCCGCATGTCCACGCGGACGCGACGGCCGGGGAGAGGATCGTCCCGGTGGCGGCTCTGCCCGCGCTCCTCGCCTCCCGCCCGCCGGAGGAACGGCTCGACCGGGCCGTCGGGTTCGCGCGGCTGGCCCTCGGGGCCTGCCTGGAACTGCTGGACCTCGGGGTGGCGCTCGAGGCGCACGGTCAGAACCTGCTCGTCGTCGTCGACGCCGAGGACCGGGCCAGGCGCCTCGTCTACCGTGACCTCGCCGACATCCGCATCAGCCCCGCCCGGCTGGCCCGGTACGGGATCCCGGCACCGCCTGTGAGCGGTCGGCTCCTGAACGACGACCCGGCCGTGCTCCGCCGCAAGGTCCTCGGCAGCCTGGTCACCGGTGCGCTCGGCCCGCTGGCCGGTGACGCGCCGACCCTCGGCGAGATCCTGGAGGCGGCCACCCGCGATCTCGCCCCCACCCCCGACCTGTACGCCCTGCGGACGGAACCGCTCCCGGCGAAGGCCCTCACCCTGATGCGACTGGACCCGAACGGCGGCGACCTGTGGATGGCGCTCCAGCACCCCTCGGTGGCAGGAGCCGGCGCCCGCGGGAGCGCCCTCTGACTGCGAGTGCCACCGGGGACGGCGTCTCCGTCGGAGAGGGCTGGGAGACGTCGTGGCCAGGAAGCCCACCGCCTTCCATGACGACCGTCACAAGCCGCGGTGGTGCGAGGGGTGCGCTCGCTGCCGCGTCTCGTCGCCTGGGGTCGGCCTCGGTACGGCCCGGGAACAGGGCACCGGCCCGGGCGTGGTGCGCTTGACACTGAAATCGAACATCCATTCTCATGGGAGTCCGGTCCTTGGAATCGCGGGGTTGTCGGCGAGTTGTCCACAGGCCGGAGGGGACGCCGGGGCCCATTGTCAGTGGCAGGGGTTAGCGTCTTTCACATGAAGCGATCGACTCAAGCAAACCGGGTGGAACCCATGGCAGGAACCGACCGCGAGAAGGCGCTCGACGCCGCGCTCGCACAGATTGAACGCCAATTCGGCAAGGGCGCCGTGATGCGCATGGGTGACCGCGTCCAGGAGCCGATCGAGGTGATCTCCACCGGATCGACCGCCCTCGACATCGCCCTCGGCGTCGGTGGCCTGCCGCGCGGCCGCGTCGTGGAGGTCTACGGACCGGAGTCCTCCGGTAAGACGACCCTGACCCTGCACGCCGTGGCCAACGCCCAGAAGGCCGGCGGCCAGGTGGCCTTCGTGGACGCCGAGCACGCCCTCGACCCCGAGTACGCCAAGAAGCTCGGCGTCGACATCGACAACCTGATCCTGTCCCAGCCGGACAACGGCGAGCAGGCCCTCGAGATCGTCGACATGCTGGTCCGCTCCGGCGCCCTCGACCTGATCGTCATCGACTCCGTCGCCGCGCTCGTCCCGCGTGCGGAGATCGAGGGCGAGATGGGTGACTCGCACGTCGGCCTCCAGGCCCGACTGATGAGCCAGGCGCTCCGGAAGATCACCAGCGCGCTCAACCAGTCCAAGACCACGGCGATCTTCATCAACCAGCTCCGCGAGAAGATCGGCGTGATGTTCGGCTCGCCGGAGACCACGACCGGTGGCCGCGCCCTGAAGTTCTACGCCTCGGTGCGTCTCGACATCCGCCGTATCGAGACCCTCAAGGACGGCACGGACGCGGTCGGCAACCGCACCCGCGTCAAGGTCGTCAAGAACAAGGTCGCGCCCCCGTTCAAGCAGGCCGAGTTCGACATCCTCTACGGCCAGGGCATCAGCCGCGAGGGCGGTCTGATCGACATGGGCGTGGAGCACGGCTTCGTGCGCAAGGCCGGTGCCTGGTACACGTACGAAGGCGACCAGCTCGGCCAGGGCAAGGAGAACGCCCGCAACTTCCTGAAGGACAACCCCGACCTCGCCGACGAGATCGAGAAGAAGATCAAGGAGAAGCTGGGCGTCGGCGTCCGGCCCGAGGCCGCGAAGGCCGAGCCGGGGGCGGACGCGGCGGTCGCCGCGGACGCGGCCGGCACGGACGACGCCGCCAAGAGCGTCCCGGCACCCGTGAGCAAGACCGCGAAGGCGACCAAGGCCACCGCGGTCAAGAGCTGAACCGGTGACCGGTCGCACCGAATGGCCGGGTGACAGCCCCGACTCGTCGAGGGCCGAGAAGGAGCTGTCACCCCAGGATCCGGCTGAGCGGGCGCGGGCGATCTGTCTGCGCCTGCTCACCGGGACCCCCCGCACGCGCAAGCAGCTCGCCGACGCGCTGCGCAAGCGGGAGATCCCCGACGAGGTGGCGGAGGAGGTCCTCTCCCGCTTCGAGGACGTCGGGCTCATCGACGACGCCGCCTTCGCGGGGGCGTGGGTGGAGTCCCGCCACCACGGCCGGGGCCTCGCCCGCCGGGCTCTCGCCCGTGAGCTGCGGACGAAGGGCGTCGAGCCGTCCCTCATCCAGGAGGCGGTGGAGCAGCTCGACTCCGAGCGGGAGGAGGCCACGGCGCGCGAGCTCGTGGCCCGCAAGCTGCGCGCCACCCGCGGACTCGACCGCGACCGGCGTCTGCGGCGGCTCGCCGGGATGCTCGCCCGCAAGGGGTATCCCGAGGGCATGGCCCTCCGTGTCGTCCGCCAGGCGCTGGAGGCCGAGGGCGAGGACACGGACGGCCTCGACGAATCCTTCTGATCTCCCGGAGGAGGGAGTCACCAGCCGACCGTCATGCCTCCGGCGTCGCTGGGGCGGACTTCAGTCGGCCCTGGTCGGGGGGAGGACCGGGAGGCCCTCGGCCTTCCAGGCCTGGAAGCCGCCGATCACGTCGGTCGCCCGGTGGAGGCCGAGGCGACGCAGGGACTCGGCCGCGAGCGAGGAGGCGTAGCCCTCGTCGCAGAAGACCACCACCCGCAGGTCGTGGCTGCTTGCCTCCGGCGCCCGGTGGCTGCCCCGGGGGTCCAGCCGCCATTCCAGTTCGTTGCGCTCCACCACCAGCGCGCCCGGGATCAGACCGTCCCGTTCCCGCAGGGCCGCGTAGCGGGTGTCCACCAGGAGCGCGTCACCCGCCTCGTACGCCTCATGGGCGGCCCGGGGAGCGATCCGGTCGAGGCCCGACCTGATCCGCTCCAGGAGCTCGTCGATGCCTACGCGTTCGTCGCTCACTGCCAGTCCTCCGGACGCTCGACCTGCTCAAGACGGAGCACCGCGCCCGTCCGGCTGAACCGCCGGATCAGCGGCAGCGGCGGATGGTAGGCGTGCACCGACACCGCGTGGGTGTCCGGTGACTCGTTGAGCACCTCGTGCACGTGGTGCGTGCCGAAGGCGCGGCCCCCGCCCTCGCCGAGACGGCGGGAGCGGTCGAGCCCCTCGGCCAGTTCCAGGGTCTTCCAGCCGCTCACCGGCAGCCGGACGGCGAGCGCGTTCTCGGTCAGGGTCCCGCGCGCGGTGGCGAAGGCGCCGAGGGACTCGGCGTGGTCGTGCCAGCCGGTGCCGGTGCCGGGCGGCCAGCCGATGAGCCAGGCCTCGCTGCCGCCGGGGCCGTCGAGCCGTACCCAGGTGCGGCCCTCGGGGTCGAGCGGCAGGGAGCCGACCAGTTCCCGGTCCGCTGCCGTGCGCCGGACGAAGTCGAGCAGATCGGCGGCCGTCGGACCGCCGGAGGAATCGGCCGCAGAAGGAGAAGGCGAGAGGGAGGGGGAAGGGGCGGGGGTGTGTGGAGACACGGGTGACCGTCCTGAGGTTCGCGAAGAGCGCGCGGCGGCACACGGCACACGGATGCGGCAGTGGCGGGCGCGCGGGAAGAGGGCGAGATCAGCAGGCGGGGCGACACACGCAGCCCGCATAGCGGACGAGGTCCATATGGACCCTCCGCCACAGGCGCACATCGGTGTCGGTCACGTTCCGGAGTACACCATGCGCGCCGGTGGGAATCAACGCGTGTCCGTCGTGCGGTCAGCTTTTGGCGGACACCTCGGCCACGACCTCGACGTCCGCGTCCGGTCCCGTCTCGCCCTCGGCGTTCGCCGAGCCGCCGCGGGCCGCGTCCGCCGCCGCGTACAGCTCCTCGGGGCGCACCCCGGAGAAGGCGGCGACGAGGTGCCCGTCGGGACGTACGAGCAGGACGGTGTGGGCAGGAGCGCCCGGGTACGCCTCGGTCACCAGGATCTCCGCCTTCGCCGGGAGGCCGCGCACCGCCTCGTCGAGCCGGGGCATCAGCCCCGCGCCCTGCCAGTGGCGCCGGTCCCAGACCTCGGTGCCGGGAGCGACCAGGAGGACCAGGAAGCGGCCCTGACCGAGCCGGTCCCTGAGCCGTACGGTCGTGCCGTCGGGGGCGGTCACCCGGACGTCCTCGACGGGGGCGCCCACCGGCGTGCCCACGGGGGTCAGACCCTCGGTGTACGGAGGCGCGAGGGGGGAGTGCGGGTACGCGGGGGGCGCGCCGAGCGGCCCACGCCCCACATGGCCGTCGGTGAGGAGGGCGTCGTGGCCGCGTGTGGCACCCGGGAGGTACGTCCGCAGCCCACCGCCGCCGCGGAGCACGGGCAGGGACTGGTCCGCCGCGCGCAGCCGGTGGGCGACGGCGGAACGCCGCTCGCTCTGGTAGCTGTCCAGAAGCCGTTCGGAGGCGCCGTGGTGCCAGGTGTGGGCGAGCTTCCAGGCGAGGTTGTCCACGTCCCTGAGCCCCTCGTCGAGGCCCTGGGTGCCGACCGCGCCGAGCAGGTGGGCCGCCTCCCCGGCGAGGAGGACCCGGTCGGCCCGCCAGCGGCGCGCGAGCCGGTGGTGCAGGGTGTGGACGCCGGTGTCGATGAGTTCGTACGGGGGCGTGACGCCGTCGCACCAGCCGGCCAGCGTCTCGCGGATCCGGGCGACGAGCGCGTCCGGGGTGACCAGGTCGCCCCGGGGCGGCAGCAGCCAGTCGATCCGCCACACCCCGTCGGGCAGCGGGCGGGCGGTGATCTCCTCGGGAGCGCCCCGCCACGGGGGCTGACGGTGCAGCAGGGCTTCGCCGGGCCAGGGGAGTTCGGTGCGGAGCGCGGCGACCGCGTGCCGTTCCACCGCCGTACGGCCGGGGAACCGGATCCCGAGCAGCTTGCGTACGGTCGAGCGGGCGCCGTCGCAGCCGACGAGATGGCTGCCGCGCCACCAGGTGCCCGCCGGGCCCCGGGTGTGGGCGACGACCCCGTGCGGGTCCTGCTCGATGGTGTCGAGCCGCGCCTCGGTGACGAGCCGGATCAGTTTCTGGTGGCCGATGGCGTCGCGCAGTCCGCGCGCGAGGGCGTGCTGGGGGATGTGCAGCGGCGCGGCCGGGGCGGAGGGCGCGTCGGGGTCCTCGGACCACTCCTCCGTACCGCCGAGACCGAGGTCGAGTTCGAGGTGGCGCACCAGCTGGCGGCGGCGCATACCGCGCCAGCCGACCCAGCGGACCCCCTCGTCACGGAGGGTGGCGCAGCCGAGCCGCTCGACCATGGCGGCCATGTCGGCGCGGAGGACGACGCTCCGGGCGGGGCGGAGTTCCTCCTTGCCGGAGCCCTCGTCGAGGACGACGCTGGGCACGCCCTGCGCGGCGAGCGCGAGGGAGAGCGCGAGGCCGACAGGGCCCGCGCCCACGATGATCACCGGGTCCACGGCGCGGCTCCTGAAGGCCGGACGGTCATGGGGGCAGCACAGCTGAGTGTGGCACGAGCCCGGTGCTTGATCACAGAACGTATGCAACCCACTGAGGGTGCTTGCGTCAAGCGACGGGGTGGGCGCGGTGCGGCCGACCTGAAGTCGGTGCCGCTCCGGCCCACCCCTGCTGCCTCATGGACCCCGTCGGGGTCAGGCGCCGCTGACCGTCTTCGTCGCCGCTTCGGGGGCTCCCGCCTGGGCGGGGAGCGTCACCTTGGGGGACTTCTTGCCCTGCCGGAGACGCTTCTCCAGACGGGCGGCGAGGTTCGTGAGGATCGCGTTGACGCCGATGTAGATAAGCGCGATGACCGTGAAGGTAGCGATCGTGTTGGCACCGTAGTTGGCCGTGATCTGCCGGTTCTGGCTGAGAAGTTCGCCGAAGCCGAGCAGGGCGCCGCCGAGCGCGGTGTCCTTGACGATCACGACGAGCTGACTGACCAGTGCCGGAAGCATGACAGTCACGGCCTGCGGGAGCAGGACGTACATCATCGTCTGGCCCTTGCGCATGCCGAGCGCCTCGGCCGCGTCGCCCTGGCCCCGGGGGAGCGAGAGCACACCGGCGCGGACGACCTCGGCGATCACCGAGGCGTTGTAGAGCACCAGGCCGGTGACCACCGCGTACAGCGGGCGGAAGTCCGAGCTCACGGATGAGTAGTTCGCGTAGAGGGCGCTCGCGAACATCATCAGGAGCAGCACCGGGATGGCGCGGAAGAACTCCACGACCGCACCGACGGGCACGCGTACCCAGCGGTGGTCCGAGAGCCGGCCGATGCCGAGGAGGGCGCCGAGAGGTAGCGCGATGAGGATGGCGAGTGCGGCGGCCTTGAGGGTCTCGGTCAGGCCGGGCAGCAGATACGTCGTCCAGACGCGGGAGTCGGAGACGAACGGCGTCCACTTCTCGGCGGCCAGCTGATTCTTGTCGGCCAGGGCGGCCAGGACCCACCACGCCACCACGCCGAGGGCGATGAGGAAGACGATCGTGTAGAGGACGTTCCGCTGCTTGGCGCGCGGTCCGGGGGTGTCGTACAGGACGGAGCTCATCGCTTCACCGCCAGACGCTTGGCCGCCCAGCCCAGGAAGAGGCCGGAGGGGAGAGTGAGGACTATGAAGCCGAACGCGAAGATGCCGAAGACCACGAAGAGCGCGTCGGCCTCGTTCTCGATCATCCCCTTCATCAGGAACGCCGCCTCGGCGGCGCCGATGGCCGCCGCGACGGTGGTGTTCTTGGTGAGGGCGATCAGGACGTTGGCGAGCGGATTTATCGCCGCGCGGAACGCCTGCGGGAGCACCACCAGGGTGAGGACCTGGGTGAAGCTCAGGCCCAGCGCTCGGGCGGCCTCGGCCTGGCCGGGCGGCACGGTGTTGATGCCGGAGCGCAGCGCCTCGCAGACGAAGGTGCCGGTGTACGCGACGAGTCCGAGGATCGCGAGCCGGAAGCCGATGGACTCGAAGGTTTCGCCGCCGAGTGTGATCCCGAGAGTCTGGTCGAGGCCGAACGAGCAGGCCACGATGACCACGGTCAGGGGGGTGTTGCGGACGAGGTTGACGTACGAGGTGGCGAAGGCCCGCATCAGCGGGACCGGGCTGACCCGCATGCCGACCAAGGCCGTGCCCCAGATCAGCGAGCCGATGGCCGAGTAGAGGGCGAGCTGCGCCGTCACCCAGAAGGCGCCGAGCAGGTCGTACTGCCCGGAATCAAGAAAGTCGAACACGATGCCCCGCGCTCTCCCCTGGTGGTCGGTCGGTGTGGAGGCCGGTGCGTGGGCAGCGGCCGGTGCCGGTGCGACGGCAGCCCCCGAGCGGGGCGGCCGTCACGGACCGGGCGGGACGGGTCAGCCGGCGATCTTCGGCGCGGGGTCGTTCTTGTAGCCCGACGGGCCGAAGTGCTGCTTGACGAGCTTGTCCCAGCTGCCGTCGGAGACCATCTTCTCCAGGGCCTTGTTGATCTTGCCCTTGAGCTCGGCGTCGCCCTTCTTGAGGCCGATGCCGTAGTTCTCGTCGCTCATGGAGAGGCCCGCGAGCTTGAACTTGCCCTGGTGCTCCTTCTGCGCGGCGTAGCCCGCGAGGATGGAGGCGTCCGTGGTCAGGGCGTCGACGCGCTTGTTCTCCAGGCCGGTCAGGCACTCGGAGTAGCCGCCGAGCTGCTGCAGGTCGGCCTTCGGGGCCAGCTTCTCCTTGACGTTCTGCGCGGAGGTCGAGCCCGTGACCGAGCAGAGCTTCTTGGAGTTGAGGTCCTCGACCTTGGTGATCGAGCTGTCGTCGGCGCGTACCAGCAGGTCCTGGTGGGTCACGAAGTACGGGCCGGCGAAGTCGACCTCCTTGAGGCGCTTCTCGTTGATCGAGTAGCTGGCGACGACGAACGTGACGTCACCGTTCTTGATCAGGTTCTCGCGCTCGGCGCTCGGCGCCTGCTTCCAGTTGATCTTGTCCTCGGCATAGCCGAGCTCCTTGGCGACGTAACGGGCGACATCGACGTCGAAGCCGGCGTACTTGCCGTCCGGGGTCTTCAGGCCCAGGCCGGGCTGGTCGAACTTGATGCCGATGTTGATCTTGTCGCCGTTGCTGCCGGAGTCCGAACCGCCGCCGCAGGCCGTGGCGGTCAGGGCGAGGACGACGGCGGCCGCGGCGGCCGCGGAGGTGGTGCGAAGCTTCATGGAGGAATGTCCCTTTACTAGGCGTGAGTTGGGAAGAATAGGCCCGAACTCGCTCAGTGGTGAAGGATCTTGGAGAGGAAGTCCTTGGCGCGGTCGCTGCGCGGGTTGCTGAAGAACTCCTCGGGCGTCGCCTGTTCGACGATCTTGCCGTCGGCCATGAAGACGACCCGGTTGGCGGCGGAGCGCGCGAAGCCCATCTCGTGGGTGACGACCACCATCGTCATCCCGTCCCGGGCCAGCTGCTGCATGACCTCCAGGACCTCGTTGATCATCTCGGGGTCGAGGGCCGAGGTCGGCTCGTCGAAGAGCATGACCTTCGGGTCCATCGCGAGCGCGCGGGCGATCGCCACGCGCTGCTGCTGACCGCCGGAGAGCTGAGCGGGGTACTTGTCCGCCTGGGTGCCGACGCCGACCCGGTCGAGCAGGGCGCGGGCCTTGGTCTCGGCGGCCTTCTTCTCCGTCTTGCGGACCTTGATCTGCCCCAGCATCACGTTCTCGAGCACCGTCTTGTGCGCGAAGAGGTTGAACGACTGGAACACCATGCCGACGTCCGACCGCAGCCGGGCCAGCTCCTTGCCCTCCGCGGGCAGCGGCTTGCCGTCGATGGTGATGGAGCCGGAGTCGATGCTCTCCAGCCGGTTGATCGTGCGGCACAGCGTCGACTTGCCGGACCCGGAGGGTCCGATGACGACCACGACCTCGCCGCGGCTGATCGTCAGATCGATGTCCTGGAGGACATGCAGTGCGCCGAAGTGCTTGTTCACGCCGGACATGACGACCAGGTCGTCCGCGGCGCGCGGGGTGTCCTCAGGCCTCTTGGACACTGACTGGGACACAGACTCTCCGCTCATCGGGCTCTTGCTCCGTCCTCCTCGGTTGGGGAGGACACTAGAGACCCGATGTGATGACCGTCATCACATCTGAGCGGAAATTGAGCATAACGATCCGGCCGCAATCGGACACAGTGTGTGAAGAGGGCACCTGGGCCGTACCGGCTGCATAACGGAAACACCGGCGTCACGGGGGGACACTTGACTGTGACACCGAAGATCGGTGTTCATGCCCTGGTACCACCTGGTACACAGACTCGTACACAGAGAGCCGCTACCGGCACGTCACCACGGAGGAGGCACGTATGCGACTGCTGCTCGTCGAGGACGACGACCACGTCGCCGCCGCCCTCTCCGCGATCCTCGCCAAGCACGGCTTCACGGTCACGCACGCCCGCAACGGCGAGGAGGCCCTCCAGGCCGTCCTGCCCACCGCACAGGGAGAGCGCCCGTCCTACGGGGTGATCCTGCTCGACCTCGGCCTCCCCGACCAGGACGGCTACCAGGTCTGCGGACGCATCCGGAAGCTCACCACCACCCCGGTGATCATGGTGACCGCGCGCGGCGACGTACGCTCCCGCATTCACGGGCTCAACCTCGGCGCCGACGACTACGTCGTCAAGCCCTACGACCCCGGCGAGCTCCTCGCCCGGATCCACGCCGTCAGCCGGCGCCACTCCGGCGCGGAGGAGACGGCCGGGACGGGCGCCCCCTCCGAGGGCACCCAGCTGCGGCTGGGATCCGTCACCATCGAGCTGCCCACCCGCCGCGTCAGCGTCGACGGCGAGAGCGTCCCCCTCACCCGCAAGGAGTTCGACCTCCTCGCCCTCCTCGCCCAGCGGCCCGGAGTCGTCTTCCGGCGCGAGCAGATCATCAGCGAGGTCTGGCGCACCAGTTGGGAGGGGACCGGCCGCACCCTGGAGGTGCACGTCGCCTCCCTGCGCTCCAAGCTGCGGATGCCCGCCCTCATCGAGACCGTGCGGGGCGTCGGCTACCGCCTGGTCGCCCCGTCCGCGTAGCCGCCGGACGGCCCCTTCGTGCGCACCCGCCTCCTCCCCCTGCTCATCATCCTGATGGCCGGCGTCCTGCTTGCCCTCGGCTTTCCGCTCGCCGCCAGCCTCGCCGCCTCCGAACAGCAGCGGGTCATCGTCGACCGGCTCGACGACGCCGCGCGCTTCGCCGCGCTCGCCCAGTTCGTCAGCGAGACCAACCCCGGCAACGACGAGCGGCAGGCCACCCTCGGCGGCGAACTCGCCAGCTATCACGACGTGTACGGCATCCGCGCCGGGGTCTTCTACCGCAACAACCGCTCCATGGCCGCCGCACCCGAGGACTGGGTCGTCCCGTACGAGGGAGAGGGCCGTCGTGCCTTCCGCGAGGCGCTCCTCGGCCGTCGCAGCCACGATCCCCCCCAGGTGTGGCCCTGGCAGCCCCACGCCAGGCTCACCATCGCCTCCCCGGTCGTCCGTGACGGTGACGTCGTCGCTGTCGTCGTCACCGACTCGCCGACCAGGCAGCTCCGCTCCCGCATCCTGCGCGGCTGGCTGCTGATCTTCGCGGGCGAGTCCGCCGCCATGCTGCTCGCCGTCGGGGCCGCCTTCCGGCTCACCGGCTGGGTCCTGCGGCCGGTCCGCGTCCTAGACTCCGTCACCCACGACATCGCCACCGGACGGATGAACTCCCGCGTCGCCGCGACCGGCGGACCGCCCGAACTGCGGCGGCTCGCGCTCTCGTTCAACGAGATGGCCGACAACGTCGAGGAGGCGCTCGAACAGCAGCGGGCGTTCGTCGCCGACGCCTCCCACCAGCTGCGCAACCCCCTGGCCGCGCTGCTCCTGCGGATCGAGCTCCTCGCCATGGAGCTCCCCGAGGGCAACGAGGAGATCGCCTCCGTACGGACCGAGGGCAAGCGCCTCTCGCAGGTCCTCGACGACCTCCTCGACCTGGCGCTCGCCGAGCACGCGGCGGCCGAGCTCCGGCTCGTCGACGTCGGCGCGCTCACCGCCGAGCGGGTCGAGTCCTGGCGGCCGGTCGCCGAGGACAAGGGCGTCCCGCTCACCGGGGAATGCGGGGCGGTCACGGCCTGGGCGGACCCGGTGGCGCTCTCCAGCGCCCTGGACGCGGTGATCGACAACGCGCTGAAGTTCACGCCGGCGGGCGAGGAGGTCACGGTCACGGTCGTCCCCGACCGGTCGACGGTCGCCGTCGTCGTCGCCGACCACGGGCCCGGCCTCACCGAGGAGGAGCTCGGCCGGGTCGGTGACCGCTTCTGGCGCTCCGGACGCCACCAGAACATCAAGGGCTCGGGGCTCGGCCTGTCCATCACGCGCGTCCTGCTGACGGCGGGCGGCGGAAGCCTCGCGTTCGCCCCGAACGAGCCGCACGGGCTCCGGGTGACGGTCACCGTCCCCCGGCACGCGCCGGACCGGGGGACGGCGCGGTAGGAACCGCTGGGTCCTGCCGACAGGGCCAGGGCACGCCCCAGGGACGTCCTGCCGCTACGGCTTCACCGAGCGGTAGTAGCGCCGGGCGCCGTCGTGGAGGGTCAGGGGTTCCGTGTAGACGGCGGTCCGCAGGTCCACCAGCTGGGCCGGGTGGACCTTGCTGCCGATCCGGTCGCGGCTCCTGATCACCGTACGCGTGAAGCCCTCCACCAGGTCCGCGTCGGCCTCCGCCGTGGTGACCAGGAGGTTCGCCACGGCGAGGGTCTCGATCGGCCGGCCGTCCTGCGCCTTGGCGTACGCGTCGGCGGGGATCGCGGCCGAGCGGTAGTGGCGGGTCGAGTCGCCGACGTCATGGAGCCGGTCCACCAGGGCGGCGTCCAGCGGGAGCAGCCGGACCTCGAAGCGCTCGGACAGCTCCTGCACCGCCTGGGTGGGCAGTCCGCCCGACCAGAAGAACGCGTCGAGCTTTCCCTTCTCCAGGAGGCCGGGCATGGTGTCGATGCCCATCGAGACCGGCTCGATGTCGCGTACGGGGGTGAGACCGGCCGCCGCGAGGACCCGGTCCGCGATCAGCCGTACACCTGACCCGTCCTGGCCGACGCCGACCCGCAGACCGCGCAGGTCCTGGACCCGCTGCAGGGACGAACCCTTGCGCACCACGAGCTGGACGTAGTCGTCGTAGAGACGGGCGCAGCCGCGCAGCCGCTCGAAGCCGGGCCTGCGCTCGCGCTGGTACTGAGCCACCGCGTCGGCCGTGGCGATGGTGAAGTCGGCCTTGCCCGAGGCCACCCGGGCCAGGTTCTGCTGGGAGCCCTCGCTGTCCTCCAGCGTTATCGAGACCTCGGGCAGGTCCTGGGCGAGAGCCTGCTGGAGCAGCTTGCCGTACCGCTGGTAGACGCCGGTGGGGACGCCTGTACTGAAAGTGACCGAGCCGCTCGGCACGGAGGAACCGAAGGGCATCAGCCACCACACCAGCACCCCGCACACCGCGAGCAGCGCGGCCGAGGCCGCGAGGACACGGCGGCGGGCGGCACGGGAGAGGGAGGCGAGCATGCCGCGATCCTGCCAGGTCGCCGCCGTCCCTGGCCAGGGACGGCGGTGTGAGGTGCCCGCGCGGGGCCTGGGACGGTGTCCGTACGCGTCAGTACGAGATGCGGGACGTGCCCGTCCTCGTGCTGGTGACGGGGGTGACGCCGCTGCCGTGTCCTCGTCGGCCTGCGGGGCCAGGGCGAAGGCGGGCCGCGGGGTCGGGTGCGGCGGCCGGGACGCGCCGTCGGGCACATCCGAAAATGATCAGTCCCGAGTGCGCTCCGCCGAAGCGGTGAGCGGCCGCCGGGGTGCGCGTCGCGCCGTGTGTCCTGCCGGGGCGCCGGGGCCCGTGCGGCTAGCGTCGGTCTGCACTCGGTGATCTTGAGGACAGTCCCCTGTCCGCCCCTGGCCCCCCGGCCGAGCTCGCCCACTCGCCTCTGTCCCGAGGGAGACCCCATGCCCATGTCGGCTCCGCCGCCGCCCTCACTCTGCTTCGCGGAGCGCACGAAAACGGAGCGGCACGGGCGCGGGCAGCGCCCGCCACCGCGAGATCCGGGGTGAGGACTCGCCGCAGCTGTCCGCTGCTTGGCCGTCGGCGCGGTCGTCGCCCCGTCCGTATGCGAAGCCCCTCGGCACGCGAGGACGCCGGCACGTGGAGCAGGGGGTGCCCCACACGTGACCGGGCCGACGCGCACACGGGGAGCCTTCCTCCCGAGGGGGCGGCGGCCCTGGCAAGGACCGCTCGCTCCGTACGGAACCCCTCCCGGGCGTGCCCGGGGCCGTGTCTCAGACGCGGGGACGGCCGATGGCTTGCTGGTAGCGGAACAGGCCGGCGGGGTCGTAGCGTCGCTTGACGGCGACGAGGCGGTCGTAGTTGGGGCCGTAGTAGGCGTGTTGCCAGTCGTGCAGGTCCGGGTCGGGGAAGTTGACGTAGGCCGCGCGGGTGGACAGGCGGCGGCAGAGCATGTGGTGGGCGGTGCGGGTCTGTTCCAGGAGGGCGCGTACGTCGGCGGACGGGAGGCCGGGCTGCCAGTGGGTGCCGATGTCGATCACGAAGGTCGCGCGGCGGTGCGGGTAGGCCGTCTCGTCCGGGCGGGGCGCGGCGCTTTCGCCGCCCATGGCGAACAGGGTGATGTAGCCGGTGGCCCGGCCGGGTCCCGGCCGCCAGCCGCGGGTCCAGTCGGCGACGGCGGCCACCGTGTCGGAGGTGGGCCACCGGTCGGGGACGAGGGACTTGGATGCGTAGGCGTCCTTCGCTCCGAGGGGTTCCATGAGGTAGTCCTGCGCGTGCCAGAATCCGCGTTCCTCGATGAGGGTCCGCGTCGGTCGCAGCCGCAGAAGGGGTGTGAACCGGCGGCGCAGGGCGCTCTCGTCGCCGAGCCGCTGCCCGAGGACCCAGAGCGCGGTGGTGCCGTCGCCGGCGTGCTTGAAGCCGATCCGTACGTCGAAGTCGTTGTCGCGGTCGGCGTCGAGGATGTGCCGCAGTTCGCGCATCACCTGGACGCCCGCGTCCAGGGCGAAGGTCAGGTCGAAGACGGTGGCGCGCAGCCGGGCGACGGGCACGGCGTCGAAGACGAAGCCGGTGTTGATGCCGAAGTTGCCGCCGGCCCCGCCCCGGCAGGCCCAGAAGAGGTCGGCGTTCTCGTCGTCGGCCGCGCGTACCAGCGTCCCGTCGGCGAGTACGACCCGGGTCTCCGCGAGCCGGTCGCAGGTCAGACCCCACTTGCGGTCGTTGAACCCGAGCCCGCCACCGAGGGTGAGCCCGGCGACGCCCACTTCCGGGCAGCGCCCACCGGGAAAGTACAGGTTGGCCGCACGGGCCTCGTACACGTCCGAGTTCGTGGCGCCGCCTCCGAGACGCAGCCGGTTCCCTTGAGGGACCACGTCCTTCAGAGCGCGCAGGCCGATCACGAGACCAGGGGTGGTGGAGTAACCCGCGTAGTTGTGGCCGCCGGAGCGAGGGGCGAAGGGCACGCCGTGTTCGGCGCACCACCGGACCGCGGTGGCCACGTCGCCCTCAGTCGCGCAGACGAGGACACCAGCCGGGCGGACGGACGCGTAGCGCTGGTTGTCGGGTGTCGCTCGTGCCGCGTACTCCGCGGCCCCCGGGCGGTAGAGGCCGGCGGCCGGACTGACGCGCCGCCTCAGTTCGCGCCAGGCGGCCGGCTCGACACCCTCACCCGCGAACGGAGGACCGGCGGCGGGGGTGTGGACGGCGGCGGCCGCACCCTCGCCGCCCAGCCCGATCAGGCTCCCGGCGACCGCGACGGCCGCTCCGGTTCGCAGGACGTCTCGTCGGCTGGTCTCCACGGGCGAACCCCTTCGCGGTGAGCTCCAGCAGCGGGCAGCAGACCCGGGCAGAAGCAGCAGGGCCCTGGTTGACGGGCCGGACCCACGATGGAGGCACACCGGGGCGGCCACCCACCGTGACACCGAGCAACGACAGCGATTCACGCGAACGGAGGGAGACGCCCGAGGCCCGTGCCGGGCAGCGACCTGTCTTCCGGCACGGGCCTCAGCGGTGGCCGGCACCGTGCCGGACGATGCCCGGCACCAGGTCCGGGTTTCCGTGCCCCCGGTTCGGTGGCAGCTCGGGCCTGGCATCTTCCGGGAGCACCTACTCTTGAGTCATGACCAACAGCAGCGACCGGAGCCCGTCAGTGGACGTGCAAACAACCAAGAGCTATGAGATCCGGACCTACGGGTGCCAGATGAACGTCCACGACTCCGAGCGGCTCTCCGGTCTGCTGGAAGAGGCGGGTTATGTCAGGGCCCCCAAGGGCTCGGACGGAGACGCCGACGTCGTCGTCTTCAACACCTGCGCGGTCCGCGAGAACGCCGACAACAAGCTGTACGGCAACCTCGGCCGGCTCGCCCCCATGAAGACCGCGCGCCCCGGCATGCAGATCGCCGTCGGCGGCTGTCTCGCCCAGAAGGACCGGGACACGATCGTCACGAAGGCCCCCTGGGTCGACGTCGTCTTCGGCACGCACAACATCGGCAAGCTGCCCGTCCTCCTGGAGCGCGCCCGCGTGCAGGAGGAGGCGCAGATCGAGATCGCCGAATCCCTGGAGGCGTTCCCCTCCACGCTGCCGACCCGCCGCGAGTCCGCGTACGCCGCCTGGGTGTCGATCTCCGTCGGCTGCAACAACACCTGCACCTTCTGCATCGTCCCCGCCCTGCGCGGCAAGGAGGAGGACCGCCGCCCCGGCGACATCCTCGCCGAGATCGAGGCGCTGGTCGCCGAGGGCGTCTCCGAGATCACGCTCCTCGGCCAGAACGTCAACGCGTACGGCTCCGACCTCGGCGACCGGGAGGCGTTCTCCAAGCTGCTGCGCGCCTGCGGGCAGATCGAGGGCCTGGAGCGGGTCCGGTTCACCTCCCCGCACCCCCGCGACTTCACCGACGACGTGATCGCGGCGATGGCCGAGACGCCGAACGTCATGCCGCAGCTGCACATGCCGATGCAGTCCGGCTCGGACTCGATCCTCCGGGCGATGCGCCGCTCGTACCGGCAGGAGCGTTTCCTCGGGATCATCGAGAAGGTCCGCGCGGCCATCCCGCACGCGGCGATCTCCACCGACATCATCGTGGGCTTCCCCGGCGAGACCGAGGAGGACTTCGAGCAGACGATGCACGCCGTCCGCGAGGCCCGCTTCGCGAACGCCTTCACCTTCCAGTACTCCAAGCGCCCCGGGACCCCGGCGGCCGACATGGAGAACCAGATCCCGAAGGAGGTCGTGCAGGAGCGCTACCTGCGGCTCGTCGCCCTCCAGGAGGAGATCTCCTGGGAGGAGAACAAGAAGCAGGTCGGCCGCACCCTCGACGTCATGGTCGCCGAGGGCGAGGGCCGCAAGGACGGCGCCACCGACCGCCTCTCGGGCCGCGCCCCCGACAACCGGCTCGTCCACTTCACCAAGCCGGCGGAGGCCGTCCGCCCCGGTGACGTGGTGACCGTCGAGATCACGTACGCCGCCCCGCACCACCTGCTCGCCGAGGGACCGGTCGCGTCGGTACGCCGTACCCGTGCCGGTGACGCCTGGGAGAAGCGCACCGCCGAGGCCACCGCGAAGCCGGCGGGCGTGCTCCTCGGCCTGCCGAAGATCGGCGTTCCGGAGCCGCTCCCGGCGGCCGAGGCCCCGGCCTGCGGCAGCCACTGACCGGACCGGAGCGGGGGACCACCGGCGCGCGGACAGACACGTCAGCGCGCCGGGGACGCGTCCACACCGGCGGAAAACCCTGACCGGGCTGACGGCCCGGTCCAACGGCCCGGACCGGGCGGGCGGCCCCCCGGCCCGCGCCGAATCCGCCCCGCGAGTAGGGCGGAGGCGGCCGGTCCGCGTGTACGGCGAAGGCAGCCGGTCCGCGTGTGCGGCGAAAGGCGGCCGGTCCGCGAGTGCGCCGTACGCCGACGGGCCCGGTGCGTCAGTGAAGCCGCTCCGTCGGAGTCGCGCAGTAGGCTGCGGATCATGCTTGTCGCCGCAGCAGTCTGCCCCTGCCCGCCGCTCCTCGTGCCCGAGGTCGCGACCGGCGCCGCCCCCGAGCTGGACGCCGCGCGAACGGCCTGCGCGGACGCCGTCGGGCTGCTCGCCGCCGCCCGCCCCGACCGGCTGTACGTCGTGGGGCCCGCGCCCGAGGGCGCGCACGGCGTCTTCCCGGCAGGTTCCGCGGGCTCCTTCGCCGCGTTCGGCGTCGATCTCTCCGTACGCCTTGGCGAGGCCCCGGCCGGGGACCGCCCCGCCGATGGGGAACCGACCGGTGACGTGCCGGGCACTGACCGGCCCCTGCCCGCGTCCCTCGCCGTCGGGGCCTGGCTCCTCGGCCGGGCCGCCTGGGCCGACGCGCCGATCGAGGGCCTGGGGGTCGACGAGTCGGCCACGCCCGACGTCTGCGCCGGGATCGGCCGCGGCCTCGCCGCCTCCGCCGAGCGGGTCGCCCTCCTGGTGATGGGTGACGGCAGCGCCTGCCGGACCGTCAAGGCCCCGGGGTACCTGGACGAGCGGGCCGAGGGCTTCGACGCGCAGGCCGCCCGGGCGCTCGGCGCGGCCGACGTGGCCGCGCTGCTCGCGCTGGACCCGGAGGCCGCGTACGAGCTGAAGGTGGCAGGCCGCGCTCCCTGGCAGGTCCTCGCGGGCGCCGCCGAGGAGGCGGGTCTCGACGGCCGGCTGCTCTTCGAGGACGCGCCGTACGGCGTGGGGTACTTCGTCGCGGCCTGGTCCTGAGGGAACAACGACGGCAGACGGCGGACGGCCGCGGAGCGAGGTGCTCCGCGGCCGTCCGCCGTGCGGAGGGACTGAGGCGTGACGCCGGACGTCAGGCGGCGGGCGGCGGGGTCGTGCCACCACTCCCGGGCGTGCCGGACGTACCGCCGGTCCCGGAGGTACCAGGTGTCCCGCCGGTCCCGGAAGTACCACTGGTTCCGGAGGTACCAGGCGTGCCACCGGTCCCAGGGGCACCCGTGGTGCCGCCGGCCCCGGGGGTGCTGTCGTCCTTGTGACCGATCCGGTCAATGGCGTCCTTCGCCTTGCCCGTGCCGGACTGGATCTTGTCGCTGTACTTGCCCTTGGTCTTCTCGTCGACCAGCTTCGCCGCCTTGTCCAGGCCGTGGTCGATCTTCTCCCCGTGCTGCTGCGCGAGGTCCGCGACCTTTTCCTTGGCCGGGCCGAGCTTGGCCTTCAACGAATCCAGGAGACCCATGGGGCACCTTCCCTCCGCGGACCCCCGTGGGGCCCGAGTTCCGTGTCCTGCCCCCAGGACCCCGGGGGCCTAGCGACGGGCGCCTTCGCCCGCCTCGTTGTCCGCTGCGGCCTCGGCCGACTGCTGCTTCGGGATCTCCACGGCCTCCGTGGCGACCGGTACGGCCACCGCCTCGTCCACGTCGACGCCTTCCGCGTCCTCCGTACCGTCCCTGCTTCCGGCCACCTCCGCGGCCTCGGCCGTGTCCTTCGCCTCCACGGCTCCGGTCGCGGCCTCCGTGGCGTCCGCCCCGGACTCCGCGTCGCCGTCCTCCGCCGGAGCGACGGCCCCGGCTTCCTCCGGCTCCGGCGAGACCGCTGCCACATCCTTCTTCTTACGGCGAAACACTGCAAAAACGCCCATATTCACTCCATAGCGTACTCGGATGGGAGGGGTTCCGTGGCGATCGACGGCCGGAACCTCGCAACAGGCAACGAAGTCGGATGGGGCCCGTCACGTCGCTCATTCGGGGACGGGCCGGGAGGTTTGCGAGACTGGGGCGGTGAGAAGCGCAGCTCCCGCCCCGCGGGTCATCGCCGTCGTCGGCCCCACGGCAGCCGGAAAGTCCGATCTGGGTGTATTCCTGGCTCAGCAACTCGGAGGCGAGGTCGTCAACGCGGACTCGATGCAGCTCTACCGGGGGATGGACATCGGGACCGCCAAACTGACGCCGGAGGAGCGCGGCGGAGTCCCGCACCACCTCCTCGACATCTGGGACGTGACGGAGGCCGCCAGCGTCGCCGAGTACCAGCGGCTCGCTCGCGCCGAGATCGACCGGCTGCTCGCCGCCGGCCGCACCCCCGTCCTCGTCGGCGGCTCCGGTCTGTACGTACGGGGGGCCGTCGACGCCCTGGAGTTCCCCGGCACCGACCCGGCCGTCCGGGCCCGTCTGGAGGCCGAGCTCGAAGAGCGCGGCTCCGGCGCCCTGCACACCAGGCTCGCCGAAGCCGACCCCGAGGCCGCCCGCGCGATCCTGCCCAGCAACGGTCGCCGTATCGTCCGGGCGCTCGAGGTGATCGAGATCACCGGCAAGCCGTTCACCGCCAACCTGCCGGGTCCCGACTCCGTCTACGACACGGTGCAGATCGGCGTCGACGTGGCCCGGCCCGAGCTGGACGAGCGGATCGCCACGCGCGTGGACCGGATGTGGGAGGCCGGCCTCGTCGACGAGGTGCGCGGCCTGGAGGCCCAGGGCCTGCGCGAGGGGCGCACGGCGGCCCGCGCCCTCGGCTACCAGCAGGTCCTCGCCGCGCTGGCGGGGGAGTGCACCGAGGACGACGCGCGCGCGGAGACCGTGCGCGCGACGAAGCGCTTCGCCCGTCGCCAGGACTCGTGGTTCCGCCGCGACCCGCGCGTCCACTGGCTCAGCGGGGCCGCCGATCACCGTGGGGAACTCCCGCGAGAGGCGCTGTCGTTGGTCGAACGAGCGGTTACAGCCTGATCACGTGATGGCATCGGGACGCCCTGCCCGTCATTCCGGCGGTCAGGAGCGTGCCATCATCGAGCATCGATCGACCAAGTGGAGTCCGAGTGGGGAGGGCGCGTGGCGATGGAGGCCGGCCCTCGCGACAGAGAACAGCGCGAAGCGGCGCTCGGTGAGCCGACGGGCGACACCCCGGCGGACCGTCCGACGGACGGCGACCTTCCGGTCGGCACCCCCGGACTGACCCCGGACGGCCCCGACGACGTGGCGGGCACCGCCGTCGAGGTGGACGCCGACGAGGTCGAGGTCGAGCTCCGTCCCCAGCGCCGCCTGCGGATCTGGCAGCTCGCCCCGATCGTGGCTCTCGCCGCCGTCGGCTCGCTGATGTTCGCCTTCCCGCTCGCCTTCGGTTCGGGGGACGGCGGCGCCGTCCTCGCCATGCTCGGGCTGCTCATCAGTTCCTGCGCGGCGGGCTGGGGCATGATGGCCGCCCGCAAGGTCGGCTACACCTGGCCGGGGCTCCCGCAGCGGGGCTCGGGCGAGCGCCCGAACTGGCGGTACCTCGCCCTGTACGTCTCGACGGCCGCGGCCCTGGTCGCCCTCGCGGTCTGGCGCGTCGCCCGCCTCCGCTGACCGGAATCCCGGGCGAGCCCGGCACGGGTACCGAGGGACGACCCGGACACGCCGCCGATCTCCCCGCCCTCGTGCGACCGCCCTGTGGACGACCCGGCCGCCGGTCGGCACCACCCCGTACAGTTGGGCTCGTGACCAGCACGCTGACCTCGCCGCTCCCCTACCTCAAGGGCCACGGCACCGAGAACGACTTCGTGATCGTCCCCGACGCGGAGAACGCCGTCGACCTGTCGCCCGCGGCCGTCGCACGGCTCTGCGACCGGCGTGCCGGCATCGGCGGCGACGGGCTGCTGCACGTCGTGCGCAGCGCCGCCCACCCCGAGGCGCGGCACATGGCCGACGAGGCCGAATGGTTCATGGACTACCGGAACGCCGACGGCTCGGTCGCCGAGATGTGCGGGAACGGGGTGCGGGTCTTCGCCCGCTACCTGGAGCACGCCGGGCACGTCTCCGCGGGTGAGGTGGCCGTCGCCACCCGCGGCGGGGTCAAGCGCGTCCACCTCGACAAGGACGGCTCCGTCACCGTCGCCATGGGCCGCGCGGTCCTCCCCGACGCCGGAGTGACCGTCACCGTCGGCGACCGCAGCTGGCCCGCGCGGAACGTGAACATGGGCAATCCCCACGCCGTCGCCTTCGTCGAGGACCTCGCCCACGCGGGCAACCTGTTCACGGAGCCGCCGTACGAGCCCGCGACGGTCTACCCGGACGGCGTGAACATCGAGTTCGTCGCCGACCGCGGCCCCCGTCACGTGGCCATGCGCGTCCACGAGCGCGGCGCGGCCGAGACCCGCTCCTGCGGCACGGGCGCCTGCGCCGTGGCCGTCGCCACCGCCCGCCGGGACGGCGCCGACCCCGCCGTGAGCGGCACCCCGGTCACGTACACCGTGGACGTGCTCGGCGGGGCCCTGGTGATCACCGAGCACCCCGACGGACGGATCGACATGACGGGCCCCGCCGTGATCGTCGCCTCGGGCACCGTCGACCCCGCGTGGCTCGGCGGAATCGAAGGAAGCGAAGAAATCGAAACAGTCAACGACTGATTTGTCGCTCGAATGGGTGATCCCGTTCACGCTGAGCGAGAGGGCGACTGCGCCACGTGGTGGGGTCGGTAGCATCAAGCACCGGCCCCCCGGGCACGCCTGGCCCGCCCACCGCCGGTCGACGTTGCCGGAGGTGCCCCATGAGCGCAGAGGCCACCAACCCTGTGAGCGCGGCGGAAGCCGCCGTCACCGACACGACCGTCCGCAGACGCGGACGCGCCAGGATCGACCTGCGCCGGCTGGGCCGCGCCGCACTCCTCGGCGCCACCGCCGGACCGGCGCCCCGTGACCGCCTGCCCGACGCCATCAGCCATGTCGCCGAGGCGCACCGCGCCCACCACCCCGAGGCCGACCTCACGGTGCTGCGCCGGGCGTACGTGCTCGCCGAGTCCTCGCACCGCGGCCAGTTCCGCAAGAGCGGCGAGCCGTACATCACCCACCCGCTCGCGGTGACCCTCATCCTCGCCGAACTCGGCGCGGAGACCACGACCTTGACCGCCTCCCTCCTCCACGACACCGTCGAGGACACCGAGGTGACGCTCGATCAGGTGCGCCGGGAGTTCGGCGACGAGGTCGCCTACCTCGTCGACGGCGTCACCAAGGTCGAGAAGATCGACTACGGCGCCGCCGCCGAACCCGAGACCTTCCGCAAGATGCTCGTCGCCACCGGCGACGACGTCCGGGTGATGTCGATCAAGCTCGCCGACCGGCTCCACAACATGCGCACCCTCGGGGTGATGCGGCCCGAGAAACAGGCCAGGATCGCCAAGGTCACCCGCGACGTCCTCATCCCCCTCGCCGAGCGGCTCGGGGTCCAGGCCCTCAAGACCGAGCTGGAGGACCTCGTCTTCGCGATCCTCCACCCCGGGGAGTACGAGACCACCCGTGCGCTCATCGCCGGGAACCCGCACGCCGCCGACGCGCTCGGCGCCGTCGCGGAGCAGGTGTCGGCGGTCCTGCGCGAGGCGGACATCGGGGCCGAAGTCCTGGTCCGGCCACGGCACTTCGTCTCCGTCCACCGGGTCCGCCTCAAGCGCGGCGAACTGCGCGGCTGCGACTTCGGACGGCTTCTCGTCCTGGTCGCCGAGGACGCGGACTGTTACGCGGTCCTCGGCGAGCTCCACACCTGCTTCACCCCGGTGATCTCCGAGTTCAAGGACTTCATCGCGGCCCCCAAGTTCAACCTGTACCAGTCCCTGCACACCGCGATCGCCGCCCCCGACGGCGCCGTCGCCGAGGTCCTCATCCGGACCCACCGGATGCACAAGGTCGCGGAGGCGGGAGTCGTCGCCCTCGGCAATCCGCACGTCGGCCAGGAACCCGCGGGGCAGCCGGCGGGCACCGGTGCGACTGCGTCACCTCTCCCGGGCGACGGGCCCGGCGCGGCCGCACCGTGCGGAACGACCACGGGCGGGCGGCCGGACCCCGCTCCCGGGCCCGGTACGGCTCCTCAGTCCGACACCGCCGACGGGCCAGGGAGCACCGGCGTGTCCCGCACCCCCGAACGGTCCGGCACGACGGACCGCCCCGGACCAGACGGCCCCGGCGGCCGGCCCGGTCCCACCGCTCAGCTGCGCCCCACCACTCGCCGGCGCCCCGCCGCTCAGCCGCTCTCCACGGCACCACAGCGCTCCACCACTCAGCCGGAGCACTCCACCGCTGAACCGGACGCCCCCCCGTCCCCCGCCGAGGACGGTGAGCGTGCGGACCCCACACGCCCCGGCTGGCTCTCCCGGCTCCTCGACTGGCAGCAGTCCGCCCCCGACCCGGACACGTTCTGGACCTCGCTCCGCGCCGACCTCGCCGAGGACGACGAGATCACCGTCTTCCGCGCCGACGGCAGCGCCCCCGGCACGATCAGCCTGCCGGCGGGAGCCAGCTGCGTCGACGCCGCCTACGCACAGCACGGCGAGGCCGCCCACGCCTGCCTCGGCGCGCGCGTCAACGGACGCCTCGCACCGCTGAGCACCGTCCTGCGCGACGGCGACACCGTGCAGCTGCTGCTCGCCCAGGACGCTGTCTCGGGACCGTCCCCCGACTGGCTCGACCACGCCCGCACCCCCGCCGCCCGGATCGCGATCACCGGCTGGCTCCGGGCACACCCCGAGAGCGCCGCGGCCCCCGCCGCCACCACCGGCGCCCGGCCCCAGGTCCACGTCGCGGCCGACCACCGCTCGGGCGCGGAGCTCCACGCCGACCTGAAGGGGGAGCCCCGCGCGTCCGTCCGGCCGGCCGGCTGCTGCACCCCCGTACCGCCGGACGAGATCACCGGCTTCCGGGTACGCGGCGGGTCCGTCACCGTCCACCGGACGGGCTGCGCGGCCGTCGACACCATGCGCAGGCTGGGCCGTGATCCCGTCGCCGTCCGCTGGGGCGACACGGCGCAGGGGAGGGTCACCCTGGTCGCGGAGTCCTTCGGGCGGCCCGGCCTCCTCGCCGACCTCACCGAGGCCATCGCCGTCGCCGGTGCCGCCGTCGTCTCCGCGACAGTCGAGCCCCCCAGCGAACAGCGGGTCCGCCACACGTACACCCTCCACCTGCCCGACGTGGCCCGGCTCGCGGCCCTGATGAGGGCGATGCGGGACGTTCCCGGTGTCTATGACGTGTCACGCGCCCGCCACCGGACGTCACCCCAGCCGCGCAGGCCCTGAGACACCGACGTGCGCCGGCGCGCCTCGCCCACAGCCCCCGGCGCATGGGCGCAGTGCGCGCCCCCCATCCATGACCCCCTTCGGGTGGCGGGCGAGCGCGCCGCCCGGGGGAGCGGGCGACGCCCTGGTAGCCGTAGGGCCAGTCCTCCGGAAAGGCCTGGCCCATGCCGCTCGTCCGAACCCCCCTGCCCCGCGCGCGGTGGCTCCGCTCCGCCGTCCTGGTCGCCGCGTCGGCGGGGCTCGTCGCCGCCGCGCTGCCCGCCCCGGCGCCGCTCGGCATCGGGGACCCGCTCTTCCCGCACCTCGGCAATCCCGGCTACGACGTCCTCGCGTACGACCTCGACCTCACCTATCGCGGGGTCAACACCGAGCCGCTGGCCGCCGTGACCCGGATCGACGCGCTCGCCACCGACGACCTGGAACAGCTCAACCTCGACTTCACCCACGGCACGGTCTCCGCCGTCACCGTCGACGACCTGCCCGCCACGTACACCGGCAGCGGCGAGGACCTGGTCATCACCCCCGCCGTGCCCATCGACGCCGGCGAGCCGATCGAGATCACGGTCACCCACACCAGCGACCCCAGCGGCCCGGCCGCCACCGGCGGCTGGGTCCGTACCGGCGACGGCCTCGCCATGGCCAACCAGGCCGACGCCGCCCACCGCGTCTTCCCGTCCAACGACCACCCGGCGGACAAGGCGTACTTCACCTTCAGGATCACGGCACCCAGCGAGCTCACCGCCGTCGCCAACGGCCTGCCCGCCGGCCGCGTCACCCGGGGCGCCACCACCACCTGGACGTACCGCACCCACCACCCCATGGCCACCGAGCTCGCCCAGGTCTCCATCGGCCGCTCCACCGTCGTGCACCGGGCCGGGCCCCACGGCCTGCCCGTGCGCGACGTGGTGCGCACCGTGGACCGGGAGCTCATGGAGCCCTGGCTGCGCCGGACCCCCGGGCACCTGGAGTGGATGGAGCGCCAGGTCGGCCCGTACCCCTTCGAGACGTACGGGGTCCTCATCGCGGACGCCGCCACGGGGTTTGAACTGGAGACCCAGACCCTCTCCCTCTTCGAGCGCGGCCTCTTCACGGAACCGGGCTACCCGGAGTGGTACGTCGACTCGATCATGGTGCACGAGCTGGCCCACCAGTGGTTCGGCGACAGCGTCTCGCCCCGGACCTGGTCCGACCTCTGGCTCAACGAAGGGCACGCCAGCTGGTACGAGGCGCTGTACGCCGAGGAGACCGCCGGCAAGTCCCTGGAGCGGCGCATGAAGGCCGCCTACGCCGCCTCGGACGGCTGGCGGGCCGACGGCGGCCCCCCGGCGGCCCCCGAGCCCCCCTCGCCCACCCACAAGATCAGCCTCTTCCGGCCCGTGGTCTACGACGGCAGCGCCCTCGTCCTCTACGCGCTCCGCCAGGAGATCGGCGCCGAGGCCTTCCAGCGCCTGGAGCGCCGCTGGGTCGCCGACCACCGGGACAGCACCGCCACCACCGCCGACTTCACCGCCCTGGCCTCCGAGATCGCCGGACGCGACCTCACCGCCTTCCTCCACGCCTGGCTGTACGAGGCGAAGACCCCGCCGATGCCGGGGCACCCGGACTGGCGCAGCCGCCCCGCAGGGGCCGAAGGAACCGCCCCGAAACCCGGGTGACGGGCCCGGCGGGGCCGTGTCACCATCATCAGGTCGGCGACGCGGCCGAGGGCCCGGGAATCTTCCGGTGGTCGGACGCGTTGTGCCGACATCAGACTCATCGCTTCACCGAGGCAATCGACGTGAAGCAATCGACGTAAGGATCAAATGACCTCCTCTTCTTCCCCTTCCCAGGACGAGCAGAGCTTCGCGGAGACGAGCCGTACCGAGAGCCTTCGGGCCGATGCCCTGATGGAAGAGGACGTCGCCTGGAGCCACGAGATCGACGGAGAGCGGGACGGCGACCAGTTCGACCGCTCCGAGCGTGCGGCGCTGCGCCGTGTCGTCGGCCTCTCCACCGAGCTCCAGGACGTCACCGAGGTCGAGTACCGACAGCTGCGCCTGGAGCGCGTCGTGCTGGTCGGTGTGTGGACCTCGGGGACCGTCCAGGACGCGGAGAACTCCCTCGCGGAGCTCGCGGCCCTCGCCGAGACGGCGGGCGCCCTCGTACTCGACGGCGTGATCCAGCGCCGTGACAAGCCGGACCCGGCGACCTTCATCGGCTCCGGCAAGGCGCGCGAACTGCGCGACATCGTGGTCGAGACCGGCGCCGACACCGTCGTCTGCGACGGCGAGCTCAGCCCCGGCCAGCTCATCGCCCTCGAGGACGTCGTCAAGGTCAAGGTGGTCGACAGGACCGCCCTGATCCTCGACATCTTCGCCCAGCACGCCAAGTCCCGAGAGGGCAAGGCGCAGGTCGCGCTCGCGCAGATGCAGTACATGCTGCCGCGCCTGCGTGGCTGGGGTCAGTCGCTCTCCCGGCAGATGGGTGGCGGCGGCGGTGGCGGCATGGCCACCCGTGGTCCCGGTGAGACCAAGATCGAGACCGACCGGCGCCGTATCCGCGAGAAGATGGCGAAGATGCGCCGGGAGATCGCGGAGATGAAGACCGGCCGCGACATCAAGCGGCAGGAGCGCCGCCGCAACAAGGTGCCGTCGGTCGCCATCGCCGGTTACACCAACGCGGGCAAGTCCTCCCTGCTCAACCGGCTCACCGGCGCGGGCGTCCTCGTGGAGAACGCGCTGTTCGCCACGCTCGACCCGACCGTCCGCCGGGCCGAGACGCCCACCGGCCGGGTCTACACCCTGGCCGACACCGTCGGCTTCGTCCGGCACCTGCCGCACCACCTGGTCGAGGCGTTCCGATCCACCATGGAGGAGGTCGGCGAGTCCGACCTCATCCTGCACGTGGTGGACGGCTCGCACCCCGCCCCGGAGGAGCAGCTGGCCGCCGTGCGTGAGGTCTTCCGGGACGTCGGCGCGGTGAACGTGCCGGAGATCGTCATCATCAACAAGGCGGACGCGGCGGACCCGCTGGTGCTCCAGCGTCTGCGGCGGATGGAGAAGCACTCCATCGTGGTCTCGGCCCGTTCGGGCCAGGGCATCGAGGAGCTGCTCGCGCTCATCGACTCCGAGCTGCCCCGCCCGCAGGTCGAGCTCGAGGCCCTCGTGCCGTACACGCAGGGCGGCCTGGTCTCCCGGGTGCACGCCGAGGGTGAGGTCGAGTCCGAGGAGCACACCCCGGAGGGCACCCTGCTCAAGGCCCGGGTGCACGAGGAACTCGCGGCGATGCTCGCGCCGTACGTTCCGGCCGCGCACTGACCCACGGCTGAACGACCGAGGGCGCTGTCCCCTCCCGTCACGGGAGGAGGGCAGCGCCCTCAGTCATGAGGTCATGAGGTCATGAGCCGGCTGTGCGTCAGCGGGCGAACTTCTTGCTGACCATCTCGTGGGCCGCCTTGGCGCCCCGGCCCAACTGCGGGCCGGCGAGCCAGCCGTTACCGCCGGCCGGGCCGATCGAGGTGTTCGACACGAGCGCCGTCTTGCCGTTCGGCATGACGCGGAACCAGCCACCGCCCGAGGAGCCGGCGGTCATCGTGCAGCCGATCCGGTACATCACCGGCGTGGCCGGCGCCGTGGTGAGCCGCGTCGCCCGGTCCAGGCACTTGTGCATGATCATGCCGTTGTACGGCGGAGCCGACGGGTAGCCCCAGGCGCCCACCGTCCCCGCTCGCGCGGGTGCAGGCGCGGAGAAGTCGACCGGCAGCGCGGCGCCGACGGTCTCCTCAAGGGACTTGGCTCCCCGCTGCGGCTTCACGTGCAGCACGGCGTAGTCGTACGGCCAGGCCGCCTGACTGGACCCGCCGGACTTGATCCACTCGCCCGAGGTCACGGCCCAGTCGGCCCAGTACTGGCCGTAGGGGTACACCTCGTGCGGCTTGGCGTTGTTGAGCGCCGAGGGGGACTTGCCCAGGTCGTTGAAGGCGGGGACGAAGGTGATGTTGCGGTACCAGCCGCCGCGCTTGCCCGCGTGGACGCAGTGTCCCGCCGTCCAGACCAGGTTGGACTTCCCGGGCCGGCGCGGGTCCTTCACGATGGTGCCGGAGCAGACCATGTGGCCCTTGGGCGAGTCGAAGAAGATCTTCCCGACCGGGGCCGCGTTGCGGTGGTACGGCGTCTTCTCACGCTGTGCCCTGACCGGTCGGGGAGTCGGGTCGGTGCCGCCGCCCCCGGCCTGCGCGGTGATCGTCGGGTCCGGGCTCTTCGCCGACTGCATGCGCGCCGGGTCCCAGAGGTCCTCGATCACCGGGTTGACGAAGTCCTCGGCCTCACGGAGCCAGGTGTCCGTGTTCCAGTTCTTCCATTCGCCGTCCTTCCACTTGTCCAGGTCGACGCCGTGCTTCTCGAGCTTGTCGGCGAGGTCCTTGGCGAGGTCGGCGCCCTCGCCGTCGGTGGCAGGCGCGGAGCTGCTGGCGCCGGCGGCCGGCTTGTCCGCCGCCGGCGTCTCGGTGGGGCCGCAGGCCGTGGCGGTCAGCGCGAGCGCGGTGACCAGGCCCAGGGCGGCGGGCAGGAGTCGTACGGAACGCATGTGGTGAATTCCCCCTGAGATGATTCCGCGTCCGGGCGCGGGCCCCGTCTTCCGGCGAGATCTCGCCTTGACGTTGCCATGGACGCGTCACTTGCGGTGCACAGTATGCCGGTTGGAACGACATGGGTGAGACCCAGGTGAGTCGTGAGACGCGGGGCGACCCCGGCTCGAGCGCGGGTTCCCGGATCAGTCACGGGTTCCCGCCCGGGCATGGGGGAGGCGGGGCCCCACGGCCCCGCCTCCAGCCGTGCCTACTGCCCGGCGTACTTCTTGCTGACCTCGTCGAAGATGGCCTTGGCCTCGGGACCGAGACGGGGGCCGGCGAGCCAACCCGCCGACGACGGGCCGATCGAGGTGTTCGACACCAGCGCCGGCTTGCCGTCGCCGCCCTGGGCGACCCAGCCGCCACCGGACGAACCACCGGTCATCGTGCAGCCGATGCGGTACATCGTCGGCTGCTCCGCCTTCAGGGACAGCCGGCCCGGCTTGTCCGCGCACTGGAACATCTTCTGGCCGTCGAACGGCGGCGCCGCCGGGTAACCGGTCGCCTCCAGACTCGCGATCTTCGGCACCGCAGGCGCGTTGAAGTCCACGGGGAGCGCCGAACCCACGGTCTCCTCAAGGGACTTGCCGGAGCCACCCTTCTCCGGAGTCACCTGGATGACCGCGAAGTCGTAGGGAGCGCCCGCACCACCGGTGGACGCGCCCTGGGCGATCCACTGGTCGGAGGTCTTGACCCAGTCCGCCCACCACACGCCGTACGGGGCGATCTGCTCGCGCGTCGCCTTCTCGAGGTCGGCGGTCGACAGCGCGGCGTCGTTGTACGAGGGCACGAAGGCGATGTTGCGGTACCAGCCGCCCTGCTTGCCCTTGTGCACACAGTGGCCGGCCGTCCACACCATGTTCGACTTGCCCGGGTGCGCCGGGTCCTTCACGACCGTGGCCGAGCAGACCATCGAGCCCTCAGGGCCGTCGAAGAAGACCTTCCCGGACTCCGGGGCGCTGTCGTGGTACTTCGGAGCCACGGACTTCGCCCGCACGGGGTCCGGCGTCGGGTCGGTCACGCCCTTGTCGCCCGAGATGTCCTCCTCCTCGACCGGCTTGTCGGGGCGCTCGGCCTCCCGCATCCGGTCCGGGTCCCAGAGGTCCTCGATGATCGGGTTGACGAAGTCCTTGGCCTCACGCAGCCACTTGTCGCGGTCCCAGTTCTTCCACTCGCCGTCTCGCCACTTGTCGACGTCGATTCCGTGCTCCTTCAGGCGATCCTTCAGGTCCTCCGGAATCTTGATCTTGTCGGCCGGGTTCAGGCTCGCGGGTGCGCTGGGCTTGTCTCCCGCGTTCTCCTCGCTCGGCCCGCAGGCCGTAACGGTGAGCGTCAGCGCCGCGACGGCGGAAGCCGCCATCAGCAGCGGACGAATCGATCGCATCTCGTGATCCCCCTGGGACTACGTCAACTTGTGCATGGACGAACAGCGGCCGTGCCCGCACGGGCAGCGACCGACGGCCCCCACTATGCCGGTGCCGGAGGGGACGGTACGCGGCCGGTCGCCGGTTCCGGACATGGTTCGGTCGTTGCCGTGCCGTGATCCGGGACACGCCAAGTTCTTGCCTCCGGCCCGTGATCCCGGGCAGTTCACGTCGTTGGTACGGACGGGGGACACAACGGTGGCGTTCAGGGCGGCCCTTGCGGCGGCTCCGCGACGCCCCGATGTGCAACGCAACTGTTACAGCGGGAGGACACCGAGTCGTGGCCGTGACCGAATCAGCTCCGGCCGTCCCACCGGCCGCGCGGACGCAGACCCGGACGCCCGACGGCCCCGTCGGCGCGGCCGGCACCGGGACGCACCCCCCGACGGTCCGGGGCACCCCACCCCAGGGACCGCCGGCCCAGGGCGTCGGCGGGTACGAGGGGATCCTGCGCCGGCAGTCCCTGCGTGAGTCCGCCGCCCGCACCTACGCCCGCTCCCTGCCCATCGTCCCCGTGCGCGCCAGGGGGCTGACCATCGAGGGCGCCGACGGCCGCCGCTATCTCGACTGCCTGTCCGGTGCCGGGACGCTCGCCCTCGGGCACAACCACCCCGTCGTTCTGGAAGCCATCAAGAAGGTCCTCGACTCGGGCGCACCGCTCCACGTCCTCGACCTGGCCACCCCCGTGAAGGACGCCTTCACCTCCGAGCTGTTCGCCACTCTTCCGGGCGAACTCGCCGACAACGCGCGCGTCCAGTTCTGCGGACCGGCCGGCACGGACGCCGTTGAGGCGGCCCTCAAACTCGTCCGCACCGCCACCGGCCGCAGCGGCCTCCTCGCCTTCACCGGCGCCTACCACGGCATGACGGCCGACGCCCTCGCCGCCTCGGGCGGAGCGACCGACGTCCGCGTCACCCGGCTGCCCTACCCCCAGCAGTACCGCTGCCCCTTCGGCGTCGGCGGCGCCCAGGGCGCCCGACTGGCCGCCCACTGGACCGAGACTCTTCTCGACGACCCCAAGAGTGGCGTCACCGCCCCCGCCGCGATGATCGTCGAGGCCGTCCAGGGCGAAGGCGGGGTCATTCCCGCGCCCGACGACTGGATGCGCTGGATGCGTCGGATGACCGCCGACCGCTCCATCCCCCTCGTCGTCGACGAGGTCCAGACCGGTGTCGGGCGGACCGGCGCCTTCTGGGCGGTGGAGCACAGCGGCGTCGTGCCCGACGTGATGGTCCTCTCCAAAGCCATCGGCGGCTCCCTCCCTCTCGCCGTCATCGTCTACAGGTCCGAGCTCGACGCCTGGGAACCCGGCGCCCACGCGGGCACATTCCGCGGCAACCAGCTCGCCATGGCCGCGGGCACGGCCACCCTCGCGTACGTCCGGGAGAACAAGCTCTCGGAACGGGCCGGCATCCTCGGCGAACGCATTCTCGGAGAGCTCCGCGGCCTCGCCGCCGCCCACCCCTGCGTCGGCGACGTCCGCGGCCGGGGCCTCATGATCGGCGTCGAACTCGTCGACCCCGAAGCGGCGGCACCCGACGACGCCGTCCCGCCCGCGGCTCCCGCCCTGGCCCTGGCCGTCCAGCAGGAGTGCCTCGCCCGCGGACTCATCGTCGAACTCGGCGGGCGGCACTCCGCGGTGGTCCGGCTTCTGCCCCCGCTCACCCTCACCGACGAGCAGGCCACCGCCGTCCTGGACCGCTTCGCCGACGCCCTGGCCGCGGCGGAACGGGCCCACACCCCCCAGCCGTCCGTCGCCCCCCGGGCCACGGCCCCCCGGAACGCCCCCGGGCCGTCCCACTGACCCGGACCGCCCCGGCCCCACCCCAAGGAAGCCCCGTGAACGCCACGCCCCCCTCCCCGGCGCCCGAGACCGCCCCCCACGCCACCAAGGAACTCGCCCCCCAGACCCTCCTCCCCGAGGTCCGCGACTTCCCGCTGTCGACCCCCTCTTCACTCCGCACCCAGCTCCCCGGCACCGCCGAGACCATCCCCGGCGAACACGCCGCCCACGACCCCGGTACTGCGGCATACGGTTCCGCCGCGCCCGGAACCTTCTCGAGCGACATCTCCTCCTTCGGCACCTCCCCCTTCGATCCCTCCTCCGGTTCCGCGGCCGCCGGCGCCACCACGTCAGACGGCGCCGACCCCACCGTCCCGCGTCAGCACGCCGGTCCGTACGACCCTCGGCCGCACGGCCCGGCCGCCGTCGCCGACCCCCTGGACGACCCGGACCCGCAGCGCGCCGCCGACGCGGCCACCATCGAGAACCTCCTCCGCTGCTGGGTGCGGGAGAAGAACCTGCCCGCCCCCGGTTCCACCACCCTGCGCATCTCCCTCGACGCCAGCGGCACCGCCCTCCTCGTCCCCGTCCGCTACTGGTCGGCCACCGGCTGGCACCGCTTCGGCGCCCCCGCCCTGGAAGGGCTCCCGGCCACCGCGCCGACCGTCGACGCCGTCACCGTCGCCGCCCTGCTCAGCCGGGAGACCGGCCGTCCCGAGGGCACCGACCTCGTCGGCAGGGTCGCCGACTCCGCCCGCCGCACCGCCGACTTCCTCACCGAGCGCCGCCACCGGCCCCAGCCGCACCCGGACGCCGACCTCTTCCTCGCCGCCGAACAGTCCCTGCTGCTCGGCCACCCCCTCCATCCCACTCCCAAGAGCCGCGAAGGCCTCTCCGAGGCCGAGGCCCGGCTCTACTCACCCGAACTGCACGGCTCCTTCCCCCTCCACTGGCTCGCCGTCGACTCCTCCCTCCTGGCCTCCGACTCCGCCTGGACCGAACAGGGCCGCCCTGTCACCGCGGAGCAACTCGCCTCCGGCCTCGCCGAGGGGCTCGCGCTCCCCACCGGCACCGCACCCCTCCCCGTGCACCCGTGGCAGGCCCGTGAACTCCTGCACCGCCCCGACATCCGCGCCCTCCTCGACGCCGGGCTCCTCCACGACCTCGGCCTCCACGGCAGCCCCTGGCATCCCACCTCCTCCGTCCGCACGGTGCACCGCCCCGGCGCCCGGGCCATGCTCAAGCTCTCCCTCGGCCTGCGCATCACCAACTCCCGCCGGGAGAACCTCCGCAAGGAACTCCACCGTGGCGTCGAGGTCCACCGGCTGCTCCGCACCGGCCTCGTCGACGAGTGGCAGGCCGCCCACCCGGGCTTCGACATCGTCCGCGACCCCGCCTGGCTCGCCGTCGACACCGCGGACGGAACCCCCGTCCCCGGACTCGACGTCATGATCCGCCACAACCCCTTCGGACCCGGCGACGACGCCGTCTGCATCGCCTCCCTCACCACCCCGCGCCCCTGGCGCGGGTCCACCACCATGCGCTCCCGCCTCGCCGACGTCATCGGCCGGCTCGCCGCCCGCACCGGCCGCCCCACCACAGCGGTGTCCGCCGAGTGGTTCCTCCGCTACCTCGACCACGTCGTCCGCCCCGTCCTCTGGCTCGACGGCCATGCCGGCGTCGCCCTGGAAGCCCACCAGCAGAACACCCTGGTGCTCCTCGACCCCGACGGCTGGCCGGTCGGCGGCCGCTACCGCGACAATCAGGGCTACTACTTCCGCGAGTCCCACCGGAGCGAGCTGGAGAGCCGTCTCCCCGGCATCGGCGCCGAGAGCGACACCTTCGTCTCTGACCAGGTCACCGACGAGCGCTTCGCCTACTACCTCGGCATCAACAACGTCCTCGGTCTGATCGGCGCCTTCGGCGCCCAGCACCTCGCCGACGAACGGGTCCTCCTCGCCGCCTTCCGCAGCTTCCTCACCTCCGCCACCAGCCTCGGTTCACCCCTGCCGCACCGGCTCCTGGAGGCCGCGACGCTGCGCAGCAAGGCCAACCTCCTCACGCGCCTCCACGGCATGGACGAACTCGTCGGCCCCGTCGACACCCAGTCCGTCTACGTCACCGTCACCAACCCCCTCCGTCCCTGAGCCGCCCACCGAGGACCCACGCCCCGACCGCACCGCCGAGAGGAGAGCGACACCGTGTCACCCACCCGCCCACCGGCCGACCCGCCCGGCGATGACACCCTCGATCTGAGGCTCGACGACCTCGTCGCCCTCCTCGAAGGCGCTCACGACGCCGAAGTCCTCGACGGCGACCTGCTGGACGCCATCGCTTCCTGGGATCCAGCCTTCACCCCGGTCGGCACCTTCCGGCTCGTCCCCGTACGACTCGAAAGGGACCTGCCGCTCCTCGCCCGATGGATGAACGACCCCGCCGTCGCCGCCTTCTGGGAACTGGCCGGACCCGAGACCGTGACCGCCGAGCACCTCCGCGCCCAACTCGAAGGCGACGGCCGCAGCGTCCCCTGCCTCGGCCTGCTCGACGCCACACCCATGAGCTACTTCGAGATCTACCGAGCCGACCTCGACCCGCTCGCCCGGCACTACCCCGCCCGTCCCCATGACACCGGTATCCATCTGCTGATCGGAGGCATCACCGACCGTGGCCGCGGCGTGGGCACCACACTTCTACGCGCCGTCGCCGATCTCGTCCTCCACCACCGTCCCCGATGCACGCGCGTCGTCGCCGAACCCGACATCCGTAACACCCCCTCCGTCTCGGCCTTCCTCAGCGGTGGCTTCCGCTATGCGGCGGAAGTCGACCTCCCCGACAAGCGAGCGGCGCTCATGATGCGTGACCGCGCCCTCCGTCACGTTCTGTGAACAACCCTCTGTCTTCTATACACCGCTCGCCCCACAGCGGTTCCCACCCCGAGGAGTCCTCGTGTCGATGTCCCCTGCACCTCACGACTCCGCTCAGCCCGCGCCGTCCACCCCGTCTCCCACGACCGGACCGCCGCCCGCCCCCGAGCTGCTCGCTCCCCCCGAGCTGAACACGGCCGCCTGGACGCGGGCCTCGTCGCGCCTGCTCGCCAAGGCCCTCGCCGAGTTCGCGTACGAGGAGATCCTCGAACCCGTCCCCGCCGCCGGCGAACCCGACCACCACGCCCTGCGGCTCGACGACGGGACCACCCTGACCTTCCGTGCCCGCCGCGGCGCCTACGACAGCTGGTACGTGACGCCCGGCTCGATCACCCACCAGGGCCGGCCCATGACCGACCCCCTCGACTTCCTGGTCCGCGCCCGCCACCTGCTCCAGCTCGACGGCGCCACGCTCGGCCATCTCATCCGTGAGCTCTCCGCCACCCTCGCCGCCGACGCCCGCATCGACCACACGGCCCTCAACGCAGCCCGGCTCGCCGAACTCTCCTACGCGGAACTCGAAGGCCACCAGACCGGCCACCCCTGGCTGGTCCTCAACAAGGGACGCATCGGCTTCTCCGCCACCGACGCCGCCCGCTGGGCCCCCGAGGCCCGGCGCGCCACCAGGCTGCCGTGGATCGCCGTGAGCAACCGCATCGCCGCCTACCGGGGCGTGACCGGCCTCGACACCCCCGACCGCCTCTACTCCCAGGAGCTCGACCCCGAGGTCCACGCCGCCTTCCGCGCCCAGCTCGCCGCGCGCGGTCACGAGCCCGACGGCTACCTCCTGCTGCCCGTCCACCCCTGGCAGTGGGACGAGATCCTGCTGCCCCTCTACGCCCCGGCCATCGCCGCCGGGACCGTCGTCCCGCTCGCCGCCGACGGCGACCTCCGGCTTCCGCAGCAGTCGGTCCGCACCTTCCTCAACACCAGCCGGCCCGACCGGCACACCGTCAAACTTCCCCTGTCGGTGCTCAACACCCTCGTCTGGCGCGGGCTTCCCACCGAACGGACCCTCGCCGCACCCGCGGTGACCGCCTGGGTCCACGGCCTGCGCGACGCCGATCCGTTCCTGCGGGACGAGTGCGGGGTGGTCCTCCTCGGCGAGGTCGCCTCGGTCACCGTCGAGCATCCCCTGTACGACCGGCTGCCCGAAGTCCCGTACCAGTACAAGGAACTCCTCGGCGCGATCTGGCGCGAACCGCTCAGGCTCCCCCCGGGCGAGCGGGCCCGCACGCTCGCCTCCCTGCTCCATACGGACCCCCACGGGCGGGCGTTCGTCGCGGAACTGGTCGAACGCTCCGGACTCGCCCCCGCCGTCTGGCTCCAGCACCTCTTCGCGTCCCTGCTGCCTCCGCTGCTGCACTTCCTCTACCGGTACGGCACGGTCTTCTCCCCGCACGGCGAGAACGCCATCGTCGTCTACGACGGCGAGGACGTTCCCGTCCGTCTGGCGATCAAGGACTTCGTCGACGACGTGAACATCAGCGCCCAGCCGGTCCCCGAGCACGACACCCTGCCGGACGACGTCCGTGCCGTCCTCCTGACCGAGCAACCCGACTTCCTCGTCCAGTTCATCCATTCGGGGCTCTTCGTGGGCGTCTTCCGCTATCTCGCACCGCTCTGCGAGGAGCAACTCGGGGTGCCCGAGAAGGAATTCTGGGCCCTCGTCCGCGCCGAGGTCCTCCGCCACCAGGCGCGCTTCCCCGAGCTGAAGGAACGGTTCGAGCTCTTCGACCTCCTCACCCCCCGGATCGACAGGCTCTGTCTCAACCGCAACCGTCTGCACCTGGACGGCTACCGAGACCGCCCCGAGCGGCCGCACGCGGCCGTGCACGGGACCGTCCCCAACCCGCTCGCGTGAGGTGTGCGCGTGACCCGGCTGTCGGTGGCGCACCTTAGGGTGGAAGGGCTATGACGAAGCCATCCCTCCCCGACCTCCTCCACGCCGCCGTTTCCGCCGTCGGCGGCACGGAGCGGCCCGGCCAGGTCACCATGGCCGAGGCCGTGGCCGAGGCCATCGACGACAACTCCCACCTCCTCGTCCAGGCCGGCACCGGCACGGGCAAGTCGCTCGGCTACCTGGTGCCGGCGCTCGCCCAGGGCGAGCGGGTGGTGGTGGCCACGGCCACCCTGGCGCTGCAGCGCCAGCTCGTCGAGCGTGATCTTCCGCGGACGGTCGAGGCGCTGCATCCGCAGCTGCGCCGCCGCCCGCAGTTCGCCATGCTCAAGGGCAGGTCGAACTACCTGTGTCTGCACCGGCTCCACGAGGGTGTCCCGCAGGAGGAGGAGGACGGCCTCTTCGACCCCTTCGAGGCGGCCGCTCCCACCAGCAAGCTGGGCCAGGACCTCATGCGGCTCCGGGACTGGTCGGACGAGACGGAGACGGGCGACCGGGACGACCTGACGCCAGGTGTCTCCGACAAGGCCTGGGCCCAGGTCTCGGTCTCCTCACGCGAGTGCCTGGGCGCGAGCAAGTGCGCGTACGGGGCGGAGTGCTTCGCCGAGGCGGCGCGGGAGCGTGCCAAGCTCGCCGACGTCGTCGTCACCAACCACGCGCTCCTTGCCATCGACGCGATCGAGGGCGCCCCGGTGCTCCCGCAGCACGAGGTACTGATCGTCGACGAGGCCCACGAACTGGTCTCCCGAGTCACTGGGGTCGCCACAGGCGAGCTCACTCCCGGCCAGGTCAACCGCGCTGTGCGTCGGTCCGCGAAGCTGGTCGACGAGAAGGTCGCCGACCAGTTGCAGACCGCCGCCGAGGGCTTCGAGCGGGTCATGGAGCTGGCTCTGCCGGGGCGTCTGGAGGAGATCCCGGAGGATCTGGCGTACGCGCTGATGGCACTGCGGGACGCGGCCCGCGCGGTGATCACCGCCCTGGGTTCCACCAGGGACCGGTCCGTGCAGGACGAGGACGCCGTGCGCAAGCAGGCCATGGCCTCGGTGGAGACCGTCCATGGTGTCGCGGAGCGGATCACCCAGGGGTCGGAGTACGACGTCGTCTGGTACGAGCGTCACGATCGTTTCGGGGCCTCGCTGCGGGTCGCGCCGCTGACCGTCTCGGGGCTGCTGCGGGAGAAGCTGTTCACCGAGCGGTCCGTGGTCCTGGCCTCGGCCACGCTCAAGCTGGGCGGCGACTTCAACGGCGTCGGCGCGTCGCTCGGACTGGCTCCGGAGGGCACCACGGGTGACGATCTGCCCGTCTGGAAGGGCATCGACGTCGGTTCTCCGTTCGACTATCCCAAGCAGGGCATCCTCTACGTCGCCAAGCATCTCTCCAAGCCTGCCCGTGATGCGGACCGCGGCGACATGCTGGACGAGCTGACCGAGCTGATGCAGTCGGCCGGCGGGCGGACCCTCGGTCTGTTCTCGTCCATGCGTGCGGCGCAGCTGGCCGCCGAGGAGCTGCGGACGCGGGTCCCGGAGCTTCCGATCCTGCTCCAGGGCGAGGACACGCTGGGCGAGCTGATCAAGAACTTCGCCGCCGACCCGAAGACCTGTCTCTTCGGGACGCTCTCGCTCTGGCAGGGCGTGGACGTCCCGGGGGCCAGCTGTCAGCTGGTCGTCATGGACAAGATCCCGTTCCCCCGCCCGGACGACCCGCTGATGAGCGCTCGCCAGAAGGCGGTCGAGGAGGCCGGCGGCAACGGCTTCATGGCGGTCGCGGCGACCCACGCGGCGCTGCTGATGGCCCAGGGAGCCGGCCGACTGGTGCGGGCGACGGGCGACCGGGGTGTCGTGGCGGTTCTTGACCCCCGACTGGCCACGGCCCGGTACGGCAGCTATCTGAAGGCCTCGCTGCCCGACTTCTGGTACACGACCGACCGCAATCAGGTACGGAAGTCGCTCGCGGCCATCGACGCCGCGTCGAAGGCAGCGGGTGCCTGAGGTCTACGGACAGGGGGCGGGCAGCCGGGGCCCGTCCGGACACGGCAGGGCCCCGGAACCGGCGCAGTGGATTCCGGGGCCCGGTCAGAGCCGGCAAGGTGGGTCACACCCGCCGCAGTACCGCCACGACCTTGCCGAGGATGGTGGCCTCGTCACCGGGGATCGGCTGGTACGCAGCGTTGTGCGGGAGGAGCCAGACGTGGCCGTCCTCGCGCTTGAAGCGCTTGACCGTGGCCTCGCCGTCCAGCATGGCGGCGACGATGTCTCCGTTCTCCGCGACCGGCTGGCGGCGGACGGTGACCCAGTCGCCGTCACAGATGGCGGCCTCGATCATCGAGTCGCCGACGACCTTGAGGACGAACAGCTCGCCGTCACCGACCAGCTGCCGGGGGAGAGGGAAGACGTCCTCGACGGACTCCTCGGCCAGGATCGGGCCACCGGCGGCGATCCGGCCGACCAGAGGAACGTAGGAAGCGGCCGGCTTGCCCGTGGTGTCCGTCGGCTGTGTGCTCGGCTGGTCGGAGCCGCGCACCTCGTACGCCCGCGGCCGGTGGGGGTCGCGGCGGAGGAAGCCCTTGCGCTCGAGCGCCATGAGCTGGTGCGCCACGGAAGAGGTGCTGGAGAGGCCGACCGCCTGCCCGATCTCACGCATCGACGGCGGGTAGCCGCGCCGCTGGACCGAGTCGCGGATGACTTCGATGACCCTGCGCTGCCGGTCGGTGAGACCGGAGCTGTCGGCGCGGATGCCTGGAGGTCGTCCCGGGAGGGCGCGGGCGGGTCGCCCGGGGTCCTCGCCGTTCATGCTCACTTCATTCATGGCGTGCACCGGCTCGAGTCGGCCCTGGGAGCGGTCCTGGGCGGTGATGGTGGCACTGTCTGCGGTGGTGGTCACGTCGTCGGCCCCTCTCGAATGGTCTCCCTGGCTGGCACAACGGTAGTGGCTTTCGAAAGGTTGCGCCAAACACACGTTCGAGTGAAAATTCGCAGATCGCCTTACGCCTGTACGCATACGGGTGTATGAGCACTCTCACGCCGACGTCCAGAATCGGTCGTTACGGTAGCCTTCCCCGCTGGGTCGCGGGCGCTCGGTGCACCCTCTCAGTGTCGCACCCGGTGGGGCGGAATCCGGGGAGCGGGGGCGTCGCGACACGCGGAGGCTCCCTAAGTGCCCCCAACCCAAGATCTAGTGGTTGGATGGCACCGGCCACCCAGGGGTAGTGGTCCCCGGTCTGCCGGGGCTGCCCACATCGCCTATGCTGGTGGTCGCTTCGCAGGGCCTTGAAGGCCGGGCGAGGCTCACCAGTCGTGCCTTGAGGGAGGGTCGGAACCAATGCACTGCCCCTTCTGCAGGCACCCCGACAGCCGTGTCGTCGACAGTCGCACCACCGACGACGGGACGTCGATCCGGCGTCGTCGCCAGTGCCCCGACTGCTCCCGTCGTTTCACGACGGTGGAGACGTGCTCGCTCATGGTGGTGAAGCGCTCCGGTGTCACCGAGCCTTTCAGTCGTACCAAGGTCATCTCCGGCGTCCGCAAGGCGTGCCAGGGGCGACCGGTCACCGAGGACGCCCTCGCCAAGCTCGGCCAGCGGGTCGAGGAGGCGGTGCGCGCCACCGGCAGCGCCGAGCTGACCACCCATGACGTGGGTCTGGCCATTCTCGGCCCGTTGCAGGAGCTCGACCTCGTCGCGTACCTGCGCTTCGCTTCCGTTTACAAGGCTTTCGACAGCCTCGAAGACTTCGAGGCCGCCATCGCGGAACTCCGCGTGCGGCCTCCCGCTGAGAACCGCGGGACCGGTGTGACCCCTGAGGTCCCCGTTCCCGCCACCGCCGCCGACTGACCGGCGGTCCGGGCCGAGAGGGTCCGGCGGCCGGCCGCCGAGCGGCCTGGCAGACGTGCCCCGAGCGATCCCTCGTGACGCTCGTGGCAGCAGTACAGAACGACGTACAGAAGACGGTGCCCTGGGACTTTCTGGGCGCCAAAGTGTGTTTTGCCCGTATATGGGAGGCGGCATGACAGAGACGGCGAGCGGTCCGGCACGTGGTTCTCGTTCCAAGGGAACCAAGGCGGCGAGCAAGGGCCTGCGTATCGAGCGCATCCACACCACCCCCGGCGTGCATCCGTACGACGAGGTGGCCTGGGAGCGCCGTGACGTCGTCATGACCAATTGGCGCGACGGCTCGATCAACTTCGAGCAGCGTGGCGTCGAGTTCCCCGACTTCTGGTCGGTGAACGCGGTCAACATCGTCACCAGCAAGTACTTCCGCGGGGCCGTCGGCACCCCGCAGCGCGAGACCGGCCTCAAGCAGCTGATCGACCGCATCGTGAAGACGTACACGAAGGCCGGGGAGGAGCACGGCTACTTCTCCTCGCCCGCCGACGCCGAGATCTTCGAGCACGAGCTGGCCTATGCCCTCCTGCACCAGATCTTCAGCTTCAACTCGCCGGTCTGGTTCAACGTCGGCACGCCGCAGCCCCAGCAGGTCTCCGCCTGCTTCATCCTGTCCGTCGACGACTCCATGGAGTCCATCCTCGACTGGTACAAGGAAGAGGGCATGATCTTCAAGGGCGGCTCCGGCGCCGGCCTCAACCTCTCCCGCATCCGCTCCTCCAAGGAGCTTCTCTCCTCCGGCGGCAACGCCTCCGGCCCGGTCTCCTTCATGCGTGGTGCCGACGCCTCCGCAGGAACGATCAAGTCGGGCGGTGCGACCCGCCGCGCGGCCAAGATGGTCATCCTCGACGTCGACCACCCCGACATCGAGGACTTCATCGAGACGAAGGTCAAGGAGGAGGAGAAGATCCGCGCCCTTCGCGACGCGGGCTTCGACATGGACCTGGGCGGCGACGACATCACGTCCGTCCAGTACCAGAACGCCAACAACTCGGTCCGCGTGAACGACACGTTCATGAAGGCCGTCGAGGCCGGCGGGAAGTTCGGCCTCACCTCCCGCATGACCGGCGAGGTCATCGAGGAGGTCGACGCCAAGTCGCTCTTCCGCAAGATGGCCGAAGCCGCGTGGGCCTGCGCCGACCCGGGCATCCAGTACGACGACACGATCAACCACTGGCACACCTGCCCCGAGTCCGGCCGGATCAACGGCTCGAACCCGTGCAGCGAGTACATGCACCTGGACAACACGTCCTGCAACCTCGCCTCGCTGAACCTGATGAAGTTCCTCAAGGACGACGGCAAGGGCAACCAGTCCTTCGACGTCGAGCGCTTCGCCAAGGTCGTCGAGCTCGTCATCACGGCGATGGACATCTCCATCTGCTTCGCCGACTTCCCCACCCAGAAGATCGGCGAGAACACCCGCGCCTACCGCCAGCTCGGCATCGGCTACGCCAACCTCGGCGCCCTGCTGATGGCGACCGGCCACGCGTACGACTCCGACGGCGGCCGCGCCCTCGCCGGTGCCATCACCTCCCTGATGACCGGCACCTCGTACAAGCGCTCCGCCGAGCTCGCCGCCGTCGTCGGCGCGTACGACGGCTACGCCCGCAACGCCGAGCCGCACCAGCGCGTCATGCGCCAGCACGCCGACGAGAACACCAAGGCCGTCCGCGTGGACGACCTCGACTCGCCGATCTGGGCCGCCGCCACGGAGGCCTGGCAGGACGTGATCCACCTCGGCGCCAAGAACGGCTTCCGCAACGCCCAGGCCTCGGTCATCGCCCCGACCGGCACCATCGGTCTCGCGATGTCCTGCGACACCACCGGCCTCGAGCCCGACCTCGCCCTGGTCAAGTTCAAGAAGCTCGTCGGCGGCGGCTCGATGCAGATCGTCAACGGCACCGTCCCGCAGGCCCTGCGCCGCCTGGGCTACCAGGAGGAGCAGATCGAGGCGATCGTCGCCCACATCGCCGAGCACGGCAATGTGATCGACGCTCCCGGCCTGAAGACCGAGCACTACGAGGTCTTCGACTGCGCCATGGGTGAGCGCTCCATCTCCGCGATGGGCCACGTCCGCATGATGGCCGCCATCCAGCCGTGGATCTCGGGCGCCCTCTCCAAGACCGTGAACCTGCCGGAGACGGCCACGGTCGAGGACGTCGAGGAGGTCTACTTCGAGGCCTGGAAGATGGGCGTCAAGGCGCTCGCGATCTACCGCGACAACTGCAAGGTCGGCCAGCCGCTCTCCGCCAAGAAGAAGGAGGAGGAGAAGGCCGAGGTCACCGCGAAGTCCGAGGCGACGATCCGCGAGGCCGTCGAGAAGGTCGTCGAGTACCGCCCGGTCCGCAGGCGCCTTCCCAAGGGCCGCCCGGGGATCACCACCTCCTTCACCGTCGGTGGAGCCGAGGGCTACATGACCGCCAACTCCTACCCGGACGACGGTCTCGGCGAGGTCTTCCTCAAGATGTCCAAGCAGGGCTCGACGCTCGCCGGCATGATGGACGCCTTCTCCATCGCCGTCTCCGTGGGTCTGCAGTACGGCGTCCCGCTCGAGACGTACGTCTCGAAGTTCACCAACATGCGCTTCGAGCCGGCCGGCATGACGGACGACCCGGATGTGCGGATGGCGCAGTCGATCGTCGACTACATCTTCCGCCGTCTGGCGCTGGACTTCCTGCCCTTCGAGACCCGCTCCGCCCTCGGCATCCACTCGGCCGAGGAGCGCCAGCGTCACCTGGACACCGGCTCGTACGAGCAGTCCGAAGAGGACGAGGTCGACGTCGAGGGCCTGGCCCAGTCCGCCCCCCGCACCCCGGAGCTGAAGGCCGTCGCGCCTCCGGCCCCGAAGGTGGAGGTCCCGGCCCCCAAGCAGGCCCACACCTCGGCGGAGCTCGTCGAGATGCAGCTCGGCATCAGCGCCGACGCCCCGCTCTGCTTCTCCTGCGGTACGAAGATGCAGCGCGCCGGCTCCTGCTACATCTGCGAGGGCTGCGGCTCGACCAGCGGCTGCAGCTGACACCGGGCGGGACCACGCCTGACGTGACGTCCGGCGTGGTCCGCGCCGCAGGTCGCTGACGAGTGCCTCACGAAGGGGGCCGGCCTTGGGGCCGGTCCCCTTCGCTGTGGCCGGGGCCTCAAGGGCGGGCGGAGCCCAGCAGAGCGGCGAAGTCCTGCGGGCCGGCGTCGAACCCCTGGCTGAGCGGACGGTACGTCCAGCCCTCGGCGCCGTCACGCGTGAACTCCACGACCGTCGCCGACAGGGCGCCTTGCACATCCGCGAAGTCGGAGACCAACAGGTCCGTGTAGCCCTCGCGGACCCGTACGCCCGTGTTCGCTATGTCTCCGAAGGTCAACCGCCCACCGCCCTGCTGGATGGCGACGCCGACCACCACACGCCCGTACCGCGGTGCCAGCCGGTCCAGCTCCAGGGTCATCGCCTCGTCGTAGCCGAAGCCCTGGCCCGTACGGCTGTCGCGGTGGAGCGTGATCGTGCCGTCGGGGGAGCGACTGCCGAAGTGCACCAGATGGACCGGCGCTCCGTGCGGGTCGTCCGCCGCGAAGACGCCGGCGACGATGTCCAGGTCGTGGGCCGGCGTGCCGGTCGGGGCGGGGTCCCACCGGAGCGTGACCTCGACTTTTCCCACCCCTTTGTTGAGTCCGCTCATGGTGCTTCCCCTCTCCGCGTACGCCCCCGCGCACGCCTCGCGTCGTACCGTCGACCGGCTCAGAAACCCATGGTCGTGGGCCGATCACTCATGGTGTCATGGGGCTCGGACAGCGGGCCCGAGGGTTGAGGGGGAGATCGCTTTGTGGAGCGGTGACGAGCTGGATCTCGACGCATATCTGGCTCGAATCGGATACGAGGTCGAACGGGACGGGGAACTCGCGCCCGACGTACGGACCTTGACGGCCCTTCACCGGGCGCACGTCGGGGCGGTGCCCTTCGAGAACCTCGACGTCGCTCTCGGGAGGCCCGTACCCCTGGACCTGAAGAGCCTTCAGGACAAGCTCGTCGCGAGGCGCCGGGGAGGCTACTGCTACGAGCAGAACTCCCTGTTCGCTGCGGTTCTCGAACGGATCGGCTTCACGGTGGCCGGGCGCGGGGCCCGCAACCGGTCGCGGGGCGCAGACCTGCCGCCGGTCACCCACGCGCTTCTCGTCGTCACGATCGCGGGAGAACAGTGGCTCGCGGACGTCGGGTTCGGCTGGCAGGGGCCGCTGGAACCGGTGCCGCTGCGTGACGGGGTCCTGGTCGAGCAGAGCGGCTGGACGTTCGGGATCGGGGCCGAGGACGAGGGCATCCACGTGCTGCGTTCCCTTCGACCGCAGGGCTGGACCGATCTGTATGCCTTCTCCCCGCAGACCCTCTACCCCGGTGACTTCACCGTCATGAACCACTACAGCTCCAGCCATCCCGAGTCGCGATTCCTCGGCCAGGTCGTCGCCCAGCGGCCCGGCGTGGACGTGCGCAGGGCCTTGGTGCGCGAGGTGCTGTCAACGGTGCGTACGGACGGCGTCACCGAGGAAAGGACCGTGTCCGCCGCTGAGTTGATCGCAACGCTGGAGACCGAATTCGGAATCGAACTGGACGATGAGGAGCGCGCGGGCCTGGTGCGCGTGCACCCGGGGGGAATCTGACGGGGTCTGCCGGGGCGGTCGTCTGCCCCGTACGATGGCGCGGTGCTGGTCAAGTGGATTCGCTGCACCGTGGTGGACCGTCGAGGGTTCGAGCGGGGGCAGCGGAAATGGGCGGGGCTGCCCGGTGAGCCGGGATTCCAGGGGCAGGGCGGCGGGTGGAGCCGGGCTCGGCCGGACGTCGCCCATATCTTCGCGTTCTGGGAGAGCAGGGCCTTCTACGACTCGTTCATGGCGCGCTCCCATGATCGGCTCGCGACCGCGCAGATGGGCACGTTCAAGGACGCCCAGGTCAAGCTGTTCGACCACCGTTTCGACGTGAAGACGGGGTTCGAGCCGCGGTTCTCCGACGCCGACGTGGCGCGCGTGGCGCACTGCCGCGTCCACGAGGACCGCGCCGAGCACTTCGCGCTCATGCAGGAGAAGGTGTGGAACCCGGCGATGGCCGGGTCTCCCGGCATGCTGAGGGGGCTGTTCGGGGAGGCGCCCGGCAGTGAGTTCCTGGTGCTCTCGATGTGGCAGTCCGCCGCGGAGCACGGGAAGTACCGGGTGGAGCGCATCGAGCGGCTCGGTCTGCGCGCCAGGACCGCGGCCGACGTGGCGGCCCTGGCCGGGGACGTGGTGCAGCTCGAGCCGTCCTGGACGGTCTGAGAAGGGCGCCGGGAGGGCTCCTTTTCCGGCCAGCCCGTGAAGCTGCCTACACGGGGACGTACGCGCCCGCTTCGACGCCGGCGAGTACCGCTCGTGCCGTCTGGTCCGCGAGCGCGCCGTCGATCGGTTCCCGGGTGACGAAGAGCCGGAGGAACAGAGGCGCTGAGACCGCCCGTACGACCGCCGCCGCGTCGGTGCCCCGCGGCGCCTCGCCGCGGGCGACGGCCCGGGTGACGACGGCCTCGCAACGCCGGAAGCGTTCGGCGTAGAAGTCGTGGAGGGCCTCGGCGGCCCGCGACGACTGGAAGGCGGCGCCGACGAACGCGGTCGGGGCGGCCGCCGCGGCCCCGTCGCCGAAGGCGTCGACGACCTCGTGCCCGAGTGCGCGCAGGTCTCCGCAGAGGCTGCCGGTGTCCGGAGGGGTCCAGGCGTCCTCGCCGGCCAGGTCGAGCGCGTCGGCGAGGAGCCCTTCGACGCTGCCCCAGCGGCGGTACAGCGTCGTCTTGTGGACCCCCGAGTGCTCCGCCACGTACTCCACGGTGAGAGCCGGGTAGCCGTGCTCGGACAGGCCGGTCAGGACGGCGTCGCGCACCGCAGCCCGGGTGCGGGCGGTGCGGCCGCCGGGGCGCATGCTGCCAGGTGCGGGTGCGGGTGCGGGGTGGCCCTCGATCGACTCATTCAATTGCTACTCCCGTTGCGTTAGGGCTATGAGTGTGCCACACTCGGCTTAACGCAATAAGTGTTGCATTTGACCGTCACTCGTGGAGGCGCCCTTGCCGACTCAGATCTCTCTGCACGACGTCGTCGTGAGCCGTGGGGAACGACTGCTCCTCGACCAGGTCTCACTCTCCGTACGCCCCGGAGAGCGGATCGGGATCGTGGGAGAGAACGGCGCGGGGAAGTCGACCCTGTTACGCCTCCTCGGCGGGGTCGAGCAGCCCGACGAGGGCAAGGTCGTCACCGTCACCGACGGCGGCGTGCGGATGCTCGCGCAGCTTCCCGAGCTGCCTCCCGAGGCCACCGTCAGCGACGCGATCGACGCCGCGCTCGCCGAACTCCGCGCCATGGAGCGGCGGCTGCGCGCACTCGAAACCCGACTGGACACCGCGGGCGCGGCGGAACTCGACACGTACGGCGAGCTCCTCACCACCTACGAGCTCCGGGGCGGATACGAGGCGGACGCCCGGGTCGACAAGGCCCTGTACGGTCTCGGGCTCGCCCGGACGGGACGTGAGCGACGCCTCGGTAGTCTCTCGGGCGGCGAGCTGGCCCGGCTCGGCATCGCCTGCGCGGTCGCCGCCGTCCCCGAGGTGCTCCTGCTCGACGAACCGACCAACCACCTCGACGCGCAGGCACTCGACTGGCTGGAGGACGCCCTCCTCGCACACCGAGGCACCGTTGTGGCGGTCTCCCACGACCGGACCTTCCTGGAGCGGGTCACCACCGCGATCGTGGAGGTGGACGCCGACCGTCGTGCGCTCGTGCGCTACGGCGACGGGTACGCCGGCTACCGCGCGGCACGGGAGGCGGCCCGACGGCGTTGGGAGGAGGCGTACGAGGACTGGTGCGCGGAGACGGCACGGCTTGAGGCGTACGCGTCGACAACGGCACGGGGCGTCGCGCCCGGAAGGGAGATGAAGGACAACAACAAGATGGCGTTCGACCGGGCGGCGGGGCGCGTCCAGGCCTCCGTCTCGGGGCGCGTCCGCAACGCCCGGGAGCGACTGAGACGGCTCCGGGAGGAGCCCGTGCCCCAGCCGCCCCAGCCTCTGTCCTTCACCGCCAGACCGCTGGCCGGCGCCGTCGCGGGAGCCCTCGTCACCCTGGCCGGGGTGCGGGTCGCGGACCGCCTCGACGTCGACACGCTGACCGTCCAGGCCGGGGAGCGGCTGCTCGTCCACGGCGGCAACGGCGCGGGGAAGTCCACGCTGCTGCGGGTCATGGCGGGGGCCGTCCACCCCGACGCCGGGGAGGTGCGACGGGCCGGTCGGATCGGGTACCTGGCGCAGGACGTCGCCGTCCGGCGCCCGGAGGAGCGGCTGCTGACCTGCTTCGGGCGCGGGCTTGCCCTCCCTGAGGACGAGCGGGCCGAATTGCTCCTGTCGTACGGACTGTTCCGCTCGGCCGACCTGCATGTGCCCGTCGGAGGCCTCTCCGCGGGCCAGCTCCGTCGGCTTGCGCTCGCCCGGCTGCTGGCCCGGCCGGCCGACCTCCTCCTCTTGGACGAGCCGGGAAACCATCTGGCCCTCGGTCTTGTCGAGGAGCTGGAAGAGGCGCTGGAGCAGTGGCGAGGCGCCCTCGTCGTCGTCTCGCACGACCGTGCGCTGCGCCGCCGCTTCACCGGCCACATACGCCGGATGGACTCCGGGCGCCTCCTCGGCTGAGCCTGTCGGGGACCGGCGTTCTAGGGTCGGGGTATGGCACGACCGCGGCGCATCGTTCTCGTACGGCACGGAGAGTCCGAGGGCAATGTCGATGACACGGTGTACGAGCGGGAGCCCGACCACGCGCTCCGGCTCACCGCGTCCGGGCTGCGGCAGGCGGAGGAGACGGGGGAGCGGCTGCGGGAGCTCTTCGGTGAGGAGGCGGTCAGCGTCTACGTCTCTCCGTACCGCCGCACCCACGAGACCCTGCGCGCCTTCCGGCTCCCCCCGGAGCAGGTCAGGGTGCGGGAGGAGCCACGGCTGCGGGAGCAGGACTGGGGCAACTGGCAGGAGCGGGACGACGTACGCCTGCAGAAGGCCTACCGGGACGCGTACGGGCACTTCTTCTACCGCTTCGCCCAGGGGGAGTCGGGGGCTGATGTCTACGACCGCGTCGGGGCGTTCCTGGAGAGCCTCTACCGCAGCTTCGAGGCGCCCGATCACCCGCCCAACGTCCTGCTCGTCACGCATGGACTGACCATGCGGCTGTTCTGTATGCGCTGGTTCCACTGGACGGTCGCGGACTTCGAGTCGCTCTCCAATCCCGGCAACGCCGAGACGCGCGTACTCCTGCTCGGCGAGGACGGGAGATACCGGCTCGACCGGCCGTTCGAACGCTGGCGGACCCCAGAACCGTACGGGCCTACCGGATAGAGTGGCGGACCGATGACCGCTGACTCCTCATTCGACCGGCGCTTCGACCGCGCCCTGGCCAGCCTGCGCGGGCTGTCCGTGGGAGACGCCCTGGGCTCCCAGTTCTTCGTACCCGCCAACTATCCCCTGCTGAAGCGGCGCGAGCTGCCCGATGGCCCCTGGCAGTGGACCGATGACACCGAGATGGCCTGCTCCGTCCTGGCCGTCCTCGCCCGCCACGGGCGGATCGACCAGGACGCCCTGGCCATGTCCTTCGCTCAGCACCACGATTTCGACCGGGGCTACGGCCCGGCCGTCAACCGGATGCTTCGGCTCATCCGGGAAGGCGGCGACTGGCGTGAGCTGGCCGCCGCGCTCTTCCAGGGACAAGGGTCCTGGGGCAACGGCGCCGCGATGCGGATCGCCCCGCTGGGAGCCTGGTACGCGGACGACCCGGAGCAGGCGACCCACCAGGCCGAGATCTCCGCCTATACGACCCACCAGCATCGTGAGGCCGTGGTCGGCGCCATGGCCGTCGCCGCCGCTACCGCACTCGCCGCCGACCCCGCGGGACCGCCCACTCCCGAGAAGCTGCTCGACGGGGTCGTCGCCCTCGTGCCGCGCAGCGCGGTCGGGGCGGGGCTGCGCAGAGCCCGCGACATGCTGGACTACGACGACGCGGGCACGGTCGCCGCGGTGCTCGGCAGCGGCCGGCGGACGAGCGCGCACGACACCGTTCCGTTCGCCCTCTGGTCGGCCGCACGTGGCCTCGGTGATTTCGAGCGGGTCTTCTGGACGACCGCGCAGGTCGGCGGTGACGTCGACACGACCTGCGCCATCGCGGGCGGAGTGGTGGCCGCTACGGCGGCCGGATCTCCACCGGCGGAGTGGCTGCGGCAGACCGAGGCCCTTCCCGATTGGCTCCCGGCCACGGCTGCCTGATCGCCACGATGTCCCTGTGCCCCTGAACCGGCGTCCCAGGGGCATCGGCGTTCTCAGGCGACCGGCCCGGCGGCCTCCGCGCGGCCTCTGAGCGTTTCCAGGTCGCTCTTGCGGACCCCTGGTCCAGAACGGCCATGCGCATCGCGATCAGCGCCATCGCGACGGCCACGAGCGTGCGCGTCACGAAGTTGAGGCCCATGCCGAAGACCGGCAGCGGTCGTTGGGCGAGCCCCGCGCCGGTGACGATCGCGACCGTCACCGGAAGGAAGGCGGGTAAAGCCGCGGTGTACCGGCGCTGGCCGTCGAAGGAAGACCTCGTCGCCGACGGGCTCCGGGCCGGACTGTCGACGCTCGACGAGGCACCGGACCTCGTGGGTGTGCGTGAGGAGCTGTACGAGCTGTGCCGCCGGGTCCGTACGTCATTCCAAGCCAGGCTTAGCCATTCGCGCCGCGCTTCACGAATGCGACGCCGAGTCCGCCGAACGGTTCCACGGCTTGGTTGTCACGGAAGTGGTCGAGCCCTCGGCCCGACTCTTCAAGGCTGTGATGACCGGCGGAATCGTGCGGGGATAGGTGCGAGTCGACGCCGGCGACGATCTGGTGCTCGGCGTCATGCCCGTCAGGATGATGTACCGGTCAAAGGTGTGCGTGAGCGAATGTTCGGGCCGGGGGATCGCCGACCTCGTCGACCGGATCATGGTGCCGCCGCTCCGCCCATGACGCAGGCGGGGAAGCGTCCGAGGGGTGGCGTGCGGGGTCTCCGGCGACTCGGGGTGAGGGGTCTCCCGGACTCCGAGGGGAATCCGGGTATCGCGGGCGGCACCAGGCGGCGTAACCTGTCAGGCGCCATGCCGTACGAACCACCCACCCACACCGTCGAGCGATCGCTCCGAGCCACCACCGGCGCCAAGATCGTTGCCGGAGTCGACGAGGTCGGACGCGGGGCGTGGGCCGGCCCCGTCACGGTGTGCGCGGCCGTCACCGGGCTGCGCCGGGCCCCCGAAGGCCTCACCGACTCCAAACTCCTCACCCTCAAGCGCCGTACCGCGCTCGCCGCGGAGCTGGAGGGGTGGGTCACGGCGTACGCGCTCGGCGACGCCACCCCTCAGGAGATCGACGAGCTCGGAATGACCGCTGCGCTGCGGCTCGCCGCGGTCCGCGCCCTCGAAGGCCTCCCCGTCCGGCCCGACGCGGTGATCCTCGACGGCAAGCACGACTACCTCGGCAGCCCCTGGCAGGTCCGCACGGTGATCAAGGGCGACCAGTCCTGCGTCGCCGTGGCCGCCGCCTCCGTCATAGCCAAGGTCCGCCGGGACGCCGTCATGGCGGAGCTGCAGGCCGGGGCCGAGGAGTACGCGGCGTATGCCTTCGGGGCCAACGCGGGCTACCCTTCGCCGGTCCACAAAGCGGCGCTGGAGGAGTGGGGTCCCACCCCTCACCACCGTCTCTCCTGGTCGTACATGGACGCGATGCCCAGATGGCGCCATCTCAAGAAGGTCCGCCTCTCCGCCGAGGCGGCCGCGCTGGAGAGCGGGGGCCAACTCGGCTTCGACTTCTGACTTTCCGGTCGAGGGACCCTGCCCAAGGGCCTCCCGCACGGCCGGGGTGCATATGTGTGCCCACCCGCCGGTGCCTCGCGCAGCGGCGTTTGATAGACATCAACCCATGCCTCTCACCCCCGAGGAGCCTCAGATTCACGAGAGCGCCCAGGGTCCCCGCGCCACCGCGGCCGCCGGCCGCCCCGCGTCGACCCCCCGTCCCGTACCCGGCCCGCGTTCCGCGGCCTCTCCGCGGCCCGGACGCCCCGTTCCCGGTCCGGCCAGGCCCGCGCCGCCGGCGCCCCGCCCGCACCCCGGTGCCGGGCCGTCTCCGGCGCCCACTCCGGAGAATCGTTCCGTTCAGCGATCCGCGCCGCAGCTCCAGCTGATCCCGGCCCCCGTCGACGGCGCGCTCGACGCCGCCGAAGAGGCCCTGGACCTGCTCCTGGAGAGCGGACGGGCACCCGGCGAGGTCCTCGTGCTCACCACGGGCGATCCGCACCCGTGGACCACGCATGAACTGTCCTTCGGCGAGGCCGCCTACTGGGGCCAGCAGGACGCCGGTGACGACGTCTTCTTCGCGAACGCCGCCGCCGTGGAGCGAGCGAACTCACGGCCCGTCGTGATCGTCGCCGTCAACGGCGGAGACGACGAGTCGACCGCCAAGGCCCTGCCGTCGGCGATGGCCCGCGCGACCGGGCTGCTTGTCGTCTGCGGTGACCCGCAGCGCGTCACGGCGCTCCTCGGAGCGGGCGCCGGAGTCTGACCGACCACCCCTCCGCCGGGCCGGACCGGACCGGCGGGGGTGGGCGTCGCCCACGCGATCAGCGCGCGGCCGCCCTGCGCAGGGGCTCGGTCGCGCCGCTCGCGGTTCTCGGCGTGAGCCGGCCGAGTTCGGCCGGCCCGTCACCGAGTGGCAGCGGAAGCGAGTCGGAGCTCGGACGGCGACCGCCCCGGCCTTCGCCGAGCACCTGCCAACCCCCTCGGGTCAGCGTGATGTACGCGCCGCAGCGGAGCCCGTGCAGGGTGCAGGCGTCCCGGAGCCCCCACATCCAGGCTCCGTCCTCCTCCGTCCAACGCTCGTCGCCCTCACGGCAGTACAGCAGGACCGCGGTCCGCACGGGCGAGCGCCTGCGCAGGTCGTGCGGAATGACCCGCCGCAGATGCGCAAGCAGCGCGTTGCGGAACTCCCAGCCGTCGGCCGGTGAGGGCCGCCGGACGAACGAGGCGCTGGCGGCGAGTCGTTCCTCGTGGTCCAGAACCGCGAGAACGGCCATCGAGGGCGTGGGCGTGTGACGGGAGTGCAGTCCGCCGACGACCTCACGCGGATTGCGCAACAGCGGGATGCCCGCCGCTGACCACTCGGCCGGCTCGAGTATCCGGGCGAGGCGGTTGGCGGACTCGGACGACGATCTGAGCGAGGTGGCTGTGGGCGGAGCGAATCCGAGGGTCACGGTCCTCCCTTCGGATACGCGCCCGCGAGGCGGGCAAGGTCGGGTGAGGGCGCACCACGGCACAGTCCTTCAGGGCCGCTGACGGGCCGTGCGGGGCGGTTTCCCAATTCTTGCTGGCCCGTGCGCGAGCGGCAACGAGCAATTGAGGCAGCTGACGGGAATGGGTTGGTATGCCACTCATATCCCTGCCCAGTTGCCCATTGTTCACTCCCCGTTTCCTCTCCTGTTTCACCCCTGGACGGCAAGTACCAGCGGAAATACCCCTTCCGCTCCGGCCCGCCGCAGCAGGCGCGTCGCCACGGCCAACGTCCAGCCGCTGTCGGAGAGATCGTCCACGAGGAGAACCGGCCCGCCGGCGGCGGCCAACCGCTCACCCAGCTCGGCGGAGACCGTCAGGGTGCGCTGCAACCCGACCACGCGCTGGGCGCTGTTGGTCCGGGACAGTCGCATCTCTTCCGCCTCGGGCGCGTACTCCACCTCACCCAGCAGGGGCATCCTGCCGATCTCGGCGATGCGCTGCCCGAGCGAACCCACCAGTCGCGGTCTGCGGTGGGAGGCGACCGTGACCACCCCGGCGGGCCGGGCCGGCGCGTCCGGCGCACCGGAGGCCCAACCGCCGGGCCCCTTGGCCCAGTCGGCGAGCACATGCACCACCGCCCGCACGACGTCGTCGGGCACGGGCCCGTCCGGCGCGGTGTCGGCCAGCAGGGGACGCAGCCGGTTGCCCCAGCCGATATCCGAGAGCCGCCCCAGGGCCCGGCCGCCGAACGCCTGCTCGCCGGACGGGATACGGCCCTTCAGATCGACCCCGACCGCGGCGAGACCCGTCGGCCACATCTTGCGCGGCTCCACCTCCACTCCCGGACGCCCCAACTCGCCCTTGGCGGCGTCCAGAGCCGCGTCCGACACCTTCGGATCGAACCGGCTCCCCGCGCAGTTGTCGCAGCGACCGCACGGAGCGGCCTCCTCGTCGTCCAGTTGACGCCGCAGGAACTCCATCCGGCATCCTGTCGCCGCCGCGTAGTCGCGCATCGCCTGCTGCTCTGCCGCTCGCTGACGCGCCACCCACGCGTACCGCTCCGTGTCGTACACCCAGGGCCGGCCCGTGCTCTCCCAGCCGCCCTTCACCCGCCGTACGGCGCCGTCCACGTCGAGGACCTTGAGCATCGTCTCAAGCCGTGTCCTGCGCAGCTCCACCAAGGGCTCCAGGGCCGGCAGGGACAACGGCCGGCCCGCCTGTGCGAGCACGTCGAGCGTGCGCCGTACCTGCTCCTCGGGCGGGAAGGCCACCGAGGCGAAGTAGCGCCAGATCGCCTCGTCCTCCTGCCCGGGAAGCAGCAGCACCTCCGCGTGCTCCACGCCTCGCCCGGCCCGGCCGACCTGCTGGTAGTACGCGATCGGGGAGGAAGGCGACCCGAGATGCACCACGAAGCCCAGGTCCGGCTTGTCGAAGCCCATGCCGAGGGCCGACGTCGCCACCAGCGCCTTGACGCGGTTGGCCTGCAGGTCCTCCTCCGCCTGCTGCCGGTCGGCGTTCTCCGTCCGGCCCGTGTACGACGAGACCGTGTGCCCGCACTGGCGCAGATAGGCCGTGACCTCGTCGGCCGCGGCGACCGTCAGCGTGTAGATGATCCCGGAACCCGGCAGCTCGTCGAGGTGATCGGCCAGCCAGGCCAGCCGGTGGGCCGCGTCGGGCAGTCCGACCACCCCCAGGCTCAGACTCTCGCGGTCCAGCGGTCCGCGCAGCACGAGGGCGTCCGTGCCGGCGCCAGTGCCGAGCTGCTCGGCCACGTCCGCCGTCACCCGGGCGTTCGCCGTCGCCGTCGTGGCGAGCACCGGCACCCCCGACGGCAGGTCGGCCAGCATCGTGCGCAACCTGCGGTAGTCGGGCCGGAAGTCGTGCCCCCAGTCCGAGATGCAGTGTGCCTCGTCGACCACGAGCAGCCCGGTGGCGGCCGCGAGCCGGGGGAGGACCTGGTCGCGGAAGTCGGGATTGTTGAGCCGCTCGGGGCTCACCAGGAGCACGTCCACCTCGCCGGCGGACACCTCCTCCTGGACGGTCTCCCACTCCTCCGTGTTCGACGAGTTGATCGTCCGGGCGCGGATGCCCGCCCGAGCCGCCGCCTCCACCTGGTTGCGCATCAGCGCGAGCAGCGGGGAGACGATCACGGTCGGGCCGCTTCCGCGCTCCCGGAGCAGCGAGGTCGCCACGAAGTACACGGCCGACTTTCCCCAGCCGGTCCGCTGAACCACCAGGGCCCTGCGCCGGTCGGCGACGAGCGCCTCGATGGCGCGCCACTGGTCCTCGCGCAGTCTCGCCTTGCCGGTCGGGTCCGATACGAGACGGGCGAGCACGGCGTCGGCGGCGGTCCGGAGCGCTGCGCGGTCTTCCAGGGGATCTGCGTGGGTCATGCCTCCATGCAACCCGATGCCTCGGACATCGCGCGAATGAGCGGCCGAGCCTGTGGACAACTCGACGGTCGGCCGACACCCCCTTCCAGGAGTTATCCACAGGGGTTTCGGATTTCGGGAGATCACGAGACCGTCCTGACCATGAACGCGAATCACCACGAATCCAGCGGACCCTCCCGTACCCAGCAGATCACCCTGCGAGGCCCGGCGGAACTGGCCGACGCCCTGCCGTTCATGCTGGGCTTCCACCCCACCGACTCCGTCGTCCTGGTCGCCCTCCACGGCGAGCGCGGCCGCTTCGGCGGCCGAGTCAGGCTCGGCATTCCGAGCGCGCCCCACGAATGGGCGTCCACCGCGGGACACCTCGCCGAATGCCTCATCGACGGAGGAGGCAGGAGCGGCACGCGGCCGGACGGCATCGTCGTCTTCCTCTGCCAGGACCCCCGGGCCGGCGAGACGGGCCGCGGGGTCATGGAACGACTGCGCCCCTTCTCCCAGCACCTCCGTACCGCCTGTGGCGCTCTCGACATCCCTGTCTACGAGGCCCTCTGCATCTCCGACGGTCTCTACTTCTCCTACTGCTGCCCCGACACGCGCTGCTGCCCGCCGGACGGCACCCCGCTCGCCCTCAGCGGCACTTCGGTGATGGCGGCCGCCGCGGCCTACGCCGGACTCCAGGTACGCGGTTCCCTGCGGGACATGGAAGGGCGGCTCAAGCCCTCCGGCGGCCCGGCGGAGGAGGAACAGCGCGCGGCACTCGACGCGACGGCCGCCGCGATCGTCCCCCGGATCCTCGAAGGCGCAGAAGGCAAGGGGCGGGAAGAGGTGCGTGAGACGACGCTGCGGCTCGCCCGTGCCGTCCTCCGCAGGTTCGTCAACCCGAAGCGCCCGAGCCAGGTGGGCCCGAGCGGTCCGACGGACCGGACGGGGCAGCTGAACGTGGCAAGGGCCGGCGCCGGAACGGTCGAGGGCGACGCGGCCGATGACGCCCTGGTCGGGATCGACGAAGCGGCCGCGCTGATCATCGGACTCCAGGACCGGGTCACCCGCGACCGCGCCGCCGAATGGATGGAGGGCTGGGAGGGCACCGCGGCCCTGCGGCTCTGGCGCGTCCTGGCCAGGCGCTGTGTCAGCCCCTACCAGGAGCACGCGGCCGCGCCCCTCACCCTCGCGGGCTGGGTCGCCTGGTCCACCGGCGACGAGCCGACCGCCCGGGTCGCCCTCGGACTCGCACTCGACGCCGATCCCGAGTACGTGTTCGCCCGGCTGCTGCACCAGGCGTGCAACGAAGGGCTCGACCCCGAGTCGCTCCGCTCCTGCCTGCGGAGCGAGCGGGACACCCGAGCCGCTGTGGAACCGCCCGTTCCCGCCGTCTCCCGACGCGTCCGGATGCGCACGGCCCGCCCGCAGAGCACCCGGCAGACCCTCCGGAAACCCGGTCGCCAGACCGGTGGAGCGGAGCGCCGGACGACGGCCGGGGTCCGGCCCAGTGGACCCGCCACGGGGAAGCCGGGAAGCGGGTCCCCGCGGCACGGCGGACAGCGCGGCACGAGGAGTGGGCGATGACGACCGTGACCCGGCTGCCCGCAGGCGCGTTCAGCTCTCTGGCGGAGCCGTCCGAGCCGTCCGAGCCGTCCCGCCGACACTCCGCCGGCCGCCCGGTTCGCACAGAGAGCACCCCATATCCGCCATGGCCCTCAGCCCCGCCCCGGCCCCCGGCCGCCCCACCGGACCCTCGATCGCTCACTCGCCCGGACGCCCGTCCGGCACCGCAGCCGTGGCTCCACGCGCGGCGCGCCCCATGGAGCTTCCCCCGGTGCACGGCGCGCTTCTCTGTGTGGCCCTTCCCGCTCTGGCCGTCTGCGCCGAGCACGGTCAGCTCACCGGCGAAGGGCCCGAGGGCGTCTACGCGGCGGGGCGGCGGCTCCTCTCCCGGTGCGTCCTCCGGGTGGCGGGACGCGAGCCGGTCCCCCTCCAGGGCCGCATGGCGGCACCCGACCGGGCGGTCTTCCTCGGCGTCCTCCGTGTGCCGGGAGACACGGGTCCCGACCCCGGTCTCACCGTCGAACGCACTCGGAGCGCCGACGGCACCGAACGGATCACCCTGCGCAGTGCCGCCGCCCGCCCGCTCCGGCTCCCTGTGGAAATCGCTCTGGGCACGGATCTCGCGGACCTGGGCGCGGTGGCGTCCGGCCGGTCCCTACCCGAGCTCACCGCGAGCGTCCACGGCACCGGTCTCCGCTGGACAGGTGAAGGCCGGGCCGTCGCCGTCACGGCGGACCCGCCGCCCATGGACTCCCTGGCGGCGGCCGGGGTGCTTCGCTGGGAGGCCGACGTGGCGCCCGGTGGCGCCTTCACCGTCCGGCTACGCGTACGCGACGACTCGACCTCCCGCTCCCCCGGCCCCTCGGGAGCGGCCGCCGGACGGCCCGGCGGCCACCTCCTCGCCGACGCCCGGGCCGAGGGCGACGATCCGCGCGCGGGGGAACTGCTGCGCGTGTCCGTCGAGGACCTGCGGGCCCTGCTCCAGCGTGACCCTTCGCATCCCGCGGACGTCCATCTCGCGGCCGGCGTCCCCTGGCGGTGCGGACCGGTCACCGCCGAGGCACTCTGGGCGGCCCGGATGGCCCTTCCCCTCGGCACCCGGCTCGCCGTCACCACCCTGCGCGCCCTCGGCCGCGCCCAACTCGGCGGCTCGGGGCCCGGGTCCGGTCGTATCCCGGGGCCCCTCAGGGACGCGGGACCGCATCTGCCGCCCCGCTGCACAGGCACCGAGGCCACTCTCGCCTTTCCGGTCGTTCTCGCCGAGGCCCGCCGCTGGGGGCTGCCGGCGGCGGACCTGGAGGAGCTGCTTCCCGTCGCGGAACGCTGCCTCGACTGGCTCCGCCGGGCGACCGGAGGGGACGGACTCGTGCCGGACCCGGGGCCGGCCGGGCCCTGGCGGACCGAGACACAGGCACACGCGCACCGCGCGGCCCTGCTCGGAGCGGACCTGCTCGACGGCTGCGGGAGACCCGGGGGAGACGCGCTGCGCGAACGGGCATGGACGCTCCGCGAGCGCTTCCGCCGGGAGTTCTGGCTCGACGACCGGGCGGGGGGCCGCCCTGCCGTCAGCCGGGAGAGGGACGGCCGGAGCGGGCGCCACCTGGGCGGCTGGGCCGCGCACCTGCTCGACACGGGACTGCTGGGTGGCGGCCGCTACGCGCAGGGTCTGCTGGACAGGGTGCAGACCGAACAGGTGGCGAGGCTGCTCGGCGCCCCGGCCCTGGACTCCGGCTGGGGGCTGCGCGGCCTCGGCGCCAAGGAGCCGGGCTACAACCCCTTCGGCCACCGGGCGGGCGCGGTACGGGTCCACGAGACGGCGGTCGCGGTGGCCGGGCTCGCCGCAGCCGGCCATGAGAAGGAAGCCGCCTCCCTGCTGCGCGGGCTGCTCGACGCGTCGGAGGCCTTCAGCTACCGGCTGCCCGAGATGTTCGCGGGGGAGCAGCGCACGGCGGGTGGGCGCCCGGTGCCGCACCCGGCAGCATGCCGGCCGGCGGCCGTCGCGGCGGCCGGAGCCGTCCACGCCCTGCTCGCCCTCGCCGGGATCCGGCCCGACGCACCGGGCCGCTCCGTGTCGACGCACCCCCTGCGGTCGGCCCCCCTCGGCGCCATCCGGTTCTCGGGGCTCGTGGTCGCGGGCGAGCCGTTCGCGGTGCGGGTCGGCAGGCTCGGTCTCGGTATGGTCGAGGAGGCCGCTGAGGGCCTTCAGCTGGGGGTGTGACGGGATGCCGGGCACAGACACGAGAGAAGCCGTGCGGCAGGGCGAGGAAGTCGTCGCCGATGCTTCCGAGGGGCGTGTTTATCGTCAGGAAGACGACTATGATCGCGGCATGCCTCCCTACGACCCGTCGGCCTTTCCGCCCTTCGCCGTCACCGTCGATCTGGTCGTGCTCACGGTGCGCCGCCACGCGCTCTGCACCTTGGTCGTACGACGGGGAGAAGCGCCGTTCCAGGGGCGCTGGGCGCTGCCCGGCGGCTTCGTGCGCGCGGAGGAGGACCTCGGCGCGGCGGCCGCCCGTGAGCTGGTCGAGGAGACCGGCCTCTGCGCCCACGACCCCGCCGCCCCACCGCCCGTCCCCAGCAACGGCGCCCACCTCGAGCAGCTGGCGACCTACGGGGCCCCCGACCGTGACCCGCGCATGCGCGTGGTCAGTGTCGCCCACCTGGCGCTGGCCCCGGACCTTCCCGCGCCGAGAGCCGGCGGCGACGCGAACAGCGCCCGCTGGGCCCCGGTGGAGGAACTGCTCGGCGAGGACATGATCGCCGGGGCGCTCGGCAGCGCGGACCCGGCCGGAGCGGCCGACGACGCCGGCGCCGCCGACGAGAAGGACGGGAGTCCCGAGGCGCTCGCCTTCGATCACGCCCGGATCCTCGCCGACGGCGTGGAGCGCGCCCGCTCCAAGATCGAGTACTCCTCCCTCGCCACGGCCTTCTGCCCGCCGGAGTTCACGGTCGGAGAGCTGCGACGCGTCTACGAAGCCGTCTGGGGCGTGTCCCTGGACCCGCGCAACTTCCACCGGAAGGTGACCGGCACGCCCGGCTTCCTGGTCCCGGCCGGGGGTACCACGACCCGTCAGGGCGGGCGTCCCGCCCAGCTCTTCAGGGCAGGTGGGGCCACTCTCCTCAACCCGCCGATGCTGCGTCCCGAGGTCTGACGGGCCGGTACATCCGGCACCCCAGGGCCCCAACCCTGCGTTGAAAGTCCGAAATGTAGCGTTATCTTGCTGCGGTAGCGCCGCCCTGCCGCGGAGCGGTGTCATCTACCGCGAGAGAAGCGATGCTCCAGGCAATCGGACTGACCAGCACTCCCCGCCGCGATCGCCCGCCCGCCGTGGACGATCTGACCTTCGAGGCCCGGCCGGGTGCCGTGACCGCCCTTCTCGGACCCTCCGGCTCAGGCAAGACCACCGCACTCCGGCTCATGCTCGAACTCGAGCCCGGTCGGGGGATCACCTACTTCCGGGGCCGGCCGCTGCACCGCATCGCCCATCCTCCGAGAGAGGTCGGCGTGCTCCTCGGTGACATCCCCGGACATCCTTCCCGCACGCTCAGAGGCCAGTTGCGGATGCTCTCCGCCGCCGCGGGGGTCCCCGCCTCACGGGCCGACGCGCTCACGCGGGCCGTGGGCCTCACCGGACTGGAACGCCGACGGATCGGCACCCTCCCGATCGGAGCGGACCGGCGACTCGGCCTCGCGTGCGCCCTGTTGGGCTCCCCCCACACCCTGTTGCTCGACGAGCCGGGCGCCGGACTCTCCGTACCCGAGAGCGCGTGGCTGTTCGAGCTGCTGCGTGCGCACGCGGCCGATGGGGGAACCGTGCTCTACGCCACGGAGGACCCGAAGGACGCGGCCCGCAACGCCGACCGGGTCGTCACGCTCGACGGTGGTCGGCTCGTCGCCGACCAGGACGTCGCCGAGTTCGCCCGTACCCGGCTCCGGCCGCGGGTCGCCGTCCGTACCCCCCAGGCCGCGAGGCTCGCCGCTGTGGTGACCCAGGAGGCCAGAGCGGCGCGCCGCCCGGTCGAGGTGGTCACCGAGGACGGCAATCGCCTGTTCGTCTACGGGAGTGACTGCGCGGCCGTCGGGGACACGGCGTTCCGGCACGGTGTGCCGATCCACCGACTCGCCGCCGAGACCGGTGACACCGGGCCCGTTTCCCGGATCCCGGCGGGAGGCACATCGGGGGAGCGGGCAACCGGTGAGGCGTCCGCCGACGCGAAGCCGCAGCCCGTGGGTGCGGCGCGGGACACCTCGGACGGGGGGTCGGGCGGTGTCCGCAGGCCGGCCCGCGCGCCCTTGCGTCCGCTCCGGTACGAGATCCATCGGCTCCTGGGTGTGCCGTCCACGCCGCTCGTCGCGGCGGCCGTCCTGCTCGGTTCCGTGACGCTCGCCCTGCTTCTCGGGCGGGGCGGTGGCGCCGCGCTGCCCGCCGTCCTGGCCGGCTGGCCGGCGCTCTCCCCGCTGCCGCCCGCGGCTCTCGGGGCCGGACTCCTCGGCGCCTTCTCCTTCGGTGAGGAGTACCGCTACCCCGCGCTCACGACGGGCCGGGGATTCGTGCCCCGCAGACCGGGACTGTTGCTGGCGAAGCTCGCCGTGGCGGCGGGCGTGGCCCTCGGGCTCGGGGTGGCCGTCGTGGTGGCCGATCTGGAGGCCCTGAGGTTCGTCTACGGTGCCGACTCGATCACCGTCCCGAAGAACTGGCCGACACTCTGTGCCAGTTGGCTGGGGCTGTTGGTCGGCTGCGCCTGGGCGGGGGTGCTCGGTGCGGGGGTGTTCCGGGCGGCGGCGGCCGGAGTGGCCGCGGTCCTCGCTGTGCCGGTCGCCTTCGTCCCGCTGTTGCAGAAGGTGCTGACGGGGCCGTCGGTGCGATCGGCCGCGGGACTGCCCGCGCGATTGCGCGAGTTCGCCGGCCCGCAGTGGTCACCGGCGGTCGATCGCTGGCTGACCGGGGGGCTGCGGGTGCTCGGGCAGCCCGCGGGGGTGGCGCTCTCGCTGACGTTGACCGGGTTGCTGTGTGCCTATGTGCTCACCGGCCTGCGTCGTAAGGCCCGTTGGTGATCACTCGCTGGCTGAAACGTTCCGGTTCGCTGTCAACTCCCTTGACCCCCGCCCCGTATGTCCGATAAATCGTCAATTGCGCAGGGGGTGCCGATCACCCTTTCGTGTGCTTTTCACCAAAGACCTCAAGGGTCACGGAGGCAACGCCGACAAAGGATGCGTGAGTACCCTTGCGCACACCATGATGACCGCCGCCCGCTCCGTCGACTCCGGCCTCGGCACCCCGGGCGATCTCGACCGCTACCCCTACGCGGAGGCGCCCGCCGCCGGCCGCGTGGGCCCGCCCTCCTGGGAGGGTGTGGACACCGACCTGGGCCGCGTCGGCCGCAGGAGCACCGGCAACCGGGGCCGAGGGCTGCACGGGCAGCTCGTCCAGCAGCTCGGACAGATGATCGTCTCCGGCGACCTCGGGGCCGACCGTCCGCTCGTCCCCGAGGAGATCGGCCAGCGGTTCGAGGTCTCGCGCACCGTCGTGCGCGAGTCACTGCGCGTGCTGGAGGCCAAGGGGCTCGTGAGTGCCCGCCCGAACGTCGGCACGCGCGTCAGGCCCGTCAGCGACTGGAACCTCCTCGACCCCGACATCATCGAGTGGCGTGCCTTCGGCCCGCAGCGCGACGACCAGCGCCGCGAGCTGAACGAGCTCCGCTGGACGATCGAGCCCCTGGCCGCTCGTCTCGCCGCCGGACACGGCCGGGAGGACGTCCAGCAGCGTCTCGCCGACATGGTCGAGATCATGGGGCACGCGTTCGCGCAGGGGGACGGCATCACCTTCTCCCGTGCCGACACCGAGTTCCACTCGCTCCTCATCCAGCTCGCCGGGAACCGGATGCTGGAGCACCTCTCCGGCATCGTCGGCGCCGCGCTCCAGGTGTCGGGCGGCCCCGTCACGGGCTGCGACCGCCCGAGCGAGGCCTGCCTCTCGCACCACGCCCGGATCGTGGACGCGCTCGCGGCGGGGGACGCCCTGGCTGCCGAGACGGCCATGCGGCAGCTGCTCACGGTCCACCCCGAGGTGGAGCGCGTCGTCCCCGCCCCCCGCGAACACTGACCCGCGGGTCGTGGCCGTGAGTGCGGAGGGCCGGGCGTCGGGTGCCCCCGGGTCCGAGCGGCACCCGGGGGGTCCGGCGGGGATTCCCCGGGTGGCGACAGGGTTCCGGCGGCACGGATGTACCCTTACCTACCGCTCTGTGCCGTTCTGTCGCGCATGAGGTGTGACTGGGGCCACGAAGTTTGGGCGTAACACTCCTCCGAGCCGTGCGATGACCTAAGAGGTGACAGCCGAGGAAGGAATACAGCCGCCGGAAGAGGCGCTGTGCAGTTCCCCGGTCCAGCCCGCGCCGTCGGCACATTCCCCGTCGACGGTCGTCGGCTCCAGCCCCATCCAGGGCGGGGCCGGAAGCCGTTTCCATCGTTCCGAGAGGTTGTTCGTGTCGGCCAGCACATCCCGTACGCTCCCGCCGGAGATCGCCGAGTCCGAGTCTGTGATGGCGCTCATCGAGCGGGGAAAGGCTGATGGGCAGATCGCCGGCGATGACGTGCGTCGGGCCTTCGAGGCTGACCAGATTCCGCCAACCCAGTGGAAGAATGTTCTGCGCAGCCTCAATCAGATCCTCGAGGAAGAGGGTGTGACGCTGATGGTCAGTGCAGCGGAGTCGCCGAAGCGCGCCCGCAAGAGCGTCGCAGCGAAGAGCCCGGCCAAGCGCACCGCCACCAAGACCGTCACCGCCAGGACGACCGTGACGAAGACCAGCGTCACGGCCGCCTCGGCCGCCGCGGCAGAGGGCGCCGACCCGGCCGACGAGGCCGGAGTCGCCGCCAAGAAGGCGGCCGCGAAGAAGACCGTCGCCAAGAAGGCGGTGGCCAAGAAGACCGTCGCCAAGAAGACGGCGGCCAAGAAGACCACGTCCAAGAAGGACGCCGACGAAATCGTCGAGGGCGAAGAGCTGCTCGAGGACGTCGCGCCCGGTAAGGGCGAGGAAGAGGAGACCGAGGGCGAGACCAAGGGCTTCGTCCTGTCCGACGAGGACGAGGATGACGCTCCGGCGCAGCAGGTCGCCGTCGCCGGTGCCACCGCCGACCCGGTCAAGGACTACCTGAAGCAGATCGGCAAGGTCCCGCTGCTCAACGCCGAGCAGGAGGTCGAGCTCGCCAAGCGCATCGAGGCCGGCCTGTTCGCCGAGGACAAGCTCGCGAACTCGGACAAGCTCGCTCCGAAGCTCAAGCGCGAGCTGGAGATCATCGCCGAGGACGGCCGCCGGGCCAAGAACCACCTCCTGGAGGCCAACCTCCGTCTGGTGGTCTCCCTGGCCAAGCGCTACACCGGCCGCGGCATGCTCTTCCTGGACCTCATCCAGGAAGGCAACCTGGGTCTGATCCGCGCCGTCGAGAAGTTCGACTACACCAAGGGCTACAAGTTCTCCACGTACGCCACCTGGTGGATCCGTCAGGCGATCACCCGCGCCATGGCCGACCAGGCCCGCACCATCCGTATCCCGGTGCACATGGTCGAGGTCATCAACAAGCTCGCGCGCGTGCAGCGCCAGATGCTCCAGGACCTGGGCCGTGAGCCCACCCCGGAGGAGCTGGCCAAGGAGCTCGACATGACCCCTGAGAAGGTCATCGAGGTCCAGAAGTACGGCCGTGAGCCGATCTCCCTCCACACCCCGCTGGGTGAGGACGGCGACAGCGAGTTCGGCGACCTGATCGAGGACTCCGAGGCGGTCGTCCCGGCCGACGCGGTGAGCTTCACGCTCCTCCAGGAGCAGCTGCACTCCGTCCTCGACACGCTCTCCGAGCGTGAGGCGGGCGTCGTCTCGATGCGTTTCGGCCTCACCGACGGTCAGCCGAAGACGCTGGACGAGATCGGCAAGGTCTACGGCGTGACCCGCGAGCGGATCCGCCAGATCGAGTCGAAGACGATGTCGAAGCTGCGTCACCCGTCGCGTTCGCAGGTGCTTCGCGACTACCTCGACTGATCCGTACATGCCGCGGACACGTGGCGCGGAGCGGTAGACGGAAGGGCCCGGTTCCCCGAGAGGGAGCCGGGCCCTCCGGCGTGCTGGGGTGCACGGCGCGTGTCGGTGCTGGACGCTGGGTGAACCGACATCACCGGAGAGTCAGGAGGCTCCATGCGTGGTTCTCTCACCCGAGCATTGACGGGTGCTCTGGGCCTGATCGCCGTAGCGGCGGGGCAGGCCACCACCGCCGCCCCCGTGGCTGCCGACAGCGTCGTGGTGGGCGGGCGCCCGGCCCAGATCGCGGACGCGCCCTGGGTCGTGGCGCTGTCCAGCCGTGACCGGTTCGGGGGTACGCGCGGGGGGCAGTTCTGCGGAGGTGTGGTCGTCGCGCCCACCAAGGTGCTCACGGCGGCCCACTGCCTGGGGCGGGAGGTGCTCGGCGGCGAGCCGTGGGAAGTGCGGGACTTCGTTGTCATCGCCGGCCGAGCCGCGCTGCGCGGGCAGGGCGGGCAGGAGGTGCGCATCTCGGACACCTGGGTGAACCCCGACTACGACCCGACGACCAACTCCGGCGATCTCGCGGTGCTGACGCTGGTGAGCGCGCTGCCGCAGTCGTACGTGATCGGCGTCGCCCGTGCGGGCGACGCCGTGCAGGCGCCCGGGACGGAGGCGAACGTCTACGGCTGGGGCGATACGACCGGCAACGGGACCTATGCCTCGACACTGCGGACAGCGCCCGTGCGGGTGCTGCCGGACGACGCGTGCCAACAGGCGTATCCGGGAGGATCCGGCGGTGTGGCGTACCGGGGCGACACGATGCTGTGCGCGGGCGACCCGGAGGGCGGCAGGGACGCGTGCCAGGGCGACAGTGGAGGCCCGCTGGTGGCCAAGGGGCTGCTCATCGGGCTGGTGTCCTGGGGCAGCGGCTGCGGGCAGGCGGAGAACCCGGGGGTCTACACGCGGGTCTCCGCGGTACTTCCGGCGCGCCTCTGACGGGCCCCTGAACCGCGTCTGACGCCGGATGCGATACGAGAACGGACGGCCACCCCCCTGGAACGCGGGGTGGCCGCCCGTTGTCCGGTCAAAATGGCCGGATCTGAGCTCGTCGTGGTTGCGAAGCGTCAGTGCTCGTCGCCCACAGTGCGGGCCGGCACGTCCGTGAGCCGGTCCGTCTCATCCTGTATCTCAACGGCGATCTTCTTGAGTTCCGGCTCGAACTTACGTCCGTGGTGGGCGCAGAAGAGCAAGTCACCTCCGCTGGTCAGGACGACACGCAGGTATGCCTGGGCGCCGCAGCGGTCGCAGCGGTCAGCGGCCGTCAGGGGGCTCGCGGGGGTCAGAACAGTAGTCACGTCGCCTCTTCTCTAGCTCGACGAGCTGTCGTACCAGGGTCAACATCCAACCAGGCCGAAAACGTTCCCGCTCGTGGCTTTTCCTTGAAACTTCTTCCCAAGGTGGCTGTCTGCTGCCGGTTGGCGGCGAATGAGCCGTATTGCTTCGCTCTACGGATTTCGCGTTGCTTGTGTCGGTCGGCCCTCCCGGCGGTTGCCGGTTGTTGATGAGGACGTGCCCGGAGCCTAAATGGTTCATGCCTGGAAGGGAACGTGATGTGCGCGTCACCCCATCGAGGGATCGAACATCCATGCGACCCTGGACTAGCATGAGGAATCGGGGAGGGTGGCGTGACAACGGCTCTACCAGGCATCGGTACCCTCTGACCGGTGACCGACGCCGGGCCTTACCCCATCGGGCCAGATTTCAAATTCAGCGAGGAGCGAACCGCGTGACCGCCGAAACGTCCGTGCCGTCCAGTGCGCTGCTGACCGCAGACCGTGACGGTTCCAACTACACCGCGCGGCACCTGCTCGTACTCGAAGGGCTCGAAGCGGTCCGCAAGCGCCCCGGTATGTACATCGGGTCCACCGACAGCCGCGGCCTGATGCACTGCATCTGGGAGATCATCGACAACTCGGTCGACGAGGCTCTCGGTGGCTACTGCGACCACATCGAGGTGATCCTCCACGACGACGGGTCGGTGGAGGTCCGGGACAACGGCCGTGGCATCCCCGTCGACGTCGAGCCGAAGACCGGACTCTCCGGGGTCGAGGTCGTCATGACGAAGCTGCACGCCGGCGGAAAGTTCGGCGGCGGATCGTACGCCGCGTCCGGCGGTCTGCACGGCGTCGGCGCCTCCGTGGTCAACGCCCTGTCGGCACGCCTCGACGTCGAGGTCGACCGGAACGGCGCCACGCACTCGATCAGCTTCCGCCGAGGTGTCCCGGGCATCTTCACCGAGCAGGGCCCCGACAGCCCCTTCGACCCGGCCAACGGCCTCCTCAAGGGCAAGCGCGTCCCCAAGACCCGCACCGGTACCCGCGTCCGCTACTGGGCGGACCGCCAGATCTTCCTCAAGGACGCCAAGCTCTCCCTGGAGACGCTGCACCAGCGCGCCCGGCAGACCGCCTTCCTCGTGCCCGGCCTCACCATCGTCGTCCGCGACGAGCGTGACCTCGCCGGGATCGGCAAGAGCGAGGAGACGTTCCGCTTCGACGGCGGCATCAGCGAGTTCTGCGAGTACCTCGCGCAGGACAAGGCCGTCTGTGACATCCAGCGCCTCACCGGCCAGGGCACCTTCAAGGAGACCGTCCCCGTCCTCGACGAGCGCGGCCACATGACCCCGACCGAGGTCACCCGCGAGCTCTCCGTCGACGTCGCCCTGCGCTGGGGCACCGGATACGACGCCACGGTCAAGTCCTTCGTCAACATCATCGCCACGCCGAAGGGCGGCACCCACGTCTCGGGCTTCGAGCAGGCCGTGACCAAGACGGTGAACGAGGTGCTGCGCTCGGCGAAGATGCTGCGCGTCGCCGAGGACGACATCGTGAAGGACGACGCCCTGGAAGGGCTCACGGCCGTCGTGACGGTGCGCCTCGCCGAGCCGCAGTTCGAGGGGCAGACCAAGGAGGTCCTCGGTACGTCCGCCGCCCGCCGGATCGTGGCGAACGTGGTGGCCAAGGAGCTCAAGGCCTTCCTCACCTCCACCAAGCGGGACGCCAAGGCGCAGGCGCGCGCCGTCCTGGAGAAGGCCGTCGCCGCGGCCCGCACCCGGATCGCGGCCCGGCAGCACAAGGACGCGCAGCGCCGGAAGACCGCGCTGGAGTCCTCGTCGCTGCCCGCCAAGCTGGCCGACTGCCGCAGCGACGACGTGGAGCGCAGCGAGCTCTTCATCGTCGAGGGAGACTCGGCCCTCGGTACGGCCAAGCTCGCGCGCAACAGCGAGTTCCAGGCCCTGCTGCCCATCCGCGGCAAGATCCTCAACGTCCAGAAGTCGTCCGTGTCGGACATGCTGAAGAACGCCGAGTGCGGGGCGATCATCCAGGTCATAGGAGCGGGCTCGGGCCGCACCTTCGACATCGACGCGGCCCGCTACGGGAAGATCGTGCTCCTGGTCGACGCCGATGTCGACGGCGCCCACATCCGCTGTCTGCTGCTGACGCTCTTCCAGCGCTACATGCGGCCCATGGTGGAGGCCGGGCGGGTCTTCGCGGCCGTGCCCCCGCTGCACCGCATCGAGCTCGTCCAGCCCAAGAAGGGCCAGGACAAGTACGTCTACACGTACTCGGACAACGAGCTCCGGCAGACCCTGCTGGAGTACCAGCGCAAGGGCGTCCGCTACAAGGACTCCATCCAGCGCTACAAGGGTCTGGGCGAGATGGACGCCGACCAGCTGGCGGAGACCACGATGGACCCGCGTCACCGCACCCTGCGCCGCATCAACATCGGCGACCTGGACGCGGCGGAGCAGGTCTTCGACCTTCTGATGGGCAACGACGTGGCTCCCCGCAAGGAGTTCATCACCGGCTCGGCGGCGACGCTCGACCGCTCGCGCATCGACGCCTGAGCACTCGGCCGTGGGTGGGGCCGAGCGCTCCGCCCACGGGCCGATCACGGGCCCTGCGGTACGCATATCAGCACGGTCTGGTCAGGTCACCTCGGAGAAGAGTCACCTGATGGGGTGAACACAGAGAGGAGAAGAGTCCGGGATCTTCCCGCTCTGTCCATCCTTGGGCACGCGGCCGAAACGGTTCGCTTGACAAGGAGAGTTGGCCGGTGGAGCAGGTGGACAAGCAGGAGGGGCTCGACGCTTCGGCGATGCCGGTCGACGACCCCTGGTACGACGCGACGGCCTCCGGCCGCGGTGGTGCGGGCCCCGGGGCACCCGGTGACGGTCGCCCCGGCGCGGTGCCGCGACAGCGGGTCCACAGCACGGCGGAGATCTATCTGGAAGTGCAGCGGAGCCCCGCCTTCCAGGAAGTGCGCAGCCGCTATCGCAGGTTCGTCTTCCCGGCCGCCCTCGTGTTCCTGCTCTGGTACCTCGCCTATGTCGTGGCGGCGACCGCCGCACCCGGGCTGATGGCCCGGCCGGTCGCCGGAGCGGTGAACGTGGCGATGGTCGCGGGGCTCGGGCAGTTCCTCACCACCTTCCTGCTGACCTGGGCGTACGCGCGACACGCGCGGCTCCGCAGGGACCGGACCGCGCTGGAACTGCGCTGGGACACCCAGGAGATGACCCGAGGGGTGGCGCAGCCGTGACCGGGGACCACCAGACTCTCGCGCTCCTGCTGTTCAGCGTCTTCATCGCCGTCACCCTGGGCATCACCACCTGGGTGAGCCGCGACCGGCACGGCTCGGCGGAGGAGTTCTACGCCGGAGGCAGGCTGTTCTCTCCCCTGGAGAACGGTTTCGCCATCGCCGGTGACTACATGTCCGCGGCCTCCTTCCTCGGCATCTCCGGGCTGATCGCGCTCTACGGCTACGACGGCATGCTGTACTCCGTCGGATTCCTCGTCGCCTGGCTGGTCGTGCTGCTGCTCGTGGCCGAACTGGTCCGCAACTGCGGCCGGTTCACGCTGGCCGACGTCGTCGCCGCGCGGATGGCCGAGCGTCCCGTACGGATCGCGGCGGGAACGTCCTCGGTGGCCGTCTCCGTGCTGTACCTCGTGGCCCAGATGGTGGGCGCCGGGAGCCTGGTCGCCCTGCTGCTCGGCGGCACCAGCGAGGCGGCCCGCTCATGGACGGTGATCGGCGTGGGCGCGCTGATGGTGATCTATGTGTCGCTCGGCGGCATGCGGGCCACCACCTGGATCCAGATCGTCAAGGCGGTCCTGCTCATGGCGGGCACGATCGCGCTCACCGTTCTCGTCCTGCTCCGGTTCCACGGCGATGTGAACAACCTGCTGTCCACCGCCGCCGAGCGCAGCGGCCACGGCCTGGACTTCCTCGCCCCCGGGCTCCGCTACGGCGGAGACTGGACGGCCCGCCTCGACTTCATCAGCCTCGGCCTCGCCCTGGTCCTGGGCACGGCGGGCCTGCCGCACATCCTGTCGCGCTTCTACACCGTGCCGACCGCCCGGGCCGCCCGTCGCTCCGTCGTCTGGTCCATCGGACTCATCGGCAGCTTCTATCTGATGACCATCGTGCTCGGCTTCGGCGCGGCGGCGCTCATCGGTCCGGACGCGGTCCGTGCCTCCAACGCCTCCGGGAACACCGCCGTGCCCCTGCTCGCCCTCGACCTCGGCGGCGGCGCGGGCTCCACCGGCGGCACGGTGCTCTTCGCGATCGTCGCCGCCGTCGCGTTCGCGACCATCCTCGCCGTCGTCGCGGGCATCACCCTCGCCTCCTCAGCCTCCGTCGCCCACGACCTGTACGCCTCGCTGCGCCGCCGGCACACGAAGCAGTACAGCGAGGTGACCGTGGCCCGGGTCGCCGCGGCGGTGATCGGCGCGGCCGCCATCGGCCTCGGGCTGCTCGCCCGCGACCTCAATGTGGCGTTCCTCGTCGGCCTGGCCTTCGCGGTCGCGGCCTCCGCCAATCTGCCGGTGCTGCTCTACTCGCTGTTCTGGCGGAAGTTCACCACTCGGGGCGCGGTCTGGTCGGTGTACGGCGGGCTGATCCCCGCCGTCCTGCTGGTGCTGCTCTCGCCGGTCGTCTCCGGCAGTCCCGAAGCGCTGTTCCCCGGCGTCGACTTCCAGCTCTTCCCGCTGCAGAACCCGGGGGTGGTCTCCATCCCGCTCGGGTTCCTCGCGGGCTGGATCGGGACGGTCACCTCGACAGAACCGGCCGACGAGGCGCGGCACGCCGAGACCGAGGTCCGGTCGCTGACCGGCGCGGGAGCCGTCTGACGGGGCTGCGGGAGCCGTATGACGGGTGTGGGCGCCGTCTCAGGGCCCCAGTGCTGTCCGGCGGTGTCCGGAGCGGTGCCCGGTCGCGGCAGGGCGTCTCAGCCGCCGGACGGCGAGGCCGCCCAGGCGTACCGGTGCTCGGGGCGGCCCGTCTCGCCGTACCGGAGCGAGAGGGTCACGCGGCCGGTGCGTTCGAGGAGCTTGAGATAGCGCTGGGCCGTCTGGCGGCTCACTCCGGCCCGCTCGGCGATCTCCTGCGTGGAGAGCGGCCCGCCGGCGGCGAGAAGGACCTGCCGGACCAGCTCGGCCGTGGTGGGGGAGTGCCCCTTGGGCAGGTCCGGGGCGACGGAGCCCGCCGACAGGGCCCCGAAGATGCGGTCCACCTCGGCCTGCTCCGCCTCGCCGCCGCTTTCCAGGGTGTGGCGGAGCGTCGCGTACGCCTCCAGTTTCTGGCGGAGGCCGGCGAAGTTGAACGGCTTGACCAGGTACTGGAGGGCCCCATGCCGCATCGCCGCCTGCACGGTGGCCACGTCGCGGGCCGCCGTCACCATGATGACGTCGCACTGGTGGCCGCGCGCCCGGAGCTCCCGTACGGCCGCGAGCCCGTTCCGGTCCGGCAGGTAGTGGTCGAGGAGGACCAGGTCCACCGGGTGCTCGTCCAGGGCGGCGAGCGCCTCGGCGGTCGAGTGGGCGACGGCAGCGACCCGGAAGCCGGGCACCTTGGCGACATAGGCGGCGTTGATCCGGGCCACCCGCACGTCGTCGTCCACGACGAGGACGTCGATCATCGCGCCCCCTCCACCGGCTCCGGCGACGGCTCCCCGAAGAGCGCCCCGGGCCCGGTTTCCGGCTCGGTCAGGGCGTCCGGGAGGACGACGGTGAACTCGGCGCCTCCCTCCGGACCCCCGGCCACGCGGGCGGTGCCGCCGCGGCGCTCGGCGAGCCGGCGTACGAGAGCGAGACCGAGCCCGCGCTTGCCGTGGGACGGCAGCGCCTTCGTCGACCAGCCCTCGGTGAAGATCAGCTCGCGGCTCCCCTCCGGAACCCCCGGGCCGCTGTCCGTGACCCGCAGCACGACCGTACGGCCCTCGGCGTGGAAGGAGACGTCGATCCGGGCGCCGGGGGTGCCCGCGACGGCGTCCAGGGCGTTGTCGACCAGGTTCCCGACGACGGTGACCAGTTCCCTGGGGTCGACGAGCCGGTCCGGCAGCAGCGAGCCGGGGGCGATCCGCAGCGAGACGCCCCGCTCGGCGGCCACGCTGGTCTTGCCGACGAGGAGCGCCGCGAGCAGCGGGTCGTGGACCTTCTCCGTGACCTGCTCGGCGGTCGCCCGGTGCACGCCGACCACCTCGGTGACGAACTCGGCCGCCTCCTCGTGCAACTCCAGCTCCAGAAGGCCGAGGAGGGTGTGCATCCGGTTGGCGTGCTCATGGTCCTGGGCACGGAGGGCGTCGATCAGCCCCCGTGTCGAGTCCAGCTCTCGCCCGAGCCGCTCCAGCTCGGTGCGGTCGCGGAGCGTCGCCACGGCGCCGCCGTCGTCGGTCGGCATCCGGTTGGCGATCAGCACCCGGTGCCCCCGTACGGTGACCAGGTCGTCGCCGGTCACCCGGCCCGCCAGGACATCGGCCGTACGGCCCTGTCCGAGGACCTCGTCGAGCGGCCGGCCCGTCGCCTCGGGGCCGAGACCGAGAAGCCGCTGCGCCTCGTCGTTCATCAGCCGCACACAGCCGTCGCGGTCAAGCGCCACGACCCCCTCACGGATGCCGTGCAGCATGGCCTCGCGCTCAGCGAGCAGCGCGGAGATGTCGGAGAAGGCCAGGTCGTGGGTCTGCCGCTGGAGGCGCCGGGAGATCAGGTACGCGGCCAGCGCGCCGGCCGCGAGCGCCCCGCCCGCGTAGGCGAGGAGCCCCGGGATCGCGGCGAGGAGCCGGTCGCGGACGCTGTCGTACTCGATGCCGACCGAGACCGCGCCGACGATCCGCCCGTCCGCGTCCCGCAGCGGCGTCTTGCCGCGCGCCGAGCGGCCCAGGGTGCCGCTGTCGATCTCCATCACGTCCCGCCCGGCGAGGGCGGTGCTCGGGTCCGTGGAGACGCGCCTGCCGATCTCGGCCGGGTCGGGGTGCGACCAGCGCACCCCGCGGGTGTCCATGACCACGACGTACTCGGCGCCCGTGGAGGTCCGGATCCGCTCGGCCTCCGTCTGCACCGGACCCCGCGCGGACGGGGGCGTACGGACGAGGTCCGCGGCCAGCCGGGGCGACGCGGTGGTCCCGGCGATGGCCAGGGCCCGCCGCATCGCCTGGTCGTCGAGCTGGGCGCTGAGCGGGGCGAGGAAGAGCCCCGTGGCGAGGACGGTCACACCGGTGGCGATGGCCAGCTGCATCAGCAGGACCTGCGAGAACACCCGCTGGGGCCACCCGAACCGTCGTCGGCGCGCAGAGGGGCGCGGGGGGCTGGTCTGTGCGGGGCTCATGCCGGAAACGGTAAGCGGCCACGCCCCGGGACCGGAAATGGCAGCCGGAACCGGCGGGCGGAACGGGTGCCTATTCTGGGGTTCCCATTCTGTGGCTCCCACGACCGTGGGCCTGAAGGAACCGGAGGCACGTCCCGTGACCACGCAGCAGATCCCCGTCGTCGTCCTGGCCGGGTTTCTCGGGGCAGGGAAGACCACGCTCCTCAACCATCTGCTGCGCAGCGCCCGGGGCACCCGTATCGGGGTCATGGTCAACGACTTCGGCGACATCGGCATCGACGCCATGACCGTCGCGGGACAGGTCGGCTCCACCGTCTCCCTCGGCAACGGCTGTCTGTGCTGTGCCGTCGACGCGAGCGATCTCGACGAGTACCTGGAGGTCCTCACCCGCCCCGAGTCGCGCCTCGACGTGATCGTGATCGAGGCGAGCGGTCTCGCCGAGCCGCAGGAGCTCGTGCGCATGGTGCTCGCCAGCGAGAACGAGCGGATCGTGTACGGAGGGCTCGTCCAGGTCGTCGACGCGGCCGAGTTCTCCGCCACCCGGCAGCGGCACCCCGAGACCGACCGGCACCTGCCGATCGCCGACCTCGTGGTGGTGAACAAGGCGGACCGGGTCTCGGGGGACGAGCTGCTCGTCGTCCGCGAGACGGTGAGTGAGCTGGCCGGGAAGGCCGTGGTGGTCGATGCCGTCCACGGGCGGATCGACCCCGAGCTGCTCTTCGACCGGGTGGTGCCCGAGGGGGAGATCGAGGGGCAGATGTCCATCGAGGACATCCTGTACGGCGAGGACGAGGCGCATGCCCACCCCCACTCGGGGTACGAGAGCGTGTCCCTGACAGCGGCGAACCCCCTCCACCCGCGCCGTCTGATGGCCTTCCTCGACGCGCGGCCCGAAGGCCTCTACCGGATCAAGGGCTTCGTCGACTTCGGCACCGCCGACCCGGACAACCGCTACGCCGTGCACGCCGTCGGCCGCTTCCTGCGCTTCTACCCCGAGCGGTGGCCCGAGGGCGAGGAGCGGCTCACCCAGCTCGTCCTGATCGGCTCCGGCGTCGACGCGGCCGGCCTGCGCAAGGAGCTGGCGGAGTGCGAGCGGAACGGCCCGCAGGACACCCCCGACGAGCACAGCATGTGGGGCGTCCTGCGGTATGTGCAGCGGACCGAGGAGGAGGAGCCGGTCTGACCCCGGCCGGACCCCGGTCTGACCCCGGCACGGACTCCGGTCTGTCCCCGGCCGGACTCCAGTCTGTCCCCCGCCGGGCTCCGGTCTGACCCCGGCCGGACCGCGGTCCGGCCGGCTCACCAGGTCCGCCCGGATCAGAAGACCTCCGCGAGTTCCGCCGCCTCCTCTGCCTCGACGTCGGCCTCGTCGAGTACGGGGCCGGCGTCCGCACCGTCATCCACGATGACCTTGCCCATCTCGGAGGAGACCCGCGCGAGCAGGGCGGCCTTCCGGGCGGCGAAGAACGACGTGAAGTCGTCGAGGGCCATCAGCTCCGGCGTCACGAGGTGGGACCGGATGTGCCCCTGGACCACCTCGGGCGTCGACTCCGCGCTCTTCGCCAGTCTCACCAGGTAGTCGGAGGGGGCGCTGCCCCCGATGATCCGGTTGGTACGGGCGGTCAGCGGGGTCTTGTTGATGATCGAGTTGTAGCGCCCCGGGTCCTTCCCCGTCCCCTGGCACCACGCCTTCGGGAAGATGTGGTGGATGTCGATCGACTCGTCGAAGTACGCGGTGATCTCCGCCTTCTCGCCGGTACGCCAGTCCATGGCCCCGGCCTTGAGCAGCAGCGCGTAGATGCCCTTGTACGCGGCGCTGTTACGGGTCCGCAGCGTCAGGAGACGGCTGGGCGCGAATTCCGCCGCCTCGACCGTGCGCGGTTCGCCCGAGGTGCCACGGATCCAGCCGACGACGTCCGGCAGGTCGTGGCTGAAGCGCGTCTCGGTCGAGCCGCCGTACAGCTCGCCGAAGACTCCGCACCAGTACCAGCGGGCGAGCTTGTGCTGGGCCCCGGCGCTCTGCGCGTCCTCACCGGCGAGGGTCAGGATCGCGGCGAGCGGGATGAGCTGGGTGCCGTACGGCAGGAACTTGGTGTCGAAGACGAACTGCTGGTGCAGGAACTTCGCCGCCTGCTTGAAGCCCTGGACGACCAAGGGCGCGAACCGCTGGTACTCGTCGAGCCGGAGCTCCAGCATGTCCTTGCGCTTGCAGCCGATGCGCGGCAGGCGATCCTCCGCCACCCCGCGCGCGACGGCGTCCTCACGCCGGGCGGCCGTGGCGAGCAGGGTCACCGACTGGAGGAAGTCCGTGTTCGACACGTCCTTGAGGATGCGGTACTCCGGCGCCCGCCAGGCGGCCTTGACCTCCTTCTCCCAGTGCCGCCTGAGGTCGAACTCGTCCGCCGCGAAGGTGGCGGTGAGGAGTTCGAAGACGGTGAGGGAGACGCCTCCCGTGTTGACGTTCTCGAAGACCTGGCAGACGGCCTGACGGGCCGTGTTCCTGCCGAGGGAGATGACGGGGACCTGGTAGTGGGCGAAAGGCTTGAGGAACGCGTTCTCGAACGCCTTCCAGAGGAGCCGCTTCTCCTTGCCGAGCTCCCAGTACTCCTCGAAGTCCGACTCCCACTGGTCGGGGTCCAGGGCGCAGCTCAGCGGGAAGAAGTGGGCCTCGCACTCCTTGTCCCGGGTGGAGAGGTCCCGGGTGATCTCGCCCCGGAAGGTGCGGACGATCCTGTCCTCGGGCAGGAAGTGGATCGCGTCCTCTCGATCGGTCTGCTCGTCCAGGACCGCACGCATGTCGACGTAGAACCAGCCCGACACCCGGTGCTTGCGCAGATCCTGGGTGACCACCGGCTCGCCCAGCTTGATCGACTGGTAGAGCGACGTGAGCCGCTGCTGGCCGTCGAGCACCAGCGTCTCCGGCTCGGTGCCCGGCGGCGGCGTCGCCCCCTCGATCGGCCGGTGCTTGAACCGGACGTCCCCGCCGGACTGCAGCGTCATGACCGTGCCGACCGGGAAACCCTGCGATACGGACGCGAGCAGCGCGGTGATGTTCGGGTGGGGCCACACCCAGCCCCGCTGGAACTCGGGGAGCTGCGCCCTTCCCTCCGCGACCTGCCGGAGCAGGTCACGAAGCGGGCGCTTGTCGATGCTGAATGCTTCGTCCGTCAACGCGGCCATCCTTCACTCGGGCGTCAGACGTGCCGGAGCAGCCCCCCGGCCGGTCACCGGGCCGAGGCTACCCGGCAGCCGCAGAGCCCGTCCGGCGGTCCCGCGAGACGAGACCCCGCTCGTCGGCGGTTCCGAGCGACGAGATCCCGCCCGTGCGGCAGCCCGCCCGAAGAGACCCCGCCCGTCAGGCGGTTCGCCTGGCGGACGGGGTCTCATCGCGTCGTCGGTCCGGTCAGGAAGCCGGGCCCGCCACCACGTCCACCGGCTGGGGGAGCGGGACGCCCGAGCCGTCGCGGCGCGGGTCCGTCTCCGGGAGCTCCACCGGAGCGCCGTTCTTCTGCGCGGCGCGGGCCGGTGTGGTGCCCGCCCAGGCCAGGATCAGGACGTCCTCGCCCTTCAGGAAGCGCTGGCAGCGGACGCCGCCGGTCGCGCGGCCCTTGCGCGGGTACTGGTCGAAGGGCGTCAGCTTCGCCGACGTACCCGTCGAGGAGTCCAGGGTGCCCGTGGAGCCCGCGACGGTGAAGACGACGGCGTCCGCCGCCGGGTCGACGGCCGTGAACGAGAGCACCTCGGCGCCCGCCGAGAGCTTGACGCCCGCCATGCCGCCGGCCGGACGGCCCTGGGGCCGTACCTGCGAGGCCGGGTAACGCAGCAGCTGCGCGTCGGAGGTGATGAAGACCAGGTCCTCCTCACCCGTCCTCAGTTCCGTCGCGCCGACGATCCGGTCACCGTCCTTGAGGGTGATGACCTCCAGCTCGTCCTTGTTCGCCGGATAGTCGGGCACCACACGCTTCACCACGCCCTGGAGCGTGCCGAGGGCGAGCCCCGGAGAGGACTCGTCGAGCGTCGTGAGGCAGACCACGGTCTCGTCGGCCTCCAGGGACAGGAACTCGGACAGGGGCGCGCCACCCGCGAGGTTCGGGGCGCTCGCGGTGTCCGGGAGCTGCGGCAGGTCGATCACCGCGATCCGCAGCAGCCGTCCTTTCGAGGTCACCGCGCCGACGTCACCGCGCTGCGTGGCGGCCACCGCCGACAGGATCACGTCGTGCTTGACGCGCTTCGCGTCCGGGTCGGCCTCCGGCAGCTCCGCCGTCGCCGTACGGGCGAGGAGGCCCGTGGAGGACAGCAGAACCCGGCACGGGTCGTCCGCGACCTCCAGGGAGACGGCCGCGACGGGCGCGCCCGCCGATTCGAGCAGGACCGTCCGCCGGTCCGTGGCGAACTTCTTGGCGACCGCGGCCAGTTCCGCCGAGACCAGCTTGCGCAGCTCCGCGTCGGAGTCCAGGATCCCGGTGAGCTCGTCGATCTCGCCGTTGAGACGGTCGCGCTCGCTCTCCAGTTCAAGACGGTCGAACTTGGTGAGGCGGCGCAGCGGGGTGTCCAGGATGTACTGCGTCTGGATCTCGCTCAGCGAGAAGCGCTCCATCAGGCGCTCCTTGGCCTGCGCGGAGTTGTCGCTCTCCCGGATGAGGCGGATCACCTCGTCGATGTCGAGCAGCGCGATGAGCAGGCCGAGCACCAGATGGAGCCGGTCGCGCTTCTTGGACCTGCGGAACTCGGAGCGGCGCCGGACCACCTCGAAGCGGTGGTCGAGGTAGACCTCCAGGAGCTCCTTGAGGCCGAGGGTGAGCGGCTGGCCGTCGACCAGCGCGACGTTGTTGATGCCGAAGGACTCCTCCATCGGCGTCAGCTTGTACAGCTGCTCGAGGACCGCCTCCGGTACGAAACCGTTCTTGATCTCGATGACCAGGCGCAGTCCGTGGTTGCGGTCGGTGAGGTCCTTGACGTCGGCGATGCCCTGGAGCTTCTTGGAGCCGACCAGGTCCTTGATCTTGGAGATGACCTTCTCGGGGCCGACCGTGAAGGGCAGCTCGGTCACGACGATGCCCTTACGGCGCGCCGTCACGGTCTCCACGCTGGTCGTGGCGCGGATCTTGAACGAGCCGCGGCCCGACTCGTACGCGTCCTTGATCCCGGAGAGGCCGACGATCCGGCCGCCGGTCGGCAGGTCGGGTCCTGGCACGAAACGCATCAGCGTCTCGAGGTCGGCGCCGGGGTGGCGGATCAGATGACGGGCGGCGGCGATGACCTCGCCGAGGTTGTGCGGGGGCATGTTGGTCGCCATGCCGACCGCGATGCCGGAAGCGCCGTTGACCAGGAGGTTCGGGTAGGCGGCGGGCAGTGCCACCGGCTCCCGCTCCTGGCCGTCGTAGTTCGGCGTGAAGTCGACCGTGTCCTCGTCGATGGACTCGGTCATGAGCAGTGCCGCCGGGGCCATCCGCGACTCGGTGTACCGCATGGCGGCCGGCGGGTCGTCGTTGCCGAGGGAACCGAAGTTCCCGTGGCCGTCGACGAGGGGGAGGCGCATGGAGAACGGCTGCGCCATGCGCACCATCGCGTCGTAGATGGACGCGTCGCCGTGCGGGTGGAGCTTGCCCATCACCTCGCCGACGACACGGGCGCACTTGACGAAGCCGCGGTCGGGCCGGAGCCCCATCTCGCCCATCTGGTAGACGATGCGGCGCTGGACGGGCTTCATGCCGTCGCGGGCGTCGGGGAGGGCACGCGAGTAGATCACCGAGTACGCGTACTCGAGGAAGGAGCCCTGCATCTCGTCGACGACGTCGATGTCGAGGATTCGCTCCTCGAACGCGTCGTCCGGCGGCGGTGTCTTCGTGCTGCGGCGGGCCATCGCGGCTGCGGCTCCTTCACCAACAAGGTTGATCTGACGCGGACCATTGTGGACCGTGCCACCGACAACGCCGACCGCGACCCGGAAGAGGGACATCTCGCGGGGGCGGGAACTTCGCCAGGTGTCGGCGCGCTTGCATACAGTGGCAGGACTTTTTCACATCGCGATCGAAGGGACGTACATGCCCATGGGTCACACGGCCACGGCCGAGGCCGGCTCCGGCGGCCTGACAGCGACCGAGCACCGGTTGGCGAACGGCCTGCGCGTGGTGCTCTCGGAGGACCACCTGACCCCGGTCGCCGCGGTCTGCCTCTGGTACGACGTCGGCTCGCGCCACGAGGTTCCGGGCCGCACGGGCCTCGCCCACCTCTTCGAGCACCTGATGTTCCAGGGCTCGAAGCAGGTCCACGGCAACGGGCACTTCGAGCTCGTGCAGGGTGCGGGCGGCTCGCTCAACGGCACGACGAGCTTCGAGCGCACCAACTACTTCGAGACCATGCCCACCCACCAGCTGGAGCTCGCGCTCTGGCTGGAGGCCGACCGCATGGGCTCGCTGCTCGCCGCCCTGGACGACGAGTCCATGGAGAACCAGCGGGACGTCGTCAAGAACGAGCGCCGTCAGCGCTACGACAACGTGCCGTACGGCACGGCCTTCGAGAAGCTGACCGCCCTCGCCTACCCGGAGGGCCACCCGTACCACCACACGCCGATCGGCTCCATGGCCGACCTGGACGCGGCCACCCTGGAGGACGCGCGGAACTTCTTCCGCACGTACTACGCCCCGAACAACGCGGTGCTCTCGGTCGTCGGCGACATCGACCCGGAGCAGACCCTCGCCTGGGTCGAGAAGTACTTCGGCTCCATCCCCGGTCACGACGGCAAGCCCGCACCGCGCTCCGGCGACCTGCCCGAGGTCATCGGGGGGCAGCTCCGCGAGGTCGTCGAGGAGGAGGTCCCGGCGCGCGCGCTGATGGCCGCCTACCGGCTGCCGCACGACGGCACGCGTGAGTGCGACGCCGCCGACCTGGCTCTGACGGTCCTCGGCGGCGGGGAGTCCTCCCGGCTGCACAACCGTCTGGTCCGCCGCGACCGTACGGCCGTCGCCGCCGGCTTCGGCCTGCTGCGGCTCGCCGGAGCGCCCTCGCTCGGCTGGCTGGACGTGAAGACCTCCGGAGGCGTCGAGGTCCCGCAGATCGAGGCGGCCGTCGACGAGGAGCTCGCCCGCTTCGCCGCCGACGGCCCCACGCCCGAGGAGATGGAGCGCGCGCAGGCACAGTTGGAGCGCGAGTGGCTCGACCGCCTCGGCACCGTCGCGGGCCGCGCCGACGAACTGTGCCGGTACGCCGTGCTGTTCGGCGACCCGCAGCTCGCCCTCACGGCCGTCGACCGGGTCCTGGACATCACCGCCGACGAGGTGCGGGCGGCCGCCGCGGCCAGGCTGCGCCCCGACAACCGCGCGGTACTGGTCTACGAGCCCCTGACGACCGAGCAGAGCGACGAGGCCGACGGCGACGAACACGAAGAGGGAGCGGACCAGTGACCGACGCTGCCGTGTCTTTGACGAGCATGGACTTCCACCCGCAGCCGGCCCCCGGTGCCGCCAGGCCCTGGGCCTTCCCCGCCCCGGACCGCGGCAAGCTGGACAACGGCCTGACGCTGCTGACCAGCCACCGTCCCGGCCAGCAGGTCGTGGCCGTGGAGCTCTTCCTGCCGGCGCCGCTGGACGCCGAGCCCGCCGGTCTCGACGGTGTCGCCACCATCATGGCCCGCGCGCTCTCCGAGGGCACGGACCGGCGGAGCGCCGAGGAGTTCGCGGCCGAGCTCGAGCGCTGCGGCGCCACGCTGGACGCGCACGCCGACCACCCGGGCGTACGGGTCTCCCTCGAGGTGCCCGTCTCCCGGCTGCCCAAGGCCCTCGGGCTGCTCTCCGAGGCGCTGATCGCCCCGGCGTTCCTGGAGACCGAGATCGAGCGCCTGGTGCGCAACCGTCTCGACGAGATCCCGCACGAGACGGCCAACCCGTCCCGTCGCGCCGCCAAGCAGCTCTCCAAGGAGCTCTTCCCGGCGGAGTCGCGGATGTCCCGGCCCCGCCAGGGCACCGAGGAGACCGTCGAGGCGATCGACGCGGCCGCGGTCCGCGCCTTCTACGAGGCGTACGTCAGGCCCGCCACGGCCACCGCCGTGGTCGTCGGCGACCTGACCGGCGTCGACCTGGACAAGGTCCTCGCCGAGACCCTGGGCGCCTGGACCGGAGAGCCGGCCGAGCCGCTCCCGATGCCGCCGATCACCGCCGACGACACCGGACGGGTCGTCATCGTGGACCGGCCGGGCGCCGTCCAGACCCAGCTGCTGATCGGCCGGATCGGTGCCGACCGGCACGACCGCGTCTGGCCGGCCCAGGTCCTGGGCACGTACTGCCTCGGCGGCACCCTCACCTCGCGGCTCGACCGGGTCCTGCGCGAGGAGAAGGGCTACACGTACGGGGTGCGGGCCTTCGGGCAGGTGCTCCGCTCCGACGGCCAGGGGAACGGCGCCTCGATGCTCGCCATCAGCGGTTCCATCGACACCCCCAACACCGGCCCGGCCCTTGACGACCTGTGGAAGGTGCTGCGCACGCTGGCGGCCGAGGGCCTCACGGACGCCGAGCGTGAGACCGCGGTGCAGAACCTGGTGGGTGTCGCGCCGCTCAAGTACGAGACGGCCGCATCCGTCGCCGGGACGCTCGCCGACCAGGTCGAGCAGCACCTCCCGGACGACTACCAGGCCCAGTTGTACGCGCGGCTCGCCGAGACGGGCACGGTCGAGGCGACCGCCGCCGTGGTCAACGCCTTCCCGGTGGACCGGCTCGTCACCGTCCTCGTGGGCGACGCGGCGCAGATCGCGGAGCCGGTGCGCGCGCTCGGCATCGGTGAAGTCACCGTCGTGACCGGCTGATTCCGGCTCTCGACCGACTGTTCCCGGTTGCCGGGCGGCTGGAGCGGAGGACCCCGACGGCACATCGCGTCGGGGTCCTCCGCTTTGTCCGTATTGGTATCAAGCATGATCGTATGCCCTGTGGTATGTCTTACAAACTGGCGGGTCCGGTTGGTGATCGCCAGGCGATCCGCATAGCGTCGGTGCGTCTGTTCGGCAGTTGCACCCGCCGCACCCGCGGCATCCGGACAGTCATCGCCGAGTCCCCGTCAGGCGCGAGCCTGGGGAGCCGGGGACCCACACGTAGTCCCTGGGGTGAATCGGGCGCCTTCGTCTCGGCGGAGGGGCTCGTAGGAGACCTTCCTGCTCCGAACCCGTCAGCTAACCCGGTAGGCGAGAAGGAAGGAAAGGACCAGCCCCTACATGGCGTTCACCCGTGCCACCGGGAAGCATCGTGGACCGAGCCGGATGGCGCGCCGCAGCGTGGGCATCGCCGGCGCCGCGACGCTCGCCACCACCGGCGTCATCGGAACCCTCGCCTCCCCGGCGCTCGCCGCCGACGCGGAGAACCGCTCCCCCGAGGACACCGGTCTCACCAAGGTGATCACCGAGGACTCCCTCGTGGACCGGATCAACGCCCAGGCCGCCGCCCAGGAGGAGGAGGCCTTCGAGGCCGCCGCCAAGGCGAAGGCCGAGGCCGAGGCGAAGCGCAAGGCGGAAGCCCGCGCCAAGGAGATCCGCGAGGCCGAGGAGCGCGCCGCCCGTGAGGCCGAGCGCCGCCGTCTGAACTCCTTCCAGCTCCCCGTCGCCGGCTCGTACGTCTCCACCGGCTACCAGACCGGTGGCTCGCTCTGGTCCTCCGGCAGCCACTCCGGCGTCGACTTCCACGCCTCCTACGGCAGCAGCGTCGTCTCCGTCGGCTCCGGCACCGTCGTCGAGGCCGGCTGGGGCGGCGCCTACGGCAACAACATCGTCATCCGGATGAACGACGGCACGTACACCCAGTACGGTCACCTCTCCTCCATCGGCGTCTACGTCGGGCAGAGCGTCGAGCCGGGCCAGCAGATAGGCATCTCCGGCTCGACCGGCAACTCGACCGGCCCGCACCTCCACTTCGAGGCGCGCACGACCGCCGAGTACGGCTCCGACGTCAACCCGGTCGCCTACCTCCGCGCCCGCGGCGTCAACGTCTGACGCCCGGCGCGCACCACGGGGTCCCACCCCGTACCGCGTCGCAAAAGCCCCGGCTCATGCTGAGCCGGGGCTTTTCGTCGGTCAAAAGGCAGTCATATTCCGCTGAGGCATCGGAAATTCCGGCGCGCTGCAATAGAGTCGCAGACCGGGCGCAGAACAGGCGCCAAGAATTGTCTCGCGCAGACCAAGGCGGAGGTCGGACATGCGCATTCCCGCGCACTCGGTATGCACGGCGATCCGGGACGACATCGTCTCCGGCGTCTTCGAGCGGGGCAGCCGGCTGACCGAGGAACAGCTCGCCCGCCGGTACGGGGTCTCCCGCGTCCCGGTCCGCGAGGCCCTGCGCACCCTGGAGTCCGAGGGCTTCGTCGTCACCCGGCGCCACGCGGGCGCCCACGTCGCCGAGCCCACCGAGCAGGAGGCGGCCGACCTGCTCGACATGCGGGCGCTCCTTGAGCCGCTGGGGGCGGCGCGCGCCGCCCAGCGCCGCACCGAGGCGCACCTCAAGGTGCTGCGCGGCCTGGTCAGGCTGGGGCAGGAGCGGGCCAGGCGGGGACAGGGGGAGGATCTGCGCTCACTGGGCGGCTGGTTCCACGAGACGCTCGCGCAGGCCTCCGGAAGCCCGGCCCTGACGGCGCTGCTGACCCAGCTGCGCCACAAGATCGCCTGGATGTACGCGGTCGAGCAGCCCACCCAGCCGGTGGAGGCCTGGGCCGAGCACGGCGCGATCGTCGACGCCGTGGCGCGGGGGGACGCCGAGCGGGCGCGGGCGCTGACCGCCCTGCACGCGGAACGCTCGGGGCCGCTGCACCGCCTCAAAAGGCCGGAGCCGGGCCGTGTGAGGGTTTCGCAACATGCAGTCAACACGGCGAGTGCCCGGAATTAACGCGCACACCGTATACAAAGAATAGGAATTCCGCAGGCCTGTTCCGTGCTGCCCGAAAACAGTTACGTGGAAAAGTAAAAGGCCGTGTCCGCCGGAATTTCGGCGGACACGGCCTTTCGGGGTACGAGTGGGTCGGCCCGGCTCAGACGGTCTCGGGAAGCTCGTCGAGACCCTCGGCGACCAGCTTCGCCAGACGGTCCAGAGCTGCCTCGGCGCCCTCGGCCTCCGAAGCGAGGACGATCTCCTCGCCGCCCTGCGCGCCCAGGCCGAGCACCGCGAGCATGGAAGCGGCGTTCACCGGGGTGCCGTCGGACTTGGCGATCGTCACCGGAACGCCGGAAGCCGTGGCGGCACGGACGAAGATGGACGCGGGGCGGGCGTGCAGGCCCTCGGCCCAGCCGACGTTGACGCGGCGCTCAGCCATGGTGTTGCCCTTCAAGTCTCAAGCGGTTGTCTAGACCAGTCTCTCACGGGATGCTCGGTGCTCGCGCCGACCTCGGGCCCGGACCGGACCGCCCTTCGGCCCGCCCGCGCCGCGCCCGGCGTGCTCCCACCTTGCACGGGGTGCCCCCACCATGCACGGCGTACACCCCCCGCGCGACCGATGCCGACGGCCGTGTCGCGGCCTCGGGAAGCTCTTGCCGCCGAGGCCGGGCCCCTGGGCGAGTCACCCCCTAGGCTGACCCCATGGAGAGCGCGTCGGAGCAGTCGGAAGCGGCGGAACAGCCGGCGGCACCGGCGCGACCGGAAACACCGGACCACGACTACCCCGACCACTGGGAAGCCGACGTGGTGCTCCGCGACGGCGGCACCGCGCGCATCAGGCCCATCACCGCCGACGACGCCGACCGCCTCGTCAGCTTCTACGAGCAGGTCTCGGACGAGTCGAAGTACTACCGCTTCTTCGCCCCGTACCCCCGGCTCTCCGCCAAGGACGTCCACCGCTTCACCCACCACGACTTCGTGGACCGGGTCGGACTCGCGGCGACCGTGGGCGGCGAGTTCATCGCCACCGTGCGCTACGACCGCATCAACGACCGCGGACTGCCCGCCTCCGCACCCGCCGACGAGGCCGAGGTCGCCTTCCTCGTCCAGGACGCCCACCAGGGACGCGGAGTCGCCTCCGCGCTCCTCGAACACATCGCGGCGGTCGCACGCGAACGGGACATCCGGCGCTTCGCCGCCGAGGTCCTGCCCGCCAACACCAAGATGATCAAGGTCTTCACCGACGCGGGCTACACCCAGAAGCGCAGCTTCGAGGACGGGTCCGTACGGCTCCACCTCGACCTCGAACCCACCGACCGCTCCCTCGCCGTCCAGCGCGCACGGGAGCAGCGGGCCGAGGCCCGCTCCGTGCAGCGCCTCCTCACCCCCCGGTCCGTCGCCGTCGTCGGAGCCGGGCGCCTCCCCGGCGGTGTCGGCCGGACCGTCCTCCGCAACCTCCTGGGCGCCGGCTTCGCCGGCCGCGTGTACGCGGTGAACGCCGCGCTCCCCGCCGGCGAGGCGACGGAGCTCGACGGCGTCCCGGCCCACCCCTCCGTCGGTGCCATCGGCGAGCCGGTGGACCTCGCCATCGTCGCCGTCCCCGCCGAACGGGTGCCGGAGGCCGTCGCCGACTGCGGCGAACACGGCGTACGGGGGCTCGTCGTCCTCTCCGCCGGATACGCCGAGAGCGGGGCCGCCGGACGCGAGCGGCAGCGCGAGCTCGTCCGGCAGGCCCGCTCGTACGGCATGCGGATCATCGGCCCGAACGCCTTCGGGATCATCAACACCGCCGCCGACGTCCGGCTCAACGCCTCCCTCGCGCCGCAGATGCCGGGCACCGGGCGGATCGGGCTCTTCACCCAGTCCGGCGCGATCGGCATCGCCCTCCTCGCCGGACTCCACCGGCGGGGCGCGGGCCTCTCCTCCTTCATCTCCGCCGGCAACCGCGCCGACGTCTCCGGCAACGACTTCCTCCAGCACTGGTACGACGATCCCGGAACCGACGTCGTCCTCCTCTACCTGGAGTCGATCGGCAACCCCCGGAAGTTCACCCGGCTCGCCCGCCGCACCGCCGCCGTCAAGCCCGTCGTCGTGGTCAAGGGCGCCCGTCACAGCGGCAGCGCCCCGCCCGGCCACCGGGTGCCGGTCACCCGTATCCCGCACGCGACGGTCTCCGCGCTGCTCCGCCAGGCCGGTGTGATCCGGGTCGACACGGTCACCGAACTCGTCGACGCCGGACTCCTCCTCGCCGCCCAGCCGCTGCCCGCCGGGCCCCGGGTCGCGATCCTCGGCAACTCCGAGTCGCTCGGACTCCTCACGTACGACGCCTGTCTGACCGAGGGGCTGCGCCCGCTGCGGCCGCTCGACCTGACGACGGCGGCGGAACCGGCGGACTTCCGGGACGCGCTGGCGGCGGCGCTCGCGGACGAGACCTCCGACGCGGTCGTCGTCAACGCGATCCCCTGGGTCGGGGAGAACGGCGCGACCGAGTTCGGCGACGGCGAGGTCCTCGCCGCCTCCCTCCGCGAGGCCGTCGCCTCCGCGCCCGCCCCGACGAAGCCGGTCGTGGTCGTCCACGTCGAGATGGGCGGCCTCGCGGAGGCGCTCGCCATCGCGACGAGCACGAGGCCGGCGGCACAGGGCCGGGGCGGCGGCGCGGGCCCGGTGCCGCGAGCGGCGTCCGCTCCCCGGCCCGGCACACCGCCGCGCCAGGACCCCGAGCCGCCGCCCGGGCACGCGCCCGCTCCCGCGACCGCGTTCCGGCCCGGGGCGGCGGCCGCGCCGGGACCCGGGACTCCGGCCGAGTCCCCTGCCGGAGTGCCGGCCGAGGCCCCCGGAGCCGCGACCGCGTTCCGGCCCGGCGAGGTGACCGCGCAGGGACCCGGGGCTCCGGCCGGTGCGGCTCCGGGCGGGGGCGTCGTCGAGCCGGGGGTGACGGGGGGCGGGGTCACCATCCCCGCGTACCCCGCCGCCGAGCGGGCCGTGCGGGCCCTGGCCGAGGCCGTGCGGTACGGGCAGTGGCGGCGGCAGGCCGCCGAGCCCGGGCGGGTGCCCGAGTACGAGGACATCGACGAGGCCGGGGCCGCCGCGCTCATCGAGCGGGTCCTCGGCGGCGACGAGGCCGACCCGCGTGGTGTGACCCTCGACACCGAGCAGGCCTGTGAGCTGCTCGCGCGGTACGGGATCGCCGTCCTGCCGACCCTGTCCGCGCCGACCCCCGACGCCGCCGTCGCGGCCGCCGGCCGGCTCGGCTACCCGGTCGCCCTCAAGACGACCGCGCCCCACCTCCGCCACCGTCCCGACCTCGGCGGCGTCAGGCTCGACCTCGCCACCGAGGAACAGCTGCGCACGGCGTACGCCGAGATGACCGGGGTCCTCGGCAAGCCCGAGGAGCTCCAGCCGGTCGTGCAGGCCATGGTGCCGCGGGGCGTCGACACCGTGGTCCGTTCCGCCATCGACCCGGCCGTCGGGGCCGTCCTCTCCTTCGGCCTCTCAGGCGCCGCGTCCGAGCTGCTCGGCGACACGGCCCACCGGCTGGTTCCGGCCACGGACCGGGACGTCGCCGAACTCGTCCGCTCCCTCCGCACCGCCCCGCTGCTCTTCGGCTGGCGCGGCTCCGCCCCCGTCGACACCCCGGCCCTGGAGGAGATCCTGCTCCGGGTCTCCCGGCTCGTCGACGAGCACCCCGAGGTGGTCGCCGTCTCCCTGGAGCCCGTGGTCGTGGCGCCGCGCGGACTCTCCGTCCTCGGCGCCACCGTCCGACTGGCCCCGCCGCCGCCCCGGACCGACCTGGGGCCGCGCAGCCTGCCGAGTTACCGAAGGGCCTGAGGGGGCCCGGCCGCCCCGTAGGATGGAGTCCATGGCGAAGACCGGTACGACGACCCAGGGGCTGCGCGCGGCGATCGAGCGCAGCGGCTACTACCCGGCCCTCGTGGCCGAGGCGGTGGAGGCCGCCGTCGGCGGCGAGGCCGTCGCGTCGTACGTGGTGCACCAGGAGACCACCTTCGACGCGAACGAGGTCCGCCGCCATGTGACCGTCCTCGTTCTGACGCCGCACCGCTTCATCGTCAGCCACACCGACGAGCAGGCCGCCGACACCAGCTCCCCGACGCCGTACGCCACGACGTCCACCGAGTCCGTGAAGCTCGACCGGATCTCGTCCGTCGTCGTCAGCCGTGTGGTCGCCAACCCGGAGTCGTACACCCCGGGCACCCTGCCCCGCGAGGTGGTCCTCACCATCGGCTGGGGCGCCGTCTCCCGGATCGACCTGGAGCCCGCCGCCTGCGGCGACTCCAACTGCGACGCCGATCACGGCTACACCGGCAACGCCACGGCCGACGACCTCAGCCTGCGGGTGAGCGAGGCCGGGGACGGTCCGGACACCGTCCGGCAGACCCTCGCCTTCGCCCAGGCCCTCTCCGAAGCCATCGCGGCCACCGCCGCCCCCACCCGCTGATGGTGCAGCCCACCGCCGTCAGCCACGGCTGGCCCGACGATCCGGTCCCGCTCGCCCCGGCGACCGCCCCGGTCCCCGAGTACGGCTCAGGCTCCCTCGCCGACCTGCTGCCGACCCTGGTCGCCGGCCAGGGCGCGCCCGGTTTCACGCCGCGGATCGCCGAGCTGGCCCCGGCCGACCGGAACTGCGTCTTCCTGATCGACGGGCTCGGCTGGGAGCAGATCGCGGCCCACCCGGACGAGGCCCCGTATCTGACCTCGCTCCTCGGCTCCTCGCGCGGGGGCACCGGCCGCCCGGTCACCGCCGGTTTCCCCGCCACCACGGCGACCTCGCTCGCCTCCGTCGGCACCGGCCGCTACCCCGGTACGCACGGACTGCCCGGGTACACCGTGCGCGACCCCGCGACCGGCGGGCTGATGAACCAGCTGCGCTGGAAGCCGTGGACGCCGCCGCAGGTCTGGCAGCCGTACCCCACCGTCTTCCGGCTCGCGCACGAGGCGGGGATCCACACCGCCCAGGTGTCCTCCCCGATCTTCGAGCAGACCCCGCTCACCAAGGTCGCGCTCAGCGGCGGAACGTTTCACGGGCGGCTCTCCGGTGAGGAGCGCATGGACTTCTCCGCCGAGCAGCTCGCCGCCGGAGACCGCTCGCTCGTCTACACGTACTACAGCGAACTCGACGGCGCGGGGCACCGCTTCGGCATCGACTCCGACGCCTGGCGTGGCCAGCTGATGTTCGTCGACCGGCTCGTGCGGCGGCTCGCCGAGCAGCTGCCGCCCCGCTCCGCCCTGTACGTCACGGCTGACCACGGCATGGTGGACATCCCCTTCGACGAGCAGCACCGCATCGACTTCGACGAGGACTGGGAGCTGCGCGCGGGCGTCGCCCTCCTCGGCGGCGAGGGACGGGCCCGCCATGTCTACGCGGTCCCGGGCGCCGAGGCGGACGTCCTCACCTGCTGGCGCGAGGTGATCGGCGAGCAGTTCTGGGTCGCGAGCCGTGACGAGGCCATCTCCCTTGGCTGGTTCGGCGACGAGATCGACGAGCGCGTGTACGGCCGGATCGGCGACGTCGTCGCCGCGGCCCACGACGACGTGGCGATCACCGCCTCCGTCAACGAGCCCCATGAGTCCGCGATGGTCGGCATGCACGGGTCCATGACCCCCGCCGAGCAGCTCGTCCCGCTGCTCGAAGTCCGTTCCTGAGCCCTCCGGGCCCCTCACCTCCCCCCCACGACCTGAAAGGTCCCCGACCCGTCATGCCCGAGCTGGTCTTCTTCTCCGGAACCATGGACTGCGGGAAGAGCACCCTGGCGCTCCAGATCGCCCACAACCGCGACGCGCGGGGGCTCCAGGGCGTGATCTTCACCCGTGACGACCGGGCGGGCGAGGGCAAGCTGTCCTCCCGGCTCGGCCTGGTGACGGAGGCGGTCGAGGCGCCGCAGGGCATGGACGTGTACGCGTACCTCGTCGCGCAGCTCTCGCAGGGCGGCAAGGCCGACTACGTGATCGTCGACGAGGCGCAGTTCCTGGCTCCGGAGCAGATCGACCAGTTGGCGCGGGTCGTCGACGACCTCGGTCTCGACGTCTTCGCCTTCGGCATCACGACGGATTTCCGTACGAGGCTGTTTCCCGGCTCGCAGCGGCTGATCGAGCTGGCGGACCGGATCGAGCAGCTCCAGGTCGAGGCATTGTGCTGGTGCGGCGCCCGCGCCACCCACAACGCCCGTACGGTCGGCGGCGAGATGGTCGTCGAGGGCGAGCAGGTCGTCGTCGGCGACGTGAACCGTCCGGCCGAGGAGATCGGCTACGAGGTCCTCTGCCGCCGCCACCACCGCAAGCGGATGACGTCGGCCTCCTCACAGGCCGGCGCTCTTTCCCCGGACGTCCTGCCGGTCAACCACACCTGACGGCTCCGAGGCGCTCCTGTCGGTCACCTCTCGGACGGGTCTCCCCGCAGAAGGAGGGTGATCCCCTCACAGGCCACGAGCCCGGCCCACCGGCGGTGGCAGGATCGTGCACGGTGCGGAGGCAGGAGCATGCCACCGGGGAGCACTGTGGAGGAGGCGGTTCGCTGCGATGCTTCTGATGTGGTCGGGGAACTCGTCCCGGGCACCTCTGAGGAACGGCGCCCGGGGGCGCCGGGAGGGGAAGAACCATGATGCGTACCGCCACCAGCAAGGCTGCCCGAGGGATCGCGGCGGCGATGCTGTCCGCGCTGGCGACGGCAGGGGCGTTCGCCGCCCTCGCGGGGAGCGTCACACCGGCGAGCGGTGACGCCGTCGTCGTGGCGGACGGCTGTCTCGATCCCCGGAACGCGTGCTGGGTCAACGGCTGGCAGGAGAAGCCGGGCATCTGATCCTCGCGGCGAGACCGCCACGGGGGTGGGTCCGGCGGTCCGGGTGCCGAGCACGACGCGCGGACACCGCCTTTCCAGTACCTCGTCACCGACCGACCGTGGAGCACCGCCGATGCACCGCATGCAGATCCTGGGAATCACCCCTGCGGAGGAGGAGACGTACCGCCACCTGTTGAGGCATCCCGGCAGCGGCGTCGCCGAGACGGTCGCCGCGCCTTGGCACCCGTCCGGGACCGGGGCGGCCGCCGTGGGGCGACTGAAGGCTCTGGGAGCCGTGGCCGAGCGGGACGGGGCGCTGTGGCCGGAGGAGCCGAAGGCGGTGGTGGCCCTGCTGGCCGAGCGGCTGCTGGCCGAGCTGCACACCATCACCCGCAGCCTTGCCCAGGTCTACACGGTGGTGTGCTCCCTGGAGGACGAGGCGGCCGTCACCGGCCGGCCCGAGGAGGGTGACACGCCTCCGCCGGACAGCCGGCTGGTGGAGCGGATCACCGATCCCACCGTGCTGCGGGCAAGGGTGGAGGCCCTCGCCCTGAGCACCCGCTCCGAGATGCTGGTGGGTGGACTCTGCGAGGAGGCCGACCGCCGGGTCCTACGGTTGACCTTGCCGCTGGGCCTGCGGATGCTGGGCCGCGGCGTCACCGTGCGGCTCCTGGTGCGGCAGTCCGTGCTCGCCGACCCGGTGGTCGTCGCCCACCTGCGCCAACTGGCCGGAGCCGGCGCGCGGGTGCGGGTGCTGTCCTCCTCGGACAGCCCGATGGCGGTGTGCGACGGCGGGACCGCGCTGGTGCCCGTCGAGCCCTCGGACATCGCCAAGGGCGCGTTCGTGACGGCTGAACCCGGCATGGTGAGCACGGTCGTCAACCACTTCGAGCGGCTGTGGGCGGACGCCCGGGAACTCGGGGACGGCTGACGGCCGGCCACGCCCCGGCTGTTCGGACCCACCGGCTGTCAGACCCACCCTCGTTCTCGGGCCAGCAAGGCCGCATGGGCGCGGTTCTCCGCACCAAGGAGCCGCATCAGCTCCGATATGTGGCGGCGGTAGGTGCGCAGTGCGGTGCCCACCTGGCGGGCGCCGGTCTCGTCCTTGCCGACCGTGCACATCGCCCGCAGCACCTGTAGTTGCAGGTCGGTCAGTTCGGGTTCGCCCGCCGCGTCGTCGCCCTGCCCGACGAGGTCGGTGAAGTCCTCGGCCCCCGCCCACAGACGCTCGAAATTGTTGACGACGGTGGTGACGATCCCCTCCTCGCTCGAGCAGAGGGCGCCCTTGGAGGTGTTCTTCGGGTCCACCGGCACCAGCGTGGTGTGGTGGTCGTACACGATCATCAGCTCGCTCAGGTCCTCGACCACCCGGATCCGGGCCCCGGCGGCGGTCAGCTCCTGGAGGTAACCCCGCGTGGTGTCGTCCGCCACCGCGGAGGCGCGGACGAGGTTGCGCAGGACGACGCCACGGCGCAGGCAGCGCAGGTCGAGCGGGCGGGAGTGCTTGATGTTCTCCGGGGTGAGCGCGTCGTAGGGCTCGGAGGCCAGAACCTCCGTACGGGCGAAGAACGCCAGTTCGTCCAGACGCTCGCGGATGGCCGATAACCCCATCAGCCGTTCCACCGGGGCGTGTTCGGATTTCGGGCCCTGGTCGCGCGCGTCACGCGTCAGGGAGTCCACGATGGGTTTCAGGTCGGACAGCGTGCGGATGGTGCTGTAGAACTCCTCCAGGCGCTGCTGGGCCAGCCGGTTGACCACCAGGTCCGGCTTGTGCGGCCACGCCTTGCCGTCGTCCTCGCGGATGACGTGCAGTTCCCGCAGCCGACGCACCGCCGCCTCCAGGGTGAGGGGTTCCTGTCTCAACAGGACGTGCACTTCTTCGAGTTCGACGCCGGGGTTGCGCAGCAGGTGCCGGTAGAGCTCCTCTTCCGCCGCAGTGAGACCGAGGACCGCCATGTGGTGCACGAGCAAGAGGCACTCCCGTGGGAGAGGACATCGGGAAGGATCCGGGCGGCGTGTGCTGCCGGAATTGTAGAAGGGAGGTGCCCGAAGGGTAAAGGTTTCCCCAGGAGCCCCTGGTGACTCAGCAGTAGGATCTTCGGCGCAGTGACGATCAGGCCGGATCCTGCATCGGGTTGGCCGTATCTGGCCAGCAGGCTTTGTTCCTCCCCGCCTTGGGCGCTGCCATATTCGGTCGGGAGGGAGGCGTGGTGCTGGCCACACGACGCGCGGGGGGACACGATGCCGCCGCCGGCGGCTCCTGTGGCCCGGGCCGGTACCTGCCTCAGCACTCCACACGAGAGGTGGCAGAGCCAGATGCTTTTCCGACTGCTGGGGCCTGTGAGAATCGCGGGCGGTGCCGAGACGCAGTCGGCAGCCCGCCGCGCGCTGCTCACCGCGCTGCTCCTGCGCCGGGGACAGTTCGTCGGCATGGGCGAGCTGACCGAGCTGTTGTGGGACGACCCGCCGAGCTCGGCGGTGGCCAACATCAGGAGCCATCTCACCGGGCTCCGCCGCTGCCTGGACTCCGCGCAGCCGGGACTGAGCGAGCGGCTGACCACCAGCCGCGGCGCGGAGACCGGGTACGCCCTCAGCGTCGACGCGGACGAACTCGATCTGTCCTGCTTCCTCAAGCTCGCCCGGCAGGGCAGGGAACTGCTCGCCGCGGGCGACCACCTGGCCGCGGTCGGCCACCTGGACGAGGCGCTCGCCCTCTGGCGCGGCCCGTTCGGCCAACGGCTTCCGGCCACCCGGTGGTTCCACGCTCATACGGTGGGCCTCAGCAACACCCGCTTCGAGGCCTGCCAGGACTTCTTCACCGCGTGCCTGCTGACCCATCGGACCGAGATGCTGTCGTACCGCATCGAGACCGTGCTGGCCGAGGCCCCCTACCGGCAGCGGCTGTGGCAGCTGCTCGCCGCCACCTACTGCGCGCAGGGTGACGTGGCCGGCGCGCTGGGCGTGATCGAGCGCTGTCGGACCGTCTTCGCCGACGAACTGGGCCTGGACGTCCCTCCCGGCGTCGAGGCCATCCGGGCCGCCGCGCTCACCTGGGACACGGAGCGGGCGCACCGCCTGGTGGCCGAGATGGCGCGCCAGTGACGGCGGGCAGCCGGCCGGCCGGGGCTCGGGTACGACGGCGGCTTCGGTCGCTCGCGGTGGGGGAACTGGTCAACGTGCCGTTGCAGACGGTCATCTGGTTCGGCGTGGTCGGCGTGCCCGCGACCGCCGCCAACCTCCTCGGGTTCGCACTGGTCACGCTGCTCCTGCTGGAGGGCGCCGCGTACTGGACGGTCAAGCTCCGCGCCCTGTCCGCCGGCGGCGGCGCGCCGCTCCCCGGGGCGGCGGTGTTCGCCGCCGCTCGGGTGGTCAACCTGGTGCTGCTCGGGCTCGGCGTGCCGCTCACCGTCCTCGCGGTGGCCGACGACCCCGGGACCGGGAGCATCCCGGGCCTGCTCTTCACACTCTTCGCCGTCCTGGAGCACGTCAACTACTTTCATACCCAGCTGATGTACGACACCCCCGAGGACCGGCGCAGCCGCCGCACGAACGGGCGGCGCCGGGCACATCTCGCCCGTGACCTGGAGCGGGCTCGGACGCTCGGAACCGGGCAGCCATCCGCCGGTGGGACCGGTCGCTCCTGACGTCTCAGGTGAACAGTGACCTGCCCGGTCACGGCGCGGCCTTCAGGATCTCGTAGAGGTCGGACGCGGCGGCCCGGGGTCCGTGCACCGCGCCGACCCCCGTGACGTTGAGGACCACCTCGTCCACGCCGAGCGCCCGGTAGGCGTCAAGGCGCTGGTGGATCTCCTCGGCCGTCCCGTAGAGGAAGATTCCGCCGTCCACCAGCGCACGGACGTCGCCGGGCCCGCCGTCGCCGGTGATCCCGATACCGGCCCGCCGCAGGACGGCCTGGTAGTGGGGGAACTGGATGTGCCCCCCGCAGGTCGCCCGCAGCAGTTTCGCCATGTCCCGGTCGGGGCCGGCCAGCGCCACCGGAACATAGGCGGTGACCTTGACCGGCTGCTCCGGACGCCGCTCCTTCGCGCTCCGCAGAGCCGGGATCAGGAACTCCTCGAGGTACGCCGCCGAGGCCATCCAGGTGATGGCCACGTCGGCGAGTTCTCCGGCGAGTTCCGCCATCCGCTCCCGCAGGACGCCGAGGCCCAGTGACACCTCCGGCTTGTGGAACGGCATGAGCTGCGCCTTGGCGGAGAAGATCTCCCCCTCGCGGTCGCTGATCCCGCCGTCCAGCAGGTCCCGGACGATGGTGACGTACTCCCGGCAGGCGGTGAGCTGACTGGGGTAGGGCCGTCCCATGGCGCAGGTCTGCGCGGCGAGCGAGCCCGGACCGTAGCCGGCCACCACCTCGTGCCCGGTGGCCAGCGCCACCGACCGGGCCTCGATCGCCGCGTTGTACGGCGAGCGGTAGGGCATCAGCGACACCCCGAACCCGGCGGGCACCCTGATTCCGGAGCCGGCCAGCCAGCTCACGATCTGATGGCTGTCCAGAACGAGACCCTGGCCCTGCCACAGCCGGGCCGCGCCACCCCATTTGACGAGATTGGCGAAGGGGATCACCTGCTCGGGGCGGGTGGCGTTGACGGGGAGGAGGATCGAGTGCCGCATCCCGGCAGCCCTTTCGACGAGTGGTGGAGCGGATGACAGGCGGGCGGTCAGCTCGGGGAAGGCGCCGACAGCTCCAGCGGGAGGCGCAGAAGGGCCGGGTCCGCGCCGCCGAGCAGGGCATCGACCATCAGGTCGGTGTCGCCCACGCCGGCCCAGCCGAGCATGTAGCCGATCAGTGAGGTCCGGCCGGCCGCGCCGGTGAAGTAGCCGTCCTCGCGGATCCGGCCGAGGACCTCGGCCTGGTGGGCGGCGGCCCGCTCGAACAGGTCCGCGCGTCCCAGGGTGCGGCCCGCGCCGATCAGGCACTGGACGACGCCGCTGCTGCCGTGGCAGACGGAGAGGTCCACCGCGCGGCCGGGCGCCAGGGCGGTTGCCCGGCCGACCAGATCGGTCAGCCGGGACTCGGTCAGCCAGTCCTCCCGGCCCGCCGCGACGAGGATCTCCGAGCCGGCCAGGAGGAGGCCGGCCGCGCCCTTGCACCAGCCGTGCTCCGCCGGGACGCCGTCCCGCTCCCAGCGGCCGATCAGCCAGTCCGCAGCCTCCTTGGCGGTGCGATCGAGGCCCAGAACGGATCCGGTCCGGGCGGCCGCCCAGCGCAGTCCCAGTTCGCCGTGGGCCAGGTCCGACCAGTGGGTCTCCCGCTCCCTGCCCAGGTGGGACAGGGCCAGGTCGGTGAGCCGCTCGACCGTCGTGGCGTCGGCGGGGAAGGAGGAGCCGTCGCGGCGGAGACGGTCGAGCAGGACCATCAGCAGCCCGGCCGGGCCGTTGGAGAGGTCGGTCTCCAGGACGCCTTCCGCCGCGCGGTCCTGGAGGGCCTGGAGCAGGCCGGCCAGCCGGGCGGACGCGGCTGCCGGCTCCTCGGGGCGGACCAGCAGCAGCGAGGCGGCCCCTGTGAACACCGACTCGGGGCGCTGCAGCAGCGCCTCGCCGTACTCGGCGAGCAGGGTGGTGAGCCCCCGGTCGGCGCTGCCGGCCGGACCGGCCAGGCTCTCGTCGCGGGCGGCGGCGCGGTTGAGGAAGGAGACCACGCCGGCCGAGTCGTGGAAGGAGACGAAGTTGCCCGGGGTGATGGTGGAGGCGTCGCGGTCCGGGCCGATGCCGCCGACCCATCCGCACTCCTCCTGCCCGCCGGGAGCGGTGACCGGCACCCGCACCTCGGCGATCCGGCCGGCGATGGAGCGCCACCAGGCGCCGGGACGGGCCCCGGCCAGCAGGTGCCCGCCGAAGACCCCGGAGGCCGAGAGCCCGCCGGGCGTGTCCTCGCCGCACAGCTCGCCGAAGCACTCCTCAAGGAGGAAGTGGTGGTAGGCGTCGGTGCGGGCGGCGTTGTGGGCGACGCCGCGCCGGGCGAAGTCCAGCGCGGTCGCCGAATACACCCCGGGTGTCGACCCGTTGACCGTGCCGAGCGCGTCGGAGTCACCCCGGGTGACGAAGTACGGCACGTTGCCGCCGTGCAGCGAGGCGCGCTCCGCGTCCGCCGCGAAGCGTTCCGCCTCCGGGGACAGGTAGTCCTGGTGCATCTTCAGGAGTCCGAACAGCCGCTCGGCCTCCTTGGGGTCCACCAGGTACTTCGGGTGGGTGGAAGCGTCGATGAAACGACCGTAGATCATGGTGGAGCGCAGAAGGAGCCGCACCGGCACCCCGGGGTGGGCCTCAAGGACGCGGGTGACGACGCCGTCCCGCAGGGCCGTCAGGGCCGCGCGGCAGCCGGCCAGGATGGCGTCGAACCACTCGGTGGCGATCAGGTGCGTCTCGCCGAGCCGGGGCACGTTGTCGCCCTGCCGGTAGTTGAAGGGCTCCCGTGACACCGCGATGGCGTCCGTTCCCGGGTCGCGGATCACGGCGCTGGTCATGGACGACGGCTGGTCGCCCGCCACCCCGACGCCCGCCATGATGAAGTCGACCGGCGAGGTCGGGTTCACCATCGGCACCAGCATCGTGGAGGCGACGGACAGCTTGGTGTGGTTCATCAGCGCGTCGGGGAGCGAGTCGTCGCCCACCCCGGCGTCCGGCCGGAGCATGGTCTCGGTGTCGATGACGCACGGGTGCTCGCCGCAGGCCAGCAGGTTCTCGTCGTGCAGGTCGGTGGCACCGATGGAGCCGAACAGCACCGCCAGCGCGCCGATCCGGTAGAAGTAGCGGCCGGGCTGGTCCGCCCGCTCCATGGCGGCCGGCACGGTGAACTCCTGCCAGCCGTGCGTGCCCACGGTGAACGACCGGGGGACGCAGCGGGACAGCGGGTGCTCCAGGTACGGGGCGACCGCCCGGTACAGGTCGCGGACGAAGTCGTCCGCGGTGAGCGGCCGCGGCTTGAACACCAGCCGGGTTCCGTTGGCCAGGTGGAGAATGTGTACCTGACGGTTGTCGTTGTGCAGGTCGGAGCCGCTGGGCGAGATCGCGGACAGCAGCCGGCCGGCGTCGCCCGGCGCGCCGAGCAGTCCGGCCTCCGCAAGGAGCGGGTGGTCGTCGGCGAAGGCGGTGAGGAACTCGCGGTAGGCGTCCAGGGAGTGGGACAGCATCCCGGTCAGTCGCTGCCGCAGCACCGGGTACTTCTCCAGTAGGGCGTCCGGGACGCCGGGCTCCTCCAGACGGGCCGTGAAGCGGCGCAGGGCGGTGTCGCCGCCGGACTCCATCGGCAGGCCCAGCTGCTCGCGGAAGGCGTGGAACTCGCCGATGAGTATCCGATAGGACTGCGTCTCCACCGTCTTCAGCAGGGCCTCGTGGGCCTGGTCCAGCACGCTGCCGCGGCGGTCAGGGGCGGCAGCCCGCAGCAGCGGCTCGCGCAGCTCCTTCTCGACCGCGGACCGGGGGACCACATGGGAGTAGAAGGGGAGGAAGGCCTCGACGGCCACCATGCTCTCGCTCATGCCCCGGCACCTTCCACCAGCAGTTCGGCCGTCCGGCCGGCCTCATCGGCTGTCGCCGCGTACAGGTCCCGGTACACGCTGCCTCCGTCCATGAGTTCTGAATGTGTTCCTTGCTCGACGATCCGTCCCTGGTCGAACACGTAGATGAGGTCGGCGGACTCGATCGTCGACAGGCGGTGCGCGATGACGATCTGGGTGGCGCCGATTCCCTCGATCAGCCGGGTCACCCGGCGTTCGTTGACCGTGTCCAGGGAGGCGGTGGCCTCATCCATGACGAGGATGGAAGGCCGCTGCAGAAGGGTGCGCACGATGGCCAGCCGCTGCCGCTGCCCCCCGGAGAAGTTGGAGCCCATCTCGGCGACCAGGGTCTGCAGGCCCATCGGCAGGTCGTCGAGGAAGTCCAGGATGCCGGCCTCGCGGCAGAACTCCCGGACGGTCTCCTCGGGGATGTCCTGGCCCAGGGTGAGGTTCTCCAGGATCGACCGGTTGTGCAGGTGGACCTCCTGCGGGATGTAGCCGATCACTCGGCGCAGGGAGTCCCGGTCGTACTCGCCGGCGTCCCGGCCGCCGAAGCGGACCGAGCCGGAGGTGGGTTCGTGCAGGCCGCAGACGATCCGGGCCAGGGTGCTCTTGCCCGACCCGGAGGCGCCCACCAGGGCGACCCGGGCGCCGGCCGGGATGTCCATGGAGACGTCGCGGACCACCGGTTCGCTGTGCCGGGTGTAGCGGAAGGACACCTGGTCCAGTTCGACGGAAGCGGACGCCAGCTCCTCGCGGTCGCCGCCGGGGCCCTCGGGCTCGGTGCGGGTGATGTCGCTCAGACGGGACATGTAGCGGCTGGTCTCGGTGAACTCCGCGTACGCCTGGAACACGGAGGTGGAGATCGCGAAGTAGGTGGCGGCGACGGTCTGCACCGCGATCGCCCCGCCGATGCTGATGGTTCCCCGTCCGACGAAGTAGAGGCTGGCGAGCAGCAGCAGCAGCGGCCCGAACATCTGGATGGTGGCCGCCACGCCGGTCACCCGGCCCTGCTGCAGCCGCATCCGCGCCTTCATCGCGTCGAGGGAGGCGGCGTAGGTCTCGCGCCAGGTGTCCAGGTACTGCTCGGCGTAGCCGCCCATCTTGATGGTCGGGATGGAGACGATGGCGTCCAGTTGCAGCGACTGGCTCCTGCCCAGGTGGGTGATCTCCATGTCGACCGCCTCGAGGACCCGCAGTCGGGTGGCGGCCAGATAGCCGGCGTTGGCCAGCACCAGGGCGAGCGCCATCAGCCCGAGCCGCCATTCCACGTGCAGCAGGTAGCCGCTGACGCAGACCATGGTGCCGACGTCCAGGACGCCCTGGGCGACCCGGGAGGAGAGCATGTCGCGGACGGCGTTGACGCTGCCGAGCCGGAAGAGCAGCTCGCCGGGCTGACGGGTGGTGAAGAACCGGTACGGCAGCGACAGCAGCCGAGTGAAGGCGTGGTCCATCAGATGCCGTCCGAGCACCGCCACCAGCGAGGACAGCAGCAGGATCCTCAGGAGATGGAGCAAGTAGTAGCCGACGGCGGCGGCGGCCACCATGCCGATGACCCACAGATGGTCGCCGAGCTCCGTCCAGCCGGAGAACCGGTCCACGGACCACTCGGTGAGCAGCGGAATCCCCAGCACCGCGGCGTAGGCGGCCAGCGACAGCGCCCCGACACCGGCCATCCGGCGCCCCGCGCCCTCGGGCAGCAGGGGCATCGTCCGCCAGTCGGCGAAGGGCCGGCGGCGCAGCCGGCGGAACGCGGGGCCGGGCTCGGCGGTGATGACCACGCCGCTGAAGTGCCGGGCGAGTTCGTCCGAGGTCATCCGACGGCGGCCGACGGCCGGGTCCATGACGACGGCCTGATCGCCGTCGAAGCTCTCCAGGACCACGAAGTGGTGATCGTCCCAGAAGAGGATCACGGGCGAGTCGAACCGGGTGAGCGCCGCGACGCCCCGGGCGCTCAGCAGCCGGCTCCGCATGCCGCGGGACTCCAGGAACCGCGCGAGCTGCCGGGCGCTCAGGCCGTCCCGTCCCGCGTCCATGTCCTCGCGGACCTCGGAGATGCCTTCGTCCCGCCCGTAGTAACGGAGCAGGGCCACGCAGCAGCACAGACCGCACTCGGTCTGGGCGACCTGGGTGACGGCCGGCACGCGTCGCGCGGTCCGACGTGATTCCGGGCGAGCGCCCATGGCTACCGCACCTCCGGGTTGTGGGACGTCGGGCAAGGAGAGGGGGCCTGCGTTGACGGAGCGTCGGACGGGGCGGGAGGCCGGGAAGCCCGGCGCGGGTCGGACCTCGGTCCGGCCCACCCCCACCCCGTCCGTCGTGACCGACGCGGCGGTCCGGTTTCAGCGGGCCGCGCGTATCAGAGCCGTCAAGGGCTTCAGCACTGGCTGGTGCACTTGGTGGTCGGGCAGGCGGAGGCGGACACCAGGGTCGCCACGGCGGTGACGATGGCGCAGCTCCAGGTCGTACCGCCGTACACGTCCGCCTCGCCCATCTCGACGAGCTCGAACTCGTCGTAGCCGCCGAGGACGTCGGCCTGCATCTTCTCCATGGTCTTCTCCTTTTCGGTTTTCTCCCGTCGCGCGCCCGGAAATCGACAGGGGACATACGGAACGCGCATCCTCCGCCTTCGGAGGACGCCTCCCAGTCTGTCCGCCCTCAATTCGCCGAACGCATAGACCTGACGCCTTCGCACGCACACGCTGAAATGCACCGGAAAAAGCGTCGGGCCCCCACACATTCGTGTGGGGGCCCATTTCGCGGGGTCCGAGGCGCGTCGACCGGTCAGACATCCCGCCGCACAGTCATCCCATGGCCGAGCGCCACAGCCCCCACCGTCCACACGGCGAGCACGCCAAGACCGGACCGCGCTCCCAGCACCTCGTCGCCCCCCGAGCCGCGCAGCACCATCCCCCCCGCCACATCCGGCAGGAACCGTGCCACCTCCCCGACCCCCGGTATGTTGCTCAGGATCGTGGAGAGCATGAAGAACAGCGGAAGCAGAACGGAGAGCGCCGCCGCCCCCGACCGCAGCAGCGTCGCCACCCCCATGGAGAACGCCACCAGCAGCACCGTGTAGAGCACCGCCCCCGCCACATGCCCCGCCGTGGCGAGCCCCGCCGGTGCCCGGTGCTCCCCGATGGCGCTCTGCACGATCAGGAAGGCCGGCACCACGCCCACCACCGCCAGCGCCCCGCTGACCAGGCTGACAAGACCCACCTTGGCGTAGTAGAACCGGGCCCGGTCGGGGACGGCCAGCAGACTGCTCCTGATCGAGCCCGACGCGTACTCGCCCGTCACCGCGAGAATCCCCATGATCACCAGAACGATCATCCCGAGCGGTACGGCCGACAGGCCGAGCCCGACCGGGTCGAACCCCGGCGCCGTCAGCTGCCTTTCGCCGGGCACCATTCCGTAGACGAAGGCAAGTCCGATCATCAGGACGAGATAGACCGCCAGGGACCATTTCGGCGACCGCAGCGTCGTCAATTTGACCCATTCGGCGGCCACGGCGTGCTTCATCAGAATCCCCCCGTCGAAGCCCGGTATTCAGCGTGTTCCTCGGTCAGCTTCATAAACGCCTCTTCGAGTGAACCTTCGGAAGCGGTCAGCTCGAAAACGGCGATACGCTCCGCGCTCGCGACGAGCCCGACCTTCTCCACGGACACCCCGCTCACCGCCAGCGTCGCCGCGTCCCGCCGCACGGCCTCGATTCCCTGCTCCCGCAGCGCCCGCCGCATCCCCTCCGGATCGGCCACCCGGGCCAGTACGGTCCGGTCCGAGTGCGCGGCGATGAACGCGTCCACGGGGGTGTCCGCGAGCAGCCGGCCCCGGGCGACGACCACCAGATGGTCGGCGGTCACCGCCATCTCGTTCATCAGATGGGAGGAGACCAGCACCGTCCGTCCCTCCGCGGCCAGCCCCCGCATCAGCTCCCGGATCCACCGGACACCCTCGGGGTCGAGTCCGTTGACCGGCTCGTCGAACAGCAACACCTCGGGGTCGCCGAGCAGCGCCGCCGCGACGCCGAGCCGCTGCCCCATGCCGAGGGAGAATCCGCGCACCCTCTGCCGGGCCACCGCGAGCAGGCCGACCCGGTCCAGGACCTCGTCGGCCCGGGTGGCGGGCAGGCCGTGGGAAGCGGCAAGCACCCGCAGGTGGTCCCGGGCACTGCGGCCCGGGTGCGCGGCCCTGGTGTCGAGCAGTGCTCCCACCCGGGTCAGCGGGCGTGCCAGGCTCCGGTAGGGGACGCCGAGGACGGTGGCCCGGCCGGCGGTGGGCTCGTCCAGACCGAGGATCATGCGCAGGGTGGTGGACTTGCCGGCGCCGTTGGGGCCGAGGAACCCGGTGACCTTCCCCGCGGTCACGGAGAACGACAGACCGTCCACGGCGACCTTCGCGCCGTACCGTTTGGTGAGGTTCTCGACCTCGATCATCACAGCACCTCTCGTCCATGAACAGTCGTGACATGACGGCCAAGCCCACCGGCCCTCATACGGCCCCCGCCACCGGCTCCGCGTACAGCCCCGCGTACACCCCGCCCAGGGCGAGCAGTTCCTCGTGCGTCCCCCGCTCCACGATCCGGCCGCGGTCCAGGACGTGGATCAGGTCCGCGTCCTGGACCGTCGCCAGCCGGTGCGCGATGACGATCTGCGTGGCCCCGGTCTCCGCGATGATCCGGGAGACCCGCCGCTCGTTGGCGGTGTCCAGCGAGGCGGTCGCCTCGTCCAGGACGATGACCCTCGGCCGCTGCAGCAGTGTCCGCACGATGGCCAGCCGCTGCCGCTGCCCGCCGGAGAAGTTGGAGCCCATCTCGGACACCAGGGTCCGCAGCCCCATCGGCAGTTCCTCGACGAAGTCGAGGATCCCCACGGCCGCGCAGTACTCCCGGACCGTGGCCTCGCCGATGTCCTGGCCCAGGGTCAGGTTCTCGAGGATGGTCCGGTTGTGCAGGTGCACCTCCTGCGGGACGTACCCGATCTGCCCGCGCAGGAAGTCGGTCCGGTAGGCGCTCATGGGGTGGCCGGAGAACTCCACCACCCCTCCGGTCGGCTGGTGGAGCCCGCAGACGACGCGCCCGACGGTGGACTTGCCCGAACCCGACGCGCCGACGAACGCCACCTTCGCGCCGGCCGGGATCTCCAGCGAGACGTCCTCCAGCACCGGCCTGCTGTGCCGGGTGTAGCGGAACGACACCTCCCTCAGCCGTATGGAGGTGTCGTGGAGTTCCGTGCGGGGCCCGCCCTCCGGCTCGCTCTCGTGCGCCGTGATGTCGCTCAGCCGGCTCACGTAGCGGGAGGTCTCGGTGATCTCCGTCAGCATCTGGAAGACGGAGGTGCTCAGGGCGAAGAAGGTGCCCGCCACGGCCTGCACGGCGATGGCCGAGCCGATGGTCACCGTCCCCCGCGACACGAAGTGCAGGCCGGCGAGGAGCAGCGCCAGCGGGCCGAACATCTGCGTGGTGGCGGCGATTCCGGAGATCCAGCCCTGCTGGATACGCATCCGGGTGCGCATCGCGTCCAGCGAGGCGCTGTAGGTCGCCTCCCACTCGTCGGCGAACCGGCCGGCGTAGCCGCCCATCTTGATGGTGGGGACGGACACGATGGCGTCGAGCTGCGTGGACTGGGAGCGGGAGAGCAGCGCGAGCTCGGTGTCCGTCACCTCTTTCACCCGGTGCCGGCTCAACCACAGGAAGCCGCCGTTCAGCAGGAACAGCGCGAGCGCCAGGAGGCCGATGCGCCACTCGGTGACGAACAGGTAGACGCCGATGCAGGCCAGGGTCCCCACGTCCAGGACGCCCTGGGCGATCCGCGAGGAGAGCAGGTCCCGGACGCTGTTGACGGTGTTCAGGCGGAACAGAAGCTCGCCGGGCTGCCGGGTGGCGAAGAACTTGAAGGGCAGGGAGAGCAGTCTCCTGAAGACATGGCTCATCAGGTGATGGCCCGTCACGGCGATCAGCCCCGCCAGCGCGGCGGTGCGCAGCATCCACAACAGCAGGTAGCCGATCGCGGCCGCCGCCACCGCCCCCGCGATCAGCCCCGTCTGGGACAGGTCGCTCCAGGAGTCGTCCCGGTCGACGGCCCATTTGGTCAGCGCCGGTATGCCCAGCACCGCCGCGTAGGAGCCCAGGGACAGCAGGGCGACCAGGGCGATCCGGCGGCCCGCCCGGGCCGGGACCAGCGGCAGCGACCGCCAGTGCCGGAAAGCGGGGAGGGCCTGCCGGGTGAAGTCCGGGCCGGGGGAGGCCGCGATCACCACCTGGGAGAAGCCGGCCTCCAGCTCGTCGCGGGTGAGGCGTTTGCGGCCCACGGCCGGGTCCATCACCCAGGCCGTCGTGCCGTCGAAGCGCTCAAGGACCAGGAAGTGGTAGTCCTCCCAGAAGAGGATCACCGGCTCGGTGAAGCCCCGCAGGGCCTCCACGCTCCGGGCCCGGAACGCCTTGACCTCCATGCCCCGCGAGCGCAGGAAGTCCGCGAGCTGCTTGGCGCCGAGACCGTCACGGCCGGCCTCCAGGTCCTCCCGCACGGTCCGGAAGTCCTCGGTGCGGCCGTGGTACCCCATCACCGCGACGCAGCAGCACAGCCCGCACTCCGTCTGGGTGACCTGGGTGACGGAGGGAACCCGGAGGCCCATCAGAGGGCTCCGTGCCAGATCGGCGACACCCGGGGCCGGGCGTCGTCGAGGCGGCCGAGGAGGTGCAGCAGCACACCCGAGGAGCCCACCATGGCGCTGTCGGTGTGCGCGTAGCGGGAACCGGTGTCGGCGAGCTTCTCCGCGACCACGTCAGGACCCAGCCGGCGCGCCTCGACGGCGGCGGCCCGCTCAAGGAGCTCCTGGTCGTCGCCGGCGATCCTGCGGACCACGTCGATGTTGCCGAGGTCGCCGTGGCACCAGGTGAGGTTGCGTCCGAAGCCCTGCCGGAACGTGTTGTCGAGGGCCGCCTCCAGGCGCTCGGCGGTCCGTTCGTCCGCTGTCCGGGCGGTCACGGCGGACAGCGCCATGGCGATGCCGGCGGCGCCGTGGCACCAGCCGGTCGAGAACCGGCCCGGGAAGGCGGAGTTGGTGGACCAGTTCCGCTCCCGGGGCACGTAGAACGTCTCCAGACGGTCCGTCAGGAGGCCGATGGCGGCATCGACGCGGTGCCCGGTGTGGTCGGGCAGCGTGGCGAGGGCGTGCAGGACTCCCGCGACGCCGTGCGCGAAGCCCGACTGCTCCCACCAGGAGCCCGACGGCTCCTCCGCATGGCGCAGCAGCCGGCCGGTGAGCCCGTCCAGGGCCTTGTGGCTGTGGTCGCCGCCGATCGAGGCGATCATCGTGGTGATGCCGGAGATCCCGGAGATCACCTCCGGGGTGTTCGCGGGGCCGAGCTGCTCCACGACCAGCGGCACGGCGTCCTGTGCCGCCTTGACCCACCCCGGCTCCCGCAGGATTCGCCCGGCCTCGCACAGGGCGAACAGCAGGCCGGTGGTGCCGGTGTAGGCGCCGGCACCACTCTGCCGGATGCTGCGCAGCTCGTAGACGCCGTCGGTGAGGATGCCGGCGCTGCGCTCGAAGACCTGGCGTGCCACCCGTTCGTAGCGTTCGTCGCCGAAGTGGGCCGCGGCCGCGGCCAGGGCAAGGGCGGGGCCGGTGCGTCCGGTGTACAGGTCGTACCCCAGCACGCCGGAGGGCCAGGGCCGGGCGGCCTGCGCGGAGGCGAGCGGGCCGATCCAGGTGGCGGGGAGATGACCGTACTGGTCGGGGAGGCTGCCCGCGGTCAGGGCGTCGGCCAGCGACCGGGCGAGCCGCTCGAGGCTGGTGCGCTCGCCGGTGGGGGCCCGGCCGTTCAAGGCGGTCCCGCCGGAGAGGTGGTTGTCGGGGAAGCGGGAGCAGAAGGCCGAGTGGAGCAGCCGCAGCTGCCGCCGCACCGCCTGCTCGTCGAGCGCCGCGGCCTTGGCCAGCGCCCGGGAGAGCGGGGTGCGGCCGAGCCGGACGCCGGTGTCCTCGCCGTCGCAGTCGTGGACGGTGGTGCCGGTGGCGGGCACGGTGAAGTAGGGGACGTCGCGTTCGGCCATCTGCCGCAGCTCCGAGCCGACGAGCCTGCGGTCGGAGAACCGGGAGGGGATGGCGATCCTGTGGAGCAGGGCCTGGGCGAGCGCCGGGTCGGCCATCGCGGCGGCGGAGGCAGCCATCCGCAGGATCTGCGCGTACTGCGACGTCGGGTTGTGGATGTAGCGGAGGCGCATGGCAGGCGCGAGCCCCTCAAGGAGGGTGGTCCACCAGGAGGGCCGGCGCATCACCGCCTCGCAGACCTGCCGGAACCCGTCGGCCATCTGTCCGGCGAGCCCGTGGATCTCCCGCTCGGTGCTCTCCCGGACCACTGTGGAGCGCTGCTCGGACGGGCGGGCCTGGAGGTGCACCCGGATCCGGTCGGTGAAGGGGTGCTCGAAGACCATGGTCTTGAAGGGGGAGACGCCCTGGTTGTCGCCGCCGAGGAAACCGAGGTCGACATAGCCCGCGTCCTCGTCCTTGCCGGCCAGGACCAACGGGAGGATCCCGATGCCGTAGACGCTGCGGCCGATCTCGTCGTAGGCGTTGCCCTCGGCCTCCGGCGTGGGGCCGGTGTGCACCCGGGAGGGGTGCAGCAGCGTCTCGAGGTCGATCGCCACCGGGCCCCGGCGGGTGGGCAGGATGTTCTCGAAGTGCATGTCCCGCGCGTCCAGCAGGTAGAACACGGCGGCCAGCTGGCCGCAGGCCCGCATGAACGGCACGCTGAATCCGCCGATGTCCTCCTGTTCGACGTACTCGACGTATCCGTACCCGTCGCGCACCAGGGTGCGGGCGGCGGGCAGCGCGCATCCGGCCTCCGCGTTGACGCGCTCGACGACCGTCTCGAAGGCCGCCTCGCAGGAGACGTCCCGGGGCTTGTAGACCAGGCGGGCCCCCGAGGCGAACCTCAGGATGCTCACCGCCCTGCCGTGGGCGTGCGAGTCGCCGTCGGCCCCGCCGATGGACAGCAGCGGGTCGCCGGGGGAGACGCCGGAGAACCGGAAGACCTCGTCCCGGTCGGCGTGGAGGCGCCGGACGAGTTCGCGCGCGGCCTCGCGGGCGTTGCGCACCACATGGCCGGCCGCGGAGCGGAGCACCGGGAACGGCTCCAGGGCGTCTCTCCACGCCCGGGCGACGAAGTCCTGGTAGCGCTCGTGCGGGGTCGCCCCCCGCAGCAGCGCTTCGGCGGAGGCCTTGTTGACCGCGGCGACCAATGTACGGGTCGCCACGTCGCGGAGCCGGGCCTCGGCCCGGCCGAGCACCTGGAGGGTGAAGGCGTCCAGGTCAGCGACGGCCTCCGTGAGCTCCGCGGGGAGGAGCCCGCCGGCCGCCGGCAGTGCCAGCCGCCGAATCACGCGCTGGAACGGATACTCCTCCGGCTCCAGCGACCAGGCGAGCGCGGTCGGCGAGGGGGCCTCTGGAGCGACGTCGGACGGAGCCGAGAGCTTGACGTGGACGGCGGGCGCGAAAACGCTGAGGGGCTCGATGGTTTCGCGGATTTCGACGCTGTCGAGTTCTGGGTAAAGATTCGCGGGCGAGATCAATGCTCCGGCTCCCTGCGCGGAAGATGATAGATTGCCACGTTGCGCCGGGGGCGGGGAGCATGAGCCGCTCCCCGCCCCCGGTCCGTGCCCAGCCCTTCGGGCTCAGTTGCAGTTGGGCTGGCACTCCTTGGTCAGCGTGCACCAGCCGCCGTTGTTGCCGAGGAAGTCGGAGAGCGAGAACGTGTTGGTCGAGCACGCGCCATAGGCGACGCCGTCGAAGTCCTGCTCCGCGATCTCCTCGATGAGCGAGATGTCACCGTCGAAGTTGTTCATGTGAATTCACATCCAATCCGGCCGCGTATATCCGATGGGCCATTCTGCGGAAAAACCTTCGGCCCATGGTTCGTCGCCCGGCTGAGCGACGAGGGAAAGCTATGCGCGCCGATAGCCAGTCCACAACCCATCGGTTGCGGGTCGGGTCACTGAAATGCGTTTCCGGTGATGTTGGGGGAGCCCTCGACGGCACCACTGAGCTGCGGCTTTGATGCCACGTGGCCGAATCCTGCCAGGGTGCTGGCAACTTGGTGCAGTTCATTTCCCAGCGGATTCGGGCGCGGTCGTATGCGCGACCGATGCACTGGATATGCGCGGCGAATAGGGGATCGAATGCGATCGGCCAATTTTCGCTCGCGATACTTTCGTAGCCGTAGGTCATCCGGTGTCACGCCCGGCCGGTCCGCACCCGGCGGGAGGGACTGGGTCGGGTTCCACGCGGAGGGAGACGATCTCGGCCGGTCCGCACCCGGCGGGAGGTGACGCACCGCCGGCAGTGTTCCTCGCGCAGGGGACCCCGGGCTCCCCGCTTCGCCCGCGCCGTCCCGGGGTCAGCCGGGCGGTGGGGCCAGGTCCCCGCGCAGCCGCCGGGTGCGGAGCGCCAGCTCCAGCTCGAAGCGGCGGTCCGGGTCGTCCAGGTCGTCGCCCCACAACTCACGGAGCTGCCTCAGGCGGTAGCGCACGGTCTGCGGGTGGACTCCGAGCCGGGCGGCCACCTCGGGAGCACCACCCCGAGTTTCCAGCCAGGCCAGCAGCGTCTCGGCGAGCCGTTGGGCGTGCGCCGGGCCGCCGGCCTCGTCCAGCCGCGCCAGCCGCCGCCGCGCCAGATCGTCGATCAGCTCACCCGCGGGCAGCAGCACCAGCGCTTCGACGTGCTCGCCGCAGTGCAGGAGCCGCCCGCGTGGCAGCAGACCCTGCTCGATCATCCCGACCGCGGCCTCCGCCCAGCGCAGTGACGTGACGGCCTCCGCCAGCGGGACCGACGGGCCGATCGCCCCGGACCAGCCGGTCACCGCCCGGTCCAGCAGCTCCGCGCGTCCGGGGGCGTCCGGGTCCGGTACGACCAGACGCGGCTGTGTGCCCTCCATGTCGAGCAGCATCTCGTCGCCCACGGCGGGGGCGACGGCCTCCTGGGCGGGGCGGAGCAGCACCGCCACCGCCACCTTCCCGGGCAGCTGCCAGCCCAGGTCGGCCGCGCGGTCGGCGAGCAGGGCGGTCGGATCCGCGCGGTGTTCGGTGAGCAGGAGATCGACGAGAAGACGCTGCAGACGCAGGCGTTCCCCGGCCTGGCGGGCGACGGCCTCGGCGTAGCCGCGTACCGACTGGGCCACCATGACGTCGAGGTACTCGAACGCGGACGCGGCGAGCTCGTACATGGCCGAGGGCGGGATGTCGACCTGCTGGCCGATCTCCGCCATACGCCGCCAGGAGAGGCGCACGCCCAGCCGGTAGATCCCCTGCAGGGAGTCCAGACTGCGCCCTTGCGAGACCTCGCCGCGGCCGAAGTCCCGGAACAGCTCCGGGAGGGCGGGCGGCCGGGGCGACCCCGTGGCCATCTGTTCCACGAAGAGCTCGAGCGCGTGCCGGATCGCCACCAGGGCCTTCAGCTCTCCGGACTCGTCGGGGAGCAGCACCAGACCCGGATACTCCCGCCGGATCGCGGCGAGGATGTCCTGTGCCAGCTCGGGGACCTGCTCCAGGGCACGGTCGGCGAACTTCTGCACACGTTCTCGTGGCACGTCGTGCCACGCTGACGACGCTTCCACGGCACCGCTCCTGTCCGGTCCCTGCACGTTCGGGCTGCGGCCTGCATGTCCCAAACTAGTCCGCACCGGAGCCTGCCGTGCTGGACGTGCCGTCCGCGGGCGGTGGGGGGAACGTGACGAGCGGCACATTCTGCGGCTCGGGTGTGGCGTCGAGAGCGGTGACGATTCCGAAGGCGGCGCCGGCGGCCAGGAGGGCGGAGGCGGCGCAGGTCAGGAAGGCGGCGAGCAGTCTGGGCATGAGGATGATCGGCCTCTCGTTGATCGAGGTCTGTCACCCAGCGCGCCGGCCCGGTCCGGCGCGGCCAGTATGGGAGGCGCATTGACAGATGGTCAAGGGCCGCCTAATTTCGCGGTCCACAGTCACTGTTACTGCCGGGTATCCCTTTTCTGCCCCGGACAGGCTGCACCCCGTGTGTGTGCCCCCTTCCCACACGGCCCACGAGCCCCCGCACGTCGCGCCCGTATCGGAGTACCCACATGCGTCGCTCACTATCGCCTTTTTCCCTGGTCCTGCTGGGGTTCGGAGTCTTCCTGCTGGTCCTCACCCAGCTGCTTGTCTGGTACGTGGAGCCGCGTGCCAAACGGACCCCGACCGACGTGGACTCCACGACGGTCTTCACCGGTCGGGGCAGCTACTTCGACACCGGGTCCGTCTCCACGGTGGACGGCCAGACGATCACGATCACCCGCCGGGTACTGGGGGACGTCGCGGCCGGTGAGCGCAGCGGAAAGGCCATCTGGGACGTGTCGACCCAGATCGACACACCGAAGACGCGGCCGCTGCGCGACCCGCGGAAGTCCCTGCAGTGGACCACCGAGCGCTGGGTCACCGACCGCCGGACGAACCTGCCGGTGCGTTGCTGCGAGGAGAAGCCCGCGTTCGAGGGCGAGGCCTATCTGAAGTTCCCGTTCGACGTCGAGAAGCGCGCCTACTCCTGGTGGGACAGCACCCTGGGCGCCGCCGTGCCGCTGGAGTTCCAGGAGGTCACCCGGGTGAACGGCCGCGAGGGCTACCGGTTCACCGGCAGCGTCGAGGCCACCGCGACCGGCACCCGGCTGGTGCCCGGCGTGCTGGTGGGCAGCTCGAAACCCGGCCAGGTGCCGGCGGAGGAGTGGTACTCCAACGCGAGGATCGAGCTGACCGTGGACCAGCGCACGGGGCGGATCATGAACGCGCTGATCGCGCCGAAGAAGACGCTGCGGGCCCCGGGTTCACCGAAGGACGCCGTCACCCTGCTGGCCAGCGACCGGCTGGAGTTCACCGACGGGACGCGGCGCGAGCAGGTCGAGCTGGCCTCCGCGGACAGCGGCCGGCTGAAGCTGCTCGGTGAGACCGCGCCCCTCTGGGGAGGCCTCGCGGGCGGTCTGCTGGCCGTCGCCGGCACCGTGCTGCTGATCCGCGGCTCCCGGCGGGCCGAACACTCAACGGAGTGAGGAAAACGGGGCTGCCCAAAGTCCCGAAATTGTCATCCGGGTGAGTAGCCGGAACGAATCCCTGAACGAAGACTGATGTTACCCCGCGGTAAGGCGAACGTTTCCGCCTGGAGGCTGCCACGCCCGGCAGCCCCCCACCGCGGCACCCGCAGTGCCCGCCACACCTTCAGTACGAGCCAGCCCAGCGCTTCATCCCCGGAAGCCCGGCACACCCTCATGCGTATTCCACCCGCAGCCGCCGAGTTGGAGCACCCCTATGCCCCAGCGCTCGTCCGCTCTGGCCCCGGGCCAGAAGGACTCCCGTTCCGTCCCCGCGCAAGCCCGCACCGGCAGCCACGTCACCGGACCGCTCGCCCCCGACCCGCACGACGCGTCCTTCGCGGCGCCCGCGCCGCGTCGGATCACCTTCCTCGCCCGTCGTGACCTGGCCAACGAGGCCGCCGGCGGTTCAGAACTCCTCATCGACCGGATAGCCGAAGGTCTGACCGCCGGCGGCCACGAGGTCACGCTCGTGTGCGGCGGCCCGGCCGCCGCACGTGACTACCGGGTCGTCTCCGCGGGCGGCGACGCGAGTCACTTCCCCCGTGCCAAGGCGACCTTCGCCCGCGAGGTCGGCACCTGCGACCTGCTGGTCGAAGTGTGCAACGGCATGCCGTACCTGGCGCCGCTGTGGCACCGCGGAGCAACGTTGTGTCTGGTCAACCACGTGCACACGGATCTCTGGCAGATGCGCTACCCGGGTCCGGCGGCACGCCTCGGACGCAGACTGGAGCACTGGGCACTGACCGGTATCCACCGGGACAACCTGATGGTGGCCGTCTCCGAGTCGACCGCATCCGAACTGCGCGACATCGGCGTGGCCGCGGACCGCATCCGGATCGTCAACAACGGCGTCGAAGACCCCGGCCCCCTGCTGCCCGAGGCGAGGGAACCGCTGTTCCTGGCCGTCGGCCGGCTGGTCGAGTACAAACGCATCGACCTGCTCCTCCGCCTGTGGGAGCGGGTGCGCCCCGTCACCGGCGGCCGACTCGTCATCGTGGGTGACGGCCCCGAAAGGGAACGGCTCGAAGCCATGGCGGGCCCCGGCGTGACGTTCGCCGGCCGGGTGTCGGAAGCCGAGAAGCACCGGCTGATGTGCGAGGCCTGGCTGCTGCTGCACCCCTCCCTCGTCGAGGGCTGGGGCCTTGTCGTCACCGAGGCGGCCGCGCGGGCCACCCCCGCGATCGGATTCGACATACCCGGCCTGCGTGACTCCGTCGAGGACGGCAGGACCGGGGTCCTCGCCCGGGGCGAGAGTTCGTTCGCCGCCGCGTGGTGCACCCTGTCCCTCAGTTCCGAGCGGCGCGCGGTCATGGGGCGTGCCGCCGCCCACCGAGCCCAGCGCTTCCGCTGGAGCGCGACGGTCCGTCAGTTCCAGGCCGTCGCCGCCGAGGCCGCGGCCCGCGCCGCGACCCCGGGACGCGGCGGGAGCGGCCGTGGCTGAGACCACCGACCGCTGCTTCAAGGATCCCTCGCTGAGGCGATCGGCCGCCCTCTTCCGGGCGTTCATGAGCGAACCCCGCGATCCCGAGCGGTGCTACACCCTGCTGGCCCGTGACTCGGTCGCACAGGTGGCACGCCATGTCGACCTGACCGGCAAGATCGTCGTCGACATCGGCGGCGGCAGCGGCCACTTCACGGAGGAGTTCCGCCGCCGTGGCGCGCAGAGCTACCTCTTCGAGCCCGACCCGCGGGAGTTGAGCGCCCGCGGCGCCGTCACCGAGGACGCGGTCCTCGCCGACGGATATCTGCTGCCGCTCGCCGACGGCGCCGCGGACGTGTGCTTCTCCTCCAACGTGCTTGAGCACGTGGCGGACCCGCAGACGTTCATCAGCGAGATGGCACGGGTCACCCGCCCCGGCGGACTGATCTACCTGTCGTTCACCAACTGGCTCTCGCCCTGGGGAGGCCACGAGACCGCGCCGTGGCACTACCTCGGAGCGGACCGGGCCCGCGCGCGGTACGAACGGCGCACCGGCCGGGCGGCCAAACACACGCTCGGCGACAACCTCTTCCCCGTCCACATCGGTTCCACCCTGCGGCACGTCCGCGGTCGCGACGACGTGCAGGTCGTGACAGCGCGGTCACGCTATTGGCCGTTCCTCGCGAGCACGATCACCCGGGTGCCGGGACTCCGCGAGATCGCCACCTGGAATCTGCTGCTGATTCTCAGGCGAAGCCCATGAGCATGCGAAGCGAGGAACGGTCATGACCACTGTGGTCCAGGCGCCCCCCCGGGTGCCGCAGCCCGGCCCGACGCCGCCGGACGCGTCCGGCGAGCCGCGCGGACGACGTCTCTTGTTCGGCTTCTGGGCCGTCGTCCTTGTGGCGTTCCTCGCGGTGTCGCCCGGGAAGATGACGTTCGAGACCAAACTCGGCGTCGCCCTCGACCCCTGGCGCTTCCTCGGCGACCTCGGTTCGCTGTGGAACGGGAACGTCGGCCTCGGCGGCATAGCCAACCAGTACGTCGGCTACGCCTTCCCGGCGCTTCCCTACTACGCCCTCATGGACCTGCTGCAGGTCCCGGTCTGGCTGGCCGAACGGCTCTGGCTCTCGGTCATCGTGACCGCCGCCTTCTGGGGCGCGCTCAGGCTCACCGAGCGGCTGCGCGTGGGTACGCCCGCGACCCGGGTCCTCGGCGCCGTGGTCTACGCGCTCTGGCCCACCTTCACGATCGTCATCGGGTCGACCTCCGCCGCCGCGCTGCCCGGCGCTCTGCTGCCCTGGGTGCTGCTGCCGCTGACCTCGGCGGCGCTGAGCCCCCGGAAGGCCGCCGCCCGTTCGGCCCTGCTGATCCCCTTCATGGGCGGCGTGAACGCCGCTTCGACACTGGCCGCGCTGCTGCCCGTGGGCCTGTACCTCCTCAGCCGCCCGCCCGGCCGGCGCCGCCGCGCACTCCTCGGCTGGTGGGCACCGGGTGTCGTGCTCGCCACCGTCTGGTGGGTGGTGCCCCTGCTCCTGCTCGGCAGATACGGCGAGAACTTCATGCCGTACGTCGAGCAGGCCGACACCACCACCGCCACCATGTCCGCGACCGAGCTGCTCCGGGGCGCCGGCAACTGGGTGGCCTATCTGAACTTCGGTGAGGCGTGGCTGCCGGCCGGCTGGACCGTCGCGACCTCCGTCGTCACCGTCCTCGGCTCGGCGTTCGCCGCGGCCCTCGGCCTCGCGGGCCTGGCCCGGCGGGACCTGCCGGAGCGCCGCTGGCTGCTGCTGACCGTCCTGGCCGTCGTCCTGATCGCCCTCGCCGGGTACGGCGGAGCCTTCGGCGGTCCGTTCCACGGTGCCGTCCAGGACTGGCTGAACGGTCCGCTGAAGCCCTTCCGCAACATCTACAAGTTCCAGCCGGGACTGGCCCTCGCGCTCACCCTCGGCCTGGCCCATCTGACAGCCGTACTGTCCGAGAGCAGGGGTTCTCGCGCGCTCCGCGGCCGCCGCTGGGTGCCCGCGACGGCGGCGGTGCTGGTCCTGCCGGGTCTCGCGCTCCCGTACGTCAACGGATCGATCCTCCAGCCCGGGGCGTTCACCAAGCTCCCCACCCACTGGGAGCAGGCCGCCGGCTGGCTCGAGAAGAACGCCCCGAACAGCCGGGCACTGGTCGTCCCCGCGACGGCGCACGGCATCTACACCTGGGGTTCCCCCATCGACCAGCCCTTCGACGTCCTGGCCGACACCCCCTGGGCGCAGCGGGACTTCGTCCCCTTCGGCACCCCCGGAGCACGCCGTATGACGGACGCCGTCGAGCAGGCGCTGCTGTCCGGCACCGAGGTCCCGGGCCTCCGGGCGTACCTCGCACGGGCCGGCATGCACGAGGTGGTCGTCCGCAACGACCTCGACCCCGACCAGATCGGCTACGTCCCGCCGCAGACGGTGAAGCGGACCCTGGAATCGTCCGGCTACCGCAAGGCCACCGGGTTCGGCCCGCTGGTGACCGGTGGACGCATAGCGGCCGACACCCCGCTCCAGGTGCAGGGGCTCTATCCGCGGCTCCAGGCCGTGGAGATCTACCAGCCGCAAGGCCAGGACGCGCGGCCCGGCAGGGTCGGTGTCACGGCCGTGGCCGACACGGCCCTGGTCAGTGGTGGGCCCGAGGCGCTGCTCCAGCTGTCCGCCGACGCCTCGATGGCCGGGCGACCGGCCGTACTGGCAGGGGACAGGCTTCCCCAGGGCGTCGTCGCACCGGTGAAGGCGGTCGCGGACGGTCTGCGCCGGGCCGACACCCGGTTCGGCCTGGTCAACAACAACACCTCGTACACCTACACCGCGGACGAGCGGAACCACTCCGGCAGCATGCAGAACCCGGGTGAGAACCCGAAGCAGATCCTGCCGTCGGAGGGCGCCGACCATCAGACGACGGCGGTGCTGCGCGGCGCCAAGGCCGTGACGGCATCCACCAGCGGCAACTGGCTGTTCCACCTGCCGCAGTACGACCCGGTGAACGCCTTCGACGGCAACCCGGACACCGCGTGGGCCGAGGGCAGCCCGGGCAAGCCGGTCGGACAGTGGCTCCGCGTGGACTTCTCCCGGCCGACCGACATCCCGGCCTCCCTCCAGCTGACACCCCTGCCCGGCGACGCCATGCGCGCGGCGCCCACCCAGGTGCGGATCGAGACCGACCGTGGTTCGGCCGACAGCCCCCTGCAGACGAACGGCCTGCCGCAGACCGTCAAGGCTCCCGCCGGCGAGGCCTCCTGGATGAGGATCACCGTCCTCGCCGCGCAGCAGGCGCGCCCGAGCCTCTCCGGGGCGGGATTCTCCGAGGTGTCGATTCCGGACGTGCAGGTGACGCGCATGCTGGTGCTGCCCGCCGACGCGGCGGACACCGACGCGGCGGCGACCGTGTACTCCCTGCACCGTGGCACCGACGCGGGAGGACTGTCTCCCGCCTCGGCCGAGGTGGGACTGCACCGGCAGTTCAGCACCAAGGAATCGGGCGAGTACCAGGTGTCGGCGCGAGCCGTCGCCGTGCCCGGCGGCGCACTGGACGAACTGCTCGACCGCGCGGCCCCCGGATCGAAGAACCGGCTGACCGCCGCCGTGGACTCCACGAGCCGCAACGGCGCGTCGCTCGGCGCCCGCAACCTGGTCGACGGTGATCTGACGACCGCCTGGATCGCGGGCGACCGGCCGGTCGTCCACCTGAGCTGGCCCGGGAAGAAGAAGATCGACGAGATCATCCTCGCGGCGGCGGGCGGAGTGTCCTCCCGGCCCGAGCAGGTGATGATCAGCTCCCCGTACGGCGCCGCGGTGGCCGACGTGGACGAGAACGGACGCGCCCACTTCCCGGAGATCGAGACGGACCGGCTCGACATCACGATCACCAGGGTCGCGCCTCTCACCGTCCACAACCCGGTGGCCGGCGCGCAGGTGCAGCTGCCGGTCGGGCTGAGCGAGGTGCACGTCCCCGCCCTGGCCGATCTGCGGGTGCCGCGGCCGAAGCCGTCCGCGCGCTTCTCGCTGCCGTGCGGCGAGGGCCCGGACCTCGCCGTCGGCGGTGTCCTGCACAAGACGAAGGCCTCCGGACTCGTCCGGGACCTCACAGAGCGGCGCCCCGTCACCGTCACCCTCTGCGCGGGCGAGGAGAAGGACGGCACCCTGGAGCTTCCTTCCGGCGACCACGAGGTGGAGGCGGCCGACGCGGGCCCGCTGGCGATCACCGGCGTCACGCTGACCCGCGGCACCCCGCGGGCGCTGGAGGGAGCGGTGGGCCGTGAGGCCACCGTCACCCGGTGGACCGACGACCACCGGACCGTCTCGGTGTCGGCGGGCGCCGGCGAGGCCGCCTATCTGCGGACCCACGAGAACGCCAACGACGGCTGGAAGGCGACCCTGGACGGCACGGAGCTCGAGCCGGTACGCCTCGACGGCTGGCAGCAGGCCTGGGTGATCCCGGCCGGCGCGTCCGGCACGGTGACCATGGAGTTCGAGCCCTCCGGGTCGTACCGGGCAGCCCTGATCGGCGGTGCGTTCACCCTGGCCGCCCTGGCGGCCCTGGCCTTCGCGGGCCGCCGGCGCGAGGACCACGGCGCCGAGGAGCGGCTGCCCGAACCGGCGGCCCCGGGGATGCTGCTCGGCACCCTGGCGCTGACCGCGGTCGTCGCGGTGGCGGCGGGGCCGCTGGCCCTGGTCGTGCCCGTGCTCGCCGTGGCGTCGCGGTTCCGGCCGGGCGTGCTGATGCCGACAGCGGCGGCGGCAATGGCCGGCGCCGGGCTCGTCGCGGCCCTCGGCGCCGGGGAACCGGTCGCCGACGGGGCGGGAGCGTTCAGCGGTCTGGCGCAGGTGCTCACCCTTGTGGCTCTGTCCGCCGCGCTGGTGACGGCGGTACGGCCGACGGCCGCGCCCGCAGGACGCGGGGACGACGACGGGCGTGAAGACGACGACGGGCGTGGAGGTGACGGAAGTTCGCCGGAAGCGGGACCGGTGGTCACGGCAAGGCCGCGCAGCACCGACGGCGGGCACCGGCCCGAGACGCCCCTCTGGCGGCCGGAAGGCGGTGGCCCCTCGTGACAGCACCATGGACCGCCGCCGGGAGGGGGACCGCCACCCCTCCCGGCGGGGTCCGGATTCCCTTTCCGACCGTCGACGAGGTGTCGCGCCACTGCCTCAGCGACGACGAACCGGAGACCGTGCACATCGAGGTCCACCTGCCCGGAACGCTGGATCCGGAACGGCTCCGGGCCGCGTTCCGGGGGGCGCTCCTCGCACACCCCCGGGTGCTGGCACGCGAGGTACCGGACCGTGGGCACCGGCGGTCCTTCGCCTGGGAGCTGACCGGTCGGCCGGACACGGATCCGGTGCGCATCGCGGCGCCGGGACCCGACGCCCTGGCGCGGGCCCGGTCCCGGGCCCTGACGGAGTGCCCGCCGCTCACCCTGTCGCCGCCGATGCGCCTGGAAGTTGTCCGGGTGGACGAGGGAACCGGGGGACAGGAGCCGTCGGCGGTGCCTTCCGGCACCGGGACCGTGCTGCTGCTGACGACGCATCACACGGCTCTCGACGCGCCGTCGGGGCTGCGGGTGCTCGCCACGACCGCCGAACAGTACGGCGGCACGGCAGCCCTCCCGATAGCCGGGCGGGTCCGGCCGGGGCGCTCGGGTCCGGCTGTGAGCGGGACCGGCGGCACCGGCCGCACCCTCCGGGCGCGACCCGTACGGGTCGCGCCGGACTCCCGGCCCGGCCCGGTACGCGCCCGCGCCGTGGGCAACGGCATGGTGCAGACGGACCTGCCCCTTCCGGGGCGTGCGGCGCGGAACGGGGACCTACCGCCCTGGACCGTCAACGACCAGCTCCTGGTCGCCGCCTCGCTGACGGTGGGCCGCTGGAATGTCTCACGAGGCCGGCCGGCCGGGCCGGTGCGGATCACGATGCCCGTCGACGACCGTCCGCGCGGCGCGGAGATGCCGATGGGCAACGGGACCCGGCTCGTCGAGGTGGCCATGGCCCCCGAGGACCCGCGCGACACGGAGCTGTTGCTCGGTGAGGAGCCGGACCCGGAGGCCGTGGCCCGGCTGCTGCGCACCACCGCACGGCGCACCCGTGCGCTGAAGTCGGCCCAGGGCGCCCCCATGGGCGCCGGGGCGAGTCTGCTGACCGCACCGCTGCTGCCGGTCGGTGTCCGGGGAGTGCTCACCCGTGGCGCACGGCGAGCGGCGGCGTCCTGGACGTCGACGGCGCTGGTCACCAACATCGGACGCGTGCCGTACGCACTGGACTTCGGCGACGCCGGCCGGGCGACGGCCGTGTGGTTCTCCGCACCGGCGCGGATGCCGCGCGGGCTGAGCGTGGCCGCGGCCTCCACCGGCGGGCGACTGCATGTGTCGCTGCGCTGGTCGCGGGCGCTGCTGGGTGACGCGGCCGGTGCGGAACTGGCGGATCTGTTCGCGGAGTCGCTGTCGACGACGTCTCTCACCGCGGACGGGGGCGTCTCGGCGGTGGGCGCCTCGGCCGAGGACGCCGCCGAGATCCCGGACGGGCCGTACCGCCGCGACACACCGCGCCCGGACACGACGACGGCGGGGACCCGCTCCCCCCAGGACAACCACAAGAGGCCGTCATGACCCGCTCAGCCACCGGCTCGGCAGCAACCGGCACGTCGCCCGAGGCGGCGGTGACGTCGCCGGGCCGGCGCGTCCCCGGGCTGCGGGACTTCTACGAGAACCCCACCGTTCCCGTCGCCTCCGGGGAGGCACGGACACTGCGGCAGGCCCGGATGCTGGCCGAGGCGCTCGGACCCGTGGGGCCCGGCTGCCCGGCCGCGACCGTCCTCGACGTGGGCTGCGGGGACGGCTCGGCGGGCGCGACCGCCGCACGCGTGCTCGACGGGCACCGCGTCGTGGGGATCGACTGGTCGCAGGACGCCCTGCGCCGGGCGGCGCCCCGCCTGAGCGAGGTCGTCCGCGGCGAACTGACCGGCGGCGGGCTGCCGTTCGCCTCCGGCAGTGCCGACGCCGTGCTGTTCAGCGAGGTCGTCGAGCACCTCGTCGACCCCGACAGCGCCCTCGACGAACTGCACAGGGTCCTGCGACCCGGCGGGCACCTCATGCTCTCGACGCCGAACCTCGCCGCCTGGTACAACCGCGCGCTGCTGCTCGCCGGCGTCCAGCCGGTGTTCTCGGAGGTGAGTCTGCGCCGCATCCACGGCCGGCCGGGCAGCGAGGTCGTGGGCCACCTCCGGCTGTACACGGCGCGTGCGCTCCGCGCCTTCGTGGCGGCGTCCGGGTTCGAGGTGGTGAAGGTCGCCGGTGCGCCGTTCCACGGAGTCCCGCGCCCGCTCCGTCCCCTGGACCGGCTGGCTTGTGGGGTGCCGTCGCTCGCCTCCATCCTGCTCGTGCACGCGAGAAGGGTGTGACCCGTGGTGTGGGGTGTGGCCGCGGCGCTGGTGGCGAACGTCCTGTACAGCACCGGCTTCGTCCTGGAGAAGCGGGCGCTGGCCGGCATGCCGCCGCTGAGTGCCGCACAGCCGGGCCGGGCCCTCCTCCTGCTTGCCGGCCGTCCCCTGTGGATCTGCGGGGCCATGGCGCTGGCGCTTGGGTTCGCCGCTCAGCTGGCCGTCTACCGCACCCTGCCGATCGCCGCCGCCCAGGGCCTGTTCCTGTCCGGTCTCGTCCTCCTGCTCGTGCTCTCGTCGGTGGTGCTCGGCGAGCGCCCCTCCGGCCACGAGCGGCGTGCGGTGGCCGTCATCGGCCTGGCGCTCGTGATGGTGGTGGCCTCGCTGTACGAGACCAGCGAGGAGATCAGCCGGACCGCTCCCACGGGCATCCTCCTCGCGCTGAGCCTGCCCACCCTCGTGGCCGGTCTCGTGCTCTACGCCGCGGCGGAGCGGCGCGCCCGCAGGCGCCATCGGCAGCCGACCACCGGAGTGGCCTACGCGGTCGCGGTCGGTCTGATCTACGGCGTCAGCTCGCTCGCGGTCAAGGGCGTCTCCGGGCACCTCGACACCTCCGACCTCCTGGGCTCCGTCCCCGCCGTGCTCGCCTCCCCGTACCCGTACCTCCTGCTGCTCACGGGAGTCAGCGGCCTCGTGCTGTCGCAGACCGCGCTGCAGCGCTGCCGTGCGTCGCTCATCGTCCCGGTGTGCTCGACGGTGACCTGTGTGTTCACCATCGTGAGCGGCACGATCGCGTTCGACGAGCCGCTGCCCGACGACCCGTTGCGGCTGTTACTGCGTCTCGGTGGCACCGTGCTCGCCCTGACGGTCCTGCTCACCCTGCCGCGCCACGACGAGAACACCCCCACATCCGAAGGAACCCGGCCATGAAGCCAGACAGCCCGCTGCTGAAGATCCTCGCCTGCCCGCTCGACAAGGGGCCGCTGCTCCTCGACGAGAGAGGGGGCGCTCTCTACAATCCGCGCCTGCGCCGGAGCTATCCGATCGTCGACGGCATCCCGCAGCTCCTTCCCTCCTCGGGGGTGCCCGCCGTCGCGGAGGAACCCGCCGTCGAGAGCGCGCACGACGCGTGAGGCTGAACGTCGCCGTCAGAGGGTGGGCTCCTCGGCGTCGGTGTTGAGGAGCCCCGTCCTGCCCACCAGGTAGGCGAGTTGGGCGCGGCTCTTGCTGCCCAGGAGCTCCGAGGCCTTCCGCACGTGGTTCGCCACGGTCCGGGTGCTCATCCCCAGGCGGGCGGCGATGGACTCGTCGGTGTAGCCGTTCACCATCAGCTGGAGGATCGCCTGGCGGGTCTGGTCGGTGAGCAGCGGCGGCCGGTGCTCGGTGGGAGCGTGGGCGAGGGCCGTGGCGCGCTCCCAGGCGTGCTCGAAGATCCCGACGAGGTAGCGGATCGTGCCGGGGTGCTCGATGGCGAGGGCGACCGTGTGGCGTTCCTGGGCGGGGTCGGGGATGAAGGCGATCTTCCGGTCCACCACGATGAGCCGGTCGAAGACCTCGTTGAGCGTACGGACTTCGCCGCCGGCCTCCAGGACCCGCTCGACGTAGGACAGCGTCGGGCCGTGCGAGCGGACGGTGTGCTGGTAGATGGTGCGCTGGCGTACCCCGCGGCCGAGCGCGAGCAGATCGCTGGCCAGGGCCTTCTCCAGGAGTTCCCGGGGGCGGCCGCCGCCGGGCTGCGCCGTGAGGAGCTCCTCCTGGGCGGAGCTGACGGCCGATGCCAGGGCCGCGCTGATGACCGGGGCGCCGGTGATCTCGCGGACCGGCGCGCTGCTGGTGCGGTAGCTGGACCGGTAGATCTCCTCGGCGCGGTGGATGGACGCCCGGGCCGCCGCGAGGGTGCGCTGCTTCTCCGCGATGACCGCTTCCAGGGGGCGCATCAGGGTGTCGGCCGCCAGCCCCGGAGGGATGGGGACGAGGGTGCCGTCGGGCGCCCGCTGGAGGAGTCCCAGGGTCAGCAGGCATTCGGGGCATCCCTCGGCGGACGGGGTCGCCGTCCATGCCTCGGAGTAGAAGAGCAAGCCCTCTTCGCAGACTTCGGAAGCACTGGTTCCTGCCCCTATGTCTGATTTTCTACACATCTGTTCATCCTTCAGGTCCCTGCGTTGCTGGATCATGATCCTTCATCTCGCTGGGTGTGGCGCGGAAGGGGGCGCATGATTCTTGTCACGGGCCAAAACGAGTTGGCCGACCAGCCGTTCAGGGGGACGAAATGCAGAAGAAGAACGCTCTCCATCGCATTCTCGGAGCGCTCGCAGTCACTTTCCTGGTGGCTCTCGGAGTCTCCGTGAACACCGGTGGGGTCATTGCGGACGGAACCACCGCCACGAGCGCGCTGACGGACGACTCGCAGTGGGGCTGACTTCCGGTTCTCGCCGTAGAAATCAACTCCGCGCCCGTTGATTCCTCATGTTCAGGAGATGGTGCGGTGCGCTGTCTCGACAGTTTGCAACGATCTGGGATTCCACGTGATCAACCCGAATTTCTCTGTCACTGAAGAAGATGTGCTGCACTTCAAGAAGCACGGCTTCGTGAAGCTCCGGAACATCTTCTCGCCCGAGCTCATCGAACACATGCGGAAGCTGGGCACCTCGCAGGTCAGCGCGCCGTCCGACAACTACGGCGCGGGCTTCAGCCGGCTGAAGTACGACATGTGCAACGACGACCCGACCATTCTCTCGCTGATGGGCGAGCCGGCCTTCGCCGAGATCATGGCCCAGCTCATCGACCACCAGGTCTTCTTCACGCAGGGCCTCGGCTTCGAGCTGGAGAAGAACAAGAGCACCGGCGCCCCCTGGCACGTCGGCAGCCAGAGCTTCGGCTACCAGCGCCGCGAGGACATGGGCTACACGGTCTGGACGCCGCTGTGCCGCATCGACCCCACCGACCAGCGCGGCGGCATGAAGTACGTCTCCAAGGAGCTGCTGTCGGGCGAGTTCGTGTACCAGCAGATCAACCTGGTGCCGGAGTACCTGAAGGACCAGATCGAGTCCGGCAGCGAGCTCACGTACGAGCACTTCAGCGCCATGAAGAACGGCCTGATCAACTCTCCCGAGATGATGTCCCTCCTGGACCACTTCGCGGTCGAGGACTCCTTCGAGCCGGGCGACGTCCTGCTGTTCGACAAGTACGTCCTCCACAGCAGCGTCCCGCTGGGCGACGGGCCGATCCCGTCCCGCCTCGCCTACGTGCTTCGGTTCTCCGCGGTCGACGCGAAGTACGACAAGAACCGCGTCGAGCAGCTCGCCTACCCGCGTGCGGTCTTCAACTACACCGTCCCCAGCGACTACAACGAGCGGGTCGCCTCGGTCGACGGCGAGCAGGTGTACGCCAGCTCCTACTTCGACGAGACCCGCGAGGCCCGCACGCTGGCCCGCGAAGCCGTCTGAGGCACCGCCACCCGGAGCGGCCCGCGCTCCCCGGACGGCGCGCCGCGGCCGACGTCCGCGCGCCGGTGCGAGAACCGCGTTCCGGAATCCGGTCGTTCCCCCTGTCCGGACAGGGGGAAACGGCCACCGGTGCTCCGGCCGGCCTCCGCCGTACTCCCCGGAAATCCCCGCGCCGTCGCCGTGGACGGATTTCCGGACCCTGAAAGGCGGGCGGCTCGCGAGCGGGCCGCCCGCCTTCGGCATACGACGTCTCCCGGCGTCGTGAGCCCTTCCCGTCGTGAACCCCTTTCCGACGTACATCCTTTCCGGTCGTGAACCCTCCCGTGCGACGGCAATGCCATCGGCGTCGCATCGAGTCGAGACCGAGCCGAGGCCCACAACGCGGCGCGTCGCATCGAGTCGTCTCCGCGCCGCGTCGAGTTCGAGCCGAATCCGACGAACCCGATGGATCTGCCGCCGGATCGCCCGGAATCCGCGTCCGAATCCCTTGACCCTTCCTCTCCTGGAGAGCCGATGGCAACGAGTGCCCTTGACCCCCTTCCCGACATCCTTATCGCCCTGCCGGTCGTGATCCTGGCCTGCAAGGCCGGCGCCCAGCTGGTCCGCCGCATCGGCCAGCCGCCCGTGGTGGGCGAGATCGCGGTCGGCATCCTGCTCGGTCCCTCGCTCCTCGGCTGGCTCTGGCCACAGGCCGGGGCCTGGCTGTTCCCCGACTCGGTGCTGCCGTACGTCGGGGTGCTGGGCAACCTGGGCCTGCTGGCCTTCATGTTCCTGGTCGGTCTCGAACTCGACCTCGGCTCGCTGCGCGGCCACAGCAGGACCGCGGTGGCGGTGAGCCAGGCGAGCATCGCCGTGCCGCTCGTCCTCGGCTCGCTGCTCGCGCTGGCCATGTACGGCTCCTTCGCGCCCGAGGGCGTGGGGAAGCCGCAGTTCGTCATGTTCATCGCGGTGTCGATGAGCATCACCGCCTTCCCGGTCCTGGCCCGCATCCTCACCGACCGTGGGCTGTACCGGACCCGGGTGGGAGCGCTGGCGATGGCCTGCGCCGCGGTGGACGACGTCACCGCGTGGTGCCTTCTTGCCGTGGTGGTCGCCGCGGCGCAGAGCAGCTCGCCCTTCGAGGCCGTGACGACCGCGCTGGCGGCCCTGGCCTTCACGCTGGCCATGTACTACGTGGTGCGGCCGCTCCTCGCCCGGTGGGCGCGCCGGGCCGAACGGGCGTACACCGAGAGCCTGGTGCTCGTCGTGCTGTTCAGCGGTCTGTGCCTCTCCGCGTTCGGCACGGACGAGATCGGGGTGCACGCCCTCTTCGGCGCCTTCCTCTTCGGCGTCGTGACACCGCGGGGAAGCCGGGTCATCGAGCGCCAGGCCGCGCGCCTCCGGGCGTTCACCGTGCCGGTGCTGCTGCCGTTGTTCTTCGTGACGACGGGCCTGAGGACCGACCTGACGCTGCTGGCGAGCGACCCCCGGCAGTGGCTGTGGGCGGCCGCGGTCATCGCGGTGGCCGTCCTGGCCAAGTGGGGCGGCGCCGCGGGCGCGGCCGGCCTCGCGGGACAGAACCGGCGTGACGCGATGTCCATCGGCGCCCTGATGAACTGCCGGGGCCTCACGGAACTCGTCGTCCTGAACGTGGGGTTGAGCCTGGGCGTGATCGGCCCGGACCTCTTCTCGATCCTCGTCCTGATGGCGCTGCTGACCACGGCCGTGACCTCGCCGGCGCTCGACCTGATCCGCCGGGGCCGCTCCGGGGAGGAGCCGACGGCGCCTCCGGTCGACGGCCCGGACACCGTCGGCGCCGCGCACGCCGGGGATGCCGTGGCCGGCGGGGACGTCGTGGCCGGTGCGGACGTCGTCGCGCCCGCGGACCCGTCCGAGGCGTCGGACGCGTCCGGCCGTCCCGTACGCCGTCCCGCCGGGGTCCGCTGACCCGGTCCCGCCGCCGGCCGGGGGCCCGCACCCCCGGCGGGTGGCGGGCCCCGCGCCGGCCCTGCCCGTAAGGGGAAATTGGTGAAGTTTTCAAAAGGACACGGAACCGAGAACGACTTCGTGATCGTTCCCGATCCGGAGGGCCGCCTCGACCTGCCGCCCGCCCGCGTGGCCGCCCTGTGCAACCGGTACACGGGCATCGGAGCGGACGGCGTGCTGCGCGTGGTGCGCGGCGAGGACGCCGAGTGGTTCATGGACTACCGCAACGCCGACGGCAGTGTCGCCGAGATGTGCGGCAACGGTCTGCGGGTCTTCGCCCGCTACCTGGTCGACCAGGGGCTCGCCGCCCCCGGACGGTTCGACGTCGCGACCCGGGCCGGACTCCGGACCGTGGAACTCGGCGCGAGAGGCAGCGTGACCGCGGACATGGGGCCCGCCGAGGTCCTCGGCACCTCCAGCGCGGGGATCGGCGACCGGCGGGTGTCCGGCCTGCACGTGGCCACGGGGAACCCGCACCTGGCGTGCGTGGTCGAGAACCCCGTATCCGCGTTCGACCTGAGCGTGGCGCCGGACGTGGACACGAACCGGTTCCCCGAGGGCGTCAACGTCGAGGTCGTCCGCATGGTCGGCCGCCGTGCCGTCGAGATGCGGGTCTACGAGCGGGGCGTGGGCACGACGTCGTCGTGCGGGACCGGGGTGGTCGCCTCCGCCGTCGCCGCCGCGCGCGCCGCGGGCGAGGACCGCGGTGAATGGGAGGTCCGTGTGCCCGGCGGAGCACTGACGGTCATCCTGGGCGCCGATTCCACCTACCTGCGGGGCCCGGCGGTCATCATCGCGGAGGGCGAGACCCTGCTCTGACCGCCCGTCCGCCCCCCTTGGACCTCCCGCCCGGGGGTACCGCCGTGCGCGAGGGGCGCCGGCGGCCCGGGCCCCCATGACACCGATCATTCAAGGAGTCTGACCATGGACGTCATGACCGCTGTCCTGACCCGTCGCAGCCGGCACGTGCTGCGGGAACCGGCCCCGGGTGACGCCGAGTTCGCCTACCTCCTCGGCGGCGCGGCGGCGGCGCCCGACCACGGGAACATCCGTCCGTGGCGCTGGATCCTGCTGCGCGGGGAGGACCGGGAGGCGCTCGGCGCGAGCCTGGCGAGCGAGGTGCCGCCGGAGCAGCGGGACCGGGTCGCGGGAAAGACCCTGCGGGCACCGCTGATGGCGGCGCTCGTGTTCCGTCCCGCCGTCGGACACAAGGTTCCCGAGTGGGAGCAGATGGCCGCCGCCAGCTCCGTGGCGTACGGGCTGATGCTGCTGCTCCACGCGCGCGGGTACGGCAGCATCTGGCGTACCGGCCGGCTGTGCGAGAGCCCCGCCGCGTACGAGCTCCTCGGTCTGGCACCGGAGGAGCGGCTCCTCGGGTCCCTGGACATCGGTACGCCCGGCGGCCCGGAAGCCCCGGCGCGGCGGCGGATCGGCGATCTCGCCGACCACGTCACCACCTTCACCTCCCGGCACGCACCCGCCGGGGTCTGAGGCATCGGTCTGAGCCATCGGTCTGAGGCATGGACGAAAGGGCCCCTTCCGCTCGTGAGCGGAAGGGGCCCTTCGCCGTGGGCGCCCCGGCCGGGACCCCGGACGGCCGCGTCAGGGGCGCCCGGGGCCGATCGGCCGCAACGTCACCGCCCGGAGTCCCCGTGCGGCGCGGTGGCCGGCTCCGGCAGGGGCTCGATGACGGTCTCCGACTCGATCCAGGCCCTCAGCTCCTCGATCGTCCGTACCGCCTCCGCCCGCGTCCCGCCCACCACCAGAGCCGAGGCGAAGTTCTCCACGCTCGTGTGCGCCGGACCCAGCAGGGTGCCGGCGGACGCCGACACCCTGACGTCGGTGACACCGGGGATGCGGCATTCGCCGGGGACGGAGTGGAGGAGGCCGGGGCGGGGTGGGAAGAGGGCGAGTCCGCCGATTCTGGCGGGTTCGGTGGGAATGCGGGGGAGTGGGCCGCCGGTGAGGGCTCGGACGTACAGCTCGGGGAGGTGGACGCCGAAGCCGAGGCGGATCTGTTCCTCGATGCGGCCGCCGGCCATGCGGCAGGCGATCTCGTTGAAGAGGAGTCCGTCGGGGGTGCCGAAGATTTCGGCGTGGAAGATGGTGGTGGGGGGTGTGGGGAGGGTGTTGAGGGCGGTGGTGGTGAGTGTGCGCAGGTCGTCGAGGCGGGGGTCGTCGGCGTCGAGCATGGTGCTGTGGAGCATCTGGCCTTCGAGCATGCCGAGGCAGGTGGTGGTGCCCTGGGAGGACGGCCACATGAGCTGGATCTTTCCGTCGACGATGAGGCCGTCGATGTGGAAGAGCTCGTGTTCGACGTGGCTTTCGACGAGGAGCGGGGAGGGGTCGTCTGTGCCGAGGCCGGGGAATCGGGTGGCGTAGTCCCAGAGTTGGTTCTCGTCGTGGAGGACTTCGACGCCCATGGAGCCGCCGCCGCGGCGTGGCTTTACCACGACGGGGAAGCCGTGTTCGCGGGTGAAGCGGACCAGCGAGGTGGCGTCCGGCACCGCCGCGTACGGCGCCAGGGGGACGCCCGCAGCCGCGAGCAGGTCCTTCATCACCAGCTTGTCGCGGAAGGCCGTGGCGCTCTCCTCCGTCTGGCCACGCAGCCCGAGCAGGTCCCGCAGCCGGGCGGCGCGCAGCAGATCGAACTCGGACATCGCGATGATCTCGTCGAAGCCGAACTCGGCGTGCAGCCGCAGTGCTTCGCGCTCCACCGCGACGCTGTCGTGGAAGTCGGCGAGCGCGACCGTCTCGTCGAAGGAGGCGAGCTGCTCCGCCCGGACGGTGCCGTCGGCGCTCAGCGCGCGGGCGGGGTCCGTGAGGAGGACGAGCCGGTGGCCCTCGCCGATCCACTCGCGGTAGGGCCGGGTGGCGAGCGGACTGCGGTTCAGGATCAGGTAGTTCATGGTCACACGGCCTCGATCTCGATGCGGAAGGTCTCGTACACGCGGGCCACCGCCGCCTCGGCCTCCTCGGCGGAGTCCGCCCGCAGGAAGACCAGGGCACTCGCGGCGCCGGAGCTGAGGCGCTCGGGCACGACGTCACCGACCTGGCTGAGTATCTTCACGTCGATGACGGACGGCAGGGCGCGCAGGTCGTCGGCCCCCGACATGGCGACGATCCGGCCGGGCCGGAGCGGCAGGTAGCAGTGCGCGGTGACGCCCCGCTCGGGTACGGGGTCCACCTTCGGGTCGAGACCGAGCGCGAGCTGGAGACTCGCCCGCCACACGTCGACACCGCTGTGCAGAGCCAGGGCGTGGGGGATGCCCCCGCCCGCGGCACGGCAGGCGATCTCGCCGACGACGAGGCCGCCGGCGGTGTCGAGGAACTCCATGTGCGTGACGCCGTCGACGAGTCCGAGGGCGGCGACCGCGCGGGCGTGCAACTCCTCCATGCGCGCGCGTACCGGGTCGCCGGCCGGGAGTGTCATCGAGCCGAACACCGTGCCGCGGCCCAGGACCGGTGCCAGGTAGCGGGAGGAGGCGGCGAAGACGACCTCTCCGTCCTTCACCACACCGTCGCAGTGGTACTCGGCGGCGATGTCGACGAACTCCTCGACGATCAGCGGGCAGTCCAGCGCCCGGATCGGGTCGGCTTCGGGCGAGGCGGAGAACGCCTCGAACCGCTCGGCGGAGGGGAAGACGCAGACGTCCATGGACCCGCCGCCGACCATGGGCTTGGCGACGACCGGCCAGCCGAGCTCGGCAGCGGCCTCGGCCACCTGGTCGAGGCCCGCGGCGAGCCGGAAGCCCGCGACCGGCAGCCCGGCCCTCAGCATCTGCTGCTTCATCGCGTACTTGCTGGAGAAGGCGTGGGCGACCTCGGGGCCGGTGCCGGGGATGCCGAAGTACGCGCGGACGTGTCCGGCCTGCGCCTGGCCCCGTTCGAACGGGGCGAAGATCCGGTCGATACGGCGCTCCCGGAGCAGCTTCAGGACTTCGAGGCGCAGCAGTTCGGGGTTCTCGACGCTCTCGACGAGACGGACGTCGACCTCGGGGCCGTACCGCTGTGTGTGGCCGGGCTCGGTGATGACCGTGAGGTGGCCGATCTCCGGGGCGGTGCGGACGTGGTCCGGCAGCAGGTTGTTCTTGACGTGGACGAACAGGACGTTCAAGGCTGGTCACCTTTCACCCGGCGAGGCCGGGACAGGGAGATGGCGGGATGGGCGGGCGGGCGTCTTCCCGGTTACGAGGCGCGGACCGCGTCGATCACGAGGCGCGGACCGTGCGTCGATTACGAGGCGCGGACCGCGTCGATGAGGCCGGCGACGAGGTGCGCCCGCTCGGCCATGGCCCCGACGATCAGGTACTCGTGGTCGGCGTGCGCGCCGCCGCCCACCGCTCCCAGACCGTCGAGGGTCGGCACCCCGAGGGCGGCCGTGAAGTTGCCGTCGCTGCCTCCGCCGACGGCCTTGCCTTCGAGGCCTGGCAGGAGCGTCCTCGCCAGCGCGAAGAGATCCGCCGACGCGGACTCGGGCATCGGAGGCCGGCCGATGCCGCCCCGCACCGAGAGCTCCGCCCCGTCGAGGTGCGGCCTCAGAGCCGCGAACGCCGCCTCGACGCGATCCTTCTCTGCCGCCGTCACGACCCGGACGTCGACGACGACGCTCGCCCCGGCGGGCACGACGTTCTCCACGGTCCCCGCCCACGAGACGGTCGGGGTGACGGACGTGCCGGCCTCGGGCCGTCCGAGCGCCACGATGTCCAGTACCTGGTAGGCGGCCTCGACCAGGGCGTTGACGCCCTCTTCGGGTTCGAGTCCGGCGTGGGACGCGACACCCTTGACGGTGACCTCGAACGTGCCGCAGCCCTTGCGGCCCGTCTTCAGGGCTCCGTCCTCGGCCGCGCCCTCAAGGACGAGCACGGCCCCGCAGGCCAGAGCCCGTTCCTCGATGAGCGCCCGGGAGGAGGGCGACCCGACCTCCTCGTCGCAGGTCACCAGGATCTCGACGCCCGAGGGGTCGTCGAGCAGTGCCACGCCGTGCACGGCCTGCACGATGCCGCCCAGCATGTCGAAGACCCCGGGGCCGGTGGCGCGCCCGTCCTCGACCCTGAACGGGCGGCGCGCGAGGGTCCCGAGCGGGAACACCGTGTCATGGTGCCCGAGCAGCAGCACCCTGGGGGTGCCGCCGCCGGACCAGCGGACATGGGGTCCTGACGGGCTCTCGACGAGGACGGCCTGACCGCCGAGACGGCTCTCGATGACACCGGCGACGGCCTTGGCCGACGCCGTCAGGGCATCCAGGTCCCGTGACGGCGACTCGACTTCGACCAGGGTCCTGAGGTCCTCGATCAGGGCGTCGGTGTCCACGGCGTCGGGCGTACGGGGGGCGGTGCGGGGTGTTGTCTTCACGGAGGCCTCTCAGAAGCGAAGATGGGCGTTGGCCGCCCGGGCGGACTCGGCAAGGGCGGGGATCTCGATCACGTCCACGCCCGCTCCGGCCATCAGCCGCACCCCCTGGCAGTCCGCCACGAACACGTCCGGCTCGCGCCAGGCGATGACGACCCGTCGGATGCCGGAGGCGATGACGAGCTCGCTGCAGGGGGTGGGCCGGGAGCTTCGGCGGGAGCAGGGTTCGAGGGAGCTGTAGAGGGTGGCGCCGGCCGGCGTGGCCGTATCGGGCACTCCGGCGAGCGCGCACTCCTCGGCGTGGAGGTCGGGTGCGAGCTGCCGGCTGTGACCGGAGGCCAGCTCCCGGCCGTCGGCGTCGACGATCACGGCACCGACGGAGAAGGCGGTGGCCGACGGCGGGCACGCGTACGCGAGGTCGACGGCACGGCGCAGCCAGTGGACATCGGCCTCGGTGTACGGGGAGCGGGAAGCGGAAGAGGTCATCGGGCCGACTCCTTGGCGGCGTAGCGGAGGACGACGACGTCCCCGAGCGTGGTGGTGCCGAGGAGGCGCAGCCGGCGGCCGGGGCCGCCGGGGAACTCGGCCGGGTTGAGGAAGCGGGGCGCCGACCGGTGGCCGACGAGGAGCGGGGCGACGGCCATGTGGACCTCGTCCGCGAGGCCTTCGGCGAGGAAGCGGGTGTGGACGGTGCCGCCGCCCTCCACCATGAGCCGCCGGACACCCCGTGCGCCCAGGTCGTCGAGGAGCGGTCCGAGCTCGACCGCGGGTCCGGTCCCGACGACGTCCGCGCGGTCCCGCAGCGTCCGGCTCAGCTCCGGCCGTGCGGCGTCGGTGGTGTACACGACCTTCCGCCCGCCCGTGTGCCAGAACCGCAGGTCCGGGTCGAGCCGGCGCCGGGACGTGAGGGTCACCTTCAGCGGATGCTCGGGCCGGCCGGACTCCCGGCGTCCGGCGCGCAGCGCGGGGTCGTTCACGAGCAGCCGGGGGTTGTCGGCGGACAGGGTCCCGCTGCCGACGAGGACGGCGTCCGCGTCGGCGCGCAGCCGGTCCACCCGCGCGAAGTCGGCGGTGTTGGAGAGCAGCAGGCGTTCGGGTGAGGCGTCGTCTATGTATCCGTCGAGGGATACGGCGACGCTGAGAAGCACATGGGGGCGACTGCCCATGAATGGGTCCGTTCATGTCAGCCGGGCGCTTCGGCGCACCGGCTTCGACTCCGATTGTTCGATGGGGGTTGTCAATGTACAGCCGAATGTCCCTACGATGCACTCATGATTACTGCGACTCCCCAGCATCTGCGGGTACTCAATGGTTCTTTTGTTGTCGAACACGCCGAGGACGAGGCGAATTCTCTCGCCGGTCCCTGGATTTCTCTGGTCCGTGCCCCCGAAGGCCTGACCGTCGTCCGGGAGTGGCGCGCCGGAGACACCGTCGAGGACGGTGACGTCTGGGTCGCCCTCTACAGCGGCGACACCGCGCACGGCCTCGACGTGCCCGGCATGCTCGCCCTGCTCCTGTCGCCCCTGGCCGAGGGCGGTGTCCCGGTCTTCGTGGCCTCCACGTACAACGCCGACCTGATCCTGGTGCCCCGCGACCGGGTGCGGGACGCCGCCGACGTCCTGCGGGCACGAGGGCACCGCATCGACCTCTGACCCGGCTCACGCGCTGCGGCCCACCTCGGACGAGGTGGGCCGCAGCGCTTTTCTTTCGGTGCGTGTGTCCGCTTTTGTATTGCTTCGCTCTTGGTTCGTGATCCTGCAACGCAGACACCTGCACACGGTTTCGCTCACGACTCGCCGACCGTGTGCCGGAATATGGGTGAGGCGCGGTCCGTGTCGTGCCGCATCGCACGGACCGAGTGAATCCAAAGCCTCCGCGAAAGCAATGCCGGCGGCCCGGAGAACACCCTGAATCGGGTTCCTCGGTGTTTCGCCGAGAGCCGTGACGGATTGCAATGAATGGAATGAAGTGATGCAAGCCATTGCCCCCCGAATGGGCGAAGAACTGCCGCTGCGACCGGCGGACGGAGTTCCTTTCCTCGAACTGACCGAGGAGGAGAGCCAGGCCCTGCGGACCCTGGCGGACGACGTCCTCGCGGCCGCGCCCGACGTCCCGCTGGAGGAGCGCCTCGACCAGCTCGCCGTCGTCGCCCACGACGTCCCCGAGCGCGTACGGGCCACCCTGGTGAACTTCCGCCTGACGGGCGGCGGCGGTGGCCTCGTCCTCTCCCACCTGCCCGTCGACGAAGCGCTGGCAGGCCCGACCCCGACCTCCTACACCGACGAGGTGACGAGCCCGGAGGCCCGGCGCGCCGCGGCCCTGCTGCTCATCCTGGGATCCCTGCTCGGTGACCCCGTCTCGTACCTGAGCCAGCAGCGCGGCCGCATGGTCCTCGACCTCTTCCCGATCAAGGGACACGAGGAGCAGCAGCTCGGCTCCAGCTCCACGGTCAACCTCGAATGGCACAACGAGGACGCCTTCCACCCGCTGCGCGCCGACTGGATCATGCTGCTCGGCCTGCGCAACCACGACAGGGTCCCCACGACCTTCGCCGCGGTGGACGACGTCGTCCTCGACGAGCACGTCCGTGCCCGGCTCTTCGACGAGGACTTCGTCATCCTCCCCGACGAGTCGCACACCGCGGCCTTCAACAGCGCCACCACGGGCGTCGGCGGCGACGGCAAGCAGGAGGAGGCCTTCCGCAGGATCACCGAGATGAACGAGCAGCCGCGCCGGACGGCCGTGCTCTCGGGCGACCCGGAGTCCCCCTTCATCCGCATCGACCCCGCCTTCATGCCGGGCGAGCTCCAGGGCGAGGCCGTGACGGCGCTCGACTCGGTGACCAAGGAGATCGACGCCAACCTCCGCGACGTCGCCCTCGCCCCCGGCGAGCTCCTCATCGTCGACAACAAGCGCGCGGTCCACGGACGCCGGCCCTTCGCCGCCCGCTACGACGGTACGGACCGCTGGCTGCGCCGCATCAACGTGATCGCGGACCTCCGCCGCGCGGCCGGACGGCGCTTCGGGGAGAACGGGCGGGCCCTCGTATGACCGACGTACAGGAGCGGCCCGTGACGGCCGCCCCCGGACCGGCCTACGTGGTCGGCGGCCCCACCGGCTACGACGAGGTGGTCGGCTTCACCAAGGTGCTGCCGGCCATGCGTCCCCTGGACGAGCTGCCGCACCCCGACTTCCTGCTCTTCCAGTCGCTGCACGTGATGACCGAACTGTGCTGGTACAACATGCACTTCGAGATCAACCGGGCGGCCCGGGAACTCGACGGCGGCACGTACGGCGAGGCGACCCGGCTCCTGGAGCGTGCCGTACGGCTGCAGCGGCTGGCCTCCGACCACATCGACCACCTGCGGGACCTGATCACGCAGGCCGACTTCCTCCAGATCCGGGGCAGGCTGCCCGGCAACGACAGCGGCACCGACTCCCCGGGCGCGCGCAACCTGCACCGGGTCTGCCGCCACGTGTGGCTCCGCTTCTCCGACGCCGTGCACCGCCAGGGCGCCGCGCTCCCCGACCTGTTCGGCACCGGGCCGTCCGAGGCGGCCCCCCGGGACGGCGAGGTGTCCGGACTCGCCGCCGTCGCCGGGGCGCTCATGCAGCTCGACGACGCGCTGCTCGACTGGCAGCAGGTGCACCAGCGGCTCGTGTGGTCGCGTGTCGGCGGACACCCCGCCTTCCGGGAACGCCACGAGGACGCCGACCGCCCCACCGGGATGTCGGGCCGCCCGGTGGACCTCCTGGACAAGTTCGCCGTACGCCTCCACTTCCCCGACCTGTGGCGCGAGGCCCAGGCCGTGGCCTCGCACGAGGCGGCGCACTACGCATGATCCAGCCCCTGGAGGCGGAGCTCTCCGCCGGCCCCGTACGCCTGCCCGACTTCCCGGCGCTGCACCGGGCCCACCCGCGCCTCGCGGCGTTCGCGCGACAGCTCGGCGGCACGTCGCTGCGCGAGGTCCCCGGCCCGCCCGGTGGCGCCCGGATCCTGGCGAAGTGCGAGTGGGAGAACCCCGTCGGCTCGGTCAAGGACCGGGTCGCCTACGCCCTGATCTGCTCCGCCCTCGAGCGGCACGGCGAGCGGGACCTCTCCGAGCTGCGCCTCCTGGAGTACTCGGGCGGCAACCTCGCCCGCGCCCTGGCACACCTCGGCGCGCTGCTCGGGATCCACATGAAGTTCGTGGTCCCGTCGGTCACCCCGCCGAGCCTCCTCGGCCGGCTGACCGAAGACGGCTTCGACTACGCCCTGGTCGACAAGGAACGCGGCTTCCTCGGCGTGATCGAGGAGGCCCTGGCCCTGGCCGCGGCCGAGCCCGGGTGGACCCTGCTCTACCAGCACCGCAACGAGGTCAACCCGGCGTTCCACGCGGCCACCACGGGCGCCGAACTCGTCGACCAGCTCGGCGGCGTACGGCCGGCCGCGTGGGTGGCGTCGATCGGCTCCGGCGGCACGCTCACCGGCGTACGGTCCCGGCTGATCGAGGTGGCCCCAGGGCTGCGGACCGTGGGCGTCACCCCGGCGGAACTCCCGTACGGAAGCCCGCTCCCGCCCAACGGACTGCCCAAGTACACCGGGGCCACCGGCCTCGGCAACGGCCTGCACCAGCCGTTCGTACGCCGCCACGACACGGCGGTCGAACACCGCCGGGTGTCACGCGACGAAGCGCTCGACGCCATGGTCGCCCTGCACGACCTGACCGGACTGCGGGTCGGCAGCTCCGGCGCCGCCAACTGGCTGGCCGCCCGCTCCGTCGCGGAGGAACTCCCCTCCGACGCCGTCGTGCTCACCGTCTTCCCCGACGCCGGCTCCCCCGAGGACTGGGACCTCGCCCGCTCCCGTCGCGCGTGACCGAAGAGAGAACCCCTCATGCACATCATCCTGATCGAGACCACGTCCGTACGCGGCTTCGACATCGTCAAGTCGCTGGCGGAGTCCGGAGTCGAAGTCACCTTCGTCGCCGACACCATGGACTTCTTCCGGGGCGACCTGGGGTACGAGAACGTCGAGTACGCGACCCGTGTCGTCGAGGTGCCCGGCCTCGCGGAGGCCTGGGACCTCGCCGAGCGGCTCGAAGGAGCGATCGGACCCGTCCCCCCGGACGGCGTGATCTGCCGCGTCGAGGACTACCTGCCGGTGGCCAGCGAACTGGCCCGCACCTGGGGACTGCCCCACGACAGCCTCGACGCCACCCGGCTCCTCGCCGACAAGGACGCCGTCCGCGCCCGGCTGGCCGAGCACGGCATCGGCTCCCTGCGGTGGCGCGGCGTGCGCGACGGGGAGGAGGGCATGGCCGCGGTCCGCGACATCGGCCTGCCCGTGGTGATCAAGCCCGCGTTCGGCGGTTACTCGGTCGGCGTGTCCATCGCCTGGACGGAGGACCAGGCACGGGCCGGCCTCGCGCTGCTCTTCGACGCGCCGGACACGCCCTGCCCGAAGGCCGTCGTCGAGGAGTACGCGTTCGGCCGGCACGTGAGCGCCGAGATCATGGTGCAGGAGGGCGAGCCGATGCTGCTCGGCTTCACCGAGCAGCGCGCCCAGCCGCCCGGCGTCACCGCGGAGATGGGACGCCACTTCCCCGCCGTCTTCGAAGGACGGGGCAGGGCGGGGGAGTTCGCTCTGGACGCGGTACGGGCCGTGGGCATCCGCAACAGCGCCGTCCACATGGAGCTGGTCATCACCCCGACCGGCCCCGAACTCATCGAGATCAACGGCCGGATGGCCGGGCACGTGGTGACGCACCTGATCAGCCGCGCCCTCGACCGGTCCGTCTTCTTCGACCTGGTGGCCCTGGCCACGGGCGAGCGCCTGAAGGAGGTGCTCGCGCCGCTGCGCACCGTCGCCCTGCGCCACCTCTGGAGCGAGACCGCCGGCACCGTGGCCTCCGTCGAGGCGCCGGCCGAGCTGCCGCCGGGGACGGAGTGGTACGAGCTGTCCGCGACGCCCGGCTCGCAGGTGTCGCTCCTGCGCAACAACTGGGACCGCATCGGCTACCTCGTGGCATCGGGCGAGAACGCGGCCGAGGCCTGCGAGACCGCCGAGACGGCGGCGGCCGCCATCCTGAACGGCATCACTCTCACGCCGGACGCGGTGCCTGCGGCGGCCGCCGTACCCGCGCCGGTCGCCGTACCCGCGTCCGGGGGCGTGTCCGCGTCCGGCGTCGCCCCCGCGTCCGGGGTCGCGTCCGCGTCTGCGGCCGTGCACGCGTCCGGCATCGCGCCCGCGTCCGGGGGCGTGTCCGCGTCCGGCGTCGCCCCCGCGTCCGGGGCCGCGCCCGCCCCGGCGGCCGTGCCCGGAGCCGTACCCGTGCCCTCCTCGCCCGGTGACGCCGGCTCCGCCGACCGCCCCGGCGGACATCTGCTCCTGCTCCTCGACGGCGACGGCAACGAGCTCCTGTCCGCCCGCGCGCTGGCCGCCGCAGGCGTGGCCACCGGCCGCGTGAGCGTCGTCTGGACCGGCCCGGCGGGGAACGCCGCCCCCTACCGCGCACGCTGGGAGCGCCAGTACCTGGGCCGGTGGCGTCAGGCCGCGCACGTCGACGAGACCCCCGACCTCGCGCGGGAGATCCACCGCGCGGAACCGGTCACCGCCGTCCTGGCCCTGACCCCCGGACTCGCCCGGCACGCGGAGGCCCTGCGCGCCGAGTTCACCGGCACGGGCACGGGCACGGACTCCCTGGCGGCCGTCCCCGCGGGCCGACCCCCCTACGCCGCGGGACACGTGGTGCTGTCCTTCGTCACCGGTGACGACGTCCGGCACCTCGGCATCGCCGACGTCACCGAGCAGGCCACCACGGGGACGACCGACTGGACCTTCCCCTCGGCCCTCCCCGAGGCGGAGCGGCAGCGGCTCCTCACCGCCGCGGGCGCGTACGCCGCCGGCTGCGCCGACGGCGTGGTGCAGTCCTGGTTCCCCGCCGACGGCGACGGCATCGCGGCCGAGCCGGTCCTGCGCTGGGGGCTCACCGAGGAACTGCGGGCGCTGTTCGGCGCCGGGTACGACCGGGACGCCATCACCGTGCTGGTCCGCGCGGCCGCCGGCGGAGAGCAGGGGCTCCCGGCGCGCCGCCCCGGGCACACCCGGCTGCGGGTGCTGACCGCCCCGGCCGGCCACGCGTGGACCAACGCGCCGGCCGCCCTGGAGACGGCGTACGCCTTCCCCGAGGTGTGCTCCGCCGCCGTGGACCCGGCCCCCGGCACCGGCCGGCTGCTGTTCACCGTGACCGCGACGGGCACGGAGGCCTGCGCGGCGGTCGCCGACCGGGTCACGGCCGCACTCGGCCTCGCCCACGAGCCCACCGGCCGCACCCACGTCCTGCTCGTCGACCGGACGCTGCCCGCGTCGCTCCTCGGAGACGACGGCGAGCCGCTCTTCCCGGCCGACCGGTACCGGCTCACCCTCCTCGGCGGTCCCGCGACGGGGAGCGTCGCGCCGGCCGAACTGGCCATGACCGCCGACGTCTTCGACGACGCCCTGCTGACCCGGCTCGCCGACACGGCCCACGCCGTCGCGCCGGTCGACCGGGTGGTGTGCCTCTCCGAGCGGCTCCTGGAGCCCGCGGCGCGGCTGCGCCACCGCTTCGGGACACCGGGCGACCCGACCGCGTACGTCCGCTCCTTCCGGGACAAGGCGCTGATGAAGCAGCGCGCCGCCGCGGCCGGCATCCGGCACGCCAGGGGCCATGTGCTGCACTCCGCCGACACGCTGCGGACCGCCTTCGACCGGTACGGGGCCGTCGTGGTCAAGCCGCGCTCCAGCGCCGGTTCGCGCGGGGTCTCCGTGCTGCGCACGGCGCCCGCGGTCGAGGCCTGGCTGCGCACGGAGTTCGTGCCGGGGGTCCACCTCGTGGAGGAGTACGTCGACGGGGCGATGTGCCACATCGACGCGGTCGTCCAGGGCGACTTCCTCCGCTGGGACGTCTCCGCGTACCGGCAGGACACGCTCTCGCACACCCGTGGCGCCCCGCTGTCCTCGGTGACCGCGGAGGACGGGGCGCTGCGCGCGGCGGCCGGTGAACTCCTCGGCGCGGTCGTGCGCGGCTGGGGCGTCGAAGCGGCGGTCCTCCACCTGGAGGCGTTCTGGGACGGCTCTGCCCTCACCTTCTGCGAGGTGGCGGCGCGCCCCGGCGGCGGCGGGGTCCTGGAGGCCTTCCGCGCCACCCGGGGCATCGACCTGGACCACGCGAAGCTCCTCATCGACGCGGGGGAGGACGTGCGCCGGCTGGCCGGCGACCCGGTCGCCGGGCACGCCGGGTGGACCGTGCACTACGCCCCCTCCGGGGTCCTGCGCGCGTACGACGACTCCGCCGTCGGCGGCGCGGCGCTCGCCCGCCGGATCACCGCGCGGGTCGGCGACACCTTCGCCCTCTCCGGCTTCGCGGGCACCGGTCTGTCGACGCATGTGTTCGCCGACGACTCCGCGGACAAGGTCGCCCGGCTCGTCGAGTCCGCCGAGCGGGACATCACGATCGTGGTGGACCCCCGGTGAGGCCCACGACGGGGAAGCCGACGCCCCCCGCGCCCGTGAACCCCGGGTGCTCGGCGGCCACCACGCCCACGGCGCCCACCCCGACGCCACCCGCGCCCACGGCGCCCACCGCCGCGCCCGCGAACCCCGCGTGCACGGCGGCCACCACCCCCACGGCGCCCACCCCCGCGCCCACCGCGCCCCCCGCCCGGCGGCCTTCCCTCGTCCGGCTGATCGTCGAAGACCTCCGTACGGTCCTCGACCGGGACCCGTCCCGGCTGAGCATCGCGGAAGCCCTGCTGCACGCCCCGTGGCGGGGGCTCGCGCTCCACCGCGTGGCCCACCGGCTGCACTCCCGGGGTCACCGCCTCCTGGCGGGGCTCCTCACCCACGCGTGCCGCAAGTCCTCGGGGATGGAGATCCACGCCGGCGCCCGCCTGGGCCGCCGCGTCTTCATCGACCACGGATTCGCCGTCGTCATCGGCGAGACCGCGGTGGTCGGCGACGACGTGACGATCTACCACCAGGTGACGCTCGGCTCGCGCGGCTGGTGGCGGGACGGCAGGGCCGGCCAGCGGCGCCACCCCCACATCGGCGACCGGGTGCTGATTGGCGTCGGCGCCTCCGTGCTCGGCCCGATCCGGGTCGCGGACGACGCGCACATCGCGGCCCACCGCGTGGTGGTCGAGGACGTGCCGCCCGTACGGCGGCCGTCCGTCACGGCCGCCGGCCGCGAGGGAGCGGTCCAGTGACGCTCGGCGTCGCGGCGGCCCCCGTCCGCGACCGGGGGCCCGCCGGGCGGGCGGACCGGACCCGGGCGGGACAGCTGCTCCTCGGCACGGGCATCGACGCCCTCGGCAGCGGCCTGAGCGCCGGCGCGGCCATGCTGTACTTCGTCACGATGGTCGGCCTCGCCCCCGGGGCCGTCACGCTCGCCATGTCCGCGGGAGCGGTCCTCGGCATCCTCACCCCCGTCCCGGTGGGCAGGCTCGCCGACCGGTACGGCCTGGTGCGGGTGTACGTCGCCGCTCTGGTGCTGCGGGGCGTGGGCGTGCTGCTGTATGCGGGCGCGACCTCGTACCCGGCCTTCTTCGCCTTCACCCTCTGGCTGATGGCACTGGAGACGACGACGTTCCCGCTCCAGCAGTCGCTGCTCGGCCAGGTCTTCGCGGAGGACGCGCGCGTCCGGCTGATGACCCGGGTCCGCGCGGTGCGCAGCGCGGCGTTCGGCGTCGGCGCGGTGATCGCCGGCCTCGCCCTGGCGAGCGGCTCGCGCTCCCTCGTCGTCGTCCTGCTCATGGTCAACGGGGTGTCGTTCCTCGTCCTCGCGTGTACCGTCCTGCTCGTCGGCGGGAAGGCGCGGGCCGCCGGGGACGGGAGCCCCGTCGCCGCTCCGGTGGAGCGCGGCCCGGCCCCCGGACGGTCCGTCCTCAGGGACACCCGGTTCCTCGGCCTCTGTTTCGCCAACGGCCTGCTGTCGCTGTACGAGACGGTCCTGCTGGTCCTGATGCCCCTGTGGCTCGTCACGGAACTGGGGCTCTCCCCGGCTCTTCCCGGCATGCTGACCGCCCTGTACACGGGCCTGACGGTGGTGATCCAGCTGGTTCTCGGCCGCATGCGATGGTCGCCGGCCACCTCGGCGCGGGCCCTGCCGGCGGCCGGCGGACTGCTCGCCGCGGCGTGTTTCGTCTGCGCCGCCGCCGACGGGCTCACCGGCGCGGCACTCCAGGTGCTGCTCTGCGTCCTCGCGGTCGTCCTGCTGACCGTGGGCGAGAACCTGCAGATGGTCGCCGCCTGGCAGACGGTCTTCGACCTCAGCCCGCAGGAGCGGCGCGGCGAGTACATGGGGGCGTTCAACACGGGCTCCGGCGTCCAGAGCGTCATCGGGCCGACCCTGGCCTACCGCGTGGTCCTCCCCCTGGGGCCCGCGGGGTGGCTGCTGCTCGCCGGTCTCTTCGGCGCGGCGGCCCTCGGGTTCCGCCGTCTCGCCCGGGGCGCTCAGGTGCCCCGTACCTCACCGTCCGAAGCGAAAGGAGCCCACGCATGACCGGGCATCCGCATCTGCTGTGTGTCGGAGGCAGCCGGGAGTTCCCCGACGTCCTCCGGGAACTCTCCGCCGACGTCCGCCTGACGGCCCTGTGCGGCATCGGCCTGGTGGGCCGCCTGAGGTCCCTGGACCGGCACCGGCGGGTGATCGCCCTCGGCCCGGACGCCCCCGTCGAGGAGTGGATCGAGCACGCGCGGGCGGTGCACCGCCGCGACCCCTTCACCCGGGTCGTCGCGTTCGGCGAGTGGGAGCAGGACCGGGCCGCGGCGGTCGCGGCGGCCCTGGGAGTGCCGGCGCACTCGGAGCGGACGGTGAAGCACGTCCACGACAAGCGGGCGATGCGCGAGGAGCTGGCCCGCCGGGGCGTGGACACCACGCCGTCCCGGCTCGTGACCTGCGCCGCCGACATCGCCGCGTTCGCCGGCGACCACGGCTACCCGTGCATCGTCAAGCCCGTCTCGGGCGCCGGCAGCGCGCGGGTGCGCAGGGTCGACGGACCCGACGAGGTCGCCGCGGCCCACGCCGCGGTCTCCGCTCCCGGGCCGTTCTCCGCCGGAGGCGTCCTGGTCGAGTCCTTCCACCAGGGACCGCAGTTCAGCGTGGAGGCCTTCTCGGAGGGCGGCCGGCACGAGATCGTCTGCGTGACCCGGAAGTTCTCCGACCCGGAGAACTTCGTGGAGCTGGGCCATGTCGCGCCCGCCCCGCTCTCCGACGCCGACCGCGAGGCGATCACGGCCCATGTGGCCGACGTGCTGACGGCCCTGGAGATCGGGTTCGGCCCCACGCACACCGAGGTCGTCCTCACCCCTCACGGGCCCCGGCTGATCGAGACCCATCTGAGGCTGGCCGGGGACGACATCCCGCAGCTGGTGCGCGAGGCCCTCGGCGTCGACCTGTTCCGGTACACGGCCCGTCAGGCCCTGGGCGCGACCGGGCTCCTCGACGAACTGCGGGCGGAGCTGGCCGAGGCCGGTGAGCGGACCCCGCGGTACGCGGCGATCCGGTACGCGACGGCGGTCGCCCACGGTGTCGTGGAATCGGTCTCCGGAGCGGAGGAGGCCCGCGGTCTTCCCCAGGTCGACGACGTCCGGCTCTTCTTCGGCGCGGGTGACCCGCTCGATCCCGTCCCGTCCTCCGACAGCCGCCTGGCGATGGCGCGTGCCCACGGGGCGACACCCGAGGAGGCGGCGGAACGGGCGCGGGAGGCCGTGGCCGGCATCGCCTTCCGCTCGCTGCTGCACAACCGGACGGGCACCGAGCTGATCTGACGAACAGTCAGATCACTCCTCCGCCCGCCCCCTTCACTTTCTTCACCCCTCACCAACACCGACATTCGGAAGAGAGATTTCCCATGAGCGTCCTCGACGGCTACGCCACCACCACCGCCCTCGCGCCGGCCGCCATCCGCGCCCGCGTCCCGATCGGCATGGACCGGGGCCGTCCCGTCCGGGCCGACCTGATCAGCTTCGGAGGACTCGCGGACAGCGGCGAGCACGTCGCCGTCGAGGTCCCGACGGAGACCGGCCGGATCCCGCTGGTCCGCATCCACAGCGAGTGCCTGACGGGCGACGTGTTCGGCTCGAAGCGCTGCGACTGCGGCCCGCAGCTCGACGAGGGCCTGGACGCCGTCGCCGAGAACGGCGGCGCCATCCTCTACCTGCGCCAGGAGGGCCGCGGCATCGGCCTCTACAACAAGCTCGACGCGTACATCCTCCAGGACACGAACGTCGACACCTTCTCCGCCAACCGGATGCTGGGCCGCGGGGACGACGAGCGCCAGTACGCCGTGGCCGCCCAGATGCTGAAGGCGCTCGGCCTGGAGCGGATCCGGCTGCTCACCAACAACCCGGAGAAGGTGCGCCAGCTGCGGGAGTACGGCATCGAGGTCGTCGACGTGGTGCCCACGCGCGTGCACTCCAACCCCGACAACGAGCGCTACCTGTGGGCCAAGGCCTCGCTCGGCGGCCACAACCTCGCCGTCTCCTAGTACGGCGCGGGACGGAACGGCGATGACTGTGCACAGCATGCTCGCGGCGGACGCCGACGTACGGGACGAGAACCTCGGCCGGTGCGCCGATGTACGGGACGAGAACCTCGGCCGGTGCGCCGATGTACGGGACGAGAACCTCGGCCGGTGCGCCGACGTGCTCGACGAGAACCTCGGCCGGCTGCGGGACGCGGGCCCCGAGTACGGGGGAACCCTCACCAACCACGCCCCCATGGTGGCGGAGGCGCTGATCGCCCTGCGGCGGCCCGCGCTCGTCGAGGACTGGATCACCGGCTACCTCCCGCAGCTCGACGAGGCCCCCGGACCGCTGGAGCCGATTCCCGCCACCCGGTGGCACACGGCCCTGGGCGACCTGCGCCGGGTCACCGACTGGCAGGCGTTCTTCGCCGGCGAGATCGCGCGGGACGGCTGGCGCCCCGCCCTGCACCGGTGGTGGCCCCGGCTCCTGCCGGGCGTGGCCGCGGGTGCCACCCACGGGGTGATCCGCACCTCGCACGCCGTCCGCGGTCTGGCCGCGGGCGACACCGAGGAGCGCCGCGCCGAGTTCGCCACCGCCCTCGCCTACTGGGCGGCGCGCTACGCCCCGCTCCCCGGCGGTCCGACCGGCGCCGGGCGACTGCCCCTCGCGCGGGCGATCGAGGGGCTGCCCCTCCATCCGGGAGGCGTGCACCCGGGCCTGATCCGCGACCGCCTCGACACGGTGGCCGGCATCGACGGGTTCCCGGCGGCCGTGTCGGCCCTGCGGTCGCCCGGGGACGCCGGCGCGGCGATGGCGGAGCTCGCCACCACCTTCGCCGGGGTGTTCCTGACCCGGGGCCGCCGCTGGCCGACCGCCTTCGTCCACGCGGTGACCGCGCCCGTCGCGGCCGGATCGGTGCTGCCGCTGCTTCCGCCCGCCGCGCGGCGGGACACGTACGACGCGCTGTGGCGGCTGGCCGCCGGGCTGTACGCCGTACACGCGCCGGACGCCGTGACGGAGCCGCTGCCGCAGGGCGCCCCGCCGGCGGAGGACGACCTGATCGACCGGGCCGTCGCCAACGGCGACGAGCACGCCATCAAGCTCACGGAGGCCTGTCTGCGCGCGTACCGGTCCACCGGTGACGCCGTGCTCCTGCACGCCGCGGAGCACGGCTTGACGCTGCTGCCCGAAGTCTGAGCAGCCCAGGTACGGGAACGAGCGAAGAGGAGAAGCGTGTGAACGACCTTGTACTCCGGTCCGGTCGACTGTGGGGACGGACCGGGACCGAGGACGTCGTCGTCCGCGACGGCCGGATCGCGGGCATCCTCACGCCCGGGGACCGGATTCCCGGCGCCGGCCCCGGGACGACGCCGCCCGCGACCGGCGAGAGCGGAGCCGGGGAGAGCGGAGCCCGGGAGATCGACGCCGGGGACAGGATCGTCCTGCCGGGCCTGATCAACGCCCACTGCCACATCGACAAGACGATCTGGGGCGGCCCCTGGGTCCCCAACACGGCGGGCACCGAACTGCACGGCATGATCGGCAACGGCCGCCGGCGGCGCGCGGAGCTGGGCATTCCCCACGAGGGCCGGATGGCCGGCCTCCTCGCCGACATGGCGGCGGCGGGCACCACGCACGTGCGTACGCACACGGATGTCGACCCGGACATCGGTCTGTCCGGTGTGGAGGCCGTCATGGCGGCGGCGGAGCGGGTCGCCGGCTCCCTCACCGTCGAACAGGTGGCGTTCCCCCAGAGCGGCCTCCTCGTGGAGGGCGACACCGTCGAACTCATGGAGGCCGCCCTGCGGATGGGCGTGCAGACGATCGGCGGCCTCGACCCCGCCGGGGTCGACGGCGACCCGGTGGCCCATCTCGACGTGGTCTTCGGGCTGGCGGAGAAGCACGGGGCGAAGGTCGACATCCACCTCCACGACGGCGGCACCCTCGGCCTGTGGCAGGTGGGTCTCATCGCGGAGCGGACCAAGGCGCTGTCCCTCCAGGGGAGGGTCGCGATCAGCCACGCCTTCGCCATCGGCGAGGAACCCCGGCCGCAGCAGGAGCGCATCGCGGACCTCCTGGCGGGCGCGGGAATGGCGCTCTTCACCTGCGCGGGCTTCAGCGACCCGATTCCCTCGCCCGCCGTCATGCGGGCCGCCGGTGTGCCCATGGGCCTCGGCACCGACGGCATCAGGGACCTGTGGAGCCCGTACGGCTCCGCCGACATGCTCGTACGCGTCGGCCAGCTCGCGGTCCGCAGCGGATTCAAGAGCGAGGAGGAGATCGAGCTCGCCCTGTGGACGGCGACCGAGGGCGCGGCGGCGGCGCTCGGCCTGGAGGAGTACGGGCTCCGCGTGGGCGCTCCGGCCGACTTCACCGTCGTCGACGGGGCCTCGGCGGCCCACGCGGTCGTCGAGCACGCCCCGCGCCGCCACGTCGTCAAGGCGGGCCTCCCCCTCGCCCTCTGACGGCCGGCTGGGGCGCCGCCCTCCCGGCGCCCCGGCCCGCCCCGCGGGGTGCCGCCCTCCCGGCGCCCGGTCCGGCGCCGGGAGGGCCGCCCGACGCGGAAAGCGGCCTTCGCGCCGGACAGGTGTTCCGTACGGGGAACACGCCGTCCGGCACGAAGGCCGCCGGGTCATGCGGACCGCCGGGTCATGCGGACCGCCGGGTCATGCGGACCGCGGGGTCACTCAGGCGGTCCGAAGCCCCCCGTCCGCCGGCCCGGCGGGGAACCCGGTGAACAGTTCGGCCACCGCCCCGGCGAGGGCCAGCGTCTGGGCCCGGTTGAGGCGGGGGTCGCACGTGCTCGTGTAGCGCTCGGTCAGATCCGCCTCGGTGGCGGGTCCCGGGCCGCCCACGCACTCGGTCACGGCGTCCGGGCTGAACTCGAGGTGGAGCCCGCCCGGCCAGGTGCCCAGCTCCCGGTGGACCTCGAAGAAGCCCCGTACCTCGTCGAGCACGTCGTCGTAGCGGCGCGTCTTGAGGCCGTTGGCGGCGGTGTACGTGTTGCCGTGCATCGGATCGCAGACCCACAGGGCCTCGACGCCCTCGGCCCGGGCCTTCTCCACCAGGACCGGCATCAGGTCACGGACCTTGTCGCTGCCCATGCGGGTGATGAAGCTGAGGCGGCCGGGGACGCGGTCGGGGTCGATCCTGGCGGCGAGCGCGAGCACGTCGTCCGGTTCGGCGGTCGGCCCCAGCTTGACGCCGACCGGGTTGGCGACGCCCGCCGCGAACTCCACGTGGGCGCCCTCGTACTGCCTCGTCCGCTCGCCGAGCCACAGGTAGTGGCCCGACAGACCGTAGGTGGCCCCGCTCGCCGCGTCCCGGCGGGCGAGGGCGTCCTCGTACTCCAGGATCAGTGCCTCGTGGCTGGTGAAGACCTCCCGGCCGGACCCCTCGCGCGCCGTCAGGACGGCCTCGCGGGCGTGGTCGTACGCGCGGAGCAGCCGCGCCGGGTCGGGCCGCCGTGAAACGGGCGTCGGCTCGGACCCGTTGACCATGTCGCCCCGGTAGACGGGCAGGGACACGCCGTCCACCAGCTCCGTCGGCCGGGAGCGTGGCTTGGCGAACTGGCCCGCCATGCGGCCGATGACGGTCACCGGGAGGCGCAGGGCAGACTCGATCAGCGCGGCGGTCTCGGCGAGCAGCGCCGTCTTGGCGCGTACGGGGCCGGGCGCCGTGTCCGCGAAGGTCTCGGCGCAGTCGCCGCCCTGGACGAGGAACCCGTGGCCCGCGGCCGCCCCGGCGAGCAGGCCGCGGAGCCGGTCGCACTCCTCGGGCCGGACGAGCGGGGCGCGGTGGGACAGCGCGGTGGCGGCGGCCCGCAGGGCCGTGCGGTCCGGCCAGTCGGGCTGCTGGGCGGCGGGCCGCGGCGGAGCGAGCGTAGGGGGTGTCATGACAGTGGTCTTTCCGTGAAGGGGTCGGGGCGCGACGGCGAGGAGGGGAGCGGCGCTGGTCAGCCCGCCACCCCCGCCTCCTGGCCCGCCGGGGACGCGGCGGCGGCCGCGCGGCGGGGCGCCGTGGCCCAGGTGATCAGGGCGAGCAGCGCGGCGACGGCGAGCAGCAGCAGCCAGTAGCCGGAGCCGTTCCGGGCCGGGCCGAACGAGGAGGCCGCGGCGGCGTTGGCGAGCGTGCCGCCCACCGCCATGCCGAGGCCGACCATGCCGAACGCGGTGGCCCGCTGCGCGGCGGGGACCGCCTGGGCGACCTCGCCGTCGAGCCTCGGGTCGACGATCACCTCGCCGATGGTGAAGAGCACCACGCCGAGCAGCAGGAAGGCGACGGAGCCCTGGCCGAAGAGGCCGAAGCCGACCGCCATCGCGCCGAGGCCGAGGGCGATGACCGCCGCCGAGTTCGTCAGCCGGCCGAGCCGGGCGGAGAGCACGAGCTGCAGGAGCACGACGGCCACGGCGTTCACCGTGTACAGGACGCCGACGAACGCCTTGCCCTGTTCGGCGGCGGTGATCGGCATCGCGTACTCGATCTGCACGTAGCAGAAGCCGAACACGACCGCGGTCGCGACGATCCAGATCATGCGCGGGCAGGTGCGCAGCACCTGGAACATGCCGGGCTTGGCGACCGCCGTGCCCGCCGCGGCCGGCGGCGCCGGGGTGTGCGGGATCCGGTGGCGCAGCTGCCAGAACGGCACGATCAGAACGAGGAACAGGGCGGAGGCGGCCAGGAAGCCGAGGCTCGGCGAGGCCAGCAGCAGGAGCAGTCCGCCGGCCAGCGGGCCGAGGGCGGTGCCCGCGTTGTTCGCGGTGCTGCGCAGGGCGAAGATCGACGTGGTCGCCGCCTGCCCCTCCACCAGGTGGGAGAGCGCCGCCTTGCCGGCCGGGATGTACAGGGCGCTGCCGAGGCCCAGGAGGCCGCAGGCGACGACGGCTCCGATGTCGGTGGCCGCGGTGACGACCAGCACGTACGACAGCGCGCGCATCAGCAGGCCGAGGCACATCGTGGGTACGGTGCCGATCCGGTCGGCGATCGAACCGCCGAAGACCATCAGGCCCTGCTGGGCCCAGAGCTTGGCGGTGAACGCCGCACCGACGGCCCAGGGGGAGACCCCCTGCTCAAGGGTGAGGTAGACCGCCAGGTACGGCAGCACCAGATTGCTGCCGAAGGTGATCGCGAAGTTCCCGAACAGCAGCAGCAGACAGCCGGGGGTCTTACGGACGAGGGCGAAGGTCTCACGCACTACTTGCTCCCCGTCGCTTCGGTGCCGGGTTCGGGCTCGGATTCGATGACGGTCTCCGCCTCGACCCACGTCCTGAGCCGGTCGACGGCCTGCTCGACCTCGGCCCGGGTCGCGCCCACGGCGAGCGCCGAGGCGAAGTTGTCCACACTGGCGTGCGCGGGGCCCAGACGGGTCCCCGCCGCCACCGACACCGTGAAGCTGCTGATGCCGGGGATGCGGCATTCGCCGGGGACGGCGTGGAGGAGGCCGGGGCGGGGTGGGAAGAGGGCGAGTCCGCCGATTCTGGCGGGTTCGGTGGGGATGCGGGGGAGTGGGTGGCCGGTGAGGGCGCGGACGTAGAGCTTGGGGAGGTGGACGCCGAAGCCGAGGCGGATCTGTTCCTCGATGCGGCCGCCGGCCATGCGGCAGGCGATCTCGTTGAAGAGGAGTCCGTCGGGGGTGCCGAAGATTTCGGCGTGGAAGATGGTGGTGGGGGGTGTGGGGAGGGTGTCGAGGGCGGTGGTGGTGAGTGTGCGCAGGTCGTCGAGGCGGGGGTCGTCGGCGTCGAGCATGGCGCTGTGGAGCATCTGGCCTTCGAGCATGCCGAGGCAGGTGGTGGTGCCCTGGGAGGACGGCCATATGAGCTGGATCTCTCCGTCGACGAGGAGGCCGTCGATGTGGAAGAGCTCGTGTTCGACGTAGCTTTCGACGAGGAGCGGGGAGGGGTCGTCTGTGCCGAGGCCGGGGAAGCGGGTGGCGTAGTCCCAGAGTTCGTTCTCGTCGTGGAGGACTTCGACGCCCATGGAGCCGCCGCCGCGGCGTGGCTTGACCACGACGGGGAAGCCGTGTTCACGGGTGAAACGGACCAGCGAGGTGGCGTCCGGCACCGCCGCGTACGGCGCCAGGGGGACGCCCGCAGCCGCGAGCAGGTCCTTCATCACCAGCTTGTCGCGGAAGGCGGCCGCGCTCCGCTCCGTCTGGCCGGGAAGCTCCAGGAGCTCCCGCAGCCGGGCGGCGCGCAGCAGGTCGAACTCGGACAGGGCGATGATCTCGTCGAAGCCGAACTCGGCGTGCAGGCGCAGCGCTTCGCGCTCCACCGCGACGCTGTCGTGGTACTCGGCGAGTGCGACCGTCTCGTCGAAGGAGGCGAGCTGCTCCGCCCGGACGGTGTCGTCGGCGCTCAGCGCGCGGGCGTCCGTGAGGAGGACGAGCCGGTGGCCCTCGCCGATCCACTCGCGGTACGGGCGGATGGCCAGGGCACTGCGGTTCAGGATGAGGTAGTTCACCGCTGCGCCGCCTCGATCTCGATGCGGAAGGTCTCGTACACGCGAGCCACGGCCGCCTCGGCCTCCTCGGCGGAGTCCGCCCGCAGGAAGACGAGGCCGCTCGCGGCGGCGGAGTTGAGGCGCTCGGGCACGGTCTCGCCGACCTCGCGGAGCATCGTCACGCCGACGACCGACGGCAGCGCCAGAAGTTCCTCGGCCCCCGTCATGGCGACGATCCGGCCGGGTGTCAGCGGCAGATAGCAGTGGGCCGTCACACCGTGCTCGGGTACGGGGTCCACCTTCGGTTCCAGGCCCAGGGCGAGGAGCAGGCAGGACTGCCAGACGTCGACACCGGTGTGCAGCGCCAGCGCGTCCGGGATGCCGCCGCCGGCCGGCCGGCAGGCGATCTCCCCGGCGACCAGCCCGTCGGCCGTCCCGAAGAACTCCATGTGCGTGACGCCGTCGACGAGTCCGAGGGCGGCGACCGCGCGGGCGTGCAGCTCCTCCATGCGCTCCCGCACCGGGTCGCCGGCCGGGAGCGTCGCCGAGCCGAACATCGCGCCGTGGTCGAGGACCGGCACCAGGTAGCGGGAGGAGGCGGCGAAGACGACCTCTCCGTCCTTCACCACACCGTCGCAGTGGTACTCGGCGGTCATCTCCACGAACTTCTCGACGACCAGCGGCACCCGCAGCGCCCGGATCGGGCCGGCCTGCGCCGATGCGGCGAACGCCTCGAACTCCTCAGGGCCACGGAGCACGCACACGTCGATGGACCCGCCGCCGATCATGGGCTTGGCCACCACCGGCCAGCCGAGCTCGGCAGCCGCCTCGGCCACCTGGTCGAGGCCCGCGGCGAGCCGGAAGTCCGCCACCGGCAGCCCGGCCCGGCGCATCAGCTGCTTCATCGCGTACTTGCTGGAGAAGGCGTGGGCGACCTCGGCGCCGGTGCCCGGGATGCCGAAGTAGGTGCGGACGTACCCCGTCTGCGCCTGGCCGAGCTCGAACGGGGCGAAGATCCGGTCGATCCGCCGGTCCCGCAGCACCCGCAGGACCGCGAGCCGCAGCGCCTCGGGATCCTGTACGTCGTCGATGAGGCGGACGTCGACCTCGGGGCCGTACCGCTGGGCGTGACCGGGCTCGGTGATGACCGTGAGGTGGCCGATCTCCGGGGCGGTGCGGACACGGTCGGGCAGCAGGTTCTTCTTGACGTGCACGAGAAGGACATTCATCGCTGAGGGCCTTTCATCCGGCCGGGGCCGGGGGTGTGGGGGTTCGTGGTCGTGCGGTTCCGTCGGCTTCCGGGTCATTCCGGGCTGTCGCTCCGCCGCTCCTCGCGCCACAGGCCGAGGGCCCGCTGCGCGGCCTGGTCGGAGTAGCTCATGAGCACCGACTCCTCGTCGGCCTCGTGGCGCACCCAGGACCAGCTCGGCACGACGACGACGTCACCGGCCTCCCAGTCGAGGACCTGGTCGCCGATGCGGGTGCGGCCACGCCCCTCGATCACGAGCAGGACGGTCGCGTCGGTGGAGCGGTAGGCGGCGGAGTGCCAGCCGGAGGGGAGGAGCTGGGCCCAGGCGGACATCGTCGGGAGGACGTCGCCGCCGGTGAGCGGGTTGGTGAAGGCCACCTTGACGCCGTGCCAGGGGTCCGGGGCGTCGGTCTTCGCGAGCCGGGTGAGGACCTCACGGGTCCGGGCGTACGGGTAGGAGGTGATCGGGGAGGCGTTGCCGCCGGGCCGGCTGCCCACGGGGAGCAGGGCGGCGCCGTACCGGGTGAGGGAGTCCCCGTCCGGGCGGGTCACCGCGCGCGCCGCCTCGGGGGAGCGCTCCAGGAAGGAGGCGTCGAAGAAGCCGACCAGCGGGATGTCGAGGGCGTCCAGCCAGATGGTCGGGCCGTCCCCCTCGCTTCCGTGGTCGTGCCAGGTCATCGGGCGGGTCAGCACCAGGTCCCCGCGCTCCATGGCCACCCGCTCGCCGCCGACCACGGAGTACGCCCCGCTGCCCTCGACGATGACGCGCAGCGCGGACTGGCTGTGCCGGTGGCTCGGGGCGATCTCGCCGGGCAGGACCAGCTGCATCCCGGCGTAGAGCGAGGTGGTGACCTTCGAACTGCCGGGCAGGCCCGGGTTCTCCAGTATCAGGACCCGCCGCTCGGCCTCCTCGGCGGTGATGACCTCGCCCGCCGCGAGCAGGGCCGGCCGCACGTCCGCGTAGCGCCAGCGGTGGGCGCGGCAGTCGCTGCGCGGCTGGGGGGTGATCAGGTGGGAGAGACGGGTCCACAGTGCGGCGAGGTGGTGTTCGCCGATGCGGTCGTAGTACGCGTCGAGACTCATCAGGTGTCTCCTGTGGGGAGTGGACGAAGGGGTCCTGCCGGAGCTCAGTGCTCGTACAGCCAGGACATCTCGTGGTGCAGGGCGGCCTCGTCGAGCGCGGTGATCATGGCGTCGCGGGCCTCGGCGGCCTGTCCCTGCGGGTGGTAGAGCTCCTTGCCGAGCCGGCGGGAGACGGTCTGCACCCGTGCCGTACGTTCCCGGCGGTCGGCCACGTAGCGGGCGAACGCCTCGGTGGGGTCGGCGGACGCGCCGCCGACGTGGTCGCTGAGGCAGGCGGCGTCCTCAAGCGCCATGCAGGCGCCCTGGGCCGCGTACTGCAGCATGGGGTGGGCCGCGTCGCCGAGCAGCACCACGCGTCCGTCCTGCCAGTCCCGCAGGGGCGGCCGGTCGCAGAGCACCCAGCGCCGCCAGTCGCCGCCGGCCTCGACGAGCGAGCGTGCGTCGCCGCACACGGCGGCGAACTCCCGGGCCACCTCGGCGTCGCCGACCGGCTCACCGGCCACGGCCTCGGTCGCCCCGCTGTCGCGGGTGATGACCGCGTTGTAGTACGCGCCGCCGACCAGCGGATAGTGCACGAGGTGGCAGCGGGGTCCCGCCCACAGCACCGCGGCCGGCAGCCTCAGCGCCGCCGGCATGCGGTCGGCGGGGATGAGCGAGCGGTAGGTGACGTGACCGGACACCACGGGCGGGCCGTCTCCCGCGAGTTGCCGCCGCACCGCGGAGTGCAGGCCGTCCGCACCGACGAGCGCGGCCCCGTCCAGGTGCTCGCCTCCGGCGAGGAACACCCGGACGCCGGTGTCGTCCTGCTCGTACCGCTCCACGGCGCAGCCCGGCCGCAGGACGACACCGGCCTCCCGGCACGTGTCGAGGAGGGCGCGGTGCAGCTCGCCGCGGTGGACCACCGCGTACGGGGCGCCGAACCGCCGCCGGAAGGTCTCACCCAGCGAGAGGCGGGCCAGCGGGCCCCCTCCGACCGCGTCCATGACGCGGAGCTCCTCGATGAACACCGCGCAGTCGTAGGGAAGTTCGCCGACGCCGAGCCGGGTCAGCGCCCGGAAGGCGTTGGGGCCGAGCTGGATTCCGGCCCCGAGCTCGCGGAACTCCCCGCTGCGTTCGAGGACCACGACCGGCCGGCCCGCGCGGGCCAGACCGAGGGCGGCGGCGAGACCGCCGATGCCGCCGCCCGCGACGATCACGGGAGTCATGAGGACGCCACCCCGATCTCGTGGAGCACCGGCGCCAGCCGGGTCAGCGCGGCGGCCGTGTCCTGCGCGCCGTGCACCATGGCGAGCCGCAGGTGCCCCCTGCCCGGGTGGGAGCCGTCCCAGCCGGCGGGCCCCAGATAGCCGCCGGGCACGCCGCGGACCGCGGCGTCGCGCCACGCCCGCACCGCTGCCTCCTCGTCGTCGCGGACCCGCAGCCACAGGAACATCCCGGCCTCGGGCTTCCGGTAGCCGGGGACGCCCGCCAGGACCTGGTCGGCGGCGGCGAAGGTGTCCCGGTAGCTCTCCCTCACGGCCTTGACGTGTGTCTCGTCGGACAGCAGCCGGGCGGCGGCGGCGAGGTTCGGCAGGGGGGTGGTGCCTCCGATGTAGGAGCGAAGCGCGATGAAGTCGGCGATCAGCGCGCGGTCGCCCGCCACGATCCCGGTGCGCAGGCCTGCCGCGCTGGACCGCTTGGAGAGGGAGTTGACGACGAGGACGTTGCGGAACGGGTCGCCGTCGCCCTCGTGCATGTCCTGGCAGACCCGCAGGGCACCGGTGGGCTCGTCGCCCAGGTAGATCTCGGAGTAGCACTCGTCGACGGCCAGGATGAAGCCGTACGTCCTGGCCAGGGTGATCGCCCGGCGCAGATAGGCGGCGGGGGCGACGGCGCCCTCGGGATTGCTCGGTGTGCAGAGGATCAGCATGGCGGTGCGCGGCCCGCGGTCCTCGTCGATCAGGTCGAGGTCGGGGAGGTAGCCGTTCGCCGCCCCGGCCGGCATGTTGAAGGCCCGCAGTCCGCACAGCGCGGCGGCCGCGCGGTAGGGCGCGTAGTGCGGGGTGGGCATGGCGAGCAGGCGCCGGTCGCCGTCGGTGGCGTCGGCGAGGAGCCCCAGCTGGAAGAGCGCCTCACGGGCGCCGGAGGTGGGGAAGACCGCGTCCGTACCGACGGTGCCCGGTGTCAGGCCGAAACGGGATTCCAGCCAGTCGGCCGCGGTGCGGCGGAACCATTCGGGGCCCTGGTTCGGCGGGTACTTGCCCAGCAGGTCCTGCCGGGCGCCGAGGGCTTCGCCCAGCCACGACGGCGGTGCGAAGCGGGGTTCACCGATGGTGAGGTCGAGCGGGGCGACGCCGGGGACGGGGTCGATCCCGTCGAGGAGGGCGGCGATCCGGGGGAAGGGATGCGTGCCCAGGGCGGGCACGGCGGGGTTCGTGGAGATCACGGGTCGGACGTTCCTTCTGCGGTGGGGGCGGAGAGGGGAGGTGGCCGGGCCGTGTGGCCGGCCGGACGTCAGGACTCCGCCGTCAGAACTCCGGCGCGGGGACGATGCCCTCGATCTCCACCAGCAGGTCGTCGCGGCAGACGTCGACGTTCAGGAACACCACGTGCGTCTGGGGCGGGAACACGTCGGCGCACGCCGCGCGCACCGCCGGCAGGTGCTCCTCGTGCCGCACGTACGCCTTGACCCAGCGCAGCTCCTTCAGGTCGTGACCGCCGTCCAGTCCACCGAGCCGCAGATTGCCCGAGCCGACGAGGTGGGCGATGTTGTCCAGGGTCAGCTCGCACTGGGCGTCGATGTCGCCCGCGTGCAGGGTCTCGTGGCCGGTGATGCTCGCCGTACCGGAGACGTAGACCGCGCCGCGCGTCTCGTCCTCGCCCGCCGGGACGAGCCGGGTCGCCCGTGCGAAGCTCGGCGACTTGGGGCCGTACTGCCGCGGGTACTCGAACGCGGGCACCTGGCGCCGGTTCTCGATGTTCTGGGTCGTCCCCGTACGGGTGGCCAGGAAGAAGAAGGCGATGCCGCGGCCACGCGAACCGATCCCGGTCGCCGCCGGCATGCAGGTGACCCGCTCGGGCTTCGCCTCGAACGCCTCCGCACGTCCGACGCAGAAGTCCCGGTAGATCTCCAGGCCCTCGGAGTTGTCGGAGTTGATCCCGCCGATGAAGTTCCACATCCGGAAGACATGGCGGTAGTCGAGTCGGTCCATCACCTCGAAGGCGGCCTCGTACGCCTCCCGGGTCGGCTCCCGGTACGTCGCGCCCTCGGGGATGACGCCCGCGCAGAACAGGTACTCGCCGTCGTGGGCGTAGACCAGCCCGCGGTGCTCGCCGGTCTCCGCCGGGGCGTCCGTGCTCCAGACCTCGGTGAAGCTGTCGAATCCCGGGGAGGCCATGTGCAGGCCGATCTCCGGGACCCCGTCCCGCACGGTGGGGGCGGCCGTGGCCTCGCCGAAGACGACACGGCCGAGGACGTGCCTCCCCGCGGCGGTCTCGGCCCGTTCGCCCTCGTAGTGGAAATCGCAGTCGATCTTGTTCATTTTCATCATGCTCTTTTCGACACCGGACGGCGGGGGTCTTCCCGCCGGACCGGAAACAGACAGGTTGGTGCACCGGGCCGATGACGCCGGGATGAGGGCGACGCCCTTGTGGGGCGATACGCACGGCGATCGGTCCGGGATGGAACGTGGGTGACATGGGGGTGAGCGAGCGGGGCGCCCGCTCACCCGTCGCAACCGCCCTCCGCGGGCGGGCGTTTCAGAGGCCGAGCGCGTCGTGGGCGCTCAGCGCGTCCGCGACCGCGTCGGGACCGGCCGGCAGCAGCGGCAGCCGGACGGCGGCGGAGGGGATACGGCCCTGGGCGTGCAGCACGCCCTTGATCACCGTGGGGTTGGGCTCGGTGAACAGCGCGGCGGACAGCTTCGCGAGCCGGTGGCCGAGTGCCGCGGCCGTGACCGCGTCTCCCGCGTGCCAGGTCCTGACCAGATCGGCGAACGCGCCGGTGGCCAGGTGCGCCGAGGCCAGGATGCCGCCGTGGGCGCCCATCGCGAGGAGGGGCGAGAAGAAGGCGTCGTCGCCGGCCATCACGGCGAAGCCGTCCGGCAGATCGGCCATCAGCTCGACGGTGGCGGCGGTGATGCCGCCCGCCGCGTACTTGACGCCCGCGATGCCCGGCAGCGCGCCGAGCCGGCGCAGCGCCTGCGCGCTGAGGTCCTGACCTGTGCGGTACGGGATGTGGTAGATCACGATCGGTACGGGGGAGGCGGACGCCAGCTCCGTGAAGTGGGCGACCACCCCCGCCTCGGAGGGGCGCGTGAAGTACGGCACGAGCGCCAGCGCCGAGCCCGCCTCCGGGACCGCCTTGAGGGCGGTGAGCGCCTCCAGACTGGCCGCGGTGTCGTTGCTCCCCGCGCCGATCATCAGGGGCGCACCGCGTTCGCGGCAGACCCGGGCGACCACCTCGACGACGCTCGCCTTCTCGGCGGGGCTCAGGGTCGCCACCTCGGCGGTCGTGCCGAGTGCCACGAGGCCGGCGGCTCCGTCGGTGAGGAGTTCGTGGGCCAGGCTCTCCAGTGACTCCAGAGCGACGTCACCGGCGGGGGTGAACGGTGTGATGAGCGGGATGTGAACTCCGCTCGAAAGCTTGTTTCTTCCCATGTATTCGATCTTGGCCCCGTCCTCCCCCGGGCGTCCATTGGGGATTCCTGATGACACTCGTAAGCTGGGCTGATGCTCAACCTGCACCAATTGCGCCTCCTGCGTGAGCTCGCCCATAGAGGGACGATCGCCGCAGTCGCCGACGTACTCGCCTACACCCCCTCCGCTGTCTCCCAGCAGCTGTCGGCACTGGAACGGAAGACGGGAGTGAGCCTCCTCGAACGCACCGGCAGGCGTGTGGTCCTCACCCCGGCCGGCGTGAACCTGGTGCGTCACGCCGAGGTGATCCTGGAGCACCTGGAGACGGCCGAGGCCGAACTCATGGAGGGCAAGGGGGTCGCGGGCCCGCTGCGCGTGGGCATCTACCCGTCGGCGGCAGGGTCCCTGGCGGCCGGCATCTTCGCGGCACTGCGCCGCTCCCACCCGAGGCTCGAGCCGTGGATCCAGGAGATCGACCCCTCCGACGCCTCCAACGCCCTGCGCGGCGGCCAGTTGGACCTGGCACTGCTGCACTCCTACGAGGGGCTGCTGCCTCCCGTGGAGCCGGGCATCCACAGCAGGCCGATCTTCACCGAGCGGATGCTCCTCGCCACCCCGTCCGACCCCTCGGAGCTCGGCTGGAAGATCGACGAGACGGAAGATCCGGTACGCAGGTGGAGGGACGCGCCGTGGATCCTCCCCGCACCGGGGACCCTGTGCCACACCGTGGTGGTACGGCTGTGCGAGACCAACGGCTTCCACGTCTCCTCGTGGCACCGGGTGGACGACTACACCACCACCCTGCGGCTTGTCGCGGCGGGCGCGGGCGTGGCCATCGTGCCCGAACTGAGCGCCCAGGCGCTGCCGGAGGGCGCCATGGTGACGCCGCTCCCGCTGCTGCGGCGCAGCTCCGTCGCGTTCCGGGTCGGCGGGTCGGCCAAGCCCGCGATCAACGCGTTCATCGGTGCTCTGCTCGACGTGCTGCCCGAGGGGCTCACGGCCACGGACGCGTGAGACCGGGCCCGAAGCCGCGGGAGGTCAGCGCGGGTCCGACGGCGGCCTGAGCGCGCCGGCCAGCTCTTCGAGGGCCGGCCCGCTCACGGCCGCCGTCCCCGTGAGGGTGCCGACGAGGGCCTGCGCGAGGACGGTGGCGGTCCCGATCCGCGTGTCCTCTCCCTCGTCGCCCGTGACCTTCCCGATCACGGCGTCACGTACCGCGTGCGAGACCGCCGCGTCCCCGAAGAGGTCGGGGAAGGAGAGCGCCATCATGCAGACGCCCACGTTGGCGGCGAGGATCGACTGACCCGCGAGCCCGGGGGCCGTGCGCAGCCGCCCGGCGTCCCGGCAGCGCTCCACCGCCGTCAGCAGGATCGCCTGGGCCTCCGTGATCGCCCGCGGCTTGGCGTCGCCCGTCGGCGTGAACATCAGGCGGTAGAGGTGCGGGTTGCGCAGCGCGAACGCGACATGGCTGTCCCAGGCCGTACGCAGATCCGCCACCGGGTCGTCGGTGAGCGGGTTTTGCCGCTTGGCGGCGAGGAACCGCTCGAAACCGATGTCGGCCGCCGCCGTGAGCAGCCCCTGCTTGTCGCCGAACTGGCGGTAGATCTCGGGCATGCCGACCTTCGCCCGGTCGCAGATGGCGCGGGTCGAGATCGCCAGGGCGTCCTTGGTGGCGAGCAGTTCCCCGGTGGCTTCCAGGATGCGCTCTCGGGCCGTCGACATGGCCCCCACGATAACAGCGCTAACACGGCGGACCTGGGTGTATCGCCGTCCGGGGCGGGGGCCTCAGGGGCTCACCCGCTCGGTATGTAATCACTGCTTACGAGTCGTGTTAGCGTTGATACGCCTCGGGGGCCGGCCGCCTCCGGGGCGTCCGACCGTCCGCCACGAGAGAGCTGGTGTTCCTCCATGAACCGTTCGACGTTCCGTCGCGCCGCCACGGGTGCCGTCGCGGCCACCGTGAGCCTGACCCTCCTCACCGCCTGCGGGGGCAACGAGGAGGACGCCGCCGACTCCCCGTCGACCGCCCCCGCCACGAAGGCCGCCACCCCCGCGTTCACCGCCACGCACATCGGCGGGCCGACCACGATCCTGGAGGTCGGAGGCCTGCGCATCCTGCTCGACCCCACCTTCGACGCGCCGAAGAGGTACAAGAGCGGCCTGGAGAAGCTCCGGGCACCGGCCTTCGGCGTCGACCGGCTCGGCGAGATCGACGCCGTACTGCTCTCGCACGACCAGCACGACGACAACCTCGACGACACGGGCCGCGCCCTGCTCGCGGACGTACCCGTCGTTCTCTCCACCCCCGGCGCGCGGAAGCGTCTCGGCGACCACGTCACCGGCATGAGGAGCTGGGACTCCCACGAACTGACGGCGGCCGGCGGCACCGTCACGGTCACGGCCGTCCCCGCCCTCCACGGACCCGACGGCGTGGACCGCGGCGCGGACGGCGAGGTCACCGGCTTCGTCCTCAGCGGCCGGGGCGTCCCCACCACCTACATCTCCGGTGACAACGCCTCGGTCGAGGTCGCCCGGCAGGTCGGCGACCGCGTCAGGAAGGAGATCGGCCCCATCGACACGGCCGTCCTCTTCGCCGGCGCCGCCCGCACCCCCGCCATCCTCGACAACGCCCCGCTGACCCTGACCTCCGAGCGCGCGGCCCAGGTCGCCGCGTACCTCGACCCCCGCAAGGTCGTCCCGGTGCACACCGACAGCTGGAACATCTACTCCGAGGACATGCGCTCCCTTGTGAAGGCGTTCCAGGACGAGGGCGTCGAGGGCAAGCTCGTCGACCTCGCACCGGACGGCGCCGAGAAGAGCCTCTCGTGAGCGCCGCTTCCCTCCCCGCACCCCTTCACCCTCCGCGAAAGGAACCCGCCATGACCCCGTCCCCCACCCTGCGCGATGTGATCGGCCTGCCCCAGGAGCTGCCGCGCCTGGGCGACTCGACCCTGATCATGATCGACTTCCAGAACACCTACCGCACCGGCGTCATGCGGCTCGACGAGGCCGAGCAGGCCGTCGCCGCCGGCGCGCGCCTGCTCGCCGCCGCCCGTGCCGCGGGCGCCCCCGTCGTCCACGTCGTCAACGACGGCGGCGAGGGCACGCCCTACGACATCCGCGCGGAGATCGGCGCGATCAGCGGGGAGGTCGCCCCGGCCGAGGGGGAGAAGGTCGTCGTCAAGCAGTTCCCCGACGCCTTCCACGCCACGGACCTCGAAGACGCCCTGAAGGACCTCGGGGCCGGCGGAGACCTGGTCATCGCCGGGTTCATGACGCACATGTGCGTCCTCTTCACCGCGCAGGGCGCCTTCCACCGCGGCTACCGCCCGACCGTGGTCGCCGAGGCCACCGCGACCCGCTCCCTGACGGCGCCCGACGGCACCGTGCTCCCCTCGGACACGCTGGCGGCCGCGAGCCTGACGACGGTCGCCGACCTGTTCGGCACGGTGGCCCGCACGGTCGACGACCTCGTCGCCCCGACACCGGCCGGCTGACCCGGCCACCCGGCGGACGCGCGGGCACCACCCGGCCAGTGGGCGGACGCCCCGGCACCGGCCGGCTGACCCCATCCGGTCCGCCGACACCGGCCGGCTGACCCCATCCGGCCCGCCGGCACCGGGAGTTCACCCGAGGTGTACCGGAAGACCGCCTGATGATCGGTTGCGGGTCGCCCGTCTCGGCGGTAATGGCGGTCGGCCCGTGACGCGTCACTCCGGGCGCTCCCCGTTCCATGTGCCCCTGGAGGACGTGTGCCCCCCGCCGCCGAGACCGTGCTCGACGAGGTCGACGGCGAGGAGGGGGCGGGCGGCGCCCCGCCCCGCCCCGGCGGCCCGGCGCGCGGCCCCCGTTCCCCGGCCGTCGCCGGCCCGCTCTCCGCCGCGCTGCTCACCGCCGTGCTGTTCTGCCTCGCGACCCGGCTCTCCCGCAGTCACCCCTTCGGCCCGGTGACCAGGAACACCGTCGACCTCGGCCAGCAGTACCTGCCGTTCCACGCGTACTGGCGGGCCTTCCTCCTCGGCGACACCCACGGCGACGCGTTCCTCAACTGGAACTCCGGCTTCGGCTCCAACTTCCTCGGCGACATCGGCACCTATCTGAGCAGCCCCTTCGGGCTGCTCGTCGTGTTCTTCCCGGCGGACCACGCCGAACTCGCCCTGTACGCCGTCACCGCCGCCAAGATCACCACGGCCGGAGCGGCGATGGCGCTGCTGCTCCCGCGACTGCGCCCCGGCCCCTGGCCGGTCGCCGCCGTGCTCGGCACCGCGTACGCCCTCTCCGGCTGGACCTTCAACCTCGGCGCCTCCGTCCCGATGTGGCTCGACGGGCTCGTCGCCTTCCCGCTGCTCTGCCTGGTCGGGGAGTGGGCCCGCACCGCGCGCCGCCCCGTCCTCGGCCCCCTCGTCGTCGCGCTGGCCTGGACCGCCAACTTCTACACCGCCTACATGGCCACCCTCGGCGCCGCCGTGGTCCTCGTCGTACGGCTCCTCACCGCCGAGGAGACGGCCACCGCCCGGCAGCGCCTCGCCGGGGCGCTGCGCGCCGCGCGAGGTGTCCTCATCGGCATCGGTCTCGCCGCCCCGCTCGTCACGGTCGTCTTCCTCGCCACCAGGGGCGCCGACCCCACCCCGGAGACCACCTTCGAGCCCGTCGCCTGGACGGACGTCCTCGCCCGCTTCCTGCCGGCCACCGCAGACGTCGACAGCCCCGCCCTGTTCATCGGTACGCCCGCGCTCGCCCTCGCCCTCACCCTGCCGTTCAACCGGGCCGTCACCCCGCGCGTCCGGGCGTTCTGGTCGGCCGCGACCGTCCTGGTGACGCTCTCCCTCCAGTGGGAGCCGACCCATCTCCTCTGGCACGCCGGCGCGTCACCGAACGGCGCTCCGTACCGTCAGACCTTCGTCCTGTGCGGGCTGCTGCTGATCGCCGCCTGGTTCTCGGCGGCCCGGGGCGTGCCCCGGCCGGCCGCGCTCCTCGCGGGCGGCGCCCTGCTCGGGCTCCTGGCCTGGGCTGCCCGGGGGAGCGTGGACATCGACCGCTGGACGTATCCCACCTTCGCGGTGGCCGGGGCCCTGGTGCTCGCCGCCGTTCTCCTCGCGCTGCGGAACGGGCGCCGGAACACCGCGCGCGTACTGCCCGCCCTCGCCGTGGCCCTGCTCGTCCTCGCGCAGGCGGGCGAGACTGCCGTCACCGGCAAGCGGATCGAGGAGCGGCAGCGCGGCGAGGTCGCCTGGTCCCCCCGGCTCGGCCCCTGGCACACGGCCGTGGCCGAGGAGGTGGCCCGCGCCGACGCCTGGCCCCGGCACCGCACGGACCCCGGAGAAGTCCCCGGCGGCAACGACGTGTTGATCGTCGGCGGCCAGGGCCCCGACTACTACAGCAGCCTCACCGCCGAGGTGACCTCCCGCACCCTGACGGACCTCGGCTTCGGCCACTACGCGAAGGGCCGGCATCCGGTCACCCTCGACAACCCGGTGACCGACGCCCTGTTCTCCATCGGTACGCGTGTCCGTTCGCGGCCCACGGAGCCGCTGCGGCAGGACGCGGCGCCGCGCGCCACGGTCTCCGTCACCACCACCCCCGTACCGCCGCTGGTCACCGTCCGCGCACCGGACCGGCGGGGCACACGCCCCGGGAACTCGGCCTTCGCGGAGCAGGAACGCCTCCTCGGCGCCGAGGTGTACGAGCTGCCGGCCGTCGCCCGCACCGGACGCACCCTCACCGCCCGCTGCCCGGCGGGGTCCCAGGTCTGGTTCTGGGCGCCCGAGTACAAGGGCACGGCGGCGCTCCTCGGGGAGTGGTCGGTGGACTTCGACGGCAGGCCGCCCGCTGTCCGCGCCCCCATGCAAGCCCTCGGCACCGTGCCCGCGTCCGGGGACGTGCGGGTGGAACTGACCCCGGCGGCCACGCCGCGGCTGCCCCGCCGGCCGGTCGGCTGTCTGCTCCGGGACCGGCTCGACTCCGCCGTACGGCAGTTGACCGCGACCGGCGCGACCCGCGTGCGCACCACCGGACACACCGTCACGGCCGAACTGCCGCCGGGCAGCAGGGGGTTCGCCGTGCTCGCCGTACCCCGCGTCTCCGGCTGGCGCTGCGCCGCCGGTGAGGCGGAACCACGGCCCGCGCGCGCGTACGAGGGGCTCATCGCCGTTCCGCTCGACGGAGGGGCGACCACGGTCACGTGTTCCTTCCGGCCACCGGGGCTCCGCCTCGGCGGCGCGGCCGGCGCGGCCGCGCTCCTCGCCCTGGCTGTGACAGCGGTCCTCCACCGCCGGGCCCGCCGGTGAGACGGACTGCGCGCGGACGGGGACGGCGACGCCGCGGACTTTCCACGGGGGACGGCAAGAGTTCACCCGGAGTGCACGCGCGGATCGTTCGCCCGGAGATCGGGAGCGTTACTGTGCCCGCCGTAGCGGCGTTTAATTGTTCGATTCAGTATGGGGATTCCGAGTGCCGAAACTGTCCGTCGTCGTACCGTTCCACAATGTCGGGGCATACGCGCCCGACACCCTGCGCAGTCTCGCGAACAACGCGGATCCGGAATTCGAGTTCCTGCTGGTCGACGACTGCTCGACGGACGACACCCCGGAAATCCTCGACCGCTGGCGCGACCGTCTGCCGAACGCCACCGTCATCCGGCACGAGACGAATCGCGGCGTCGCCCAGGCACGGAACACGGGAATCGACGCGGCACGCGGCGAGTACCTCACCTTCCTCGACGGCGACGACTGGTACGCGCCGGGCCACCTCGCCTCCGCCGTCGCCGCGATGGACCGGCTGGGCTGCGATTTCGCCCGTACCGACCACGTCCTCTCGGAGGGCCGGAAAAGGCAGATCCGATACGCCCCCGCCAAGCTCCGCGACACGGTGATGGACCCAAGGGACGGAATCTCGCCCGCCAGCATGGTGACGATGGTGGACTATCCGTTCGTGCCCTTCGGTATCTACAGCGCCCGCCTCTTCGAGAACGGCTCCTCGCGTTTCGACACCTCCCTGAGAACGGCCGAGGACCGCCTCTGGGTCTGGCGGCTCCACCTCAAGGCCCGTACCTTCGCCGCGCTTTCCCTGCACGGGGTCTTCTACCGCCGGGGCGTCACCACCTCGCTCACCCAGATCACCGACAACCGGCAGCTGGACTTCATTCCCTCGTACGACACCCTGCTCGACGACGTCTCCCGCGACGCGGAGGCCGACCGGTTCCTCCCGAAAGCGGTCCGCACCTACTGCGCGATGATCGCCTTCCACATGGGCAAGGCCGGCAAGTACGAGCCCGCTGTCGCCGAGCGGCTCCGCGCCGACGTCGGCGACGCGCTGCACCGGATGCCGCAGCACGTCCTCGACGAGACCCTGGCCACCATGGACACGCCCCGCAGCACCCTCCTCCGGAGCCTGCGCGACACCGGAAGGACCGCCTGACCCATGGCTCCCGAAGAGGCCCAGACCCCTGACACGGCCGCCGGACGGGCCACGTCACCGGTAGCCGTCCCCGTGCCGCCCGCCGCCCCGGTCACCGACCCGCGGCCGGTCCAGATCTTCCAGGTGTCCACCCTGTACGGCGCGGCCACCCTCGCCGCCTCCCTCGACGCCGGGCAGTTCGGCCCCCGCGAGGGCGCCCGCCGGCTCCTGCTGATCTCCCGGAACGCCGAGATCCCCGAGACTGCGCTCCGTCTGGAGACCATGACGGGGTACGAGCGGATCGCCGCCCGCTTCGACGGCACCCTCGACTGGAACGAGACGATCCACCCGTACCACCCCGCCGCCTGGGCCCCGCGCCCCGAGGAGGCACCGCTCTGGCAGCGCGTGCTCCGCACGGCGTGGGACCTGGGCACCGCTCCGGTGGAACTCATCGTCGAATCCATCCAGGTCAACCCCGCCAAGGCGCTGGCCGGCACCTTCCCCGAGAGCGCCCTCCACGTCTACGCGGACGGCCTCATGAGCTACGGCCCGACCCGCACCGACCTCGCGCAGTCGATCGCCTGCCGCATCCGGCGGGTCCTCCACCTCGACCTGGTGCCGGGCCTGCGGCCCCTCCTCCTGAGCGAGTACGGTGTCGAGCCCGAGCTCGTCCCCGACGACGCCTTCCGCGCGGTCCTCGCCGAGATCGCCGAGGAGGCCGCCGACGACCCGGACATCGCGCGGGCGGCAGCCGCCGGACCCACGGCACTGCTCCTCGGCCAGTACCTCGCCGCACTCAACCTGCTCACCGCGGAGGAGGAAGAGGAGCTCCACGTGCGGATGCTGCGCGGGGCGGCGGCGGCAGGACACCGCTCGATCGTCTTCAAGCCGCACCCCAGCGCACCGGCGAGCTACTCCCAGCTCCTCCACGAGGAGGCGGAACGCTCCGGCGTACGGCTCACCGTCCTCGACGGGCCGCTGCTCGCCGAGACGTTCTACGAGCGGTGCACGCTCCGGCTCGTCGTCGGCTGCTTCTCCACGGCGATGTTCACCGCCGCCGTCTACTACGGCGTCCCCGTCGCGCGCGTGGGCACGGTCGAGGTCCTCGAACGGCTCACCCCCTTCGAGAACAGCAACCGGATCCCGCTCACGGTCGTCGACCACCTGCTCGCCGATCTGGAGGCGGGAGAGGAGCCCGCGGTCCCCGGGTCCGCGCCCGACTCGCTCACCCCCCTGGTCCGCGCCGTCGGCTACTGCATGCGGCACAAGAGCCACCCGGGGATGCGGGAGGAGGCCGCCGGCTTCCTGGCCGCGCACCACGCCGACCCCGGCGTCGCCCACCACTTCACCGCCGAACGGCTGACCCAGCTGGGCCTCCCGGGCGGAACGGAGCCCCCGGTACAGGGCGCCACGTCCTTCCGGCTCGGCCGGGGCCTCGTACGGTCGAAGCGGGGCTGAGCGGCCGGAGGGGCGGGGCTGAGCGGGCCGGAGGGCGGCCCGGAGCGGGCTCTGGGGGGCCGCACAGCGCCCCCGGAGGCCGGGCCCGCCCACAACGTCGCGCCAGGGGCGGGTGAGCGCACCACGCCCGCTCCATGTCACCCCGCGGGCCCCACGTCGCCACCCGAGCCGTACCTCACCACGCGGCCCTACATCACCACGTGGGCCCCGTCGTCCCTCGGGGCGGACCTGACCAGGGTGAAGACCGCGCCCTCCGGGTCCGCCACCTGGGCGAGCCGCCCCGCCGTGCCCTCGCGCGGCGGGCGCAGCACATGACCGCCGAGCTCCACGACGAGCCGCGCGGCCGCGTCCGTGTCGGCGACCTCGAAGTACGTCATCCAGTGCGGGCCCCGGTCCCGGGGCAGCGCGTTGCCCACGCCGTGCAGGGAGGCCACCGGGAGCCCGTCCACATGGAGCGTCGCGTAGTCCTGGTCGGCGGACACGACCGGCTCCACCTCGTAGCCGAAGACCGTCCGGTAGAACTTGCCGACCGACGTCTCGTACGTGAGGAGCTCGTTCCACACCGGGGTCCCGGGCGGGCCGGCCGTCGCCGTGCCGTGGTGCGCCTCCGCCTGCCAGACGCCGAAGACCGCGCCCGTCGGGTCGGAGCAGATCGCGAGACGGCCGGCCTCGCCCGCGTCGAGCGGGCCCACCGCCACGGTGCCGCCGCAGCCCCGGATGCTCTCGGCGGTCTCGTCGGCGTCGGAGGTGGCCAGATAGGGCGTCCAGGCGATCCGCAGATGCCGGTCGGGCGGCAGCCGGCCGATGCCCGCGACCTCCTTGCCCTCAAGGAGTGCCCGCACGTACGGGCCGAGCTGCTGCGGCCCGGGCACGAAGTCCCAGCCGAAGAGCGCGTTGTAGAACTCCAGCGTGGCGTCAAGCCCGTGCACCATCAGGCTCACCCAACAAGGTGTGCCGGGTGTGCGCCGAGTCGCCTCGGTCATCGTGACTCTCTCCTCGGACCGTCGTCGTGCCCGTGCCTGTCCGATGGTGACACCGACGGGGCCCCGGCGCGCACCGGTCCCACCAACGAGTGGCGTGATCCCGCGGTGCTGACGCGCGAAGGACGCCGGGTTCGCCCTCCGCGGCCGTGCGGCTGCGCGAGGATGGCCCCATGAAGCCCATCATCTCCGCAAGCGAACTGCTGAGCGAGTCGGCCGGGCCCCGGCCGCCGGTCCTCCTGGACGTCCGCTGGACGCTGGGCGGCCCGCCCGGCCGGCCCGCGTACGAGGCCGGGCACCTCCCCGGCGCGGTCTACGTCGACCTGGACACGGAACTGGCGGGCCCGGCCGGAGGCGGCGGACGGCACCCGCTCCCCGACCCGGAGGTCTTCGGGGCGGCGATGCGCCGGGCGGGTGTCTCGGCGGACACGCCGGTCGTCGTCTACGACGGAGGCCTCGGCTGGGCAGCGGCCCGCGCCTGGTGGCTGCTCCGCTGGGCGGGGCACCCGGACGTACGGGTCCTCGACGGGGGCCTCGCGGCCTGGCCCGGGGAGCTCACGGAGAAGGCACCCGCGCCGGAGCCCGGCGACTTCCGGCCGGAGCCGGGCGCGCTCGGTCTGCTCGACGCCGACGGTGCGGCGGCCCTCGCCCGCGCGGGGCTGCTCCTGGACGCGCGTGCGGCCGAGCGGTACCGCGGGGACGTGGAGCCGATCGACCGGGTGGGCGGCCACATCCCGGGCGCGGTCTCGGCCCCGACGACGGAGAACGTCGACGCGGAGGGGCGTTTCCTGGAGGCCGGCGCGCTGAGGGACCGGTTCGCCGCCCTGGGCGCGGCCGAGGGGACCCCGGTCGGGGTCTACTGCGGCTCCGGTGTCTCCGGTGCCCATGAGGTCCTGGCCCTGGAGATCGCCGGCGTCCCCGCGGCCCTGTACGCGGGCTCCTGGTCGGAGTGGTCCTCCGACCCCGCCCGCCCGGTGGCCACGGGCCCCGAGCCGCGGTAGAGCGAAGGAAGCGCAAGAAGGGAAGGGGCCCGCACCGATCCGGTGCGGGCCCCTTCCCCGTACGACTACGACTACGACGCGGTCATGGCTTCCGCCGTCAGTCCTGCTTCTTCCGCCGCGTGCCGAAGACGATCTCGTCCCAGCTGGGCACGGCCGCCCGGCGGCCGGGACGGACGCCGTCCGCCTCGGCCTGGCGGTCCGTGGTCCCCGTGAGCCGGTCGCGGTGACCGGAGACGGCGCGCGGCATCAGGACGTCGGCGTACGCGGAGCCCGCGCCCGCCGAGGCGGCCGGGGCCGGCGGCTCCTCCGCCTCGGCCTCTTCCGAGGGCTCCGAGTCCGCCGGCTGCTCGGGCACGACCATGTCGCCGCGGAAGCTCGGCACCGCCTCCAGGAGGCTGGTCAGCGAGTCGCGCTCCTCCTCCGGCTCGGCGGACGCGGACGCCCGCTCCAGCTGGCGGTCGGGCCGGTCCGGCCGGTCGATCTGGCGGTCCAGGGCGCGGTCGAGCGGCCTGTCCCGGGGCAGCCGTGCGATGCGCGGCACGAAGGGGAAGCTAGGTTCCGGCGCGGCGGCGATCGTGTCGTCCGTCTCGCCGATCAGGGCCCGTGCCTCGTCGTCGACGGCCTGGACGAGCCGCCGGGGCGGGTCGTACGTCCAGCTGGCCGTGTGGACCTCGCCCGCGACCCGGTAGACGAGCAGCACCTCCCAGGTGCCGTCGTCACGCCGCCAGGAGTCCCACTGCACGGTGTCCTTCTCGGCGCCGCGCAGCAGCAGCCGCTCCTGCACCGCCTCGCCGAGCTGCGGGCCGCTGTTCTCGCCGGGCCTGCGGACCGGCGTTTTGCGGGCCCGCTCGGCCATGAAGGCGCGCTCGGCGAGCACGGGGCCCTCGAAGCGGCGCACGCGGTCGACGGGGATGCCGGCCATCTGGGCGACCTCCTCCGCGGAGGCACCGGCTCGTATCCGTGCCTGGATGTCGCGGGGGCGGAGGTGGCTCTCCACCTCGATCTCGATCTGGCCGAGGCGCGCGCGGTCGTTGCGCACGGCGGCGCGGAGCCGCTCGTCGATCGGAAGTGTGTACTCCGTGCTGTCAGCAGCCTTCAGCACCAGTCGTGTGCCGTCGTTGGAGACGGCCACGACACGCAGTTCGGGCATGGGGACCTCCCGGGTGGTGCCTGCCGACGTCACGTGCGTCGCTGCTTCCGCTAGTCGAGTGTGGCCTGCCCGGGTGCAGCCTGCCACTACCTTGCCGAGTTGCCCGGCGTGTCGGGCGTGGACCCTGGAACGCCGTTATGACACGGTGACCTGTTGGCTACCCGGAGTGACAGGCGGTCACTCTGTGCAGTCGGTTCCCGTGCGCTGCCGCGGCGCCGCCGGTTCGAGCGCCGTGTCCGGCCCCCTCCCCTTGATCCAGGGCACCCGTGAAGGCGTCCGGACCCAGGGTTCGCCAATGTACTCCATTCGGGCCACCTGGGTGGACCGGCGCGCCGCCCAACTTCTCGGGCGGTACGGGAGTTGAGTGTCCGCGATCTTCCCTCGTACGTGTCACTCTTCACAGAACCAGCGGAAACGGAACTATTCGCTTCGCCCATATGTCCCTTCTGGGTGCAAGGTGAACGGAAGAGCCGTCAGGGGTTGGAGATGCGTCAGAGGCCGGAAACCGCCACGGACGAACCGGAGGAGGGGAGCGGCAGGAGAAGAATCGACCTGAGCGTGGCTCAGGTCTCGGGCAGTGCGCTGGCCGCGGTCATCGCCGCCAAACTCGCCTCCACCCTCGGCGTGTACGGCACGATCCTCGGCGCCGGCGTGATCAGCGTCATCGCGACCTGCGGCGGCCCGCTCTTCCAGCACCTCTTCCGGCGCACCGGCGAGCAGGTGCGCGACGCGACCGCCGCGGCCAAGCCGAAGGCCCGTCAGATGCCGGTGGGCGCCGGGCCCGAGGACGGCCGCACCCTGATGCTCCGGACGGTCCCGGCCCCCCTCGCGCACGACGAGGAGTTCGGTGCGGCGACCACCCACGGCACCCGCGTCCGGGGCTGGAAGCGCCCGGCCGTCGCCGCAGCCCTCGTCTTCGGCGTCACGATGGGCGGCATCACCGCCTACGAGCTCGTCTCCGGACAGGACTTCAGCGGTACGCGGGGGACCACGACCTTCGGATCCGTCGTCCGGGGGAGCGGCGAGCGGCAGGCGCCGGCCGAGAGGAACGACCCCGCGCCCACCCCGTCCGGATCCGCCGGGGACACCGACGGCCCCGGGGACGGCGCCGTCGGCCCGTCGGTGGGCGGCACCCCGGCACCGGACGGGCCGGACACCGGGACCGGCACCGCGACCCCCTCGCCGGAGCCGACCTCCACCGACGCCACCGGCACCGAACCGACCCCCACCCCGTCGGGCCCGACGACCGACCCGACGACGGAACCGGTCGAACCCACGAGGGAACCGACCGCCGGGACGGGCCTGCCCGAGGTCCCGGCCACCCCGACACCGGCCGCGCCGGGCACCGGAGCCGGGGAGAGCACCGCGGGAACCGAATGACCGTCAGTCGCCCAGTACCCGGCGCAGGTAGTCGTTGCCGAACAGCCGGTCCGGGTCGAGACGGTCGCGGAGCGCCGTGAACTCGCCGAAGCGCGGGTAGGCCTCGGAGAAGTACGCGGCGTCGCGCGTGTGGATCTTGCCCCAGTGGGGGCGGCCGCCGTGCGCCGTCATGATGCGCTCCACCGCGGTGAAGTACGCGCGGTGGGGCGTTCCCCTGTAGAGGTGGACGGCGATGTACGCGGTCTCCCGCCCCGAGGCCGTGGACAGCGCGATGTCGTCCGCCGGAGCCGTCCGCACCTCCACGGGGAAGCTCACCTTGAGCGGCGAGCGCTCGACCATCGCCTTGAGCTCGCGCAGCGCCGCGACCGCCGCCTCACGCGGAAGCGCGTACTCCATCTCCAGGAAGCGCACCCGTCGCGGCGAGGTGAAGACCTTGTACGGGATGTCGGTGTACGTACGGGCCGACAGGGCCCGGCTGGAGACCTTGGCGATCGAGGGGATCACCGGTGGCACCGCGCGCCCCAGGGAGCAGGCCACCTGGAAGAGCCCGTTGGAGAGGAGCTCGTCCTCGATCCAGCCGCTGACCCGGCCGGGGGGAGCGGCGGGGCCCGCGCTGCGGTTGTTGCGCTTGGTGTTGCAGTTGTCCGTGTGGGGGAACCAGTAGAACTCGAAGTGCTCGTTCTCCGCGTGCAGCGCGTCGAACTCCGAGGTGACCCGGTCGAAGGTCATCGGCTCCTCGCGCGCGGTGAGCAGGAAGACCGGCTCCACGGCGAAGGTGATCGCCGTGATGACGCCGAGGGCGCCGAGTCCGATCCGGGCCGCCGCGAAGATCTCCGGATTCTCCTTCTCGGAGCAGGTGAGGAGAGTTCCCGAGGCCGTCACGAGCTCCAGCTCGCGGATCTGGGCGGCGATCGACGCCGACTCGCGGCCCGTGCCGTGGGTGCCGGTGGAGGTGGCCCCGGCGACGGTCTGCACCATGATGTCGCCCATGTTGGTGAGCGACAGACCCTCCCGGGCCAGCGCCACGTTGAGCCGCTCGAGCGGGGTGCCCGACTCGACCGTGACGGTCATCGCCTCGCGGTCGATCCGCCGGATCCCGGTCAGCAGACCCGGCCGCACGAGGACGCCGTCGGTGGCCGCGATCGAGGTGAAGGAATGGCCGGTGCCGACCGTCTTCACCCGCAGCCCGTCCTCGGCCGCCCGGCGCACCGCCTCCGCGAGCTCCTCGGCGGAGGCCGGGCTCACCTCCCGCACGGGGCGGGAGGTGACGTTCCCCGCCCAGTTACGCCACGGGCTGCTCGCCGTCCTGGCGCTCCCCGATCCCGCTGCTGTCGTCCCGCTCACGCTGCCCCTCCCGGTTCGGCGCCGGCCTGCGGAGCCGGCGGTGTCCGAGGAGACCCACCGCGACCGCGAGCGCGCCCGAGACGACGGGCACCACGTACCCCGCCTCCGCTCCCGACGCGTCGACCACCCAGCCGGCGGCCGAGGAGCCGAGCGCCACGCCGACCGCGAGCCCGGTACCCGTCCAGGTCATGCCCTCGGTCAGCTTGGTGCGCGGTACGTGCGCTTCGACGAGGGCCATGGTGGTCACCATCGTCGGTGCGATGGACAGGCCCGCGACAAAGAGCGCCACGGCCAGCAACGGCAGGTTCCCGGCCAGTAGGAGGGGGATCATACTCACGGCCATCGCACAGATACCCAGGAGCCAGCGGCGGGACGGCTCTCCCTTGAGGTGCAGCAGGCCGAAGACCGCGCCGGCCAGACACGAGCCAAGGGCGTAGACCGCCAGCACGAGACTGGCGGCGGCCTTGTGCCCCTGCTCCTCGGCGAAGGCCACGGTCACCACGTCCACCGAGCCGAAGATGGCTCCGGTGGCGACGAAGGCGAGGGCCAGGACCTGGAGCCCGGGGGAGCGGAGCGCGGAGACGCCCTTGGTGCCCCGCTGCTGCGGGTGCGGGGCCGGCTCGGTGGCGCGCTGCGAGGTCAGCCAGAAGACGCCGACGGCGAGGAACACCGCGGCGAAGAGCGGGCCGGCCTCGGGGAACCAGGCCGTCGACAGACCGATCGAGATGATCGGGCCGAAGATGAAGCACACCTCGTCGACGATCGACTCCCAGGAGTACGCCGTGTGCAGGCGCCGCTCCTCGCCCCGGTAGATCTCCGCCCAGCGGGCCCGGGTCATGGCGCCGACGCTCGGCACGCAGCCGATCACGGCCGTGAAGACGAAGAGCGTCCAGTCCGGGGCCTGCTGCTGCACGCACAGGAGAAGCCCGGCCGCCGCCGCGAGCGAGACCAGGGTCACCGGGCGGAGCACCCTGCGCTGCCCGTGCCGGTCGACCAGCCGCGAGACCAGGGGGCCGAGCACGGCGGCGGACATGGCGAGCGTCGCCGACAGCGCGCCCGCGAGCCCGTACCGGCCGGTGACCTGCGAAATCATGGTCACGATGCCGATGCCCATCATGGACAGGGGCATCCGGCCGAAGAACCCGGCGACGGAGAACGAGGTGGTGCCGGGCGCCGTGAAGATCGCGCGGTAGGGACTGGGCAAGAGGCGTCCTTGGTCAACACGTGTAATTAACTACTAAAGCCTACGGCGTTGAACTCGATCGGTCATCCCCCTTTTCCGGACGAACGGCCACGGACGGGCCGCGCCGTCCGGTGCCGGGGGCGGATGGGAGGATCGGTGCCATGTCCGATCAGCACGATCCCGCCCCGTACGACGCCCTGCTGCTGCTGTCGTTCGGCGGCCCCGAGGGCCCGGACGACGTGGTCCCGTTCCTGGAGAACGTGACCCGCGGCCGAGGCATCCCGAAGGAACGGCTCAAGGAAGTGGGGCAGCACTACTTCCTCTTCGGCGGCGTCTCCCCGATCAACGACCAGAACCGCGCGCTCCTCGAAGCGCTGCGGACGGACTTCGCGGAGGCCGGCCTCGACCTCCCGGTCCACTGGGGGAACCGGAACTGGGCTCCTTACCTCACCGACACCCTCCGCGAGATGATCACCGACGGCCGGCGCCACATCGCCGTCCTCACCACCAGCGCGTACGCCTCCTACTCCGGCTGCCGCCAGTACCGCGAGAACCTCGCCGACGCGCTCGCCACCCTGGAGGCGGAGGGACTCCCGCTGCCCCGGGTCGACAAGCTCCGGCACTACTTCAACCACCCGGGCTTCGTCGCACCCATGGTCGAGGGCGTCCTCGCCTCCCTCGCCGCACTCGACCCGGCCGTGCGGGACGGCGCCCACCTCGCCTTCACCACCCACTCCATCCCCGAGTCCGCCGCCGACACCTCGGGACCGGTCTCGGAGCACGGCGACGGCGGGGCCTACGTCAAGCAGCACCTCGACGTGGCGCGGCTCATCGTGGACGCGGTCCGCGAGGCGACCGGGACCGAGCACCCCTGGGAGCTCGTCTACCAGTCCCGCAGCGGCGCCCCGCACATCCCGTGGCTCGAGCCGGACATCTGCGACCACCTGGAGGCCCTGCACGGCGCCGGAGCGCCCGCCGCCGTCATGGTCCCGATCGGCTTCGTCTCCGACCACATGGAGGTCCTCTACGACCTCGACACGGAGGCCACGGCCAAGGCGGCCGAACTCGGCCTGCCCGTCCGGCGCTCGGCGACCGTCGGAGCCGACCCCCGCTTCGCCGCCGCCGTCCGCGAGCTCCTCCTGGAGCGGGCCGCGCGCGAGCGCGGCACCCGGGCCGAGCCGTGCGCCCTGGGCGCGCTCGGCCCCTCCCACGACCTGTGCCCGATCGGCTGCTGCCCCGGCAGAGCGGAGCGCCCGGCCGCGGCCGGCGCCGACAGCCCGTACGCCTGAGGAGACCCCTGTGACCGACACGACCGAGAGGGCCGACGTGGCCGACCCCCTGCTCACCGAACTCCTCGACCTCGCTCTGCGGGCCGCGCACAGGGCCGGAGCGCTGCTGCGCGACGGCAGGCCGGAGGACCTGGGCGTGGCGATGACCAAGTCGAGCTCCATCGACGTGGTCACCGAGATGGACATCGCCGCCGAGAAGCTGATCACCGGCTTCCTCGCCGAGCACCGCCCGCAGGACGGCTTCCTCGGTGAGGAAGGCGCCTCCAGCCCCGGCACCAGCGGGGTCCGCTGGGTCATCGACCCGCTCGACGGCACCGTGAACTACCTGTACGGCCTGCCGACCTGGGGGGTCTCGATCGCCGCCGAACGGGACGGCGAGACCGTCGTCGGCGTCGTCGACGCCCCGATGCGAGGCGAGACGTACCGAGCGGTCCTCGGCGGCGGTGCGTACATGGGCGACCGGCGCCTCGCCGTCCGCCCCTCGCCCGCCCTCGACCAGGCACTCCTCGGTACGGGCTTCGGATACGTGCAGTCCCGGCGCGCCCGTCAGGCGGCCGTCGCCCAGGAGGTGATCCCGCTCGTGCGGGACATCCGCCGCGGCGGCTCGGCCGCCATCGACCTCTGCGACGTCGCCGCCGGCCGCCTCGACGCCTACTACGAGCGGGGCCTCAACCCCTGGGACCTCGCGGCGGGCGCCCTGATCGCCCGCGAGGCGGGTGCGCTGACCGGAGGACGTCCGGGGGAGCCGGAGTCGGGCGAGCTGACCGTGGCGGCCTCTCCGGGCCTCTTCCGGCCGATCCAGGACCTCCTGGAGGAACTGGGCGCCTGGCACGACTAGCGCACCGCCCACGGACGCGCGAGGGCCCCGGTGCCGGGAGGCGCCGGGGCCCTGCTGGTGCGCGGGTCGAACGGTCGGACGGGTCGGGGGTGGTCGTGCGTCGCAATGGTTCGTACGGGCCGCACGGTCGGTCTGGTCGTACGGGCGGGCTGGTCGTACGGTCGGTCTGATCGAGCGCGTCGTACGGGTCGGGCGGGTGAAGCGAGTCGTGCGGTCGGGCGGTCGAGCGAGTCCTGGTGGGTCGGGGAGGGCGGGTCAGACGCCCGGCACGGCGACCTGCACGCCGTGCTCGGCGGCCAGCCGGTGCAGGTCTTCCAGCTCCGCCTGCTCGACCTCCGCCAGGTAGTCGTCGCCCGTCTCACGAGCCCGCGTGAGGTCCGTCTGCGTGGTCCTGATGCGGTGCAGCAGGCCTGCGGTGAAAGCGTCCATCATGCGCCCCCTCGTCATGGGTCCGGTGGCACGGGGGTGTGCCGAGGGTGGGTGGATCACGCACCGCGGTCTCCCGGGAGCGGAGAGCGGTAGGTGGCGCGCCACATACAGGGCGTGATCACGGGGTGTGCAGACGTCCTCCCCAGCCCTTTCCTCAGAGAAACCTCAACTGGGCCGTGAATCCGGTGAATTCTCGGGTTCCGGCCGTACGCCCCCGTCCCGCGCCCCCGCCCGCCCCTGGCCCCGCACCGCCGTCTTACAGCCGGTTTACGCGCGTACGGGGCAGGATGGACGCGCACAGTCAGTGCTCAGATTCAGCCGGTCCCACCGCGGACCGAAGCCCAACGGGAAGGATGTACCCCGTGCGCGTACTCGTCGTCGAGGACGAGCAGCTGCTCGCCGATGCGGTGGCCACCGGACTGCGCCGGGAGGCCATGGCCGTCGACGTCGTGTACGACGGCGCCGCCGCCCTGGAGCGCGTCGGGGTCAACGACTACGACGTCGTCGTCCTCGACCGTGACCTGCCCCTCGTCCACGGTGACGACGTCTGCCGGAAGATCGTGGAGCTGGGCATGCCCACCCGCGTCCTGATGCTCACCGCGTCCGGCGACGTCAGCGACCGCGTCGAGGGCCTGGAGCTCGGCGCGGACGACTACCTCCCGAAGCCCTTCGCCTTCACCGAGCTCACCGCGCGCGTGCGGGCCCTCGGCCGCCGCACGAGCGTGCCCCTCCCGCCGGTCCTGGAGCGCGCCGGCATCAAGCTCGACCCCAACCGGCGCGAGGTCTTCCGCGAGGGCAAGGAGGTCCAGCTCGCGCCGAAGGAGTTCGCCGTCCTCGAGGTCCTCATGCGCAGCGAGGGCGCCGTCGTCTCCGCCGAGCAGCTCCTGGAGAAGGCCTGGGACGAGAACACCGACCCCTTCACCAACGTCGTGCGCGTCACGGTGATGACCCTGCGCCGCAAACTCGGCGAGCCGCCCGTCATCGTCACCGTTCCCGGCTCCGGGTACCGGATCTGATCCGATGGCCCCCACTTCGGCGCCCCACCCCCAGGCGCCCCCGAAACCGACCTGGGATCCCAGGGACCCGGTCCGCCCGCTGCTGCGGCCGACCATCCGGATACGGCTCACGCTGCTGTACGGCGGGATGTTCCTGATCGCGGGCATCCTGCTGCTCTCGATCATCTACCTCTTCACCGCGCAGGCGCTCAGCGACAGCACCGCCGAGCTGCCCTTCAAGTTCGTGAAGGGCGAGGTCCAGCCCACCACGTCCTGGTGCGACCTGCCCACGACGGGCACCGGCGAACAGTTCAACGACGCCGTGTCCGTCTGCCTCCGGCAGCAGAGCGACCGGGCCACGGACGATCTCCTGCGCCGCTCCCTCTTCGCCCTGCTCGGACTGAGCATCATCGCCTTCGCCTTCGGCTACGCCATGGCGGGACGGGTGCTCTCCCCGCTCGGCCGGATCACCCGGACCGCCCGCCAGGTGGCCGGTTCCGATCTGTCCCGGCGGATCGAGCTGGACGGTCCCGACGACGAGCTCAAGGAGCTCGCCGACACCTTCGACGAGATGCTGGACCGTCTGGAGCGGGCCTTCACGGCCCAGCAGCGCTTCGTCGCGAACGCCTCGCACGAGCTGCGGACCCCCCTCGCGATCAACCGCACCCTCCTGGAGGTCCACCTCTCGGATCCGGGGGCACCGGTGGAGCTCCAGCAGCTCGGCAAGACCCTGCTCGCCACCAACGAGCGCAGCGAACAGCTCGTCGAGGGCCTGCTGCTGCTGGCCCGGAGCGACAACCAGATCATCGAGCGCAAACCCGTCGACCTCGCCGAGGTCGCCTCGCGGGGTGTGGACCAGGTACAGGCGGAGGCGAGGGCCAAGGGCGTCGAGATCCGGGGCGAGCGCGCTCCGGCGGTCGTCCAGGGCAACGGCGTCCTGCTCGAACGGATCGCGCTGAACCTGCTCCAGAACGGCGTCCGGTACAACGTGCCGGAGGGCGGCTGGGTGGAGGTCACCACCGGCGTCGAGAACGGTCAGGCGATCCTGGTCGTCTCGAACACGGGCCCCGTGGTCCCCGCGTACGAGATCGACAACCTGTTCGAGCCGTTCCGGCGGCTCCGGCAGGAGCGGACCGGCAGCGACAAGGGTGTCGGTCTCGGCCTGTCGATCGCCCGGTCCGTGGCCCGCGCCCATGGGGGCCGTATCATCGCGGAGCCTCGCGAGGGCGGCGGCCTCGTGATGCGCGTCACTCTGCCGATCTGACACACTGCAGGAGCCGACCGGTTCCGTTCGCTTTGCGCGGAATTCCGGGTCCTCGATTCTGAGACGCTCCTGTGTGATCGATCACAGGGCAAGGTGTCCGCACCTCCACTCTCCGTGACCGGGAAATCCCTCGGAAAACCAGGAAAAGTCCGGGTTTCCAGGCCCTGGAATGACGGGAAGTACACGGGGTGGCGCCTGCCGGAGGTGCCCGCAGGACCGTGTACGGTCCGGTTCGCCACCCGAAGCCGATCACTCGTGAGAGGACGGGACGGGTGTCGATTGAGTAACAGACCTTGATGTGAGGCAAAATCTCCGCCTCAGGTCGGGCACAAGTCCGACCTCTCACGCGTTACGTGCGCTGGAGACACCGCAACCACCCAGAGGGGGAGAGCGACATGGCAACGGATTACGACACCCCACGCAAGACCGATGACGACGTCGATTCGGACAGCCTTGAGGAACTGAAGGCCCGCCGGAACGACAAGTCGACCTCGACCGTCGACGTCGACGAGTTCGAGGCCGCCGAAGGCCTGGAGCTTCCCGGCGCCGACCTCTCGAACGAGGAGCTGGCCGTCCGGGTCCTGCCCAAGCAGGCCGATGAGTTCACCTGCATGAGCTGCTTCCTCGTGCACCACCGCAGCCAGCTGGCCAGGGAGAAGAACGGCCAGCCGATCTGCCGCGACTGCGACTGAGATCGCTCGGCCGTGGCAGGCGACACACCGTCCCGGAAACGGCGTCTGAGGCTCCCCGGGAGCCCGCGGACGCACAAGGGCGGCTCAGGCCCGGCAGAGGGCGCCCAGGAGGCCCCTGAAGCCGGTCGCACGGCCTCCCCGTCCTCCCCCGGCGCACGTGACGACGAGCGAGGCCACCCGGCCTCGCTCGAGGCGGTCACCGAACCGGACCCGGCACACCTGCCGGTGGAGGTGGGAGAGGGCGATGCGCCGGTCGGGGCGCCGGACGGACGCTTCGGCGCCGTCAGGCGGCTCGCCGATCCCGCACGCGCCCGACTCGACAAGATCAGGATCGACTCCGACCGGATCGACGCCGTCAGGCGCGGCGTCGTACAGGGCGTCAAGCGCGGCGGAGGCACCGCCAAAGCCGGTCTCGGCCACCTGGCCGACCGGTTGATCGACCTCGCCCCGCGGATTCCCGTCCGCGATCTGGCGACCCTCCGCAAGCAGTTCCCCGGGCTCGGCCCCGAGGCGCTCGCCGACAAGCTCGTCGCCGGAGCGGCGAACGCGAGCTCGACCGTGGGCGCCGGCATCGGCGCCGCCGCCATGCTCCCCGTACCCCCGGCCATGCCGGCGGAGCTCGCGGCGGAGATCACGGGCGTCGCCGCCGTGGAACTCAAACTCATCGCCGAACTGCACGAGGTCTACGGGCTGCGGCCCCCCGGCCGGCTCAGCCAGCGCTCGGCGGCCTACCTGACCTCCTGGGCGGAGGAGCGGGGCATCGACCCCACCAAGCCCACCACGGTCAACGCGGCGCTCGGCGGACAGCTCAAGCGCGAGCTGCGCCAGCAGATCATGAAACGCATGGTGCGCAACCTGCCGATGCTCACGCCCTTCATGGTGGGCGCGGCCGTCGGCGCCGTCATGAACCGCCGCGACACCAGAAAACTCGCCGAGCACATCCGCAAGGACCTGCGCCGGCGCCAGATCCCCTGGGACAGCCTCAGGGAGCTGCCCCCGCTGGAACAGCCGGAGAACCCGAAGGAACTGGGCTTCTAGAACGCGCCGGCGGCCGGGACGGCCGCAGCGCCTCCGGAGCCAGGGCCTGTCTTTTGGATCAGGCTGGGCTCGCCGTCGCCCGCGCCTTCCGGTCAGTCCCCGGTGCCCGCGCGTTCGGCGTCGAGCGCCGCCGCCAGGGCCTCCGGCTCACGGCTGGACAGGTACACGTACGGCGTCGGGTCCGCCGGATCCGTCACCTCGACCCGCACCGCCCGCGGCACATAGCTGCGCATCAGCATGAAGGCGCGCGGGTCGGCCTTGTGGGTGCGCCAGGCGCGCGCCTCCTCCGCGTCGAGCACCTCGGCCGCCCCGAGGGCCGAGACCGGGATCCGAGCGTCGCCCGCCACCAGCGAACCGGCCACCACCCGGATCCGGGCGGAGCCGTACGAGGAGACCGCGGCCCCCGCGAGCACCCCCGCCACGATCAGGCCGCCCAGCAGCGGGACCGTGCCCAGCGGGAACATGATCAGGCCCCCGGAGAGCCCGAGCAGGCCCGCGATGAGCCACCACGAGCGGGGCGCCGTCAGCCGTTCGTCGAAGCGCGGCGCGGCGGGGGCCGCGGGGGAGGGGCCGGGGGACGGTGCGGAAGGCTGCATGTGTCCAAGCTTGGCACGGCGCGACCTGCGCCCATCCGCGCGGGTAAGGTCTGCGGCTGTGACTGCAACATCTGCCGCCCTCACCCCGCCGGCCGACGCCATACCGCCGGTACGCCACCCCGAGGCGCCGGCCCCCGGCGAGCCGCTCGGTTCGCACTACGCGCACTGCTTCGGGTGCGGCGGCGGGCAGCCCCACGGCCTCCACCTGGAGGCACGCGCGGGCGAGGGCGTGACCGTCACCGCCGAGTTCACGGTGACCCCCGACCACCAGGGCGCCCCCGGTCTCGCGCACGGCGGCGTGCTCGCCACCGCGCTCGACGAGACCCTCGGCTCCCTGAACTGGCTGCTGCGGGTCATCGCCGTGACCGGCCGACTGGAGACCGACTTCGTCCGGCCCGTCCCGGTGGGCACCGTGCTCCACCTGGAGGCCGCCGTCACCGCCGTGTACGGCCGCAAGATCTTCTCGACCGCCGTCGGCCGGCTCGGCGGACCCGAGGGCCCCGTCGCCGTACGCGCCGACGCCCTCTTCGTCGAGGTCAAGGTCGACCACTTCATCGACAACGGCCGCCCGGAGGAGATCCAGGCCGCCATGTCCGACCCCGACCAGGTCCGGCGCACCCGCGCCTTCGAGGTGAACCCCTGATGCGCAACCCTGTCGACGTACTGATCCGGCGAGTGGACCCCGATGTGCCGCTCCCGGCCTACGGCCATCCCGGCGACGCCGGGGCGGACCTCGTGACCACCGAGGCCGCCGTACTGGCCCCCGGGGAGCGCGCCGTGCTGCCCACCGGGGTCTCCATCGCCCTCCCGGACGGGTACGCGGCCTTCGTTCACCCGCGCTCCGGACTCGCGGCCCGCTGTGGAGTGGCGCTCGTGAATGCCCCGGGGACGGTGGATGCCGGGTACCGTGGAGAGATCAAGGTGATCGTGGTCAATCTCGACCCGCGCGAGAGTGTGCGGTTCGAACGATTCGACCGGATCGCCCAACTTGTCGTCCAGCAGGTCGAGAAGGTGCGCTTCCACGAGGTGGCGGAGCTTCCCGGTTCGGCGCGGGCCGAGGGGGGCTTCGGGTCCACCGGCGGTCATGCCGCCGTGGGCGGCACATCGGGTGGGAATCGATACGCTTCGGTCGTATCCGACCGGGAAGGACAGTGACGTGTTCGGACGTCGCAAGAAGAGCGGTGCCGCGGAGGACGCGGCGAGCGAGGTCGAGCAGGTCGACGCGGTGGACGGCGAGGACGCGGACGACGCGGCCCCGCGCCGGGTGAACCTTCCGCCGGCGCCCCGGCCCGACGGCCCCTGGGACATCTCCGAGGTCACCAAGCCCGACGAGGGCCGTGTTGACCTGGGCGGCGTCTTCGTGCCCGGAGTCGAGGGCATGGAGCTGCGGGTGGAGGTGGCGGGCGACGCGATCGTCGCGGCCACCGTCGTCCTGCGTGACAGCGCCGTGCAGCTGCAGGCGTTCGCCGCGCCCAAGAACGAGGGCATCTGGGGCGAGGTCCGCGACGAGATCGCCACGGGCATCGTCGAGCAGGGCGGGGTCATCGACGAGGTCGAGGGCCCGCTGGGCTGGGAGCTGCGCGCGCAGGTCCCCGTCCAGCTGCCGGACGGCAACCGCGGCGTGCAGCTGGTCCGCTTCGTCGGTGTCGACGGGCCCCGCTGGTTCCTGCGCGGAGTGATCTCCGGCCAGGGCGCGGTCCAGCCCGAGGCGGCGGGTCTCCTGGAGCAGATCGTCCGGGACACCGTGGTCGTCCGCGGCGACGGCCCGATGGCCCCGCGTGACCCGATCGTCCTGAAGCTGCCGAACGACGCGCAGATGGTGCCGGACGGCGTGCAGCAGGAGGAGCAGGAGAACTCCCGCTTCTCCGGCGGCATGGGCCAGCTCCAGCGCGGTCCGGAGATCTCCGAGATCCGCTGACCCGTCGCACCCCCGGTGGGCCGCTGCCCGTACCTGTGTACGGGCAGCGGCCCACCGCCGTTTTCCACAGGCTCGTTCTCCACAGGCCCGGCCTGGGGCTCTGGTCCTCGGACCCCGCCCCGGACCATACTGACGGCGCACATGTTCGAGGAGGGGGAGCACAGGGTGAGTGAGAGCAGCACGAGGTCCGCGACGGCCCTCACCGAGGACCCGGCCGGCCCGCCGATGGTCCGCGTCCGGGACCTGCGCCGCTCGTACGGCACGGGCGAGGCCGCCGTCCACGCCCTGCGCGGCGTCTCCTTCGACATCCCGCGCGGCGAGCTCGTCGCCCTCAAGGGCCGCTCGGGCTCCGGCAAGACGACCCTGCTCAACCTCGTGGGCGGCCTCGACAGCGCGGACGGGGGCTCGATCGTCATCGACGGCGTCGACCTCTCCACGCTCGGCGAGGAAGGGCTCCTGGAGCTGCGCCGCGACCGGATCGGCTTCATCTTCCAGTCCTTCGGTCTGCTCCCGATCCTCTCCGCCGCCGAGAACGTGGGCGTGCCCATGCGGCTGCGCAAGGCGGATCCGAAGGAGCGCGAGGAGCGGGTGGCCCTCCTCCTCGGCCTGGTCGGCCTCGCCGATCACGCGGCCCAGCGGCCCGGTGAGCTCTCCGGCGGCCAGCAGCAGCGGGTCGCCATCGCCCGGGCCCTCGCCAACAAGCCGGCGCTGCTGATAGCCGACGAGCCCACGGGCCAGCTGGACGCGGAGACCGGGCTCGCCGTCATGCAGCTGCTGCGCGCGGTGGTGCGCAGCGAGGGCTGTACGGCCCTGGTCGCCACCCACGACCCCCAGCTCCTGGGCCTGGCGGACCGGGTCCTGGAGCTGAGCGACGGCGAGATCATCGAGCACTGAGCGGGACGACGGGACAGCGGCGGACCGAGCGCCGGGCTCTATCAGGATCACGTCAAGACCACACCGGCCCTTTCCCCGCGTACGGAATGTCCGATTGGCTGGACGTATGGTCGTCCCATGGGACGCGGCAAGCTTCGGATCTACCTCGGCGCTGCGCCGGGCGTCGGCAAGACCTACGCGATGCTCTCCGAGGGGCACCGCCGGGTGGAGCGCGGCACGGACTGCGTCGTGGCGTTCGTGGAGCACCACGGGCGGCCCCGTACGGAGGTCATGCTGCACGGCCTGGAGCAGGTGCCGCGCCGGAACCTGGAGCACCGGGGCGCGGCCTTCACCGAGATGGACATCGACGCCGTCCTCGCCCGCCGCCCCGCCGTCGCCCTCGTCGACGAGCTCGCCCACACGAACGTCCCCGGCTCCCGCAACCGCAAGCGGTGGCAGGACGTCGCCGAGCTCCTCGCGGCCGGCGTCGACGTCATCTCGACCGTCAACATCCAGCACCTGGAGTCACTGGGAGACGTGGTCGAGGCGATCACGGGCGTACGGCAGCGGGAGACCGTCCCCGACGAGGTCGTCCGACGGGCGGACCAGATCGAGCTGGTCGACATGTCCCCGGAGGCCCTGCGGCGACGGATGGCCCACGGAAACGTCTACACCTCGGAGAAGGTCGACGCCGCCCTCTCCAACTACTTCCGCCCCGGCAACCTCACCGCCCTGCGCGAGCTCGCCCTGCTCTGGACCGCCGACCGGGTCGACGAGTACCTCCAGCGCTACCGGGGCGAGCACAACATCCGCTCCACCTGGCAGGCCCGCGAGCGCATCGTTGTCGGCCTGACCGGCGGCCCCGAGGGCCGCACCCTCATACGGCGCGCCACCCGGCTCGCCGAGAAGGGCGCGGGCGGCGAGGTCCTCGCCGTCTACATAGCCCGCAGCGACGGGCTCACCGCGGCCTCCCCGAAGGAGCTGGCCGTCCAGCGCACCCTCGTCGAGGACCTCGGCGGAACGTTCCACCACGTCATCGGCGACGACGTCCCCTCCGCGCTCCTGGAGTTCGCCCGCGGTGTCAACGCCACCCAGATCGTCCTCGGCTCCAGTCGCCGCCGTACCTGGCAGTACATCTTCGGCCCCGGCGTCGGCCAGACCGTGGCCCGTGACTCCGGAACCGACCTCGACGTCCACATCGTCACCCACGGCGAGGTCGCCAAGGGGCGCGGCCTGCCCGTCGCCCGCGGGGCCCGCCTCGGGCGCTCCCGGATCATCGGCGGGTGGGCGGTCGGCGTCGCAGGACCCGCCGCCCTCGCCCTGCTCCTCACCCATGTCGAGGCCGACCTCGGTCTCGCCAACGACATGCTGCTCTTCCTCGCCCTGACGGTCGCGGCCGCCCTGATCGGCGGGTTCCTGCCGGCGCTGGCCTCGGCCGCCGCGGGCTCCCTCCTCCTCAACTGGTTCTTCACCCCGCCCGTCCGCCGGCTCACCATCGCCGACCCGAAGAACATCGTCGCCATCGCCGTCTTTCTCGGCGTCGCCATGGCGGTCGCCTCGGTGGTGGACCTGGCCGCCCGGCGCACCCACCAGGCCGCCAGGCTGCGCGCCGAGTCCGAGGTGCTCTCCTATCTCGCCGGCAGCGTGCTGCGCGGCGAGACCAGCCTGGACGCACTCCTCGAACGGGTCCGCGAGACCTTCTCCATGGAGTCCGTGGCCCTCCTGGAGAGGGTGGACGAGGTCGAGCCCTGGACGCGGGCGGCGAGCGTCGGCCCCCATCCGGCGGCCAGGCCCGAGGAGGCGGACGTCGACATGCCGGTCGGCGACCACCTCGCCCTCGCCCTGTCCGGCCGGGTGCTGCCCGCCGAGGACCGGAGGGTCCTCGGCGCCTTCGCCGCCCAGGCCGCGGTCGTCCTCGACCGCCAGCGGCTGGTGGGCGAGGCGGAGAAGGCCCGGAAGCTGGCCGAGGGCAACAAGATCCGTACCTCGCTGCTCGCCGCCGTCAGCCACGACCTGCGGACCCCGCTCGCGAGCATCAAGGCCTCCGTCTCCTCCCTGCGCTCCGACGACGTCGAGTGGTCCGAGCAGGACCGCGCCGAGCTCCTGGAGGGCATCGAGGCCGGCGCCGACCGCCTCGACCACCTCGTCGGGAACCTCCTCGACATGTCCCGCCTCCAGACCGGCACCGTCACCCCCCTGGTCCGTGTCGTCGACCTCGACGAGGTCGTCCCCATGGCGCTCGGCGGAGTGCCCGACGGCAGCGCCGAGCTGGACATCCCCGAGACGCTGCCCATGGTCGAGGTCGACAAGGGCCTCCTGGAGCGGGCCGTCGCCAACATCGTGGAGAACGCCGTCAAGTACAGCCCCGAGGGAACGCCCGTGACGGTCGCCGCCAGCGCCCTGGGCGACCGGGTCGAGCTCCGGGTCGTCGACCGCGGCCCCGGCGTGCCCGACGAGACCAAGGACGGCATCTTCGAGCCCTTCCAGCGGTTCGGCGACGCACCGCGCGGCTCCGGGGTCGGCCTCGGCCTCGCGGTGGCCCGCGGCTTCGTCGAGGCCATGGGCGGCACGCTCGCCGCCGAGGACACTCCCGGCGGGGGCCTGACCATGGTGCTCACCCTGCGGGCCGCGAGGGGCGGCCCCCCGGCGCCCGCCGCGGACCTCCCGGCGCACGCCGTGACCTGACCCGCCGCGCTCCCGTACGCCCGTCCCGTCGGCCGGCACCCGCCCCGCCCGCGCCCCCTCCCCGTACAGCAGCACCCCAGCAGAAGGAAGGCCCCCTCCATGACCCGGGTTCTCGTGGTCGACGACGAGCCGCAGATCGTCCGCGCCCTGGTGATCAACCTCAAGGCGCGGAAGTACGAGGTCGACGCCGCCGCCGACGGTGCCACCGCCCTCCGGCTCGCCGCCGAACGCCACCCCGACGTCGTCGTCCTCGACCTCGGCCTGCCCGACATGGACGGCGTCGAGGTCATCAGGGGCCTGCGCGGCTGGACGCGCGTCCCGATCCTGGTCCTCTCGGCCCGGCAGACCTCCGACGAGAAGGTCGAGGCGCTCGACGCGGGCGCCGACGACTACGTCACCAAGCCCTTCGGCATGGACGAGCTGCTCGCCCGGCTGCGCGCCGCCGTGCGCCGGGCCGAGCCGGTCGGCGGCGCCGAGGACGGGGCCGTGGTCGTCGAGACCGAGGGCTTCACCGTCGACCTGGCGGCGAAGAAGGTCCACCGCGACGGCCGGGACGTCCGGCTCACCCCCACCGAGTGGCACCTCCTCGAAGTCCTGGTGCGCAACAGCGGCCGCCTCGTCAGCCAGAAGCAACTGCTCCAGGAGGTCTGGGGACCCTCGTACGGGACGGAGACCAACTACCTCCGGGTGTACATGGCGCAGCTGCGGCGCAAGCTGGAGAGCGATCCCTCGCACCCGCGGCACTTCGTCACCGAACCGGGCATGGGCTACCGCTTCGAACGCTGAACGGAAGGGTCGGCCGGGGCCGGTCCCGGTGACAGCGGTGGCCGGTACGCTTTCTGTATGAGTGCTGCACCGCGTACAGAGAAGCCGGCCGGCAGGTTCCGCCGGATGCTCGACCGGCTCTCCTCCTCCCCGGAGGACCTGGAGTCGGAGGAGCTCCAGGAAGACGCCGAGGCCTCGGGGTGCACGCGTATCTGCGACTGCTCCGACCGCCAGATAGTCAAGGTGACTGGTACCTTGCGCACGGTCACGCTGCGCCCCCGGGCCGGAGTGCCCGCGCTGGAGGCCGAACTCTTCGACGGCACGGCACCGCTCGACGTCGTGTGGCTCGGAAGGCGTTCCATCGTGGGCATCGAGCCCGGCCGCAAGCTGATCGCCTCCGGCCGGATCTCCATGAGCCACGGCCGGCGGGTCCTCTTCAACCCCAAATACGAGCTCCGACCGCTCGGACAGGAGTAGCCGGTGACGTCCCTCGACAAGCCGACCACCACGGACCAGGACGCCCAGGCCTCGAAGGAGGTCACCGAGGCCGCGCTGTTCGAGGCCTTCGGCGGCCTGCGGGGCATGGTCGAGACGGTCCTGCCCGGCCTGCTGTTCGTCACGATCTTCACGATCAACAAGGACCTGCACATCTCGGCGATCGCCGCGCTCGCGGTCTCGCTGGTCCTGGTCGCCGTCCGGCTGATCCGACGGGACACCGTCAAGCACGCCTTCAGCGGTGTCTTCGGTGTCGCCTTCGGCGTGGTCTTCGCGATGATGACCGGCAACGCCAAGGACTTCTACCTGCCCGGCATGCTGTACACCCTGGGCCTCGCCCTCGCGTACATCATCACCACGATCGCCGGGGTCCCGCTGATCGGCCTGATCCTGGGCCCGGTCTTCAAGGAGAACCTCTCCTGGCGCACCCGTAACCCCGGCCGGAAGAAGGCGTACGCGAAGGCCAGCTGGGCCTGGGGCCTGATCCTGCTCGGCAAGTGCGCGATCCTCTTCCCGATGTACTGGTGGGCCGACACCACCAAGTTCGGCTGGGTCCTCGTGGCGCTCAAGATCCCGCCGTTCCTGCTCGCGGTCTACCTCACCTGGATGTTCCTCGCGAAGGCTCCGCCGCCGATCGACGTCTTCGCCGAGATGGAGGCCGAGGAGCGCGCCGAGAAGGAGCGCGAGGCGGCTGCCGCCGCCCGGCAGAGCCACCCCGAGGCGTGAGCCGCTGAGCGTACGCGGAAGGGCCCGGACCTGATGAACAGGTCCGGGCCCTTCCGTACGACCGCGGCTGGGGGAGCGGCGAGGCGTCAGGACTCGGAGTCGGCCCGGCGGACCTGGAGGAGTTCCTCCAGCTGCTCCTCGCGGGCCTGCGCGGCCACGAACAGCAGCTCGTCGCCCGCCTCCAGGGTCTCCTCGGGGCTCGGCGTGAGCACCCGCGAACCGCGGATGATCGTCACCAGCGAGGTGTCCTGCGGCCAGGCCACGTCCCCGACCGTCGTACCGGCGACCGCCGACTCCGGCGGAAGCGTCAGCTCGACCAGGTTCGCGTCGCCGTGGCTGAAGCGGAGCAGCCGGACGAGGTCGCCGACGCTCACCGCCTCCTCCACAAGCGCCGACATCAGGCGCGGGGTCGAGACGGCGACGTCCACGCCCCACGCCTCGGTGAACAGCCACTCGTTCTTCGGGTTGTTCACCCGGGCGACGACCCGCGGCACGCCGTACTCGGTCTTGGCGAGCAGCGAGACGACGAGGTTCACCTTGTCGTCCCCGGTCGCCGCGATCACCACGTTGCAGCGCTGGAGCGCCGCCTCGTCGAGCGAGGTGATCTCGCAGGCGTCGGCGAGCAGCCACTCCGCCTGTGGCACCCGCTCCACCGAGATGGCGGTCGGCGCCTTGTCGATGAGCAGGACCTCGTGCCCGTTCTCCAGGAGCTCGCCCGCGATGGAACGGCCCACCGCACCCGCGCCCGCAATAGCGACACGCATCAGTGACCGCCCTCCTCGGGACCCTCGGCGAAGGCCTCCTCGACCTTCGCGATCTCGTCCGTACGCATCATCACGTGCACCAGATCACCTTCCTGGAGCACCGTCTGCGAGGTGGGGATGATCGCCTCGCCGAGCCGGGTCAGGAACGCGACGCGCACTCCCGTCTCGTCCTGGAGCCGGCTGATCTTGTGACCGATCCAGGCCGGCGAGGTGTGCACCTCGGCGAGCTGCACCCCACCGCTCGGGTCCGTCCACAGGGGCTCCGCCCCCGAGGGCAGCAGGCGCCGCAGCATCTGGTCGGCGGTCCAGCGGACCGTCGCGACCGTCGGGATGCCGAGGCGCTGGTAGACCTCGGCCCGGCGCGGGTCGTAGATCCGCGCCGCCACGTTCTCGATGCCGAACATCTCGCGCGCGACCCGCGCCGCGATGATGTTCGAGTTGTCACCGCTGCTCACCGCGGCGAAGGCACCGGCGTCCTCGATCCCGGCCTCGCGCAGCGTGTCCTGGTCGAAGCCCACGCCCGTGACGCGCCGACCGCCGAAACCCGACCCCAGACGACGGAACGCCGTCGGGTCCTGGTCCACGACCGCGACGGTGTGCCCCTGCTGTTCGAGGGTCTGCGCGAGAGCGGCTCCCACTCGCCCGCAGCCCATGATGACGATGTGCACGTCCCCTTACCCCGCACTCCTGATCGCCCTACTGACCTGCGAAAACACCCTGCTCACAACTTTCCTCGCCCGATGCGCCCGGGCAGCGGCGGGCGACACCCTGCCGGTTCGCCCGGTCCGAGCTTATGCGGCAACGCCGAACGGGACCGCATCAGAGGTGGTCGACGGAAAGATTCCGTATGGATCCGCGGGGAGAGGGGGTCGCGGTGAGCTTGGCTGTTTTCGAACGCTTACGATCCTCTGCGTGTCCAAACTGACCGACGTGCCCAAACGGATCCTGATCGGGCGGGCCCTGCGCAGCGACAAGCTCGGAGAGACCCTCCTCTCGAAGCGGATCGCCCTCCCCGTCTTCGCCTCCGACCCGCTGTCCTCGGTGGCGTACGCACCGGGCGAGGTTCTGCTCGTCCTCTCCGTCGCCGGCCTGTCGGCCTACCACTTCAGCCCCTGGATCGCGCTCGCGGTCGTCGTGCTGATGTTCACGGTGGTCGCGTCCTACCGGCAGAACGTCCACGCGTACCCGAGCGGAGGCGGCGACTACGAGGTCGCCAACACCAACCTCGGGCCGAAGGCCGGACTCACCGTCGCGAGCGCCCTGCTCGTCGACTACGTCCTGACCGTCGCCGTGTCGATCTCCTCGGGCATCGAGAACCTCGGCTCCGCGATCCCCTTCGTCGTCGAACACAAGGTGGCCTGCGCGGTCGGCGTCATCGTGCTCCTCACCGTGATGAACCTGCGCGGGGTGAAGGAGTCGGGCAGCCTCTTCGCCATCCCGACGTACGTCTTCGTCGCCGGCGTCTTCCTCATGATCGTCTGGGGCGCGTACAAGGGGATCGTCCTCGACGAGACCATGAAGGCCCCCACCGCCGACTTCGAGATCAAGCCCGAGCACCAGGGCCTCGCCGGATTCGCGCTCGTCTTCCTCCTCCTGCGAGCCTTCTCCTCCGGCTGCGCCGCCCTCACCGGCGTCGAGGCCATCTCCAACGGCGTCCCCGCCTTCCGCAAGCCGAAGTCGAAGAACGCCGCCACCACGCTCGCCCTCATGGGCGGCCTCGCCGTCACCATGTTCTGCGGCATCATCTTCCTGGCCATGGCCACCGACGTCCGGATGGCGGAGAAGCCCGCCCACGACCTGCTCCACAACGGCGTCCCGGTCGGCGAGAGCTACGTCCAGGACCCGGTCATCTCCCAGGTCGCGGCCGCCGTCTTCGGCGACGGGACGTTCCTCTTCGTCGTCCTCGCCGCGGCCACCGCGCTCGTCCTCTTCCTGGCCGCCAACACCGCGTACAACGGCTTCCCCCTCCTCGGCTCGATCCTCGCCCAGGACCGGTACCTGCCGCGCCAGCTGCACACCCGCGGCGACCGCCTCACCTTCTCCAACGGCATCGTGCTCCTCGCCGGCGCCGCCGCCCTCCTCGTCTGGGTCTACGGAGCCGACTCGACCAAGCTGATCCAGCTGTACATCGTCGGTGTCTTCGTCTCCTTCACGCTCAGCCAGACCGGCATGGTCCGGCACTGGAACCGGCACCTGAAGACGGAGCGCGACCCGGCCAAGCGCCGCCACATGATCCGCTCCCGCGCGATCAACGCGTTCGGCGCTTTCTTCACCGGCCTCGTCCTCGTCGTCGTCCTCGCCACCAAGTTCACCCACGGCGCCTGGGTCGCCCTGCTCGGCATGGTGATCTTCTACGGCACGATGACCGCGATCCGTAAGCACTACGACTCCGTCGCCGCCGAGATCGCCGCCGCCGAGGAACGGCCCGACGAGTACGTACGCCCCTCCCGCGTCCGCTCCGTCGTCCTGGTCTCCCGGCTCCACAAGCCGACCCTGCGCGCCCTCGCGTACGCCAAGCTGCTCCACGCCCATGAGCTGGAAGCACTCACCGTCAACGTCGACCCGGCCGAGACGAAGGCGCTCAAGGAGGAGTGGACCCGCCGCGGCATCAACGTACCGCTCAAGATCCTCGACTCGCCCTACCGCGAGATCACCCGGCCGGTCGTCGAGTACGTCAAGAACATCCGCCGCGAGAGCCCGCGCGACGCCGTGTCCGTCTACATCCCCGAGTACGTCGTCGGCCACTGGTACGAGCACCTGCTGCACAACCAGAGCGCCCTGCGGCTCAAGGGGAGGCTGCTCTTCACCCCGGGCGTCATGGTGACCTCCGTCCCCTACCAGCTCCGGTCCTCCGAGGCCGCCAAGAAGCGGGCCCGGAAGGGCCAGGACTGGAATGCGCCGGGCTCCGTCCGCCGCGGCCCGGTCGAGAAGCGCCAGAAGGAACCCGCGGCCAAGGGCTGAGGGCGCGTTCCGCCCTCACCGGCACGTAGACTGGTGGGGGGGGGGCCGCGGGGCGGGCCGCCCCGTCCAATTGATGTTGATGAACGGCCGTCCGCGAAGGACCCCCCCCCCGTAGGCGCAGCATCGGGGGGGGGTCG